>NZ_CP133111.1:660000-1320000 GCF_033001325.1 Rhodopseudomonas sp. BAL398
GGCATCGAGGAACTCGCCGCCTATCTGGTCAACGAAATCCAGGAGGTCTACCGGCTGCAGGGCGTGTTGATCAACGACAAGCACATCGAGGTGATCGTTCGCCAGATGCTGCAGAAGGTCGAGATCACCGACCAGGGCGAGACAGACATGATCTCGGGCGAACAGATCGACAAGATCGAGTTCGACCAGCTCAATGCGCGGGCGAAGGAAGAGGGCAAGAAGATCGCCACGGGGACGCCGGTTCTGCTCGGCATCACCAAGGCGAGCTTGCAGACCCGCTCGTTCTTCTCGGCGGCGTCGTTCCAGGAGACTACCCGCGTGCTGACCGAAGCCGCCGTCAACGGCAAGGTCGACCCGCTGGAAGGCCTCAAGGAAAACGTCATTGTCGGCCGGCTGATCCCGGCGGGCACCGGCGCCTCGATGGCGAAGATCCGCGAAGTCGCGGTGAAGCGCGACAAGATGATTCTCGACGAGCGCGAGAAGCAGGCGGCGATCGTGCCGACGGCTCCGGAGGAGGAACCGCTGGCGCTGCCGACGCCCGAATCGGCGCAGCAATCGGAGCCGGTTCAGGATCCGAGCGCGGAATCAGAGTCGACGCCGACGGCCGAATAGGCCGATACTGCGATGCAATACCGAAAAGGCCGGCGCAAGCCGGCCTTTTTCTGTGCTGGTGCGGGATTTTTCCGTCGATTACATTCCGTTCATGTTCCCTTCAGGTGAAAAGCGCTTTTGCTGTGATGCCCTGAAGGAATCCGGACCGATGGGCTCCGCTCGGCCACCGATGGTGGCGGTGTCGCGAAGCGTCGGTCCGTCCCCATGGAATGATATTTCTGGAAAGCTGATAGGCTGGAGATGCGGCGTTGCCATCGCAACCCGTTTGGACGTGTGAAAGAACAAGCATGTTTGACCTTGCAATCGTTGGTGGTGGCCCGGGCGGCCTGATGAGCGCCTGGTATCTGAAGAAAAAGCTCGGGGAATTGTGCCGGGTGACGATTTTCGAGGCCTCCGACCGGATCGGCGGCAAGATCGTCACGCAGAAATTCGACAGCGCGCCGGCGATGTACGAGGCCGGGGTCGCCGAGCTCTACGACTACTCGATGACCGGACCGGACCCGTTGCGGGAATTGGTGCAGCATTTCGGCCTGCAGACCATTCCGATGGACGCCGAGCAGGTGCAGCTCGATGGCGAGCTGCTGGCCGACGTGCCGGGGATGCGCAAGAAATACGGTGACAAGACCGCCGATGCGATCGAGGCGTTCCGCAAGCTGTGCGCCACCAAGGTCTCGCCGCAGGAATATTACGAGGGCGTCGGCGCCCACGACAATGAACATCCCTGGGCCTGGGTGAATTGCGAGGAATTGCTCGACAAGGAGATCCAGGACCCGGTCGCCAAGCGCTTCTTCAAGGTGATGGCGCGTTCCGACATCGCCACCGAAAGCCACAACACCAACGGGCTGAACGCGCTGAAGAACTTCGTGATGGATATCGACGGCTATATCGGCCTGTATTCGATCCAAAACGGCAATGAACAGCTGGTGTCCTGCCTGCATTCCGAGGTCGACGCCAAGGTCAAGCTGAACCACCGCGTGCTGAAGGTCGGCAAGACCGAGGCCGGCCGCTATCAGCTCAACATGATGAACGGCAAGGGGCCGGAGACCGCGGATTTCGATCTGGTGCTGATGTGCCTGCCGCATAATTGGCTGGCGACGATCGGCTGGGGCGACGAGCAGCTGCGCCGTGCGATGGTCAAGCATGTCGCCTATTTCGATCGCCCGGCGCATTACCTGCGGATCTCGGTGCTGTTCGATTCGCCGTTCTGGGGCGACAAGATCCCGGGCTCCTGGTTCATGTCGGAAGCGTTCGGCGGCTGCTGCGTCTACAATGAGGGCTCGCGCCACGACGTCGGCAAATATGGCGTGTTGAACTGGCTGATCGCCGGCTCCGATGCGCTGGCCTATTCCAACCTCACCGACAAGGAGCTGATCGACCAGGCGCTGAAGACGCTGCCGGCGTCGCTCGGCAACGCCCGCGACCATTTCATGGAGGGCAAGACCCATCGCTGGCTGTCCTCGGTCAATGCGATTCCCGGCGGCTTGCCGGTGCGCGACGTCATGACCAATCACCGGCCGGAGCCGAAGAATCATCCCCGGCTGGTGGTGGTCGGCGACTATCTGTTCGATTCGACGCTGAACGGGCTGTTCGATTCCGCCGACGCCGCCACCGACATCATCGTCACCGAGACCATCAAGCTGCGCCGTAGCCGGGCGCGGCTGGAAGCCGGCAAGTCGGCTTCCGACAAGATCGATCGCGACTATTTCGAGAACTATCGCGGCCTCGGGCCATATCCAGAGGCCTGGAAGCAGTTCAACGCGCCTGACTACCTGATGGATCAGGTCAAGACCGTGTGGGAGAAAGCCGGCGGCTACAAATTGCTGATCGCCGGATCGGCGAGCGGCGAGCTGGTCGGTGCGCTGCGCGAACGCGGCGTCGATGCCTGGGGCGTCGAGAACAACCGCTTCATCCATGCCAAGACGCCCGCGGCGTTGAAGCCGTTCAACCTGCTCGGATCGATCGTCGATCTGCCGTTCGCCGACGAAGAGTTCGACTTCGTGTTCGAGACCAGCCTGTGTCACGTCGCGGAGAACCGGGTGGTGAAGGCCATTCGCGAGCTCAATCGCGTGGTCAAGACCGGCGTGCTGTTCGGCTCTGTGACCAGCGACATGGAACCCCATGTGATCGATCGTTACGACCTGTTGCGCGGGGTCAAAAAGCTCGGCACCTGGTGGGAATGGTCGGAACTGTTCTTCAATAACGGGTTCGACCTGTCGATGAACCGCAATGATTGCTCCGAGGAGCTGTGGGAAGTCGCGCTGAAGGCCGGCAAGGGGCCGGATCACTGGTACGCCGACGCGGAAAGCCTGCGCTATTCCTTCTACGACAAGGTCGCTGACGACGACTGAGCGCGGCCGCCTGGCCGCGCGGGTCCTGATCGCGTAAGGTCGTTGCCGTGGCGGGCCTCGCCACGGCGCTGTAGATTGCGGTCATGTTGGCCGAGCACCAACGGTTCATCTCATGGCGCCAAAGCCCCCCAAAAAGCCCCCAGCGCCAACCGACAAGGACAAGCCCGCGGCAGTCGATGCCGTGGCGTCGCCGCTTGACGGGAAGTTCGCGCTCCCGGTCGGCCCCGCCGCGGTGAAGGTGCCCAGTCTGAAACCACCCACCCTCGCCAAGAAGCCCGTGGTGGTTCCGGCGCCGGTGGCAACGACCGCCGCCACCGCCAAAGCCGCCGCCGCCAAAGTCGCCGAAGATGAAGACGACGACGAGGAGGACGAGGACGACGAACTCGACGACGATGACGATGACGAGGAACTCGTCGTCTTCACCGCGCGGGAGGCGGCCGGCGCGCTCGCCACCAATTACAATTTCGTCCGGCCCTTCCTGAAGAATTCCAGGAAGATGCTGGCCTTCGTGGTGTTCGGCGTCGTGGTCGAGACGCTGTTCAACGTCATCATGCCGCTCAGCCTGAAATTCCTGATCGACGACGCGCTCGGCGAAGAGGATTTCGACGCGCTGATCAAGATTCTATCGGTGCTGGCGGTGGCCGGGATCATCACCTCGATGGTGGCGATCTGGTATGAAAGATGGGACGCGCGGTTTGTCTCCGCAATCCTGTCGGATGTCCGCGCCCGGTTGTTCGACCATGTCCAGCGGCTGCCGGCGTCCTATTTCGGTCGCACCAAGCGCGGCGAGATCCTGTCGCGGTTCTCGATCGACATGTCGGCGTTCGAAGGCGCGGTCGAATCCTTCGCCAATACCGGATTGCTGCCGCTGCTCGAATTGATCGCCGGCATGGCCTTGATGCTGTTTTTGAACTGGCAGCTCGCAGTGGTGGCGCTGCTGATCTTTCCGATCACCCTGATCGGGCCGCGGCTGCTGACGCCGAAGGCGGTGCTGGCCAATTACGAGCAGAAGGTCCAGGAATCCGCGCTGCTCGGCGTGGTGCAGGAAAACGTCGCGGCGCAGGCGGTGGTCAAGGCCTTCGGCCTGCAGCGCAAGATGTTCGGCTTCTTCCGGCTGCGCAATGACGACGCCCGGCGCAAGATCGCCTCGGCGACCTTCCTGTCGACCATGGTGGAGCGCTCGGTCACGATCTCGGTGCTGCTGCTGCATCTCGTGGTGCTGGCGCTCGGCGCCTATCTGGCCACCAAGGGCCAGATCACCGTCGGCACCTTTGTCACCTTCGAAAGCGCGTTCTGGGAAGTCTCCTACAACATCGCGCATGTGATGCATTTCATCCCGCTGTCGATTCAGTCGGCGGCGGCGGTGCGCCACATGGAGGAACTGCTCGATGAGCCCACCCCCGGCACCGATCGCCCCGGCGCGCCGGATATGCCGCGGATTGCCAACGATATCTCGTTCGAGCGGGTCACCTTCAAATATGAAGGCGCCGAGACCTCGGTGCTCGACAATCTCAGCCTGAAGCTCGATGTCGGCAAGACCATCGCCATCGTCGGCCCCAGCGGCTCCGGCAAGAGCACCTTGCTGAACCTGATTTTGCGGCTGTATCAGCCGGACGATGGCCGCATCACCATCGACGGCGTCGATGTCCGCAAGGTCACCATGGACTCGCTGCGCGCCAGCATGGCGGTCGTGTTCCAGGACAACATGCTGTTCAACATGTCGATCCGCGAGAACATCCGGCTCGGCAAGGAAGGCGCCACCGATCAGGAGGTCGAGCAGGCGGCGAAGAAGGCCGAGATCCACCGCTACATCATGAGCCTGCCGAAGAAATACGACACCGTGGTCGGCGAGCGCGGCGACACGCTGTCGGGCGGCCAGCGCCAGCGCCTGGCGATCGCGCGCGCGATCGTGCGCGATCCCGCGGTTCTGCTGCTCGACGAGGCGACCTCGGCGCTGGATCAAAGCACTGAGGCCGCGATCAACAAGACGCTGATGAAGCTCGCCAAGGGCCGCACCATGATCTTCTCGACCCATCGGCTGACCTCGGTGGTCGATATGGACGAGATCATCGTGATCAATAATGGTCAGGCGGTCGAGCGCGGCTCGCACAAACAGCTGCTGGCCGCGGGCGGCGTCTATCGCAAGCTGTGGGACGACCAGAGCCACCACGTCGATGACGATGACGACGACGAGGATGACGACGACTGAGCCGACGCCTCCTCAGGCCAGCCGGCCGTGATCGGCGCGCGGCGGCTGCGTTGCGAGGTCCGGCGCGGCGCCAGCGCCGCCGACCCCATGGCGCGCTCGCCGCAAGGCGCCCCGGCTGGCCCGCGCGATGAAACGCGCCCAGCGCCGCGCCCGCCAGATCGGGCCAAGGTCGGTGGACAGCGCCCGCAGGTGAAACGCCTTGTCGGTCGACCAGGCATCCACCGCGGTCTTGACCGGGTCGTCGTAGAATGCCGCGATCTTCTCCACGCCCATGCCCGGCGTCGCCAGCCAGGCCGGAATGTGGACATTGCACAGCCGTTCGACGTCGGTGAACACCTTGTCGGTGCCGGTGCCGCCGGCGGGGCAGGAGGTGCAGAACGCATCGCCGACCAGCACCACGCCCGGCTGGCGGTGGCCTTCGGCCACATAGAGGTCGGCCGGACGGATATGGACCGGCCCGGCCACTTTGAAGTCGCCGGTGATGTGCGTCAGTCGCGGCATCAGGCCGCGCAAGGCCGCTTCCGGGCTCTCGCGCATCTGCCCGAACCAGGGATCGTCGAGCCGGCGATATAGCATCAGATTGGCGCGCATCGCCTGGCCGACCGGGAACAGCGTCAGATAGGCCATCCGGTCGCTGGCGCGCTCCGGGTAATAGGTCAGAGCCGGGAAGGCGAAGCCGGCGCGGCCGACCGGCACCAGATCGAAGCCGAGCGAGACCGAGTGGCACTCGCTGATCACCCGGTTCTCGATCCCGATCGTGCGGCGCAGGCCCTTATTGAGACCGTTCGCCATCACCACCAGCCGCGCCGAGATGGTCTCGCCGTCCGACAGGGTGATGCGCTGGCGATCGCGGCTGGTCGCGATCGCGGTGGCCTTGGCGTGGATGCGGACGACCTCCGGCGGAATTTCCGCGCGCAGCGTGGCGACCAGATCGTCGTACAGGATGCCGTATTGATCGCTGGGCTTCTTGTCGATCAGCCGGCCGAATCGCGCGATCCAGACCGCGCCGTCATGGGTGGTGGCGCGCAGCACCGGCTCGGCCAGCCCGGTCCTGCGCAGGATCGCGATCTGGTCGCCGCCGAGCTTTTCGCAGCGGAAATCCGGCGGATAGACCTTGTGTGGATCGATGACGATGGTCGCAACGCCGGCGCGGCCGAGGGCGGCCGCGGCGGTGGAGCCGGCAAGACCGCCGCCGATGATCGCGATATCGGTATAGCGCATGGCGGGCGTCTCTGTTCGGCGCATCTTTGTCCGGAAAACACCAACAAACCTTGAAGGCCGGCGCCGGGCCGCTAACCCTTTCATTTAACCGGATCGCAATTTCGCCGGTCCAAGCTGTTCCGGCGCAGCCCAAGGATGCAGTCAAGGATGCAGTCAAGGATGCAGCCAGGGATGCGGTCAAGGATCCGACACGCGATGATTTCGGTCAGCATTTGTTCACCAGATTTCGACCTTGGCGCCAATTGGGACGATCTGGTCGGGCGCGCTTCGCCCAACGCCTTCATGAACCCGGCGGCGCTGAAGGCTGCGCACGACACCGGATTCGCCCGGATCCACCTGTTATTGGCCTGGGACGATGGCGTCACCCCCCGGCGACTGGCCGGATTGTGGGCCCTGCAGGCCCGCAGGCCATTCGCATTGTGGCCGATGCTGCTCGAGGCGCTGCCGCACGCTTACGCATTCCTGTCCAGCCCGGTGCTCGACCCGGCCTATGCCGACCGGGTGATGCCGGCATTTCTGGCGGCGATCGCAGCCGATCCGGCGCTGCCGAATGTGGTCAGCCTGCGCTCGTTCAATGCTGAATCCCCTGCCTGCGCAGCCTTGCACAAGCTATTGACCGAAAACGGCAACCCGAATCTGACGCTGGATCAACAGGCGCGCCCAATCGTCACCAGGGAGGCCGGCGTCAAGCGCTCCGGTTCCACCCGCAAGAAGCTGCGTCAGGACTGGAATCGGCTGGCCGCGCTGGGATCGGTCGAACTCGTCAATGACCGCACCCAAGCCGGGGTTTCTCAGGCGCTGGAGAGCTTTCTCGCCCTCGAGGCGGCGAGCTGGAAGGGCGCGCGCGGCACTGCGATCCTGTGCGACCGTCACGACACCGCCTTCGTCCGGCGGCTGGTCGGCGAGCTGGCGGCGCGCGGCGACGCCAGCGTGGCGCTGCTGTGCGTCGATGGCCGCGCCATTGCCGCCCAGGTGCTGATGTATTGCGGCACCGCGGCCTATACCTGGAAGATCGGCTTCGACGCCGAATTCGCCAAATATTCCCCCGGCGCGCTGCTGGTCGACAAGCTCACCGAGGAGCTGTTTGCTGGCCCGGACATCATGGCGATCGATTCCTGCTCGGTGCAAGCCAGCTTCATGGCCCAGCTCTGGACCGGACGGCGGCAGATGGTCGACCTGTTGATCGCCGCCGGGCCGGACCAGACGATCTGCTTTGCGCTCGAGGCGGGGCGTCAACGCGGATATTATTGGTTGCGTGGCCTGCGCAATCGTTTGCGGGCTTGGCGCAACAAGACCCAGCCGGTCAGGGCCGCCGCGGCGTCGCCCGCATCCTGAGTCGGCCCAAGATATTGCCCGGGTAATATTAAGGGCGCTGGCGGGCACCGGATCGCCGGGCGATTCGCCAATATTCAGCACGGCTTGGGCTGATTTCCTGATTCGTTAGGGAAGGGTGCGCTCGATTCGGGCTCTGGGCGGTTTTCGTCGCCAAATCCCGCGCTCCGGGCCACAAACGACCGTCGCAGAACCGGCCGCACCGCAGCAAATTACACGCGGATTGCAACGTTTGCGCGACAATTTGCGGTCAATTCAAGAAGTGCTTCTGCCACGGCGGTTTTGCTTGACTTGGCTAGGCCCCGCCGATAAAACGCGCCTACTTCAAGACAGGCGGTGAGCTTCGCCAGTGTCGGAACGGATCACCCAGTAACTCCTTCGGGACGAATGGGCACCAACCTCGACCTAAGTCGCTCAGACGCTGTCTAAATAAGCCAGGCAATGCCAGGACGTTACTCGTTCTCTTGAGTATGTCTCTCGAGAACGGTTTTGGATGCATGACCTCGGTCGGGGCAGGCCAGCGCAAGCTGGGCGGTCTAAACTGCGGTCCTCTGTGGCGTGCAAGCGCTTTCCGCTCAGTGATGAGTGGTTGGCGCGATTTCGCTTTGCGTGGATGAGCGCGAGTGACCGATGGGGCGGGTGGCTCCGAACGAATTTTGCGAAGCCGGTTTAAGGTTTCGCGCGAACAAGGGTGAAGGCGAAGATGCCGACGATCAACCAGCTGATCGCACGTCCGCGCGTCGTACAGAAGTCGCGCAAGAAGGTTCCGGCGCTGCAGCAGTCGCCGCAGAAGCGCGGTGTCTGTACGCGCGTCTACACCACGACCCCGAAGAAGCCGAACTCGGCGCTTCGTAAGGTCGCAAAGGTTCGTCTGACCAATGGCTTCGAGGTCATTGGCTACATTCCGGGTGAAGGCCATAACTTGCAAGAGCACTCCGTGGTCATGATCCGCGGCGGCCGCGTCAAGGATTTGCCGGGCGTGCGTTACCATATTCTCCGCGGCGTACTGGATACCCAGGGCGTCAAGAACCGTAAGCAGCGTCGTTCCAAGTACGGCGCGAAGCGTCCGAAGTAATCGGAGATCATCGATGTCTCGTCGCCATTCTGCTGAAAAGCGTGAAGTTAACCCGGATCCGAAGTTCGGGAACATCATCATCACCAAGTTCATGAACTCGGTGATGTACGACGGCAAAAAGTCCGCCGCCGAAAGCATCGTCTATGGCGCACTCGAAATCATCGAGGCCAAGACCAAGCAGGGACCGTTGCCGGTGTTCGAGCAGGCTCTGGAAAACGTGATGCCGACCATCGAGGTGCGTTCGCGCCGCGTTGGTGGTGCCACCTACCAGGTGCCGGTCGAAGTCCGCAGCGTTCGGCGCCAGGCGCTGGGCATTCGCTGGCTGATCACGGCGGCGCGTGGCCGCAACGAGAAGACCATGACGGAGCGGCTCTCAGCCGAGTTGCTCGATGCGTCGAATGGCCGTGGCAATGCCGTGAAGAAGCGCGAAGACGTGCATCGGATGGCGGAAGCCAACCGCGCCTTCTCGCACTATCGCTGGTAACGGCGAAACAACGGATTTAAGGACGAGCCCATGCCCCGCGTACATGCCATCGAGGATTACCGAAATTTCGGTATCATGGCGCATATCGATGCCGGCAAGACCACGACCACCGAGCGCATCCTGTACTACACCGGCAAGAGCCACAAAATCGGCGAAGTGCACGAAGGTGCCGCGACGATGGACTGGATGGCGCAGGAGCAGGAGCGCGGCATCACGATCACGTCCGCAGCAACCACTGCGTTCTGGAGCGGCAAGCGCCTGAACATCATCGACACTCCCGGCCACGTCGACTTCACCATCGAAGTCGAGCGTTCGCTGCGCGTGCTCGACGGCGCGGTTGTGGTGCTCGACGGCAATCAGGGCGTTGAGCCGCAGACCGAGACCGTCTGGCGTCAGGGCGACAAATATCGCGTTCCGCGCATCGTCTTCGCCAACAAGATGGATAAGACCGGCGCCGACTTCTACAAGTGCCTGCAGGACATCATCGACCGTCTCGGCGCCAAGCCGATTGCGATCCAGCTGCCGATCGGCGAGGAGAGCAATTTCAAGGGCCTGGTCGATCTGGTTCGCATGAAGGGTGTCATCTGGGAAGACGAAGCCCTGGGTGCAAACTTCAAGGACATCGATATCCCCGCGGACATGGTCGAAAAGGCCAAGGAATATCGCGAGAAGATGGTTGAAGCCGCCGTCGAGCTCGACGACGACGTTCTGGCCAAGTTCCTTGATGGTGTTGAGCCCGATGAGGCCACCCTCAAGCGCTTGATCCGCAAGGCCGTGCTGACCAGTGCCTTCTATCCCGTGCTGTGCGGTTCTGCCTTCAAGAACAAGGGCGTGCAGCCCTTGCTTGACGCGGTGGTTGATTATCTGCCGTCGCCGGTCGACGTGCCCGCCATCATGGGTGTGGACGAGGACGGCAACGAAGTTACGCGCCTGCCGAATGATAGCGAGCCGCTCGCGCTGCTGGCCTTCAAGATCATGGACGATCCGTTCGTCGGCACCATCACGTTCTGCCGCATCTATTCCGGCACGCTGATTTCCGGCAGCGGCGTCGTCAATTCGACGCGCGACCGCAAGGAGCGTATCGGCCGCATGCTGCTGATGCATGCGAACAACCGCGAAGACATCAAGGAAGCCTATGCGGGCGACATCGTCGCGCTGGCTGGCCTCAAGGAAGCCCGCACCGGCGACACGCTGTGCGATGCCTCCAAGCAGGTTATCCTCGAGAAGATGGAATTCCCCGAGCCGGTGATCGAGATCGCGATCGAGCCGAAGACCAAGGCCGACCAGGAAAAGCTGGGCGTCGCTCTGGCCAAGCTCGCTGCGGAGGATCCGTCCTTCCGCGTGTCGACCGATCTGGAATCCGGCCAGACCATTCTGAAGGGGATGGGCGAGCTCCATCTCGACATCAAGGTCGACATTCTTCGTCGGACCTACAAGGTCGATGCCAATATCGGCGCGCCGCAGGTGGCGTTTCGTGAGCGCGTCACCAAGAAGGCCGAAGTCGATTATACCCACAAGAAGCAGACCGGTGGTACCGGCCAGTTCGCGCGGGTCAAGTTCATCGTCGAGCCGAACGAGCCGGGCAAGGGATTTGAGTTCGAATCCAAGGTTGTCGGCGGCGCGGTGCCGAAGGAATACATCCCCGGCGTCGAAAAGGGTCTCGCCAGTGTGCTGACCTCGGGCGTGGTCGCCGGCTTCCCGGTGGTTGACGTCAAGGTGACGCTGATCGACGGCGCCTATCACGACGTCGACTCCTCGGCACTGGCTTTCGAAATTGCATCGCGCGCGGCGTTCCGCGAAGCGCTGCAAAAGGGCAAGTCGGTTCTGCTCGAGCCGATCATGAAGGTCGAATGCGTCACTCCGGAAGACTACACCGGTTCGGTGATCGGCGATCTGAATTCGCGGCGCGGCCAGATCCAGGGCCAGGACATGCGCGGCAACGCCAACGTTATCAACGCGATGGTGCCGCTCATGAATATGTTCGGTTACGTGAACAACCTGCGCTCGATGAGCCAGGGCCGCGCGACCTTTACGATGCAGTTCGATCACTACGCGGAAGCGCCGGCCAATGTGTCGGCGGAAGTCCAGAAAAAGTTTGCCTGATTGACGCTGACGATAGTCGGCGACTGAACGGAGAAGTGTCATGGCCAAAGCAAAGTTTGAACGAAACAAGCCGCATTGCAACATCGGGACGATTGGTCACGTTGACCACGGCAAGACGTCGCTGACGGCGGCGATCACCAAGGTGTTGGCGGAAACGGGCGGTGCGACGTTCACGGCCTATGACCAGATCGACAAGGCGCCCGAGGAAAAAGCGCGCGGCATCACGATCTCGACGGCTCATGTCGAATACGAGACCGCGAACCGGCATTACGCCCACGTCGATTGCCCCGGCCACGCCGATTATGTGAAGAACATGATCACCGGTGCGGCGCAGATGGATGGCGGCATTCTTGTCGTGTCCGCCGCCGACGGCCCGATGCCGCAGACCCGCGAGCACATCCTGCTGGCGCGCCAGGTCGGCGTGCCGGCGCTGGTCGTGTTCCTCAACAAGTGCGACATGGTCGACGATCCGGAACTGCTCGAACTGGTCGAGATGGAAGTGCGTGAGCTTCTGTCGAAGTACGACTTCCCGGGCGATGACATTCCGATCATCAAGGGCTCGGCGCTGGCCGCGCTCGAGAACAAGGATCCGAAGCTCGGTCACGACGCCATCCTCGAACTGATGAAGGCGGTCGACTCCTACATTCCGCAGCCGGAACGTCCGATCGATCAGCCGTTCCTGATGCCGGTCGAAGACGTGTTCTCGATCTCTGGTCGTGGCACCGTGGTCACCGGCCGCGTCGAGCGCGGCATCATCAAGGTCGGCGAGGAAATCGAAATCGTCGGCCTGCGTGACACGGTGAAGACCATCGTCACTGGCGTCGAAATGTTCCGCAAGCTGTTGGATCAGGGCCAGGCCGGCGACAATATCGGCGCGCTGCTGCGCGGCACCAAGCGCGAGGAAGTCGAGCGCGGTCAGGTGTTGTGCAAGCCCGGTTCGGTCAAGCCGCACACCAAGTTCAAGGCCGAGGCCTATATCCTGACCAAGGAAGAGGGCGGTCGTCACACCCCGTTCTTCACCAACTATCGGCCGCAGTTCTACTTCCGCACCACCGACGTCACCGGCGTCGTGCATCTGCCGGAAGGCACCGAGATGGTGATGCCGGGCGATAACATCGCCATGGAAGTGCACCTGATCGTGCCGATCGCGATGGAAGAAAAGCTGCGCTTCGCGATCCGCGAAGGTGGCCGTACCGTCGGCGCCGGCGTCGTGGCCAGCATCATCGAGTAAGCAGAGCGAGCAGCAGGTGGCGAATGATCCGATCATTCGCCACTCGCCATCTCACCGACGACAAAGAAAGACAGCGGCAATGAACGGCCAGAATATTCGCATTCGCCTCAAGGCGTTCGATCATCGGATCCTCGATGCGTCGACGCGTGAGATCGTCAGCACGGCGAAGCGTACCGGGGCTCAGGTGCGCGGACCGATCCCGCTGCCGACCCGGATCGAGAAATTCACCGTCAACCGTTCGCCTCACGTCGACAAGAAGAGCCGCGAGCAGTTTGAGATGCGCACTCACAAGCGTCTTCTCGATATCGTCGATCCGACACCGCAGACAGTCGATGCTTTGATGAAGCTCGATCTGGCCGCCGGCGTCGACGTCGAAATCAAGCTCTGAGATTTTAGGACCCGTCCGAGTTTAACGGACAGAAAGAACAGGAAGCACGCCGATGCGCTCCGGAGTGATCGCACAAAAGGTCGGGATGACGCGGGTCTTTACAGAGACCGGCGAACATATCCCCGTGACCGTGCTCAAGCTGGGCAATTGCCAGGTGTTAGGCCACCGGACCAGCGAGAAAAACGGATACGTCGCACTGCAGCTCGGTTCGGGCGTGCGCAAGACCGTTTATTTGCCGAAGGCTGAACGCGGCCAGTTCGCAGTCGCCAAGGTTGAACCCAAGCGCAAGGTCGCCGAGTTCCGCGTGTCTGAAGACGCGCTGATCCCGGTCGGCGCCGAGATCCAGGCGGACCATTTCGTGGTCGGTCAGTTTGTCGACGTCACCGGCACCTCGGTCGGCAAGGGCTTTGCGGGTGGTATCAAGCGCTGGAACTTCGGTGGCCTTCGCGCCACCCACGGCGTCTCGGTATCGCATCGTTCGATCGGTTCGACCGGTGGCCGTCAGGACCCGGGCAAGACCTTCAAGAACAAGAAGATGCCCGGTCACATGGGCGTCGATCGCATCACCACGCTGAACCTTCGGGTTGTGCAGCTGGATGTCGAGCGCGGTTTGATCCTGGTCGAGGGCGCCGTTCCCGGCTCCAAGGGCGGCTGGATCGCGGTGCGCGACGCGGTGAAAAAGGCGTTGCCGAAGGAAGCTCCGCAGCCCGGCAAGTTCCGGCTGGTGGATGGCGGCGGCGAAGCGGCCAGTGGTTCGGAAACCACTGCCGAGGCGCCTGCCACCGAGCAGGAGGGCGTGTGAGATGGAATTGAAAATCACTACGCTTGAAGGCAAGGAAGCCGGTTCGGTCCAGCTGTCGGACGAGATCTTCGGTCTCGACCCGCGCAAGGACATCATCCAGCGCTGCGTCAATTGGCAGCTCGCCAAGCGTCAGGCCGGCACCCACAAGACCAAGGGGCGCGCCGAGATCTGGCGCACCGGCAAGAAGATGTACAAGCAGAAGGGCACCGGCGGCGCCCGTCACGGTTCGCAGCGCGTGCCGCAGTTCCGCGGTGGTGGCCGTGCATTCGGTCCGGTCGTGCGCTCGCATGCGTTCGATCTGCCGAAGAAGGTTCGGGCCCTGGCGCTGCGCCATGCACTGTCGGCCAAGGCCAAGGACGGCGGCTTGATCGTGATCGATTCCGCGACGCTGGAATCGGCCAAGACCAAGGCTCTGATCGGGCACTTCTCGGGTCTCGGCCTGACCAATGCGCTGATCGTCGACGGCGCGGAGCTGCATAACGGTTTCGCCGTCGCGGCCCGCAACATTCCGAACATCGACGTGCTGCCGATCCAGGGCATCAACGTCTACGACATTCTGCGTCGCCAGAAGTTGGTGTTGACCAAGGCGGCTGTCGATGCGTTGGAGGCGCGCTTCAAATGAAAAACATCGACCCGCGCCACTACGACATCATCGTCTCGCCGGTGGTGACAGAAAAGGCCACGATGGCCTCGGAGCACAACAAGGTCGTGTTCCGGGTGGCCAGCAAGGCGACCAAGCCGCAGATCAAGGAAGCGGTCGAGAAATTGTTCGACGTCAAGGTGAAGAGCGTGAACACGCTGGTGCGGAAGGGCAAGTCCAAGGTCTTCCGCGGCCGGTTCGGTTCGCAGTCGGACGTCAAGCGTGCGATCGTGACCCTCGAAGAGGGCCACCGCATCGACGTGACCACCGGGCTATAAGGCGGATACGACGATGGCATTGAAAAAATATAATCCCACGACGCCAGGCCAGCGCCAGCTGGTGTTGGTCGATCGCTCGGCGCTCTATAAGGGCAAGCCGCTCAAGTCGCTGACCGAGGGCAAGCATTCCGCGGGCGGTCGCAACAACACCGGTCGCATCGTGGTGCGGTTTCGCGGCGGTGGTCACAAACAGACCTACCGTGTCGTCGATTTCAAGCGCACCAAGGTCGACATGCCGGCCACGGTCGAGCGGCTGGAATACGATCCGAACCGAACCGCCTTCATCGCGTTGGTGAAGTACACCGACGGCACCCAGTCCTATATCCTGGCGCCGCAGCGGCTCGCGGTTGGCGACCAGGTGATCGCCGGCAACTATGTCGACGTGAAGCCCGGCAATGTGATGCCGCTCGGCAACATGCCGATCGGCACCATCATCCACAATGTGGAATTGAAGATCGGGAAGGGCGGCCAGATCGCCCGTTCGGCCGGGACCTACGCCCAGCTGGTCGGTCGCGACCATGATTACGTCATCGTCCGGCTCAATTCGGGCGAGCAGCGCCTGGTTCACGGCCGCTGCACGGCGACGATCGGTGCGGTGTCGAACCCGGACCATATGAACATTTCGATCGGCAAGGCCGGTCGTAATCGCTGGCTCGGTCACAAGCCGCATAACCGCGGCGTGTCGATGAACCCGGTCGACCATCCGCACGGCGGCGGCGAAGGCCGTTCTTCGGGCGGACGGCATCCGGTGACGCCTTGGGGCAAGCCGACCAAGGGCAAGAAGACACGTTCGAACAAGTCGACCAACAAATTCATTCTCATCAGCCGCCACAAGCGGAAGAAGAAGTAAGGAACGCCGGACATGGTTCGCTCAGTCTGGAAAGGCCCTTTCGTCGAAGGCTCCCTGCTCAAGAAGGCAGATGTCGCGCGCGCCTCGGGTCGTCATGACGTCATCAAGATCTGGAGCCGTCGCTCGACCATCCTGCCGCAATTCGTCGGTCTGGTGTTCGGGGTATACAACGGTCAGAAACACGTGCCGGTGTCGGTCAACGAGGAAATGGTGGGTCACAAGTTCGGCGAGTTCTCGCCGACCCGGACCTTCCACGGCCATTCGGGCGACAAGAAAGCCAAGAAGGGTTGAGGACTAAGCTATGAGCAAACCAAAGCGCGAACGCAGCCTCCCCGATAATGAGGCAAAGGCGATTGCAAAGATGCTGCGGGTCAGCCCGCAGAAGCTTAATCTCGTCGCTCAGCTGATTCGCGGCAGGAAGGCTGCTGCCGCGCTCGCGGATCTGCAGTTTTCGCGCAAGCGGATCGCGGTCGACGTGAAGAAGTGTCTGGAGTCCGCGATCGCCAACGCGGAGAACAACCACGATCTCGACGTCGACGCCTTGATCGTGTCCGAGGCCCATGTCGGCAAGGGCATCGTGATGAAGCGTTTCTCCCCGCGCGGCCGTGGCCGTTCGGGACGTATTCTTAAACCATTCGCGCAGCTGACGATTGTCGTTCGTCAGGTCGAAGCCGAAGCAAGCGCTTAAAGCCAGGGCGCGGGAGACTTTCGATGGGTCAGAAGATCAATCCAATCGGGCTGCGTCTGGGCATTAACCGGACCTGGGATTCCCGTTGGTATGCCGGGAAGAACGAGTACGGCAAGCTGCTGCACGAGGACGTCAAGATCCGCGAAGTCCTGCACAAGGAATTGAAGCAGGCCGCCGTGGCTCGGATCGTGATCGAGCGCCCGCACAAGAAGTGCCGCGTGACGATCCACTCCGCGCGTCCCGGCGTCGTGATCGGCAAGAAGGGCGCCGACATCGATCGGCTGCGCAAGAAGGTCGCCGACATCACCGCGTCGGACGTCGTCATCAACATCGTCGAAATCCGCAAGCCGGAGCTCGACGCCACGTTGGTCGCCGAATCGATCGCCCAGCAGCTCGAGCGCCGCGTCGCGTTCCGCCGCGCCATGAAGCGCGCCGTGCAGTCGGCGATGCGTCTGGGTGCCGAGGGCATTCGTATCAATTGTTCGGGCCGTCTCGGCGGCGCCGAAATCGCGCGGATGGAGTGGTATCGCGAAGGTCGCGTGCCGTTGCATACGCTGCGCGCCGACATCGACTATGGTGTCGCCACCGCATTCACCACGTTCGGCACCTGCGGCGTCAAGGTCTGGATCTTCAAGGGCGAAATCCTCGAACACGATCCGATGGCCCAAGACAAGCGCCAGGCCGAGGGTGACAATTCCCGGCCGCGTCGCGACGCCGCTTGATCGACAGCATGATCCCGAAAAGTGGGCACCGGTTTTCGGGCCAGATCATGCGCAAGACAGAAGGTTTGAGGGCGTAAGCCATGATGCAACCAAAGAAGACCAAGTTCCGCAAGGCGCATAAGGGCCGTATCCACGGCGTTGCGACCTCGGGCGCGACCTTGTCGTTCGGCCAGTTCGGGCTGAAGGCGATGGCGCCGGAGCGTATCACCGCCCGTCAGATCGAAGCCGCCCGTCGCGCGCTGACCCGTCACATGAAGCGCGCCGGCCGGGTCTGGATCCGGATCTTCCCGGACGTGCCGGTGTCGAAGAAGCCCGCCGAAGTTCGAATGGGCTCCGGCAAGGGCACCCCGGAATTGTGGGTTGCCCGCGTCAAGCCTGGCCGGGTGATCTTCGAGATCGACGGCGTCACCCCGCAAGTCGCCAAGGAAGCGTTCACGCTGGCTGCCGCCAAACTGCCGATCAAGACGCGTTTCGTCACGCGTATCGCGGAATAGGATGACGATCATGGCCGATTTGAAAACCGCCGATATCCGCGCGATGAGCCCCGATCAGATGGACGACGCCGTCCTCAATCTGAAGAAGGAGCGCTTCAACCTGCGGTTCCAGCGCGCCACCGGGCAGCTCGAGAACACCTCGCGTCTGCGCGAAGCCCGCCGCGACATCGCCCGCATCAAGACCGTCGCCGCGCAGAAGCGCGACGCGAAGACGAAGTAAGGGACCCGACATGCCGAAACGTACGCTGCAAGGCTTGGTCGTGAGTGACAAGCAAGCCAAGACTGTCGTGGTGCGGGTTGACCGCCGCTTCACCCATCCGATCTACAAGAAGACCATTCGACGCTCCAAGAACTACCATGCCCACGACGAGAACAACGAGTTCAAGCCGGGGGACATCGTGTGGATCGAGGAGAGCAAGCCGATCTCGAGGTTGAAGCGCTGGACCGTGGTCCGGGGCGAACAGAAGAAGACCGCCTAAAGCGCGACTTGCGCACCAGTTAAGCGCGACTTTGCGCATCAGAAAGAGGACGAGGTGCATCAATGATTCAGATGCAGACCAACCTCGACGTGGCCGATAATTCAGGCGCACGCCGTGTCATGTGCATTAAGGTGATTGGGGGATCCAAGCGCCGGTATGCCACCGTTGGCGATGTCATTGTCGTGTCGATCAAGGAAGCCATCCCGCGAGGGAAGGTGAAAAAGGGCGACGTGATGAAGGCCGTGGTTGTGCGGGTCCGCAAGGACATCCGCCGGGCAGATGGCTCCGTCATCCGCTTCGACCGCAATGCCGCCGTGCTGATCAACAATCAGTCCGAGCCGATCGGCACCCGTATCTTCGGGCCGGTGCCGCGCGAGCTGCGCGCCAAGAACCACATGAAGATCATTTCGCTCGCGCCGGAGGTGCTGTGATGGCTGCCAAGATCCGGAAGGGTGACAAGGTTATCGTGCTGAACGGCCGCGACAAGGGTCGCACCGGCGAAGTCTTCGAGGTGCGTCCCACCGACGAGAAGGCGCTGGTCCGTGGGATCAACATGGTGAAACGTCACCAGAAGCAGACCCAGGCTCAGGAAGGCGGCATCATCGCCAAAGAGGCGCCGATCCACCTGTCCAACATCGCGATCGTCGGCAAAGACGGCAAGCCGACGCGCGTCGGTTTCAAGATTCTGGCTGACGGCAAGAAAGTCCGCATCGCCAAGAGCTCGGGAGCAGAGATCGATGGCTGAGACCGCTTACGTTCCGCGCCTGCGCGAACAATTCGACCGGGAAATTCGCGGCAAGCTGACCGAACAGTTCGGCTATGCCAACGTCATGCAGGTGCCGCGGCTCGACAAGGTCGTGCTGAACATGGGTATCGGCGAGGCCGTCAATGACCGCAAGAAGGCCGATACGGCAGCCGCCGATCTCAGCCTGATCGCTGGTCAGAAGGCGATCATCACGTTCTCGCGGGCCGCGATCGCGACCTTCAAGCTGCGTGAAAATCAGCCGATCGGCGCCAAGGTGACGCTGCGGAAGGCCAAGATGTACGAGTTCATCGACCGCCTGATCAACGTCGCGCTGCCGCGCGTGCGGGATTTCCGTGGCCTGAACGCGAAGAGCTTCGACGGCCGCGGCAATTACTCGCTCGGCATCAAGGAGCATATCATTTTCCCCGAAATCGATTTCGACAAGATGGGGGAAACTTGGGGCATGGACATCACGGTGTGCACCACCGCGACGACCGACGACGAGGCCCGCGCCCTGTTGACCGCATTCAATTTCCCGTTCCGGCAGTGAGAAGCTGACTAGCCTTTGAGCTGATCTGCCTCTCAAACGCGGAAACCCAGGAGCCAAGCATGGCAAAGAAGAGTTCGATCGAGAAGAACAACCGTCGGAAGACAATGACCAAGAACGCAGCGCCCAAGCGCGCGCGTTTGAAGGCCATCATCTCCGACAAGACGCTGCCGATGGAAGAGCGGTTCGCGGCGACGCTGAAGCTCGCCGAGATGCCGCGCAATTCGTCGGCGACGCGGATTCGCAACCGTTGCGAGATCACCGGACGGGCCCGCTCGGTCTACCGGCTCAACAAGCTCAGCCGTATCGCGATCCGCGATCTCGGGTCCAGAGGCCTGGTTCCGGGCCTCGTGAAGTCCAGCTGGTAAGGGGGCGGGCATGTCAACGCACGATCCGATCAGCGATCTCATCACCCGTATCCGCAACGCCCAGATGCGCGCCAAGTCCAAGGTGTCGACGCCTGGCTCGAAGATGCGCGCCAACGTTCTCGAAGTCCTCAAGAGCGAGGGCTACATCCGCGGCTACGCCAGCGTCGAGCACGCGTCCGGCCGCAGCGAGCTCGAGATCGAGCTGAAATATTTCGACGGCGAGCCCGTGATCCGCGAGATCGAACGGGTTTCCAAGCCAGGACGGCGTGTCTACGCATCGGTCAAGAACCTGCCGCGCGTGAACAACGGCCTCGGCATTTCGGTATTATCGACGCCTAAGGGAATCATGGCCGACCACGAAGCGCGAGACGCGAATGTGGGCGGTGAAGTTCTCTTCACGGTGTTCTGAGGAAGGATCGACCATGTCACGCGTTGGCAAGAAGCCCGTCCCGGTCCCGTCGGGTGTGACCGCGACCGTCGCGGGCCAGACCGTCCAGATGAAGGGGCCGAAAGGTCAGCTTCAGTTCATCGTCCACGACGATGTCGACGTGAAATACGAAGGCGGATCGGTGACGGTCGCGCCGCGGTTCGAGACCAAGCGTTCGCAGGCGCTGTACGGTACCGCGCGCGCCCAGATCGCCAATCTGCTGGTGGGTGTCACCAAGGGCTTCGAGAAGAAGCTCGACATCACCGGCGTCGGCTATCGCGCTGCGTTGCAGGGCAAGAAGCTGCAGCTGGCGCTGGGCTACAGCCACGACGTCGTCTACGACATTCCGGAAGGCATCACCATTACGGTGCCGAAGCCGACCGAGATCTTCATTTCGGGCAACGATTCGCAGCGTGTCGGTCAGGTTGCCGCGGAGATCCGCAGCTATCGGCCGCCGGAGCCCTATAAGGGCAAGGGCGTACGCTATTCCGACGAATTTATCTTCCGCAAGGAAGGCAAGAAGAAGTAACGGAGCCGGTCATGTCGAAACTCAAGATCACGAATGCCCGGCGCAAGAATCGCGTGAGGGCCTCGCTGCGCCGGATTGCCAACGGTCGTCCTCGGCTGTCGGTGTTCCGCTCGTCGAAGCACATTTACGCGCAGGTCATCGACGACCTGAAAGGCGAGACGTTGGCTTCGGCATCCTCTCTGGAGAAGTCGATGCGCGACACCGGCAATACCGGTGCCGACATCGACGCCGCCAAGGCCGTCGGCAAGCTGCTGGCCGAACGCGCGGTGAAGAACGGTGTCACCGAGGTCGTTTTCGATCGCGGCGGCTATCTTTATCACGGACGCGTCAAGGCGCTGGCCGATGCGGCCCGCGAAAGCGGTCTCAGCTTCTAAGCTTTTGGAATTGAACGGACACCAGGATAGGGGCGCACGTCTTTCAGAGACAGGCCTCGCAAGGATTGGAAAACACCATGGCAGGTGAACGCGAACGCGGTGGAGGCCACAGGGGTGGTCGGGAAGAGCGCGACAGTGAATTCGTCGACAAGCTCGTCCATATCAACCGGGTGGCAAAGGTGGTCAAGGGCGGCAAGCGCTTCGGCTTTGCCGCGCTGGTCGTGATCGGTGATCAGAAGGGCCGGGTCGGTTTCGGCCATGGCAAGGCGCGCGAAGTGCCCGAGGCGATCCGCAAGGCCACCGAATCGGCGAAGCGCAACCTGACGCGCGTCGCGCTGCGCGAGGGTCGCACCTTGCATCACGACATTGCCGGTCGTCATGGCGCGGGCAGGGTGTATCTGCGCTCGGCGCCGGCGGGTACCGGCATCATCGCCGGCGGCCCGATGCGTGCGGTGTTCGAAACGCTCGGCATCCAGGACGTGGTGGCCAAGTCGATCGGTTCGTCGAACCCCTACAACATGGTTCGCGCCACCTTCGATGCGTTGAAGCACCAGGATTCGCCGCGTTCGGTCGCGGCGCGCCGCAACATCAAGGTCTCGACCTTGCAGTCGCGCCGGGTCGGCGGCGACGCCGAGGTGGTTGCCGAATAGGCGGCGTGATCGATTGATCAGGCCGGAATAGACAAGACGCGATCTGGAGTTATCGACGATGGCAAACGCCGCAAATATGATCAAGGTCGAGCAGACCGGCAGCGCGATCCGCCGCCATCACTCGCAGCGCGAGACGCTGATCGGCCTCAAGCTAAACAAGATCGGTCGCGTCACCGAGCTGCCGGATACTCCTGCGGTTCGCGGCATGATCGCCAAGGTTCAACACCTCGTCCGCGTCGTCGACGAGAAATAAGGAGACAGGGCGATGAAGCTCAGCGATATCGCCGACAATGCCGGCTCGCGCAAGAAGCGTATGCGCGTTGGCCGAGGCATCGGATCCGGCAAGGGCAAGACCGCGGGCCGTGGCGGCAAGGGCCAGACCGCGCGTTCGGGCGTGGCCATCAAGGGCTTCGAAGGCGGCCAGATGCCGTTGCATCGGCGCCTGCCGAAGCGTGGCTTCACCAACATCTTCCGGTTGGAATTCACCGAGATCAATCTCGACCGGCTGCAGGAAGCGATCGACGCCAAGACCATCGACGGCGCCGCCACCATCAATGCCGAGGCATTGGTGAAGGCCGGCGTGATCCGTCGGGTCAAGGACGGCGTGCGGCTTCTGGGCCGTGGCGCGGTGACGTCGAAGCTGACCATCGAGGTCCACGGCGCATCGAAAACCGCGATCGCCGCGGTCGAGAAGGCCGGCGGCACCGTGACGGTTCTCGCGCCGCCGAAGAAAGACGCCGGCGAGGCTGCGTAACATCCGCGTCATCGCCTGTAAAAACAGGCGCCGGCGTGGCCGGGACGGTGGATTTTTCGCCAGCCGCATACCAAATTGAAGTCCGGCGTTGACCGGATGACCCGCTGTCCGGGGCATCGCGGTGCGAGCGGCGCAGGAGAAAGCCGATTATGGTCTCTGCAGCAGAACAACTAGCGGCAAACCTCAATTTTTCGGCGCTCGGTAAAGCCGATGAGCTGAAGAAGCGCATTTGGTTCACCCTCGGCGCGCTGCTGGTGTACCGGCTCGGGACCTACATTCCGCTTCCCGGCATCGATCCCAATATCTGGGAGCAGGTGTTCAAGTCGCAGGCGGGCGGCATTCTGGGCATGTTCAACATGTTCGCCGGCGGCGGCATTCACCGCATGGCGATCTTTGCGCTGAACATCATGCCGTATATCTCGGCCTCGATCATCGTGCAGCTGCTGACGACGGTGTCGCCGCAGCTCGAAGCGCTGAAGAAAGAGGGCGAGTCGGGCCGCAAGACCCTCAACCAATATACCCGCTATCTGACGGTGCTGTTGGCCGCATTCCAGTCCTACGGCATCGCCGTGGGCCTCGAAGGCGCCGGCAATGTCGTCTCCGATCCCGGCCTGTTCTTCCGGCTGTCGACCGCGATCACGCTGACCGGCGGCACCATGTTCCTGATGTGGCTGGGCGAGCAGATCACCTCGCGCGGCATCGGCAACGGCATCTCGCTGATCATTCTGGCGGGCATCGTCGCCGAATTGCCGTCAGCCCTGGCCAATATGCTCGAACTCGGGCGTCAGGGCGCGCTGTCCACCGGCTTGATCCTGGTGGTGCTGGTGATGGCCGTGGTTGTGATCGCCTTCATCGTGTTCATGGAGCGGGCGCAGCGCCGGCTGGTGATCCAGTATCCGAAGCGCCAGGTCGGCAACAAGATGTTCGAGGGCCAGTCCTCGCATCTGCCGCTGAAGCTCAACACCTCGGGCGTGATCCCGCCGATCTTCGCCTCGTCCTTGCTGCTGCTGCCGACCACGGTGGCGAATTTCAATGCCGGCAAGGGCCCGGAATGGTTTCAGTGGATCACCACTCAGCTCGGCCACGGCCGTCCGCTGTTCCTGATCATGTATCTGTCGTTGATCGTGTTCTTTGCCTTCTTCTATACGGCGATCGTGTTCAATCCGACCGAGACCGCCGACAATCTGAAGAAGCATGGTGGCTTCGTCCCGGGCATCCGGCCCGGTGAGCGCACCGCCGAATATATCGATTATGTGTTGACCCGGATTACGGTGCTGGGCGCGGGCTATCTGGCGATCGTCTGTCTGATCCCCGAGATCCTGATTTCCTACGCCTCCGTTCCGTTCTATTTCGGCGGCACTTCGCTTCTGATCGTCGTCAGCGTGACGATGGATACTGTGGCTCAGGTCCAGGGCTATCTGTTGGCGCACCAATATGAAGGGTTGATCAGGAAGTCGAAGCTAAGGGGCCGCAAGAAATGAGATTGATCCTTCTCGGGCCGCCGGGGGCGGGCAAGGGAACGCAGGCATTACGACTCGTAGAGCGTTACGGCATCGTTCAACTCTCCACCGGGGAGATGCTGCGGGCCGCTGTCGCGGCCGCAACGCCGATCGGGCTGAAGGCCAAGGACGTCATGGCTGGCGGCGGGTTGGTGCCCGACGACGTCGTGGTCGGCATCATTTCGGATCGGCTCGATCAGCCCGATGCGGCCAAGGGATTCATCCTGGACGGCTTCCCGCGCACCGTGCCGCAGGCCGAGGCGCTCGATGCGCTGCTGAAGAACAAGCACATCAAGCTCGACGCCGTGGTCGAGTTGCGCGTCAATGAGAGCGCGCTGCTGCAGCGGGTCGAGACCCGGGTCGCCGAGATGAAGGCGCGTGGCGAGGCCGTTCGCGCCGACGACACCCCAGAAGTGCTGTCGAAGCGGCTGGCCAGCTATCGCAGCCAGACCGAGCCGCTGATCCATTATTATTCCGAGCAGCGCAAGCTGCTCACCGTCGACGGCATGATGACCATCGAGCGCGTCACCGAGGAGATCGATCGGATCCTGTCGGCGATCGCCGCCACGGACGCTGCCAAGAAGGCCGCCGGCAAGACCCTGGCCGCCCGACGCACCTCGTCGGTCGTGAAGCGCGGCAAGCGACCGGGCGCCAAGCCGGCCAGTGCCGAATCGAAAGCGGCCAAGTCCAAGGTTGCCAAGAAAGCCGCGCCGAAAGCCGCCAAGGCAGCAAAAGCCAAGGTGGCCAAATCCAAGGTGGCCAAATCCAAGGGTGCCAAGCCCAAGGTGGCCAAGACCAAGACGGCCGAGTCGGCAGCCAAAAAGCCGGCGAAACCTGGCGTCGGGGCCAAGAAGCCTGCGAAAACCGCCAAAACTGCCCGAAAACCCGCAAAATCGGCGGCCAAACCGGCGAAGAAGCCGGTTGGCAAGGCGGCGGCCCGCCAGGCCGGTACAGCGACCAAGACCTCGAAGACGGCCGGCAAGGCTGCAAAGAGCGCCAAAAAGGTCACGAAAAAGCGAGCTAAGGCCTAGAGTCGGTTGACGAAACGAGTTGGAATCCGTTAATAGGGCCGGTATCCCGTCGGATAGTTTTTGACGATGCCGGGCCCCATATAACCAAGGGGAAGGGCGTCGTGTTCGCGTTTGCGGACATGGGCGCCCCGAAAATTGCGACAAACAGCCGGCCGCAAAGGTTCGGCGACAGGAGAGAAGTCTGTGGCCCGTATAGCCGGTGTGAACATTCCGACCAACAAGCGCGTGCTGATCGCGCTGCAGTACATTCATGGCATCGGCCAGAAGAACGCGGCCGAGATCGTCGAAAAGGTGAAGATCCCCGTCGAGCGGCGCGTCAATCAGCTGAGCGACCAGGAAGTGTTGCAGATCCGTGAAGTGATCGACCGCGACTATATGGTCGAGGGCGATCTGCGGCGCGAGACCGGCATGAACATCAAGCGTCTGATGGATCTCGGCTGCTATCGCGGCCTGCGTCATCGTCGCGGTCTGCCGGTCCACGGTCAGCGTACCCATACCAATGCGCGTACGCGCAAGGGTCCGGCCAAGTCGATCGCCGGTAAGAAGAAGTAATTTAGCTGGCGCATGGCGAATGGTGTTTGGCGGGTAGGGGTAACTCTATTCGCCACGCACTTTTTGCCACTCGCCATTTTGGTGTAGCCGCTGGCATTACGGCGGCGTTGAGATCACAGGAAAGGTTTTGAGATGGCCAAGGAAGCCGCCCGCATCCGTCGCCGCGAACGCAAGAACATCGCGTCCGGCATTGCGCATGTGAATTCGTCGTTCAACAACACGACCATCACCATCACCGACGCGCAGGGCAATGCCATTGCGTGGTCGTCGGCCGGCACGATGGGTTTCAAGGGTTCGCGCAAATCGACCCCCTATGCGGCGCAGGTTGCCGCCGAAGACGTCTCCAAGAAGGCGCAAGAGCACGGCATGCGCACCCTGGAAGTCGAAGTCGCCGGTCCGGGTTCGGGCCGCGAATCGGCGCTGCGCGCTCTGCAGGCTTCGGGCTTCACGGTGACCTCGATTCGCGATGTCACCACGATCCCGCATAATGGCTGCCGCCCGCGCAAGCGTCGGCGCGTCTGATATTTGGCCCGCTGGCAGCCCGGCTGCCGGCGGCTTTTTTCGATGTTATCGCGCGGACTGCTCCGCGATCTCCAAAGCCAGAGATTTTGATTGGCATGGGTGAAACAGTGACGATCCAGAAGAATTGGCAAGAGCTCATTCGACCGAACAAGCTTGTGGTGACGCCGGGTAGCGATCCGACCCGCTTTGCGACCCTGGTCGCCGAGCCGCTCGAACGCGGCTTCGGACAGACGCTCGGCAACGCGCTGCGGCGCGTGCTGCTGTCGTCGCTGCAGGGGGCTGCGGTGCAGTCGGTGCAGATCGACGGCGTGCTGCACGAGTTCTCCTCGATCGCCGGCGTGCGCGAAGACGTCACCGACATCGTGCTGAACATCAAGGACATCTCGATCAAGATGCAGGGCGAAGGCCCCAAGCGCATGGTCGTGAAGAAGTCCGGTCCGGGCGCCGTCACCGCCGGTGACATCCAGACCGTCGGCGATGTCGTGGTGCTCAATCCCGACCTGCAGCTCTGCACGCTCGACGAGGGCGCCGAGATCCGCATGGAATTCACCGTCGCGTCCGGCAAGGGCTATGTCGCCGCCGACCGCAACCGTCCCGAGGACGCGCCGATCGGGCTGATCCCGGTCGACAGCCTGTTCTCCCCGGTTCGCAAGGTCTCCTACAAGGTCGAGAACACCCGCGAGGGTCAGATCCTCGATTACGACAAGCTGACCATGGCGATCGAGACCAATGGCGGCATCACGCCGGACGACGCGGTCGCCTATGCGGCGCGCATCCTGCAGGATCAGCTCAACGTCTTCGTCAACTTCGAAGAGCCGCGCAAGGAAGTCACCCAGGAGATCATTCCGGATCTCGCCTTCAACCCCGCCTTCCTCAAGAAGGTCGACGAGTTGGAGCTGTCGGTGCGTTCGGCGAACTGCCTGAAGAACGACAACATCGTCTATATCGGCGATCTGGTGCAGAAGTCGGAAGCCGAAATGCTGCGGACCCCGAATTTCGGCCGCAAGTCGCTCAACGAGATCAAGGAAGTGCTGGCCCAGATGGGTCTGCATCTCGGCATGGAAGTGCCGGGCTGGCCGCCGGAAAACATCGACGAGCTCGCCAAGCGCTTCGAGGATCACTACTAAGCGAGGCTCTTCACCTCTCCCCTGCGGGGAGAGGTCGGCCGCGCAGCGGTCGGGTGAGGGGGCTCTTCCTGCTTGCATGAAGAGACCCAAACCTTCTCCCCAGAGGAGAGGGAATAAGCAACGATTGGGCGAACGCAGGCAGCCCACCTGAAACATGTCCGACGAACCGTCGGGACCAACTGAAGCGAGACAATATCATGCGTCACGGCAAGGTTCATCGGAAACTCAACCGCACCGCCGAGCATCGCAAGGCGATGTTTGCCAATATGTGCGCGTCGCTGATCAAGCACGAGCAGATCGTCACCACGCTGCCGAAGGCCAAGGAGCTCCGCCCGATCGTGGAGAAGCTGGTCACGCTCGGCAAGAAGGGCGGGCTGCATCTGCGCCGCCAGGCGATCAGCGAAATGAAGGATCAGGATCAGGTCCGCAAACTGTTCGACGTCATCGCCAAGCGCTATGCCGATCGCCAGGGCGGCTACACCCGCATCATCAAGGCCGGCTTCCGCTACGGCGACAACGCCCCGATGGCGGTGATCGAATTCGTCGACCGCGACGTCGACGCCAAGGGCCTCGATTCCGGCCCGGCCCAGGGCAGCGCCGCGACGGCCTAAGCCTTCGGCGATCGAATTTTCCGAAAAAGCGGCGCCCCAAGCGCCGCTTTTTTATTGGGCGCGCGGGAAAGCCTGTGGCGGGATTGCGATGCGCCAAAGGCGCACGATATCTGCTCCATCCGCATTGGAGATCGCCCATGAAAATCGACCTGTCTGGAAAGACCGCGCTGGTTACCGGATCCACCTCCGGGATCGGCCACGCCATTGCGCTCGGGCTCGCCGGCGCCGGCGCCGATATCGTCGTCAATGGCCGCAGCCAGGACCGGGTTGATCACGCCGTCGCGGCGATCGCCAAATCGGCGCCCGGCCGCAAGATCATCGGCGTGGCCGCCGACGTCTCCACCGCCGACGGCTGCGACGCCGTGGTCACGGCATTTCCCGACGTCGATATCCTGATCAACAACACCGGCATTTTCGAACCCAAGCCGTTTTTCGACATCCCGGACGAGGACTGGACCCGGTTCTTCGACGTCAATGTGATGAGCGGCATCCGGCTGTCGCGGGCCTTCATGCCGGCGATGCTGGCGCGCAATTGGGGCCGCATCGTTTTCATCGCCTCGGAATCCGCGATCATGATTCCAAAGGAAATGATCCATTACGGCATGACCAAAACCGCGCAGCTGGCGGTGTCGCGCGGCCTGGCAGAAATGACCCGCGGCACCGCGGTGACGGTGAATGCCGTGCTGCCGGGCCCGACGATGTCGGAGGGCGTCGAGACTTTCGTGGCCGATCTGGCCAAGCAGAACGGCCAGTCCGAACAGGAGGCCGCGGCGAATTTTATCAAGCAGCACCGGCCGGGCTCGCTGATCCAGCGCTTCGCCAGCGTCGAGGAGGTCGCCAATATGGTGGTCTATGTCAGCTCGAAAGAGGCCTCCGCCACCAACGGCGCCGCGCTGCGCGTCGAGGGCGGGCTGATCCAGACGATTGCGTAGTCCACTCACCGTCCGCGGCGCCCCCATCCCTCCCTCGCAAGCGGGGGAGAGCGGGGGTGGGGGAAGCGGCGGCCAGGACGCTCGTTCAGTCCCAGCCTTCCAGCACGATCTTGCCGACCGACTTTCCGCTCTCCAGCAGCGCGTGGGCTTTCTTCAGGTTCGCCGCGTTGATGGTGCCGAAAGTCTGCTCCAGCGTGGTGCGCAAGACGCCCTTGTCGATCAGATCGGCGACGTCGTTCAACAGATGATGCTGCGCGATCATGTCGGCGGTCTCGTAGGAGCTGCGGGCGAACATCGCCTCCCAGTGCAGCGACGCCGACTTCGCCTTCAGGGGCATCGCATTCAGCGTGGAGGGATCATCGATCAGCGCGATCTTGCCCTGCGGCGCCAGAATCTCCACCAGCGCCGGAAAATGCTGCTCGGTGCCGGTGAGGCTGGCGACCAGCGCCACCGGCGGCAGCTTCAGCGCCTCGATCTGCGGCTGCATCGGCTGGCTGTGATCGATCACCGCATGGGCGCCGAGCTCGAGGCACCATTTGGTGGTCTGCGGCCGCGACGCGGTGGCGACGATGCTGAGCCCGGTCAGCCGGCGTGCCAGCTGGATCAGGATCGAGCCGACACCGCCGGCGCCGCCGACGATCAGCAGCGTGCGCGGATCGAAACTCTTGCCGGGCGCGACGCCGAGCCGGTCGAACAGCAGTTCCCAGGCGGTGATCGAGGTCAGCGGCAGCGCGGCGGCCTGGGCGAAGGACAGCGTCTCAGGCTTGCGTCCGACGATGCGCTCATCAACCAGATGAAACTCCGAATTGGTGCCCTGGCGCAGCACCGAGCCGGCGTAGAACACCTCGTCGCCGGGCCGGAATAGCGTCACTTCGGACCCCACCGCCTCGACGATGCCGGCGGCGTCGTAGCCGAGAATCTTGGTCTGGCCCGCGGGCGGCGCGGCGCGGTTGCGGACCTTGAAATCCACCGGATTGACCGACACCGCCTTGACGGCGACGCGCAGATCGCGCGGCTTCGGCTCCGGCTTGGGGGCATCGACATCGATCAATGCATCGGGGGCGTCGATCGGAAGCGATTTCTGGTAGCCAACGGCCTTCATGCGCGCAGTTCTCCTCATTGGTCCGGCAATCCGCCGGCGTTCCGTCCTAGCTGACAGCTCAGGCCCGAATTGCAAGCGTTGCAGCGCGCGGAATGGCGCGACCACGCAGGATTGATCCGCTGGCGCCGGGCTTGGTTGGCCCCGCGGAGGCGATCCGGCGGCCGCCGCGACTTCTATTTGCGCGGCGAGGGGCCTATATATCGGGTCAAATCAACCCAGCGGAATCATCGCCTCATGTCAGCTGCTCGCATCGTTTCGGCCGTCCTGCTCTCGCTGGCGATCTCGGTTCCCGCGCTGGCGCAGGAGCGCCGGGTGCCGGCGTCGCAGGCCGAGCTGCGGCTGTCCTATGCGCCGATCGTGCAGCGGGTGCAGCCGGCGGTGGTCAATGTCTACGCCGCCAAGATCATCCAGAACCGCAATCCGCTGCTCGAGGATCCGATCTTCCGCCGCTTCTTCGGCGTACCGGGGCAGCAGCCGGAACAGATGCAGCGCTCGCTCGGCTCCGGCGTGATGGTCGATGCCTCGGGCCTCGTCGTCACCAACAACCACGTCATCGAGGGCGCCGACCAGGTCAAGGTGTCGCTGTCGGACAAGCGCGAATTCGAGGCCGAGATCGTGCTCAAGGACAGCCGCACCGATCTGGCGATCCTGCGGCTGAAGGACACCAAGGAGAAATTCCCGACGCTGGATTTCGCCAATTCCGACGACCTCTTGGTCGGCGATGTGGTGCTGGCGATCGGCAATCCGTTCGGCGTCGGCCAGACCGTGACCCACGGCATCATCTCGGCGCTGGCGCGCACCCAGGTCGGCATCACCGACTATCAGTTCTTCATCCAGACTGACGCTGCGATCAATCCGGGCAATTCCGGCGGCGCGCTGGTCGACATGAACGGCAAGCTGGTCGGCATCAACACCGCGATTTTCTCGCGCTCCGGCGGCTCGCAGGGCATCGGCTTTGCGATCCCCGCCAACATGGTGCGCGTCGTGGTGGCCTCGGCCAAGAATGGCGGCAAGGCGGTGAAGCGGCCATGGCTCGGCGCGCGGCTGCAGGCGGTGACGCCGGAGATCGCCGAGACGCTGGGGCTGAAACGGCCGAGCGGCGCGCTGGTCGCCAGCGTCAGTGCCGGCAGCCCGTCGGCCCGCGCCGGGCTGAAATTGAGCGACCTCATCGTGTCGATCGACGGCTTTGCGGTCGATGATCCCAATGCCTTCGACTATCGCTTTGTCACCAGGCCGATCGGCAGCACCGCCGAGGTCGAAGTGATGCGCGCCGGCCGGCCGCTCAAGCTCAAGATCCCGCTGGAGATCGCACCGGACACCGATCGCGACGAGATCGTGATCACCGAGCGCTCGCCGTTCCAGGGTGCCCGGGTCGCCAATATCTCGCCGGCGCTGGCCGACGAATTGCGGCTCGATCCCAGCGTCGAGGGCGTGGTCGTCACCGAGCTCGCCGATGACGCCGCCGCCGCCAGCGTCGGTTTCCAGAAGGGCGATATCATCCTGGCGGTCAACAACACCAAGATCGCCAAGACCAGCGATCTGGCCCGCATCGCCAGCCGGCCGCAGCGGCTCTGGCGGATTACCCTGGTCCGCCACGGCCAGCAGATCAACGTCACGCTCGGCGGATGACGGCCAACGCATTGCAGGCGCCGCCGCTCTTCTCCCTCCCCCTTGCGGGGAGGGTGGCCCGGCGAAGCGTAGCGAAGCCGGGTCGGGTGGGGGGAGCCACGCCCGCAGTGCTCGCGTCACCCCCACCCGGCCGGCCTGCGGCCGTCCACCCTCCCCACAAGGGGGAGGGATGGGACAGGCGGCCGGTGCAGTTGCTTGATCGCGATCGCTCGGTCGTCGGAAAGGCGAGTGCACGCACATGAGCCCGAAGACCCCATCCGCCAACCTGTTCGCCGCCGCCGGCCTCGAGCGCGAGGCGCCGCATCCGCTGCCGGACCGGCTGCGGCCGCGCGCGCTCAGCGACGTGGTTGGCCAGGATCACATCCTCGGCCCCGACGGCGCGTTGAGCCGGATGCTGGCGACCCGCACGCTGGGCTCGCTGGTGTTCTGGGGGCCGCCCGGCACCGGCAAGACCACGGTCGCGCGGCTGCTGGCCGACGCCACCGAACTGCATTTCGAGCAGATCTCCGCGGTGTTTTCCGGCGTCGCCGATCTGAAGAAAGTGTTCGAGGCCGCCCGCGCCCGCCGCGAGCTCGGCAAGGGCACGCTGCTATTCGTCGACGAGGTGCATCGCTTCAACCGCGCGCAACAGGATTCCTTTCTGCCGGTGATGGAAGACGGCACCGTGGTGCTGGTCGGCGCCACCACCGAGAACCCGTCGTTCGAACTCAACGCGGCGCTGCTGTCTCGCGCGCGCGTGCTGGTGTTTCACTCGCTCGATGCCGCCGCGGTGGAAAAACTATTCGCCAATGCCGAGGCCGTGGAGGGCAGGGCGCTGCCGCTCGATGCCGAGGCCCGCGCCGTGCTGGTGCGGATGGCGGATGGCGACGGCCGCGCCGCGCTGACGCTGGCCGAGGAAGTCTGGCGCGCCGCGCGCGAGGACGAAGTGTTCGACGCCGCGCAGCTGCAGGAGATTTTGCAGCGCCGCGCCCCGATCTACGACAAATCCGCCGACGGCCATTACAATCTGATCTCGGCGCTGCATAAATCGGTGCGCGGCTCCGATCCCGACGCGGCTCTGTACTATCTGTGCCGGATGCTGGACGCCGGCGAGGACCCGCTGTTCCTGGCGCGGCGCGTGGTGCGGATGGCGGTCGAGGATATTGGCCTCGCCGATCCGCAGGCGCTGGTGATCTGCAACGCCGCGAAGGACGCCTATGATTTTCTGGGCAGTCCCGAAGGCGAATTGGCGATCGCCCAGGCGGTCGTCTATCTCGCCACCGCGCCGAAATCCAACGCGGTCTACACCGCCTATAAGGCTGCGATGCGCGCCGCCAAGGAGGGCGGCTCGCTGCTGCCGCCCAAGCATATTCTCAATTCGCCGACCAGCCTGATGAAATCCGAAGGCTATGGCGGCGGCTATCAATATGACCACGACACTCCGGAAGGCTTTTCCGGCCAGGACTACTTCCCCGACGCGCTCGGCCGCCAGACTTTTTACGACCCGCCGGACCGCGGCTTCGAACGCGAGATCCGCAAGCGGCTCGATTACTGGGCCAAGCTGCGCGCCGCCAAAAGCTAGGCCGCGCCGAGAGCTGAGTCTCGCGGCCTCTGTCAAATGACGGTCGCTGCCAATTGCCTGCGTCATTCCGGGGCGTGCGCAGCACCGCTGCGCGCGAACCCGGAATCTCGCCGCAAGGGCCGTCGCCGCGGCGGACTCCGTGCATTGAGCTTGCTCCAGCACAAAGAGCGGCGCTGCCGGCATCGTTAAGCCCGATGCCGCGACCCAACGCGCATCAGACATGGCCGCGCGCGCCCTGCGGCGCCACTGCTGGTCTGTCGCCATCATCCCATGACTGGAATGCCCGATGTTCTGTATCCAATGTGAACAAACGCTTCGCTCATCGTCGGCGCGCGGCAATGGCTGCTTTGCCCGCGGCATGTGCGGCAAGACCGCCGAAATCTCCGATCTGCAGGACATGCTGGTGCGGCTGCTGCAGTCGGTTTCGATCTACGCCAAGGCGGCGCGCAGCGTCGGCATTGTCGATGCCGAGATCGACGCCTATGTACCGCAGGGCTTTTTCGCCACGCTGACCAATGTCAATTTCGATGCCGCGCGCATCATCGATTTCAGCAATCGCGCCGAAGCCTTTCGCGATCAGTTGAAGACGCGCTATCTCGCCGCCTGTGCCGAGCGGGAGCTGGTGCCGCTGACGCTGCCCAAGGCCGCGGAGTATCACTTGCCGCAGGATCGCGCGGCGCTGCTGGCGCAGGCCGGCAGCATGGCGCTGAACGCCGACAAGGCTTCGATCGGCGAGGACGCGCTGGGGCTGCGGCTGCTCTGCCTCTATGGCCTCAAGGGCGCCGCCGCCTATCTGGAGCACGCCCGCGTGCTCGGCCAGACCGATGTCGAGGTCTATGCGCGCTTCCATGACTTGATGGCGTTCCTCGGCGAGGACCCCGGCGATATCGACGCGTTGTTCACCTGCGCGATGGATATCGGCCATCTCAACTACCGTATCATGGCGATGCTCGACGAGGGCGGCACGCAGACCTTCGGCCATCCCGAACCGACCTGCGTCAATATGCGCCCGGTCAAGGGCAAGGCCATTCTGGTGTCCGGCCACGACATGCACGATCTCGAACTGATCCTGCAGCAGACCCAGGGCCGCGGCATCAACGTCTATACCAATGGCGAGATGCTGCCCGCCCATGCCTATCCGGCGCTGAAGGCCTATCCGCATCTGGTCGGCAATTACGGCACCGCCTGGCAGAATCAGCAGAGCGAATTCGCGGCGTTTCCCGGCCCGATCGTGATGACCTCGAACTGCCTGATCGATCCCACGATCGGCCATTATGCCGGGCGCATCTACACCCGCTCGATCGTCGGCTGGCCCGGCGTCGCGCATCTCGAAGGCAGCGATTTTGCCGTGGTGATCGAGCAGGCGCTGGCGATGCCCGGCTTCGCGGCGGACGAGCCGCCGCTGTTCACCAACACCGGCTTTGCCCGCAACGCGCTGATGCAGGCGGCGCCGGCGGTGATCGAGCAGGTCAAGGCCGGCAACATCAAGCACTTCTTCCTGATCGGAGGCTGCGACGGCGATAAGGCCGAGCGCTCCTACTACACCGAGCTGGCGCAGTCGGTGCCGCAGGACAGCGTGATCCTGACGCTGGCCTGCGGCAAGTTCCGCTTCAACGCGTTGGAATTCGGCGACATCAATGGCATCCCGCGGCTGCTCGATGTCGGCCAGTGCAACGACGCCTATTCGGCGATCCAGCTGGCGCTGGCGCTGGCGCTGGCCGAGGCGTTCGGCTGCGGCGTCAACGAGCTGCCGCTGTCGCTGGTGCTGTCCTGGTTCGAGCAGAAGGCCATCGTCATCCTGCTGACTCTGCTGGCGCTCGGCATCAAGGACATCCGCGTCGGCCCCACCGCGCCCGGGTTCCTGACGCCGAACCTGGTTGGCATTCTCAACCAGCAATTCGGCCTCAAGCTGATCACCTCGCCGGAACGCGATCTCAGTGACATGCTGGCGGCGTAAGCTGCTCAATGCGTTCTGCCGCCGCGGGCCGGCGGCCCGCGGCGCTGGAATTTGCGGGCTTCAGGTTGTATGATCCGGCGAAATGTTCTGACGGGTTTTCGCATGATCTTCGCAACCAAGACCGCTGTCGCCATCGCGCTGATGGCGCTGGCCGGACCGGCCGGCGCGATGCAGCTCGAGCCGGTGCGCTACTGGGTTCCGGGCGGGCCGTTCGGCTTCGGCGGCGGCGCGACCGAAACCGTTGCCGACAGCTACAGCAACGTTCCGGGATTCGAGGCCGGTAGCGCCGGCGATTGGCGCGACAATTTCCGCACCGGCCTGTTCGTGCGCAACCGCGCCGGCGCGATCGATCTGAACGGCTTCGGCCAGACCGGCGCCTATGGCGGTTTCGGCTCGCTATCCTATCAGGGCGGGCTGGTCGGCTATAATTACAAGGGCGCCGGCGATCTGCCGATGACCTTCTATACCGGCTTCGACAAACTGACCTACGACCCCGGGACCATCGGCGCGCTGACGCCGTTCAGTTCCGATTCCGGCATCCCGGCCGGCTACAATGCCCGCGCCGGCGTGGTGATTCAGCCGGCGCCCAATGTCAGCCTGTCATTCGAGGCCGGGATCACGCAGTACCAATCCGGCCGCATCGACAGCGACATCCATTCGCCGCTGCTGCCCGGCCAGTCGACCCTGTTCCTCGGCCGCTGAGTGCGATGAAGTCGTTGCGCAAGGAGCTGTGGTTCGAGACCCCGGGCCGCCGCGCCTTCATCAACATTACAAGCGAGGTCGAAGCCGCGCTGCGCGACAGCGGGGTGCGCGAAGGCCTGGTGCTGGTCAACGCCATGCACATCACCGCGTCGGTGTTCATCAATGACGACGAAAGCGGCCTGCACGCCGACTACGACTTGTGGCTGGAAAAACTCGCGCCGCACGAACCCGTCGCGTCCTATCGCCACAACCGCACCGGCGAGGACAATGCCGACGCCCATATGAAGCGCCAGGTCATGGGCCGCGAGGTCGTCGTCGCCATCACCGAAGGCCGGCTCGATTTCGGCCCCTGGGAGCAGATCTTCTACGGCGAATTCGACGGCGGCCGCCGCAAGCGCGTGCTGATCAAGATCATCGGCGAGTAGGGCAAGTGTAGCAAGCGTAGCCCGCAAGAGCGCAGCGATATGCGGGACATCGCCACGCCCCATCCCCGCATATCGCTGCGCTCATGCGGGCTTCTGTCATTCCGGGGCGGGCGCTACGAAGCCGCGCGCGAACCCGGAATCTTGCCGCGACGGCGCAGCGTAGAGCCGCAACACGGCATCGCGATGAAAAGAACTGCCCGGCGCAAGCGCGCCTTTGTCCACGCTACGCCTGCTCAGCCAGTTCGATCCGACGGCTGATCGGTTGCGCTTTGCTCGGGCAGGGCCTGGGCCAGTGCCAGGCCGGCGAGGCGGGCCGTGGCCAGCAGTTGCTCCTGATCGTGCCCGCTGCGGGCCATGGCGGACATCCCGCACATCGTGGTGCTGACGAAGTTCGTCACACGCTCTGCATCGTCCGGATGGCGGCAGGCGACGTAGTGACGGATCACAGCCTCCGCGGCGAGGCTGCAGGCGAGGGCCGCGTCGCGCGCCTCGCCATCGTTGCAACGGGTGCCTTCCAGCACCAGGCAGCCGGCGGTGGCGGGATCGGCCGCGTAGCGGCGCGCGGCCTCCTCCAGCAGGGCTGCGAGGGATACGGCCACCGGACGGTCAGGCCGCAGGATGTCGGCGAGCGGAATCGCCCCGGTGTCGGCCCAGCGGGTGAGAACGCGGCTGTAGAGACCGGCCTTGTTGCCGAAGGCAGCGTAGAAGCTGGGCGGGTTGATGCCGAGCGCCGCGGTGACGTCCGCGACGCTGACGGCGTCGTAGCCGCGCGCGTGGAACAGCTTCTGGGCGGTGGCGACCGCCTGTTCGGGATCGAAGCCCCGCGGCCGTCCGCGCGGACGAGATTCTGTAGCCATCGTTACATAAATCCTTGACGTCGTCGTTCGGGTAATTGTATAGCGTGCACTACATTAAACGCAAGGAGGGCCGGATGGCCGCTTTTCAAGGAAAATCCGTTCTGGTGCTCGGCGGCAGCCGCGGCATCGGGGCGGCGATCGTGCGTCGCTTCGCGGCGGAGGGTGCGGCGGTGACTTTCACCTATGCGGGATCGCGCGAGGCGGCGGAGCGGCTGGCGGCCGAATCCGGCAGCACCGCGGTCCAGACCGACAGTGCCGACCGCGATGCGGTGATCGCCCGGGTGCGCGACAGCGGGCCGCTCGACGTGCTGGTGGTGAATTCCGGCTTCGCCATCTTCGGCGATGCGCTGGAGCAGGACCCGGACGCGATCGACCGGCTGTTTCGGGTCAATGTCCACGCCCCCTATCACGCCTCGGTCGAGGCGGCGCGGCGGATGCCGCAGGGCGGGCGGATCATCGTGATCGGTTCGGTCAATGGCGACCGGATGCCGGTCCCCGGCATGGCGTCCTATGCGTTGAGCAAATCCGCCCTCCAGGGACTGGCGCGAGGGCTGGCGCGGGACTTCGGACCGCGCGGCATCACCATCAACATCGTGCAGCCGGGGCCGATCGATACCGACGCCAACCCCGAGGATGGGCCGATGAAGGATCTGCAGCACGGTTTCATGGCGATCAAGCGCCATGGCCGGCCCGAGGAGGTCGCCGGCATGGTGGCCTGGCTGGCGGGGCCGGAGGCCGGCTTCGTCACCGGGGCCATGCACACCATCGACGGTGGTTTCGGCGCCTGAGCGAGCTATCATGCCGATCGGCAGTGAGCGCCAGCGAGGGCGGCAGATCCGCAATGAGAGCGGGTCGCCCGCGAGCCCGCAATCGAGCCGCGCCGGTGCAGCGCAGGGCGGGCAAAGCGAAGCGTGCCCACCGCCCTGGCGTTGAATTAACTGATGCGCAGCGCGTGGGCACGGCGCTAATGCGCCTTTGCCCACGCTGGCGTGCTGAAATCATCGAAAACGACCCATAGCAGCATCTTGCAGTTCAAGACCGAACGGTCCATATATATCGCTATGGTACATCAAACCCCAATGCCGCGTGGCCGACCACGTAGTTTCGACACGGAAGCCGCTGTTGAGCGTGCCATGGGTGTGTTCTGGTCGCGCGGCTATCACGGCACCGCTCTACCGGATCTTCTTCGTGCGACAAAGCTCTCGCGTGGCAGCCTTTACGCCGCTTTCGATGACAAGCACTCGCTCTTCTTGCGTGCGCTCGATCGCTACATTGCCGATGCCCTGACACGGATGGATAGCGAATTCGGCCCCCGCAAAGATCCGGTCGACGGTCTGCGGGCCTACCTTGCCGGCTATGTTGACCGCACCAGCGGTGCCAACGGCCGGCGCGGATGCCTGCTGGTGGCCACAACCATGGAACTGGCCGGCCAGGATGCTGAAGTTGGTCGTCGCGTCGCGAGCTTCTTCAAAGCCATGGAGGCAAGGCTGGCGGATGGACTTTCCCGTGCGAAGACGGCAGGGAAGTTGGCCGACGGTGTTGAGCCTGCAAGTGCCGCCCGAATTCTCGTCTGCTTCGTCGAAGGGCTACGAGTGGTCGGCAAAACGGCGCCGGCTCGGATCACATCGCAAGCCACCGCTGACGCTCTTCTCGACCGCTTCCTTAAGTAAGCAACCATGGACGCCTCTGCTATTTGCGGCGTGCATATCTAGACCAATCGGTCGTAAAAGGAAGAATGTCATGTCCGCCATCCAGATCGTCTGCGCGGTGGCCGTTCCGTTGTTCTGGGGTTATCAGTTCGTGGCCATCAAGGTGGGGGTCACGGAGTTTCCGCCTCTGTTCTTCCTCGGGCTGCGTTTTCTCGCCATCGCACTGCTGCTTGTTCCGTTCGTCAAAAGACCCGCGCGTCAACAGCTCGGCCCCATCGCAGCTATTTCGGTTTTCCTTGGTGGACTTAATTTCGGGCTCTTCTATGTTGGCCTTGGGCTCGGCTCGGGAAGCATGTCGGCCGTTGCATATCAACTTGCTACGCCCTTCACCGTCCTTCTAGCATGGCCTCTACTCGGGGAGAGACCGTCTCTCGCCGCGTCCGCAGGCGTGCTGCTTGCATTCGTTGGTGTGGTCGTGTTGGCGGCCGGGCGTGAAATGTCGGAAAACACGCTTCCGCTGCTGCTTGTGGTCGGAGCAGCCTTGGCTTTCGCGGTGTCCAACATCTTGACGAAACGCTACGGCCGCTTTGATCCCTTAATGTTGATGGGGTGGTCGTCGCTGCTCACGGTGCCGCAGGTCATGTTGATATCGTTTCTCATTGAACATGGACAATTGGCGAGCCTTGTCACCGCGGATGAACGAGGGTGGCTGGCGCTCGCCTACACAGTTTTCATCGGAGGAATAGTTGGGTTCGGACTTTGGTTCTGGCTGATTGCTCGATGCTCCATGGGCCGCGTCGCCCCCTTTGGTCTGCTGCTTCCCGTGTTCGCGTTGATTTCGAGCGTGTTGTTCCTTGGCGAGCGCGTGACCCCGACGTTGATTGTCGGCGGCCTGCTGGCGATCAGCGGCGTCGCCATTACACAAGTAGGACCGAGAACCCGAGCAATTTGAACTTGAAAGTCGTGTCGTGGGAGATTTCCGCCGCGCCCTACGCTTCCGCGGTGGCAGGGTGTAGGATGGGTTGAGCGTAGCGAAACCCATCATCATGCGCGGTGGCTTCGATGGGTTTCGCAAGGGCTCAACCCATCCTACGGGCTGGCTACGCTTGCTATTGCGATGGGGCGGGCGCCAAGGATCTCTTTGGCGCGCCCGAGCTGGCTTTCCTTATCGGATTGACCTCGGAGGTTGCGTGGCATCTTTTCTTTCCCTAGGGTGATCTCGGAACAGTGGGACTCATCACATGAAGCGGGAAGCTGGAATTCTAGCGGCTCTAGCGGCCGAGCGGCGCAGGGCAGATGAATTCGAACAGTCGCTTTCGTGGCGGATCACGGCGCCTTTGCGCATCCTCAGCAAGGCGATCCGTGGAAGCCGGCCTGTGGCGCCTGCGGTTGATATGGATGCACTGCTGGCCAGGCTGCCTGACACTGAGGTGCTCCCCCCACCAATTCTCGACGACGGCGACGCCATTCGCAGGGCGGAATGGGCCTCAAATCTCCAGACTTACAGCGGTTACGTGCCCGACGACCTGTCTTTGCTGACTAAGTATACCGACGAAACCGTGCTCCCGGAGCCCGGTTTCATCGTCGATTTTGCCGGTGTCAGGACGCGGACCTCTGCGGTTTGGGAAGCAGCGAAAATCTTCGACGGCCATCGGTTGCCATTGCCAATTCCCGGTGATTTTCACGCCGAGACCGTCGAATGGATTGGCCTCTTAAAGGCCGTCGACGCGGCGCGGGATCGGTTCGTGATGATGGAGCTCGGCGCCGGTTTCGGTCCGTGGGTCGTCGCCGGCGGCGTCGCGGCACGCTTCAAGGGCATCAAGAATATCAAGCTCTACGCGGTCGAAGGCGACGCGTTGCACTGTGACCTGATGCGCGAGCATTTTTCCGACAATGGCTTCGACCAGGCCGAGCACTCCATCCTGTGCGCCGCAGTAGGTGTGGAGGACGGCACGGCCTCATGGCCGAAGCCCGGTCACGACGCATCGAACAGCCACTACAATCTCCGCCCTGTGACCGATGGCGCGGATTATATGGGACGCGATTTCGTTGAGATGGTCACGGTCCAGATGCTGGCTTTTGATGGTCTGCTGAAAAATGAGCCGGTTTGGGACCTGATCCATATCGACATTCAGGGGCACGAGGTCGACATCTGTCGCGCGGCTATTGACAGCTTGAATAGTCGCGTTCGGCACATCGTTGTCGGGACACATTCACGGAAGATCGACGGCGATCTGCTCGATCTGATGAAGTCTGCTGGATGGCTATTGTTGAACGAAAAGCCCGCGCGCTTTCACTTCGATGTCGCCGCGCCGACGCTGGAGGCCATGACTTTTCTCGACGGTACGCAGGTTTGGCGAAACCCGCGTCTCAGTTAGTAGTAGGGTAGGCAAAGCGAAGCGTGCCCACCATCGAGCGTTTGCTACGTAGAAATGTAGGGTGGGTAGAGCGCACGCCCTTGCTCGAAGCGCATGGGCGAAAGCGTGCCCACCATCGAGCCACCACGCGACAGGACATCGCGATCGAGACGACGTGGGCACGGCGCAAGCGCGCCTTTGTCCACCCCACGCTTGCTACGTTAATCCGCCCTAGGGGCTACGCTTCTGCGTGCCTTCTGGAAATGCGAACGAATATCAATGGTCTGTTTTGATCTCGAACGGCTTCTGCGGTTCTGTTAGATTCGCGCATTGTGCGGATGTTGCTTCGTATCATCGGGAGTGAACACGATGAAGACTTTCGCGATCGTGGTGGTCCTCGCATTGGTTGCCAGCGCAGCGTCGGCTCAGACTCGCGCAAGGCAGACCGTCCCAGGATATGGACCCAAATGTTTCAAGACATTCAATTATCGAGACTGCGTAAAAGTCTGCAGTTCGGGCGCCTGCAACCCGAATGCGACGCCCAGTTCTTGCTCCACATTCTGCGGCAAGAAATTTCGCAAGTGATAGGCCGCCTGCCGGCCAGATCCAGGCATTGGGCGGGTTAGTAGTGGGGGGGCAAAGCGAAGCGTGCCCACACCCTGGTATTGAATTAACCGATGCGCAGCGCGTGGGCACGGCGCAACCGCGCCTTTGCCCACCAAGCTTGCTAACCGTGCGCTTGCTGGCGTCATCGCACCTGTTGGCAGTATGGCGGTCAATGAAATGTCGGATTGCGATTGCTTCGATCGGCCGCATCATTCGAGGCGCAGAGCTGTCCTGCGCGACGCAATCAATGGCGAGCGACGTTTTCGATGAGAGGATTTTCGGCGATCTGCCTCGCGGTCTTCGTATCTCTGGCGTTCGGGCCGGCGCAAGCGGAGTCATTTTTTCGCACGGCCCGATCCGGTCAACCCACCAAAATGTATATTTACGTTGCGTGGAAGAAAGATTGTTCACCAAATCGGGGCGTAGTGCGGGTGGTAACAAAGCCGCGACACGGGAGGATCAAGCCGAACAATGACATTTCTTTCCGCGTCAAATATAGCCGGTTTCGGACCGGTGTTGCTTGCATCGGACAGTGGATGAAAGGCTTTCAAGTCGAATATACCTCCATCCCAGGATACCGAGGGGTGGACAATTTCGCGCTCCAGATAACGTACGGAAACCTGCGACCGTTCATAGATACGTTTGCGGTTTCCGTTGAATAGCAATCGGCGCGTAGGCGGGTGGCGAAAGCGCACCCCTCCGATCCGCAGGCGCAGGGCCGGTTAGTAGAATTGCCCATCACCTTGACGTTGAAGTAATGTAGGGTGGGCAGAGCGCACGCCCTTGCCCGAAGAGCATTGGCGAAAGCGTGCCCACCATCGAGCCACCACACGACAGTACATCGCGATTGAAAACACGTGGGCACGGCGCAAGCGCGCCTTTGCCCACCCTACGCTTGCTCCGCGCCATCGAACAAAAAATTCGTTCGGCGCCCGTGAACATCGAGACGCGTGACTTTGGAGATCAATTTCGACGCGAACCGTATGAATCGCGTTGAGCACGGAAGCGATGATTGTTTATTTCTCAGATTTTGCGGTTCAATTTGGTCGTCGGTCTCAATCCAGAGATCAACGGAGACGTGAAATGTATGACGAAGCGATTGGAAAACTTACGACAGGTCGCGATATAATTGCCGCGGTTTCACTGAATCTCGTGCTCGACAATCAGATGCGGGCAAACAGATCCGAATGCGCGGATCGGATGGATCTGGCCATTGAGCAACTCGCGAATGTTGCGAACCAATTGCGCCGAAAACCGACTCCGGCATGGCGCCGCATCTAGATTAACGATGATCACAAGGGATGATGTCGGTCTTGACAATATTCCCATAGGACCTTATACCTAATTCCATCCCGTTCACGAGGGGCGTTTCATGAGACGTCTTGAGGCGGAGCGGGGTGCGGCGCCTGCGGGCGGGCGGTGGACGTCGCCGCGCGCACTCGGGACGCTCTGGGTCGCCGTCCGGCCCCACTACGGGGGTCTGCCACTTGCTAGTTGGCTGGACGCGGCACGGGTGAACGGCGGGAAATCCGTCGGGATCGGCGGGTCAAAGGGCTCGCGCCTGTGCCCGGAAGCACGGCCCTGGGGCGCAAAATCGCCGTGGTGGAGCGCCGGCAGGCGTTTCCGTGGCCTCTGCGACGCTGCGGCGCCGGAAGCTGCGGCCACTCGATCAAGGCGCGCCGGTCGGCGCTCCGCCGCCCCTCACGAGGGGCAATATCCCGCACAACTCGGGCGCGATCCGCCGCGAGGCCGGCTTTGCTCGCCCGGATGGGGCGATAAACCGTGACCCTGAGCGGCTTTTGCGCTACGCACACGCTTCCTCCGGAGCCAGATCATGAGCCGTCGCGTCAAAAGACCCCTTGCAAAACGCGGCCCCGGCAGCGATCGCGGCAGGACCGAGCGTCCCAAGCGCGAGCACAACAAGGCCGAGCGTCCCGCCGGCGAGCGCAGCAAGGGCGAGCGCACCAAGGCGGCGCGGCCGTCCTTCGGCGATCGCGCCAAGGCAGGGCGGACCAATAGCGATCGTCCGATGGCGGCGCGGCCGCCGCGCGAGCGCGCCTCCGAACGTTTCGCCGAGCGACCTGAGCGGTCCGAACGCCCGCAGCGTGCCGAACGCCCGGCGCGCTTCGAGCGGTCCGAGCGTCCCGATCGCGGCTTTGGCGATGGTCCGGCGCGGCCGTCCTTCGGCGATCGCGCCAAGGCCGGCCGCACCAATGGCGATCGGCCGATGAGCGCACGTCCGCCGCGCGCCCGCAGTTCCGAACGCCCTGAGCGCGCCGAACGGCCGGAGCGCGCTGAACGGCCGGACCGCGCCGAACGACCGGCGCGTTTCGATCGCGCCGAACGCCCGCAGCGCGCCGAGCGTCCCGAACGTGGCGACCGCGCCGAGCGCGCACCGCGTCCGGAACGCGGTTTCGGCGGCAAGCCGCCGCGCGGCAAGCCGCTGCGTGGCAAGCCCGACGCCGCCGCGCCGCGCGCGCCCCGCCGTGAGCCCAAGCGCGAACGCCCGCCATTCGATCCCGAGACCTTCGTGCCGGAACCCAAAGTGGTCGCCGAGCCGGTGCCGTTGCCCACCAAGGTCGAGACCGTGCTGGTGACGCCGGACGAAGACGGCATGCGGGTCGATCGCTTCCTCGAGGGCCGCTTCCCCGGCCTGTCGTTCTCCCACATCCAGCGCATCGTCCGGAAGGGCGAGCTGCGCGTCAACGGCAAGCGCGCCGATTCCAAGGATCGGCTCGAAGCCGGCCAGAGCGTGCGGATTCCGCCGCTCAAGCTCGATACCCCGAAAGGCGGCGGCGAACTCTCCGAGGCCGCGCAGAAGACGATGGACGCGCTGAAGGCGATGATCATCTTCGAGGACGCCGACGTCATGGTGCTGAACAAGCCGGCTGGCCTTGCCGTGCAGGGCGGTTCCGGCACCACGCGCCATGTCGATCTGATGCTGGAGGTGATGCGCGACGCCAAGGGCCAGAAGCCGCGTCTCGTCCATCGGCTCGACAAGGAGACCGCCGGCTGCCTGCTGATCGCCAAGACCCGCTTCGCCGCGACAAAACTCACCGGCTCGTTCCGCGAGCGCTCGGCGCGAAAAATCTATTGGGCGCTGGTCGCCGGCGTGCCGAAGCCGAAGCAGGGCCGGATCTCGACTTACCTCGCCAAGGAAGAGAGCGAGGACGACACCATCATGCGGATCGCCCAGCATGGCGACGAGGGCGCCAGCCACGCGGTGACCTACTATGCGGTGGTCGAGACCTCGGCCACCAAGCTGGTCTGGGTGTCGCTGAAGCCGGTGACTGGCCGCACCCATCAGCTGCGCGCCCACATGGCCCATATCGGCCACGCCATCGTCGGCGATCCGAAATATTTCAACAAGGAAAACTGGCAGTTGCCCGGCGGTTTGCAGAATCGACTGCATCTCTTGGCGCGCCGCATCGTGATCCCGCATCCGCGCGGCGGCGTGATCGACGCCACCGCGCCGCTGCCGCCGCACATGCTGCAGAGCTGGAACCTGCTCGGCCTCGAAGCCGACCGCTTCGATCCGATCGACAACGCGCCGGAGGAGTAATGCCTTGCGCGGAGCCCGCGCGATGCCGACATGTCTATCGTCATCACGCCGTGTCCCGGGCGCGATGCGGCACGCAGTGCCGCTTCGCAGAACCGGGACCCCGGTTCAACCGGCGCGTCCCAAGCGGGGCCCCGGCTTCGCAGCGCACCACGCCGCCAGCGCGGCGCGTTGCGCCGCATCCGGGGCACGCTGAAACATTGAGGTCGCTGAACGCATGATCATTCGAACCCAAATGCTGCGACGCGTGGCGATCGCGATCGGCCTGTGGCTGGCGCTTTCGGGCATTGCGGTGGCGCAGCTCATTCCGATTCCGCCGCCGCCGGCACCGCCGCCGCCACCCGCGCCGCCGCCGCCGAAGATCGAGGTGCCGGTAGTACCGAAACTCGATGCGCCACCGCAGCAACCGAAGCCACGGCTGCGCCAGCGCAGCTCGTTCGGCGACCGCGTCGTCAGATGCCTGGATGATGCCGCCGCGGCGGGCCTGGATTCCAGCGACCGCGCCACCTATTCGCGCGTCTGCGCCAATCAATGAGCTTTGATTTCAGTGAGTTGCGAGCAAACCTATGCGTGAATTGTTCGATGACGTGACGGGCCGATCGCCGCTCGATCCCGAGGAGACGGTGCGGCGCTCGACCCGCGGTCCGCAGCTCAAGCGGTTCTATGCCGAAGCCGGCGTGGCCGAGACAGCGGAGGGCTTCGCCATCACGCTCGACGGCAAGCAGGTCAAGACGCCGTCGCGCCGCACGCTGGCCGCGCCCGATCGCGCGCTCGCCGAGGCGATCGCGGCGGAATGGCAGGCGCAAAGCGAGCTGATCAATCCGATGACGATGCCGCTGACGCGGCTGGCCAACAGCGTGCTCGACGCGGTGGTCGACCGCGTCGACGCGGTGACCGACGACGTCGCGCAATATTTCGAATCCGATCTGTTGTTCTACCGCGCCAGCCATCCGCAGGCGCTGGTGGCGCGCGAGGCGGAGCATTGGGACCCGGTGCTGTTCTGGGCCGCGCAGACGCTCGGCGCGCATTTCATTCTGGCCGAGGGCATCGTCCATGTCCGCCAGCCCGAGAGCGCGGTCGCAGCAGTTCGCGCGGCGCTGCCGCGCGAGCCGTGGTCGATCGCCGCGTTCCATGTGGTGACCACCATCACCGGCTCGGCATTGCTGACCCTGGCGCTGACCCATGGCGCGCGCGATCCCGATCAGGTCTGGGCCGCGGCCCATGTCGATGAGGACTGGAACATCGGCCAATGGGGCCTCGACGAGGAGGTCGCGGCCCGCCGCGCCGCCAAACATGTCGATTTTGCCGCCGCCGCGCGGGTTCTGGCGATGAGGGCCGCGCCCAGCAGTTAACGACAGGTTTACGAGCGTCGGATAGGCTCGCCAGACCTCACGCGGTGAAGTGCAGCTCATGCCGATCTCGGTCAATCCGAATCTGACGATCACCGCTCCGCAAGGGGGCAGTACCGGCGTGGTGCTGCAGCCGGGATCGGTGGTCCAGGCCAAGGTGCTGGCGCTGCTCGGCAACGACCAGGTGTGGATCGCGGTCGGCGGCCAGTCGATCGAGGTCGCCAGTCAAATCCCGTTGCAGGCCGGCCAGACCTTGCAGCTGGCGGTGTCGCAGGCCCAGGACGGCAATGGCCTTCGTCTGGCGGTGGTCAATCAGCAGGCCAGCGCCGCCGTCAATCCGGCTCTTGCGGGTGCGGTGCGCGACAGCGTTACGCTGGGGCCGCAGGCCATCACCATCACGCAGGCCGCGCCCAGCATTGTGGCCGCCGCCAATGCGCTGACGCCGCAGCAGGCTGCCGCCGTGGTCACCGCGGCGCAGGCCGCCGCCACCCAGCAGACCAGCCTGGCGCCGCTATTTGCCAATCTCGACGTCGCGGCGTCGTTGAGCGGCCTGCCGCCGAAGCTGCAACAGGCGGTTGCGCAATTGCTGGCGCAGCGCCCCAGCCTCGATGGCAATCTCGGCGGCGCCGATATCAAGCGCGCCTTCCAGAATTCCGGCCTGTTCCTGGAGGCGTCGCTGGCCTCTGGAACGGCGCCGGCATCGACCCCCGATCTGAAAGCCGCGCTGGTCGTGCTGCGCCAGATCCTGACCACGTCGCTTGCCACACCGGCGCAGAGCGCCGCGGTGCCGGCGCAAAGCGTCGCTGCGCAAAGCGTCGCGGCGCAATTGGCGAGCGTGCAGGGGCAGGCCGCGCAAGCACTGGCCTCGGCGTCAGCGGCCGAACCCGCGACCGTCGCGTCGCAACTGCCGACCACGGCGTCGCCTACGCTGGTGCCAACGACTGCTGCCGCGACACCGGCGTCGTCGACGCCGGTTCAGGCGGTGTTGACCGCGCTGCAAGAGGTCGGCGTCGCCCCTGCGACAGGTCAGGGCATATCTGCGGCCCCGACCGAGGCCGCCCGCGCCGCGGCCAGCAATGCTGCGCTGAGCCAGTTGCAGGAGGCGATCTTGGCTAATCCGCAGGCGGCCGGCGCGCTGTCGCGGCTGGCGCTCAGCAATCCCTTGATGCTGTCGCTGTTGCCCGGACTGGCCGGCGCCCGGATGGTGAAGAACGACGATACCGAATTTGCCCCTGGCAAATTGCCGCCGCCGCCGATCGCCGGCGCCTTGCCGAGCGCGCAGCCAGTGATGGCGCCGACGCTGGTGGCGCATGCGCCGATCGAGGCGACGCTGCACCGCCTGCTGACCGATACCGAAGGCGCGATCGCGCGGCAGACCCTGCTGCAGGTGGCGTCATTGCCGGATCGCGGCGATGCCGCGCAGCCGCGACCGGACGCGGCGCAACCGCGCTGGAATTTCGAGATTCCGTTCGCGACGCCGCACGGCACCGCGATCGCGCAATTCGAAATCGCCCGCGACAGCGACCAGGGCGGCCCGGACGGCGACGCCGCCAAACAAGTGTGGCGGGCGCGGTTCTCGCTCGATGTCGAGCCGGCCGGCCCGGTTCATGCGCTGGTCTCGCTCCACGGCGACAAGACCTCGGTGCGGATCTGGGCGGAACGCCCCGCCACCACCGCGCAACTGCGCGACGGCGCCGCGCAACTCAGCCAGGCACTCGTCCGCGCCGACTTGCATCCCGGCGATATCGTGATCCGCGATGGCGGCCCGCCGCCGCCACCCCCGGCGCCGGCCGGCCATTTCCTGGATCGTGCGCTATGAGCACCTTCGACAAAAACCAGCTCGCGGTCGCGCTGCATTACGATCATTTCGGCGCGCCGCGCGTGGTGGCGAAGGGCAAGGGTTCGGTCGGCGCCAAGATCATCGAGATCGCCAAGGCGCACGACATTCCGATCGAGGAAAACGAGGTGCTGGCCGGCGCGCTGTCCAATGTCGAGATCGGCGACGAAATTCCCGAGGAGCTGTACAAGGCGGTGGCCGAAGTGCTGGTGTTCGTGCTGCGGCTGTCGGGACGCGCGCGTTAGGTCGTCGTTGCATTGAGTGATGCGCCGAAAGTAGCTCGTCATTCCGGGGCGCGAACAGCGTCAGCTGTGAGCGACCCCGGAATCTCGCGAAAGCGCATGGCCCAGCCGCAAGAACCCAGGTTCGCTCGCCCCATCGCGCGTCGAAGACGCACATAAACGCGCTGCGGGGCTCGCGCCCCGGTCTGACAATGGACTTGATGGGACGAGGCGCCGTCATCGTTTCACCACGATGCCTGGCGACATCCCGATCCCGCAACAACGCATGGTGCCGCCTTGATCACTCGTCGTCATGCTCTGGGCCTTTGCGCCGCCGCCTTGCTGCCGTCCCGCGTCGCGGCCGAGGTGGCGCCGCCGCTCAGCGAGATCCGCGCCGCTCTCGCCAAGTGCTTTGCCGATGAAGGCACCGTCGGCACCTTTGTCGGCTACAAGACCGACGACTATCTGATCATCGCCAGCGACACCGAGCGGTCGGGGCAGGGGTTTCTGCCGGCCTCGACCTTCAAGATTCCGCATTCGCTGATCGCGCTGGAGACCGGCGTGGTCGGCGATCCCGACAAGGACGTTTTCAAGTGGGATGGCGTCAGCCGCAGCATTGAGGCGTGGAATCGCGATCACACCTTGCGCAGCGCGATCGCAGCCTCCGCGGTGCCGGTGTATCAGCAGATCGCGCGCCGGATCGGGCAGGAGCGGATGCAGAAATATGTCGACCTGCTCGACTACGGCAATCACGACATCGGCGGCGGCATCGACCAGTTCTGGCTCACCGGCGCGCTGCGGATCGATCCGATCCAGCAGATCGATTTCCTCGACCGGCTGCGGCGCGGCGTGCTGCCGGTCGGCAAGCGCAGCCAGGAGCTGGTCCGCGATATTCTGCCGGTGACCAAACTCGGTGATTCGATCATCCGCGCCAAATCCGGCCTGCTCGGCGCCGAGATCGGCAAGCCGTCGCTGGGCTGGCTGGTCGGCTGGGCCGAAAAGGGCGCGGCGCGCACCGTGTTCGCGCTCAATCTCGACGTCCGCGAGCCGCGCCATATCGGCCTGCGGGCAAGCCTGGCTCAGCAATGCCTCGCCGATATCGGCGCTGTCTGACGCATGATCCAGAAAAGTGGATTCCGGTTTTCCGACAAGATCATGCGCAACCAAAATGTCAGGTCGCGGCGTCCTTGCCGATGCGGCCGAGATGGGTGAATTTGAAGCCGTCGGCATATTTCAGCCCGAAGCCGAGCACCCGGTCGAAGCCGATATGCGCCAGCCAGATCAGCGCGATCGGGCCGGCGGCCGGCGACAGCAGGATCACGCCGGCGACGGCGAGCAGCAGCGGTCCGATGGTGGAATGCAGCGCATTATAGGCGATCGCGCCGACGCGCGGGCCGGCCAGATAGCCGAGCAGCGCCAGGTCCGGGGCGAAGAACAGCAGCGCGTAGAGCTGCCACGGCGCGTCCGAGATCAGATAGAACAGCGTCGGGCCGAAGAACAGCGCCGCGCCTTCGACGCGCATCAAGGTGCGGATGCCGCCGGTCACCGCGCCATTGCGGGTCGGGATCGTGGGATCGGCGGTCATCACTGGTTCTCCTGCGCGGACCTGCGATATAGGGCGCATCATCGCGCCGCGCCATGGGTCTGGCGCAACCAGGCAATGCAGGCTTGGCGGGAGCCGCCGGGCGCAACGCGCCGCGGTGTTCCGCGACCGCAAGGTGGCGTAATGCTGCGCCGAAATGGCTATCCGGGACCGCCGCAATGCCGTTTCACACCGCAATACCCCGTGTTAGAAGGCCTTGAATGTTGCGGCGAAGCGGGGGCAATACCGTGGCACGCACGCGACGGGCGAAACGACACCATTTAGCGCGGTTGGAGCACATGAAACACATCCTGGAAGCACTCGACGATCGGCGGGCGGCGGCGAAACTCGGCGGCGGCGAGAAGCGCATCGACGCGCAGCATTCGCGGGGGCGGTTGACCGCGCGCGAGCGCATCGACCTGTTGCTCGACAAGCATTCGTTCGAGGAGATGGACATGTTCGTCCAGCACCGCTCGACCGAATTCGGGATGGAGAACACCAAGATCCCCGGCGACGGCGTCGTCACCGGATGGGGCACCGTCAACGGCCGCAAGACGTTCGTCTTCGCCAAGGATTTTACCGTGTTCGGCGGCTCGCTATCCGAAACCCATGCGGCGAAGATCACCAAGATCCAGGACATGGCGCTGAAGGCCCGCGCCCCGATCATCGGCCTGTACGACGCCGGCGGCGCGCGGATCCAGGAGGGCGTCGCGGCGCTCGCCGGCTATTCCTACGTGTTCCGCCGGGTGGTGCAGGCTTCCGGCGTGATCCCGCAGATCAGCGTCATCATGGGCCCCTGCGCCGGCGGCGACGTCTACGCGCCGGCGATGACCGACTTCATCTTCATGGTGAAGAACACCAGCTACATGTTCGTCACCGGCCCCGACGTGGTCAAGACGGTGACCAACGAAGTTGTCACCGCGGAAGAACTCGGCGGCGCCTCGGTCCACGCCACCCGCTCGTCGATCGCCGATGGCGCGTTCGAGAACGACGTCGAGACGCTGCTGCAGATGCGCCGATTACTCGACTTCCTGCCGTCGAATTCCAGCGACGGCGTGCCCGAATGGCCGAGCTTCGACGACATCGAGCGCGAGGATTTCTCGCTCGACACCCTGATCCCGGAAAATCCCAACAAGCCCTACGACATGAAGGAGCTGATCCTCAAAGTCGTCGACGAGGGCGACTTCTTCGAATTGTCGGAAGCCTTCGCCAAGAACATCGTCACCGGCTTCGGACGCATCGCCGGGCGCACCGTCGGCTTCGTCGCCAACCAGCCGATGGTGCTGGCCGGCGTGCTCGATTCCGACGCCTCGCGCAAAGCCGCGCGCTTCGTGCGGTTCTGCGATTCATTCAACATCCCGATCGTCACCTTCGTCGACGTGCCGGGCTTCCTGCCGGGCACCGCGCAGGAATATGGCGGCTTGATCAAGCACGGCGCCAAATTGCTGTTCGCGTTCTCGCAATGCACCGTGCCCCTCGTCACCCTGATCACCCGCAAGGCCTATGGCGGCGCCTTCGACGTGATGGCGTCGAAGGAAATAGGCGCCGACATCAACTACGCCTGGCCGACCGCGCAGATCGCCGTGATGGGCGCCAAGGGCGCGGTGGAAATCATCTTCCGCCAGGACATCGGCGACGAAGAAAAAATCGCCGCCCGCACCAAGGAATACGAGGACCGCTTCCTGTCGCCGTTCATCGCCGCCGAGCGCGGCTATATCGACGACGTCATCATGCCGCACGCCACCCGCCGCCGCATCGCCCGCGCGCTAGCGATGCTGCGCGACAAGCACGTCGAGGTGCCGTTCAAGAAGCACGACAATATGCCGTTGTGAGGGAGAAGATTGATCGGGTGTTTCCATTATTTGGAAGAAGGTGATGCCTAACAAGCTCGGTGATGCGATTAGGAGGTTGCGACTTGCGCAAGGGCTGACATTGGCTGAGTTGGGTGAAAAACTCGGCATGACCGGACCAGGAGTTCGCAACTGGGAGATTGGACAGATCGTTCCAAACAATTCGAAGTTACGTAGGCTTGAGGAGATAGTAGGCCGATTGACCTTAGCCAAGGAAAGCGAAGGATCTGATTTGCCTACGCCGCCCCCGAAAAATGTGTTTGGGGTTTGGTTAAGTCGAGCGCGAAGTGAAGCTGGAATGTCAGTTCCAGAATTGGCAAGAGTTTCTGGCCTTTCAGCAGTTGCCATCTACAACATTGAGTCGGGACGGAGCCAGAATCCTCAAGCCGAGACTAAGTCGAGGCTCGAAAAGGCTCTCAAGACGGCGATCCCGGAGGACGTTAAGACGGAGGTGGCTGAAGAACAAGAGATTGCGGGGTTAGGTGCCTTAACTGATTTCGATCCCCACGATCGAGGTGCACTACCAAAGGTCGCAGGTGTGTACGTTTTCTATGATATCAGTGAGCGGCCCGTTTACATTGGAAAGGCTGCGAATATTGCAGATCGGGTGATAAACCACTCTGACAAATTTTGGTTTAAGTCTCCCATCGTTTTCAATGCGTCCTATATCGCAATTGAAAACGACGATATGCGGCATAAAATTGAGCAAGTTCTGATAAAATTCTTGAAGTCAAATGCTGTCATTAACAAGCAATCTGTCGATCGATAGTGCGACTCGCGAGTCTAGCGAGCGTGCGACAAGCGTAGCTCGGATGGAGCGAAGCGCAATCCGGGTTCGTTTTGGTCAGGGCTGCCGGCGTCATCCCGCATATCGCTGCGCTCATGCGGGCTTCTGTAACGGGCAGTGGTTAGTCAATCCCTTTTTACGTGATCCTCTCGCCGGCGACTTGCTTCTGTCCGGGATCGGCGCGGTGGCCGTCACCTTTAGGGGTGCGTAAGAGGAGCCGGCCGGCCAATCTACGGAAGCGTGGTTGTGAGCCGACTTCCCGCATGGCGGCCTGACCGGATCCATCGTCCCGGCGAAGGGACCTCGCGCGGGGAAGACCTGGTGTCGTGGGCCTCCCCGAACCGATGATTTCTCCCTGTTAAGCTGCCAGCGCCTTGGCGTTGGGGTTGAACGGCTTGGTGTCGGCGAGCATGCGATGCAGGACGACCGCGAGCTTGCGCGCCAGCGCGACCTTGGCCTTGCGCAGGCCGGCGCGCCGGGCGATCCGCATCGCCCAGCTCTTCAGTTCGGTGCAGTTCTTGACCGGCTTGGTCAGCATGACATGAGCCGCCTGATAGAGCGCCTCGCGCACCGAAGCATCGCCGATCTTGGTGATGCGGCCGGTGTAATCGGTCTGTCCCGATTGATACTTCTTCGGCGTCAGGCCGAAATGCGCGCCGGCCGCCTTCGACGAGTTGAAGCGCGCCGGATCGTCGATCGCGCAGGCATAGGTCAGCGCCACGATCGGGCCGACCGACGGCGTCGTCATCAGCAGCCGCGCCTGCGGTTGCGCTCTGGCGAGCTGCACGACTTGTTTGTTCAGGCATTTGAACTCGCGCAGCAGCACCGCATGAACCGCGAGCAGCGCCTTCGCAATCGACGCCAGCGCCGCGTGTCCGGCGACCAATTCTTCGATCCGCGCCGCGAAGCTGCGCTCGGTGGTCCTGCCGACCTTCAGCCCGAAGCCGCGCAACACCCCACGCAGACTGTTCTCGACGTCGAGCAGCTTCGACTGCAGCAGCTTGCGCGCGGTCAACACCGCCCGAACCTCCTGCGCTTCGATCGACTTGCAATGAACCGGCCGGAACCAGCCCAGCCGCATCAATTGCGCGATGGCGCGGGCGTCGTTGCGATCGGTCTTCACCGACATCGCCTTGAAGGCGTCGCGGACATGCCGGGTCTCCAGTAGTTCGACCGCAAGACCGGCACCGCGCAACCCGGCGTATAACCATTGCGACAGCGGTCCCGCCTCAAGGCCGATCCGTTCGAGAGTCCAGCCCTGCGACCCGAACCAGGCAATCAACGCCTCCGGCTCGCTCGCGACCTTGGCCTCGCGCAAAATCTTGCCCGCGCCGTCGACGATGCAAACCGCAGACTGTTCCAAAGACACGTCAATTCCTGCATAGTGGTACATGGTCGTCCCTCGATGATGCTTGGAGCGGGCTTGCCCAACTCCGGTTCATTGACACCATCATTTTGAGGGACGACCGCCTCCCGGGGAAGCCGCACGCGAGCGCGCTCTCAAATCGCGCCGTAGCGAGCGTGCGGCTCCAGCGGCCGGCCCGTTACCCCATCTACACGGTCAGGCTGCGCTTCGCTTCACCGGCTTGATGCCCTTCAGATCCGCGGCCGTGCCGTCCTCGGCGACTTCCAGATCGTATTGCGTTTGCAGATTCATCCAGAATGTTGGCGTCGTGCCGAAGTATTTGGCTAGCCGCAGCGCGGTGTCGGCGGTGACCGGGGTTTCCTCGCGGGCGAGGCGTTCGATCCGGGTGCGCGGCACGGCGCAGGCGCGTGCAACCGCATAGGGCGACAACGCCATCGGCAGCAGGAATTCCTCGCGCAGAATCTCGCCGGGATGAACGGGGGGTAATTTCTTGGCCATGGCGGTCGTCCAATTGTCTCAATGATAATCGACGATATCGACCTCGTCGGGGCCAGCGGGCGTCCAGCGAAAGACGACCCGCCACTGGTCGTTGATCCTGATCGAATGACGCCCTCTTAGGTCACCCTTCAAGGGCTCAAGCCGATTGCCCGGTGGTGCGGCAAGGTCGAGCAGGGCCGCCGCGTTGTTCAACTGCACCAGCTTGCGGCGCGCAACCGAAAGCAGATCGGGCGGGAAACCTTTTGGAGCCCGACGCTCGCTGAGGATGGCCTGCGCGAACTTGCCTCGAAAGCCGACAATCATCGGCGCCTCGGATTATCGTATCGTGGCACGATACCATAACGGGGGCGTAAGGCAAGTCGTTGCCCGCGCTCTTCGCTTTATGGCGGGCTACGGAATGAACCCATCCGCCCCGCGGACGCTGCTACTTCATCCCCATGCAATTGGCATAAAACGTCGTCGTCGCCGGCCAGTCGGAGAACATCGCGCGGATGCCGACCTGGCGGGTGAGGATGTCGAGCACGGTGAGGGTGTCGCCGTCGCGGTCGATCGCGGGTTTGATCGAGGCATGATAGAAGCCGCCGCCTTTCGCGAGCGGGCCGTCGCGTTCCAGCGACCAGCCGATCAGATCGAGGCCGGCGGCCTTGGCGGCGCGGGCGTAAGGCGAGGGCACGATGGCGCCGGTTTCGTCGAGCGTCAGCATCAGGGCGATCGGCGGCGCCAGGATGTTGACGCCCTGCGCCTTCAGCTCGGCCATCGAGGGTTTCCAGCTTTCGGGCTTGTTCGGATCAAGGCCCTTGGTCTCGTAGCGGTCTTCCAGAAAGACCGCCTGCGCGGCGAAGTCCGGCGCGGTCCTGATCCAGTACAGGATGTCGGCGAGGGAAAAGCTCTGCGGAAACACGTCCTGCGGGGGAATCCCGGCGGTCTTGTACTCCGCCAGCATCTGGCTCGCATAGGCCTCTTGCGTATAGTCGCCGTCGAACGGCATCGGCACCTCGGGAGCTTTCAACTCCGGGGTGAATTTTCGGCCGAGACTCTTGATCAGCGCGATGCTCTCGGCATGGGTCATCAGCGTCGCAGAACTCGCATAGAGGTCGGTGCGCCAGCGCGGCGTGGCATTCTGATAGTCGGCGATCGTGGTGGCGTTGGGATTGGATGCATCCATCTTCGCCGTCAGCGTCTTGAATTCCGCCAGCGTGATGTCGCTGGTGCAGCATTTCGCCGAGGCCTTCTTGCCGGTCGCCGGATCGGCCGGGCTGAACGGCTGGCTGCATTTGGCCGCGAGAGCCGGCACCGAGAGGATGTTGGTGGTGGTGTGCAGGTCACATTGCGAATGCCGGCACACCAATTGCCGGTCCTTGGTGAAGGTGACGTCGCATTCGATCACGCCGGCACCCATCCGCGCCGCCGCAGAATAGGATTCGCGGCTGTGCTCGGGAAATTGCAGCGGCGCGCCGCGGTGGCCGATCGAGAACGCGGTGGGATGGAACGGGCCGCGGCATTGGCCGAGCCGGGTCTTCAGCGGACCGTCCTTCATCTTGTCGACGAGATAGAACGGACGCGGACCGACCTCGGCGGTTTGCGCTTGCGCGGTGGCGGACGCGATCAGGCTCAAGGCGAGCAGGGCGCAACATCTGAGCAGCAGGTTGGCGGACATGGTGGGCTCCCGGATCGCGTCGGGCCTATATCATATCGCCGATGACACCCGCATGGCAGCCGGACGTTGGCGGTTGCCCGGCTTGGGGGCGCCGCCTCACGCCTCCGGCATGATATTGCCGCCGCAGACCGGGACGCGGACGCCGGTGATGAAGCCGGCGAGGTCGGAGGCCAGGAAGGCGGTGAGGTTGGCGACGTCCTGGTCGTAGCCGCGGCGCTTGAGCGCGACGCCGCGTTCGTAGTCGGGCTGCACCTCGTCGCGGTCGCGGCGGTCGCGGTCGGTGATCATCCATCCGGGCGCCACCTGATTGACCGTGATGCCGTGCTCGCCGAGTTCGCGCGCCAGCGAGCGCATCATGCCGTCCATCGCGCATTTCGCCGCGGTGTAGGGCGCGCGGTTGATCAGCGCCTGGCTGGTGACTTCGGTGCCGAGCGAAATGATCCGGCCCCAGTTCTGGTCTTTCATCGGCTGCGAAAACACCCTGGCGGTGGCCCAGGCCTGCAGCACCGAGGAGCGGAACACGCGGTCGAACTGATCGGCGTCCTGATCGACGACCGGGCCTTCCGCGAACCAGGTGACGGCATTGTTGACCACGATATCGACCGGGCCCAGATTGGCTTCGATCTGCTCCCGCATCGCTTCGACGGCCTTGATGTCGGCGATATCGCCGAACACCACGCAGGCCTCGGCGCCGGCTGCCCGCAGCTCGTTGCAGAGCGTGAGCGCCGCCTCGCCGGAGCGATAATAATGGATGGCGGTCTTGGCGCCGCAGCCCGCGAGGGTGCGGGTGATGCAGCGGCCGATTTCGCCGGTGGCGCCGGTGACCAGCGCGACCCGCCGCGACAGGTCGATCGACAGCGGCGTGTGCTGCGGGGCTAGCCGGGCCGGATCGTCCGGCATCGGTCCGAGCAGGTTGCGACGGATGCGGCGCGCTACGCCGGCAATGATACGCGTCATGGCGGTCTCACCGAAATGGACGCAAACGACAAATGGGTCGAGATGCGCAGCAAAGGCCAAAGGACGGCGGACAATCCGTTCGAATTGAAGGAGCGTCAACGCATTCGCAATATTAACCTTAGGCATCATGGCTAACGCGCCTGAACCACCGGGTCGTCGGCAGAAGCGTCGCGCCGCCATCACGACAGCGCGCTTTTCTGCCAAATCCGTGCCGTATCGATTGACGGCAGGGGAACGAAGCAATTTAAATCGCCGGATAGTCCGTCATGCCGCGCAAGGCCTCCATGCTCCGTCTGATCCTGCTGTGCCAGCTCGCCAATGTCCTCGTCGCCGCGCCGGCCCACGCCGCGGAACACGAGAAGCTGCTGCTGCGGCCGCCGCAGGGCTTCCAACTGGTTTCCGAGAGCAAGACCGACAACGAGAAGAACACCCTGCTGCTGCCGCGGGGCGAGAGTGTAGACCATTGGACCGAGCGGCTGACCGCGCAGATCTTCTATAAGATGAATGACGTCGCGCCGTCCGCCTTCCGCAACCGGCAGGAGAAGGCCGCGGCCGACACCTGTCCCGGCGCGCGCTTCAAGACCATCAAGACTGGCACCGAGAATCTCTATCCGATCGCAATCTGGAGCCAGACCTGCCCGCACGCCAAGCCGTCCGGCCGGCAAGAAACCAACTGGTTGAAGGCGGTCCGGGGTCGCGACAATTTCTATCTGGTGCAGTTCGCCTACGGCTTCGAACCCAACGCCAAACAGATCAGGACCGCGCGGAAACTCCTCGATGCCACCAAAGTTTGCGATACCAGGGTGCCGGGCCAACGCTGCAAGCTCGGTCGGTAAGTGCGCGACCCCAGCGGATCGGCCTTTGCAAAGCGCTGAAGAAGCGACGATGACTCGGCGTGCGATGGCGCCCCGGTCGACGCAGGCGCGGCCCGGATGACGATCCCGTGGCACATGGTGTTGCTGGCCTTCGCGGTCTGCCTCGTGGTCGCGGCGCCCGGTTTTCGCCGGGTGTATTATTTCGTCAGCCTTTGCTATGCGGGCGCGATCGCGGCGCAGAGCCTGGTGATCGGCCTGGCCTATCGCGACAGCATCGCCGGCTGGGTGCTGATCCAGCTGCTGCTGCTGCTGGCCTACGGGGTGCGGCTCGGCGGCTTTCTGGCCTGGCGCGAACGCGATCCGGTCTACCAGGGCGAATTGGCGGTGGCGGAGCGGCGCACCTCCACGGTCACAATCTTGCAGAAGACGGCGATCTGGCTCGGCGTCAGCGTGCTGTTCACGCTGCTGTTCCTGCCGGCGCTGCTGACCTTGTCGGCGCAGGCGCAGGCACGCGCGTTGCACACGGTGGCGCTCGGCGTCGCGGTGATGCTGATCGGTCTGGTGCTGGAATCCGTCGCCGATGCTCAGAAATATCGCTTCAAGGCCGACAATCCGACACGCTATTGCGATGTCGGACTGTATCGCTGGGTGCGCTGCCCGAACTATCTCGGCGAGATGCTGTTCTGGTTCGGCGTCTGGCTGTCCGGCATCTCGGCCTATGGCGGCACGGCGGCGTGGCTGCTGACGACGCTGGGCGTGGTCTATATCGAGGTGCTGATGGTGGCCGCGGCCGCGGGGCTGGAGCGCAAGCAGGAGGAACGCTACGGCGCGCAGCCAAGCTATCGGGACTATGTCCGCAGCGTGCCGATCCTGCTGCCCTGGCTGCCGCTGTATTCGCTGCGCAGGCTGTTGATCTCGTTTCGATAGGTGTTGATCGCCGGGGGCGTGATCGGCGCAAAGAAAACCCCGCTGGCGCGGGGTTTTCGATGTCGATCGGTTCGGACGCTTAGCGGATGCAACGACCGCGGCGGAACACGAAGCCGCGCGGGCAGATCCGGCCGGGACGAACCACCACCGGGCCGCGACGATAGACCGGGCCATGGCGATAGACCGGGGCGCGACGCGCCATCGGGCGGCAGCGTCCCATCGGGCCGCGCGCCCAGCCGGGTCCGCAACCCTGCGCGACCTGAATCACGCCGGCATGATCGGCGGCGCCGAGCGGCGCCAAAGGCATGGCATTGGCCGCGCCGAAGCCGGCGAGGGTGGCGGCAAAAACGACGGCGGCAAAGATCTTCCTCATAGCATTTCTTCCTTCTTGAGCCACGCGGCTCTGAATAATCGTACGATGGTGACGACCTGTCAGGTGTGGCGAAAACATCGAATTGAACAAACACGGATCAGGATCCGTGTCTCAGTAAATGAACGAGGTGGGCTGAACGCTCGATGAATGCCTGACGCCCGCCAGGCGCTGGCAATGCTCGGCGGAAGAGAAATCTGATGCTGAGACATCAGGTCGCGACCCGATCGCCGCCACACGACGGCAAGGCGCGGTAAGCGCCTCACCATCTGGTGGTCTTTTCCGATCAGCGGACGCCGTGGGGCGTCCGCGGATCGTCGGCGCTGCGGCGCGCCGCCGCAGATTATTGCGGCGCGCGATCGGCCGGCGCGCTGGACGTCGAAGGCTGCGATGGCGCGGCACCCGTCGTGGTGCCGGGCTCCCGGTTATACGGCGTCACGTCGCGAATCGCCGGCGAAGTCGCCGCGGGATTGGTCGGTGAGTTCTGCGCGTCGGTCTGGTTCTGCGGGGCGTTCTGCGACGCCGTCGACGCAGCATCGGGTGTGGTAGTCGCCGCGGTCAGGCCATAGAACACCGCGCCAAGCACCAGCACGATCGCCAGCGCGAAGGCGGCAATGCGGCCGCGGCTGGCCGGTCCTTCCACCAATTCGGGATCCACTTGCGGCGGTTCGCGAAAGCGCGATGTCGAGGACTGATCGATCGGGTCGGGACCGGGTTGATTGGGCACGGGACGATCGTGATTCGGATCGGGATGTTGCGCCATGGGGGCCTCCTTTCGGCTGCCGGTGATAATTCGGAGCCCGAGCAAGCGTTCCCCGCGACCCAGTTCCACGACGATTCGCCGCCCGTAAAAGCGCGGGACATATTATTTGCGCGCAGCACCCTCATCGCATCGCACGCAGCCAGTGTCGGCGCGGTTTTTCGCAACGAAATTGCGCGAGGCAACGCATAGCTTCATCGCGGCATTTTGTGATGTGTTCGGCATGGAAACCGACATAGACTGTTTCCAGATATAAAATGCGGCCGAACGGCCGGGCGAAATACGCATGAGGGTGGAATGGGAATCGACCAGGGTCCGATCAGTCTGGATCAGAAATACACGCAGACCTCGGGGCACATCTTCCTCACCGGGATCCAGGCCTTGGTACGGCTGCCGATGGCCCAGGTCCGGCGCGACCGCGCCAGCGGGCTCAACACCGCGGGCTTCGTGACCGGCTATCGCGGCTCGCCGCTCGGCGGCTACGACCAGCAGCTGATGGCGGCGCGGCATCACCTCGACCAGCTTGGCGTGAAATTCCAGCCCGGCGTCAATGAAGACCTTGCCGCCACCGCGATCTGGGGCACCCAGCAGCTCAATCTGTCGCCCGGCGCCAAATATGATGGCGTCACCGGGATCTGGTACGGCAAGGGGCCGGGCGTCGATCGCTGCGGCGACGTGTTCCGCCACGGCAATGCGGCGGGCTCGGCCAAGAATGGCGGCGTGCTATGCCTGGCCGGCGACGACCACGGCGCCAAATCCTCCACCGTGCCGCATCAATCCGACCACGCCTTCATCGCCGCCCTGATGCCCTATCTGTATCCGTCCTCGATCCACGAGATCATCGAGATGGGCCTTTTGGGCATAGCGATGTCGCGCTATTCCGGCTGCTGGGTCGGCATGAAGGTGATCACCGAGACGGTCGAGACCACCGCCGAGATCAACCTCGCCGACGAAATGACGCCCTTCATCATTCCGAGCGATTTCGAGTTGCCGCCGGGCGGACTCAATCTGCGCTGGCCGGACGACCGCTACGATCAGGACCGCCGGCTGCAGGACTATAAGGGCTTTGCGGCGATCGCCTTCGCGCGCGCCAACAAGGTCAACCGCATCACCATGGATTCGCCGAATGCGCGGTTCGGCATCATGGCCTCGGGCAAGAGCTACGAGGATGTCCGCCAGGCGTTGCGCGAACTCGGCATCACCGAGCAGGTCGCCGCCAGGATCGGCCTGCGGCTGTACAAGATCGGCATGCCGTGGCCGCTGGAGCCGCAGGGCGTTCAGGAGTTCGCCCGCGGGCTCGAGGAGATCTTCGTCATCGAGGAGCGCCGCGAGATCATCGAGAACCAGGTCAAGCAGCAGCTGTTCAACGTCGGCGGCCCGCGCCCGCGTATCATCGGCAAGATGGATGATCACAATCATCGCTTCCTGCCGTTCGCCGACGAGCTGAGTGTCGCCAAGGTCGCGACCTCGCTGGTCGATCGCTTGCTGGCGATGGAGATCGATCCGGAGATCGCCGCGCTTTTGCGCGCCAAGGCCGATTGGTTTCACGGCCGCGACGCCTCGCAGGTGCAGAACGTGGTGCCGATCACCCGGACGCCGTATTTCTGCTCGGGCTGTCCGCACAACACCTCGACCAAGGTGCCGGAAGGCAGCCGCGCGCTGGCCGGGATCGGCTGTCACTTCATGACGCTGTGGATGGACCGCAACACTGAGACCTTTACCCATATGGGCGGCGAGGGCGTGCCCTGGGTCGGCATCGCGCCGTTCACCGAGGAAAAGCACATCTTCGCCAATCTGGGCGACGGCACTTACTTCCATTCCGGCAGTCTGGCGATCCGGCAGTCGATCGCCTCCAAGGCCAATATCACCTACAAGATCCTCTATAACGACGCCGTGGCGATGACCGGTGGCCAACGCCATGACGGCGAATTGTCACCGCAGCAGATCACTTTCCAGCTGCATGCCGAAGGCATCCGCGACCTTTATCTGGTGTCGGAAACGCCTGACGCCTATCCGGCCGGTTCGATCGCGCCGGGCACGCATCTGCGCCATCGCGACGAGCTCGACGCGGTGATGCGCGAATGCCGCGACATCAAGGGCGCGTCGGCGATCGTGTTCGTGCAGACCTGCGCCGCCGAAAAGCGGCGGCGCCGCAAGCGCGGCACGCTGGAGGATCCGCAGCGCCGCGTGCTGATCAATGCCGCCGTCTGCGAAGGCTGCGGCGATTGCTCGGTGCAGTCGAACTGCATCTCGGTGGAGCCGCTGGAGACCGCGCTGGGGCGCAAGCGGGCGATCAATCAGTCGAGCTGCAACAAGGATTATTCCTGTCTCAAGGGTTTCTGCCCGTCCTTCGTCACTATCGATGGCGGCAAGCTGCGCCGCCGCGCGCCGGTGGATTTCGGTGCCATCGACGATCTGCCGGAGCCGGCATCGCGGCCTGGTCTGGAGCGGCCCTATAACATCGCGGTCGGCGGCGTCGGCGGCACCGGCGTGCTGACGATCGGCGCGCTGTTGGGCATGGCGGCGCATATCGAGGGCAAGGCCTCGATGATCCTCGACATGTCGGGGCTGGCGCAAAAGGGCGGCGCGGTGCTGAGCCATGTCCGGCTGTCGGGCGCACCCGAGGACGTCACCTGTTCGCGGATCGTCACCGGCAGCGCCGATCTGCTGATCGTCGCCGACGAGGTGATGGCGATCTCCAAGGAGACGATCTCGCTATGCGAGAGCGGCCGCACCCATGGCGTCGTCAACACCCATCTGATCCCGATCGCGGATTTCATCCGCAACCGCGATTTCGATTTCCAGACCCGCAAGGTCAACAATGTGCTGGAAGCGGCCCTGCGCAAGGAATCGGCGTTCCTCGATTTCACCAAGGCGGCCGAAACGCTGCTCGGCGATTCGATCGCCACCAACATGATGATGATGGGCTTTGCCTATCAGCAGGGCCTGCTGCCGCTGAAGGCGGAATCGATCGCGCGGGCGATTGAGTTGAACGGCGTGGCGATCAAGATGAACTCGCAGGCGTTCCAGCTCGGCCGCTTGGCGGCGGCGGATCCGGCGCGGCTGGCGTCGCTGCTGCAAGGCGCCGATCAGACCGTGGCGGTGAAGACCCAAAGCGAGATGACGCTCGACGAGCTCATCGCCCATCGTAGCGCGATGCTCACCAATTATCAGGGCAAGAAGCTGGCGGCGCGCTATCAGGCGCTGGTGGCCAAGGTCCGCGCCGCCGCCGATGCCGGCGGCTATGACGAGGCGCTGCCGCGCGCGGCGGCGATCAACTACGCCAAGCTGCTGGCTTATAAGGACGAGTACGAGGTGGCGCGGCTGTTGACCGATCCCGGTTTCGAACAGCAGATCCGCGACACGTTCGATGGCGACTACAAGGTCAACTTCAATCTGGCGCCGCCGATCCTGCCCGGAATCGACGCCTCCGGCCGGCCGAAGAAGCGGCAGTTCGGACAGGCGATCCGGCCGCTGTTCCGCACGCTGGCCGCGCTGCGCTTTCTGCGCGGCACGCCGCTCGATCTGTTCGGCCTGCATCCCGAGCGCAAGCTCGAACGCGATCTGATCACCGCCTATGAGACGGACGTGGCCGCGGTGCTCGAACAATTGTCGCCACGCACCATCGACACCGCAGTCGAGATCCTGTCGCTGCCGGACCTCATTCGCGGCTACGGCCCGATCAAGGAAAAATCGGTGCAGGAGACAAAACTCCGTCACGCGGAATTGCATCGCGACCTCGCCCATCCGCGTCCGCCGCTGCCGCGCCAGATCGCGGCGGAATAGGCGGATCTCAAAAGGCGCCGTCATTGCGAGCGGAGGGCGGCGCGTAGCGCCGTCCGGAAGCGAAGCAATCCAGGGGCGGCAAGAAAGGCCTGGATTGCTTCGTCGCAAGGGCTCCTCGCAATGACGAAGTGAAGCCGAATTTTTTGATTCCGGCTCTGTCATGCGGCTCCGAAAGAAACCCCACTTGCCAATCTGGCCGTGACGCGCCAAGACATCTGCAAGGAAAAAACCAGCGGAGACTGTGTTGAGCATCAAAGGCAAGGCCTACCTCGCCGGGATCTACGAACATCCCACCCGCCACGCGCCCGATAAATCCATCGCCCAGCTGCATGCCGAAGTCGCCAAGGGCGCGCTCGAGGATGCCGGGCTGACGCACAAGGATGTCGACGGCTATTTCTGCGCCGGCGACGCGCCCGGCGGATTGTGGCCGATGGTCGATTATCTCGGCATCAAGCCGCGCCATGTCGATTCCACCGAGACCGGCGGCTGTTCCTACATCATCCATCTCGGCCATGCCGCGCAGGCGATCGCCGCCGGCAAATGTTCGATCGCGCTGATCACGCTGGCCGGCAAGCCGCGCACCGGCGCGATGCCGCCGCGCGCGCAGGGCGCCGAGGCCGATTTCGAAACCGCCTATGGGGCGACCACCCACAATGCCTATGGCATGTGCGCGATGCGCCACATGCACGATTACGGCACCACCAGCGAACAGCTGGCCTGGATCAAGGTCGCGGCGTCGCATCACGCGCAGTACAATCCGCATGCGATGCTCAAGGACGTCGTCACGGTCGAGGATGTCATCAATTCGCCGATGATCTCCGACCCGCTGCACCGGATGGATTGCTGCGTCGTCAGCGACGGCGGCGGGGCGCTGATCGTGACCACCGAGGAAATCGCCAAGAGCCTGAAGCGGCCGCTGGTGCGGCTGATCGGCCATGGCGAGGCGATGAAGGGGCCGCGCGGCGGCAAGGATCTCGACCTGACTTATTCGGCCGGCGTGTGGTCCGGGCCGCGCGCCTTCGCCGAAGCGGGCATTACGCCGAAGGATATCAAATACGCCTCGATCTATGACAGCTTCACCATCACGGTGCTGATGCAGCTGGAGGATCTCGGCTTCTGCAAGAAGGGCGACGGCGGCAAATTCGTCGCCGACGGCAATCTGATTTCCGGCGTCGGCAAATTGCCGTTCAACACCGATGGCGGCGGACTGTGCAGCAATCACCCGGTCAACCGCGGCGGCATGACCAAGATTTTGGAAGCCGTGCGCCAGCTGCGCGGCGAAGCCCATCCCAAGGTGCAGGTGCCGAACTGCGATCTCGCCATCGCGCATGGCACCGGCGGCTTGCTCGGCCTGCGCCATGCCGCATCGACCGCCATTCTGGAGCGCGTGTAATGGACAGCACCGTGAAATACCCGACGCCGCAGGGCAATCCCGAGACCAAGCCGTTCTGGGACGCAGCCGCCGAAGGCAAATTCCTGATCAAGCGCTGCACCGCCTGCGGCGAGCCGCATTATTTTCCGCGCAGCATCTGCCCGTTCTGCTTTTCCGACCAGACGGTGTGGGAGCAAAGCGCTGGCGAGGGCGAGATCTACACCTTCAGCCTGATGCGCAAATCCGCCACCGGGCCCTACGCGGTCGGCTATGTCACGCTCAAGGAAGGCCCGTCGCTGCTGACCAATTTCGTCGATTGCGATCTGCACGCGCTGAAGATCGGTCAGAAGGTCAAGGTGGTGTTCAAGCCGACCGATGGCGGCCCGCCGCTGCCGTTCTTCACGCCGGTGGGGTAGCGTCATTGCGGGCCGAGGCCGGCGCGCGCGCCGGCTGACAGCGACGCAATCCAGGGGCCACAAGCAAGGACTGGATTGCTTCGTCGCAAGTGCTCCTCGCAATGACGAACTTTGACGTGTTTGCGATGAAGATGAACAAACAACATCCGGGAATGCCGGGGAGGGAGTGTCGCAATGTCGGCCCGCTACGACGAACTGATGGCGATGAAGAATTTCGGCCAAGCCTATGCCTACACCGATCGCGACGTGATGCTGTACGCCTATGGCATCGGCATGGGCGCCGATCCGATGGCCGAGACCGAGTTAGCCTTCGTCAATGAGGCGACCTATACGGCGCGTCCGCTGAAAGTGGTGCCGACCTTCGCCTCAGTGGCGGCATGGGGCGCGGGGCCGGGCGAGATGAATCTCAACCGCCTGCTGGTGGTCGATGGCGAGCGCGACATCACCTTTCACCGGCCGCTGCCGGTAGCGGCGAAGATCACTGCCGATTCCACCGTGCTCGACGTGTTCGACAAGGGCAAGGACAAGGGCGTGGTGATCCGGCACCAGACGGTGCTGCGCGATGAGACCGGCGCGGAACTGGCGACGCTGCTGGCGTCGCGCTTCGCCCGCGGCGATGGCGGCTTTGGCGGCCCGTCCGCCGGCCAGCCCGAGCCGCATCAGATGCCGTCGCGCGCGCCCGACCGCACGGTCGAGATCACCACGCGGCCGGATCAGGCGCTGATCTACCGGCTGTGCGGCGATCGCAATCCGCTGCATTCCGATCCGGAATTCGCCAAGCGCGCCGGCTTTGCGCGGCCGATCCTGCATGGCATGTGCACCTATGGCATCACCTGCCGCGGCGTGCTGCAGACCTATGCGGATTACGATCCCGCCGCGTTCAAGCGCCATGCGGTGCGGTTCTCCTCGCCGGTCTATCCGGGCGAGACCGTCACCATGGCGATGTGGAAGGACGGCGAGGTGATTTCCTTCGAGGCCAAGGTCAAGGAGCGCGACGTCACCGTGATCAAGAGCGGGCGCACCGTGCTGGGCTGAAACTGTCGTGTGTCATTCCGGGGCGCGAGCAGCGTCAGCTGCGAGCGAACCCGGAATCCATAACCACAGGGAGTATGGATTCCGGGCCTGCGCTCCGGTCGGGCTGACGCCGACCAGAGTGCATCCCGGAATGACGAACCTCGATCAAACGGGAGGCGATGATGGGACTGCTCGATGGCAAAGTCGCGCTGATCACCGGCGCCGGCGGCGGGCTCGGTGAGGCCTACGCCAAATTGTTCGCGCGCGAAGGCGCCGCGGTGGTGGTGAACGATCTCGGCGGACCGCGTGACGGTTCGGGCTCCGACCTGTCGATGGCGCAGCAGGTGGTCGATGCGATCACCGCGGAGGGCGGCCGCGCCGTCGCCAATGGCGCCGACATCTCGACCATGGAGGGCGGCCGATCGGTGTTCGACGACGCCATCCGGCATTTCGGCCGCGCCGACATCCTGGTCAACAATGCCGGCATTCTGCTCGATCAGACCTTTGCCAAGGCGACCGAAGCGGCCTGGGACAAGGTGCTGAAGGTGCATCTGAAGGGCACGTTCTGCGTCACCCAGCCGGTGTTTCGCTGGATGAAGGACAATGGCGGCGGCGTCATCGTCAACACCTCGTCGACCTCCGGCCTGATCGGTAATTTCGGGCAGAGCAATTACGGCGCCGCCAAGGGCGCGATCTTCGGCCTCAGCAATGTGCTGGCGATCGAGGGGCGCAAATACAACATCCGGGTCTGGACCCTGGCGCCCGGCGCGCTGACCCGGATGACCGCCGACCTGCCGCGCTATATCGACAATCCCGGCATGGCGCTGGAGCCCGACGGCATCGCGCCCGCGGTGCTCTACATGGTGTCGAGCCTGTCGGGGAACCAGAGCGGCAAGATCCTTGGCGTCTCCGGCCCGCGCGGCGTCCGCGAGATGCGGATGATGGAAATGGACGGCTGGAAGCCGCCGCATGATGGCTGGAAAGCGCAGGATATCGTCGATCACGCCGACGACATTTTCTTCTCCGAGGCGGATGTCAAGGCGTCGGCGCGGCGGTTTTAGATCGAAATGGGCTTTGTTGCCGTTGCGGAATGCGCTAGTGCGGAAATTCCGAACGACAATGCTGGATTGAGGCGCATTCGATGAAACTGACCCACGAAGCCGCAGGCACCTTCGCCATCGCGCCGACGCCATTTCTCGAGGACGGCAAGATCGACGACGCCTCGATCGATCGCTTGAGCGATTTCTATACCGAGGTCGGCTGCGACGGCATCACCGTATTGGGGATTCTGGGCGAGGCGCCGAAGCTGGAGGGTGCCGAGGCGGTGGCGGTGGCGACGCGCTTCATCAAGCGCGCCGACAAGCTACCGGTCGTCGTCGGGGTCTCTGCGCCGGGCTTCGCGGCGATGCGCGCGCTGGCGCGGGCGTCGATGGATGCGGGTGCCGCAGGCGTGATGATCGCGCCGCCGTCCCATCTGCGCACCGACGCGCAGATCACCGGCTATTTCAAACAGGCGGTGGCGGCGATCGGCGACGATGTTCCCTGGGTGCTGCAGGACTATCCGTTGACGCTGACGGTGGTGATGACTCCGGCGGTGATCCGCCAGATCGTCACCGAAAACCCGTCCTGCGTGATGCTGAAGCATGAGGATTGGCCGGGACTGGAAAAGATCTCGACGCTGCGCGAATTCCAGAAGGACGGCTCGCTGCGGCCGTTGTCGATCCTGACCGGCAATAACGCGCTGTTCCTGGATTTCGAGATGGAGCGCGGCGCCGACGGCGCGATGACCGGCTACGCCTTTCCGGAATTGCTGATCGAGGTGGTCAAGCTGTCGAAGGCCGGGCTGCGCGATCTGGCGCATAATCTGTTCGACGCGCATCTGCCGTTGATCCGCTACGAGCAGCAGCCCGGCGTCGGCCTGGCGGTGCGCAAATATATCATGCAAAAGCGCGGCCTGATTGCGACGAGCGCGCAGCGCCTGCCGGCCGCCGCGATCACCGCCACCGCCAGGGCCGAAGTGGATTATCTGCTGTCGCGGGTGGCAAGGGTCGACGAGCGCGCTGACCTGGCGCCGAAATCCAGCGCGGCGTAGATTGGAAAGACTGCATGGTGAGAGGGCGCGCCGGCCTGGCGCGCATCTCGACCCATGACGATAACCAGACCTCATTTTGGGACGCGGCGAATGCGCCGCTCCTCGGGATGAGGTCAGATCCGGGAGCGAAACGATGTCGACCGAAGCAGCCGCCGTGCGTCCCGCGTCCACCGTATTGTTGCTGCGTGACGCGCCCGCAAATGCCGGCATCGAAGTGTTCATGATGGTGCGGCACTATCAGATCGAATTTGCCTCGGGCGCGCTGGTGTTTCCCGGCGGCAGCGTCGATGCCGGCGATCGCGATATCATCGCCAACCCCGCGCTCTATGCCAATGCCGACGGCTATGGCGAGGCGACGCTGAATTTCCGCATCGCGGCGCTGCGCGAGACGTTCGAGGAAAGCGGCATCCTGCTGGCGCGGCCGCGCGGCGGCAGCGAGCTGATCGCGGCCTCGCGCGCCGCCGAGATCGAGGCCGCGCATCGCACGGCGTTGTGCGAGGGCAAGGTGGCGTTCGCGCAGGTGCTGGCCGACAACGAGCTCGTCTTGGCGCTCGACCTGATGGTGCCCTATGCGCATTGGATCACGCCGGTCGGGCTGCCGAAGCGTTTCGACACCTGGTTCTTTCTGGCGGAGGCGCCGCCGGAGCAGCTCGGCAGGCATGACGGCAAGGAATCCACCGATTCGATCTGGCTGTCGCCACGCGAGGCGCTGGAGGGCGGCGCCAGCGGCCGCTTCACGCTGCCGTTCCCGACCACCCGTAACCTGATCAAGCTCGGCAAGCAGCCCGGCGTGCAGGCGGCGCTCGCCGACGCCCGCGACAGGCCGGTGGTCACGGTGATGCCGATCCTGACCAAGGACGGCGACAAGCGCACGCTGCGCATTCCCGCCGAGGCCGGCTATGACGGCGAGCTGTTCGAAGTGACCGGCGTGGGGTGAGGCGCGAGCTACGGGGTCAGACCTTCGCTTGCCTCCACGATCCTCTTGATGTTCCCCAACCCCAGCATCGCTTCCTCGTCGATCCGCGCCACCATGTCGTCGGTCGGCGGTTTCGGCCGCGCCGGGTTGCGCAGCGTACGGATGAATTTGGTGCCGCCGTCGAGCGGCTCGCAGATGTATTGAACCACGATCGGCCCCATGAAGGGCGTGTGGGTGAGACCGATCCACAGTCGCGGCGCTTCGCAGGCGATCACCAGCCAGTCGAGATTCACCGGGCCTGTGCGGGTCGACCAGTGCTCGTGAAACGTATCGCCGAACCGCATCGGGCGGTCGTCGCACGCGATCTCGTGCGAGGAGGGCAGCCATTGCGGCCATGATTTCGGATTGGTGACGTAGTCGAACACCGCGCCGAGTTCGGCGTTGATCATGATCGAATGGCTGCGCTGGAACGGATGGGTGGCGGCGGTCATTGGGGCTCCCGGATTTGTTTCATTGGCGCGACGGCGCGCGGAACCATTGAGGACGGGGGCGCTGCTTCGGTCAAGCCGGCCCGGTCACGACGACAACGCGGGCAGGGCGGGGCCCTTCGGCGGCGCTATTTGCTTCTCCGCGCAGCCGCGCTCTGCCAGACTTCGCGGCGAATCATCGAAAGCCTTCGGGGCTTTCGATCAGCCGTCCGATCCCGGCCTGCGCCGCTGGCTGGATCTGGACGCCCTTGAGGAGACCCGCGATGCCGAGACCCGCGATGCCGAAGCGCCCTTTGTCCGGCGTGCTTGCCGCCACGCTGCTGGCCCTGCTGGCGATGCCCTCCGCGTTGCGGGCCCAGGGCCTGGTGAAGGGCGTCGAGCAGGGCGCGCGGGCCGGTAACAAGGCGGCGGGGCCGGTCGGCGGCGTGCTGGGCGGCGCGATCGGTGGCGTGGTCGGCGTCGTCGGCGGCGTGATCGGCGGCGTCACCGGCGGCAATACCGCGCGCGGGCCGGTGGACAGTGCGCGGGCGCCGTCGCCGAAGCCGCGCAAGGAGACCAGGGCGGAGCGAACTGCGCGCCAGAAGGCCGAGAAGGCCGAGGCGAAGGCTGCGAAAGACGGCAAGGCGCCCGCGGCACCTGTCGAACTCACCGCCGAGCAGATCGTCGCCAATTCGGACGCCAATATCGAGCGCATCAAGGCAGAATTGAAGCTGACGCCGGAGCAGGAGAAGCATTGGGGCGGCTTCAGCCGCGCGATGCATGAACTCGGCTATCACGGCGCCGACCGGCTGAATCTGCGCATCGCCCGGGCCAAGCGCGACCCCCGCGACGACATCGTCGAGCAGATGCGCAACGAGGCCCAGTTTCTGGTCGACCGCGCCCAGGATCAGCGCGCCGTCGCCGACGCCGCCGAGCCGCTCTATGCCAGCCTCGATGCCAAGCAGAAGGAAACCTTCGTCGCCGAGATGGTGGCGCTGAGCCGCGAACGCGGCCTCGACTGAGCGCGCCTGTTTGACCATGTTGCCGCGACTGACTGATTGAACTGACTGATTGAAGCGATCAGTCGGGCGCCACATGGCACGCGGAGTCGTCGAGCGGAAGCGTGATCTCGAACACGGCGCCACCGCGCGAGGATTTCCGATAGGAGACCTGTCCGCCATGCGCCTCGGCAATCGCCCGAACGACAGATAGTCCCAGCCCCGACCCGCCGAGGCGCCGCGAGCGCGATTGTTCGCTGCGCGCGAACGGCTCGAAGGCTCGCTTGGCGAAATCCGGCGACAATGCCGGCCCATCATCCTCGACCCGGATGATTGCCGAATTGCCGGATTTCATGATCGCCAATTCGATGGAGCCGGGTAGCGCATAGCGCTGGGCATTGTCGAGAAGGGCGAGCAGTGCCTGGCGAATACGTACAGCATCGCCGCGGACCACAAGATCGATCAAGGTGACGTCGAGCGAGAAGCCGGCCTTGCGCAGCGACGGCTCGAGCAGGTCGGCGACTCCGCAGATTTCCGCGGCGAGTTCAACCTTCTCCAATCTCAGATCGAGGTGCCCGCCATCGGCCAGCGTGACCGTGCGCAGGTCTTCGACGAGCCGCGACAGCCCGTCGACCTGCAGCAGCAGATTGCGGATCAAAGCCTCGTCTGGGGCGAAAACGCCGTCGGCGATACCCTGCAGGCGGCCCTTCAAGATCGTGAGGGGCGTTCTGAGCTCGTGTGCGATCGCCGCATTCCAGGCAATCATGTCTTCGGCGATATCTTGCAGCCGTTGCGCCATCGCGTTGAAATCGTCGACCAGTTGGGCGGTTTCGCCAAGCGAGCGGTCGCCAGGAGCCGCGCGCGCAGACAGGTCGCCCGCGGCGATCTTGCGCGCGCTTTCCGCCAGCGAATTCAGCGGAGTCAGTATCCGCTTCGCCAACCGCAGCGAGACCAGGATGGCCAGCGCCAATCCGATCAGAAGGAACACCGCCATCAGCACCAAGTCCGACGCTTCGGGCAGAAGCGGAGGCGGTCCGGTCGGCGTGGGAAAATAGGTGAGGTAAATTCCGTAGAAAATGAACGAGCCGACGAAGACGATCAGCATCGCGATCGTCGCCAAGACGCTCATCGAGACGATGATCTGCCGGCTGAGGCGCTGCCGCCTCATATCGCGGCCAATCGATAGCCGATGCCGCGGACACCGGACAGCATGCCGGGCGCGCCGGCCTCGCCGAGTTTCTTGCGAAGATTGCTGATATGGCTGTCCACCGTGCGCTCCAGCGCGTCGCTGCCGGGAAGACAGGCGTCGACGAGCTCGCTACGCGTGAAAGCCTTGCTGGGTGTTCGCGCCATGTGGGCCAACAGGCGGAATTCGGTGAGTGTGAGCGGCAGTGACTGCGCTGTTCCACCCGTCTCGACTCTCACCATGTGGCTTTCAAGATCGATCGCGAGGTTATCGACGCGCAGCACGCCGCCGGCGCTCGACTTGCCGACCCGGCGCAGGACCGCCTTGGTACGCGCCACAACTTCGACCGGATTGAACGGCTTGACGACGTAGTCGTCGGCGCCGAGGCGTAGTCCCTGCAGGCGGTCGATGTCCTGGTCGAGCGCAGTGATCATGATGACGGCCGTATCGCCGCGGCGGCGGACCTCGGCCAGCACCTCCCAGCCGTCAAGCCGCGGCATCGTCACGTCGAGCAGGATGAGGTCCGGCTTCAACGCAAGGTGCAGGTCAAGTGCGGTGCGACCATCGCCGGCGCGGACCGTGCGGAAGCCCTCGCGCGTCAGATAGGCGTCGAGAATTTCGCTGATTTGCGGCTCGTCTTCGGCAATGAGGATGAGGGCGTTCATCGAAACACTTCAAGACTCCATGAGATACGGCCTGATCGCACGGGCGGACGGCCAGCGTCGATCCAATATGGCGCTTCTCCACCAAAACTCCATGCATTCTTCATGGTTGGTGGATCGTCGCCGCCGATGAGGCGGCGTACCGGCATTTGCGGCAGGCTGGTGAAAACGAAGCTGCTCCTCTCGCCGCGACACCCAGGATCTTTACGAATGCGCACCGACCCAGTTCGTACCGCGATGTTTGCCCTGCCGATGGTCTTGGCGGCCACATTGGCTCTCGCACGCGACGCCACATCGGAGCGCGCCAGGCCGATGACCGATCCTTCGGGAACCTGGTTGACCCAGGCCGGCGACGCCAAGGTGGCGGTGAGACCGTGCGGCGCGGCGATCTGCGGCAAGGTGGTGTGGTTGAAGCAGCCGATCGACCAAGCCACCGGCAGGCCTCAGACCGACGACAAGAATCCGGATCCGTCGCGCAAGGCCCGCCGCATCATCGGGCTTCAGTTGTTTCTCGATATGCTACCCGCCACTGCAACCGCCTGGTCGGGGCGGGTCTACAATGCCGACGACGGCCGCAGCTATGCCAGCACCGTCACCCTGCTCGACGCGGGACGGCTGGAAGTGCGCGGGTGCTCCGGACCGCTATGCGGAAGCGAAATATGGACGCGGGTCGCGCGCTAAGCCCGGCCTCGCCGAGCGGTGGCCATCAGTGCAGCTGGATCGCGATGAGGTGCTCTCCTCGAGATCTTCACGCAGCCTCGACGGGGCGCCAATCATTGCGAGGCAATGCAAGGCGCAAGGCGGGGCGTTCACCGCATCCTACCCGGCGCGTCGGCGTGATGCCCATCATGCGATGCCCATAATCGGATAAACCATGACAAAACACCTCGCGATCTGTGCAACGACTTTCGCTCTTCTCGTCGGATTTTCCGCCGACGGACAGGCTCGCACTCTGCAGGGATATTCCACCGCGAATGTCAACGTCCGCTCCGGCCCGAGTGTTCGATTTCCCGCGGTCCGAACGGTGTCTGCCGGCTCGTCCCTGACCATTCACGGTTGTCTGGTCGCCTACAAATGGTGCGACGTGAGCGCACCCGGCGTTCGCGGCTGGGTGTCGGGAGCTTATATTCAGTTTGTTCACGCGGCGCGGCGGGTTTACGTCCCGGCCTACGCGGCGCGGGTGGGCATCCCGATCGTGACCTTCAACCTCGGCAGTTACTGGCAAGACAATTATCGCGACTATGATTTCTACGGGCAACGCGACCACTGGAGTGAACATCACTGGGAGGACGACGGCGATCCGCCCGGCTGGCGCGACAATTGGGACGACGACCATGGCGGCCCCGGGCCCGAAGATAGCGGCCCCGGACCCGAGCATGGCGGCCCCGGTCCCGAGCCTGGCGGGCCCGGCGATGGCGGCGGACCCGACCATGGCGGCGGCCCTGATCATGATGGCGGTCCCGACCATGCCGGTCCCGGCGATGGCGGCGGTCCCGGACCTGGGATGAATTCCGAAGACGGCCCGCCGCCGGATCGCGACTAGGGAGCGCCCGGCGTCCGGTGTGTGACAGTTTGCCGACCGGTCACGCGCCCGGTCGGCATTGTCGCGTGCCGGTGGTCAATCGACCGCCGGCTATCACCGGCGCGCAGCCAATCCCGTCATTGTTTCAATGAAAGGCCAGTCGATGAGCGATCTTCTCGTCCGTCTCTATGATCTTCCCGACATTCGCACCCAGGAGGAGATCGCTGCGCGCGGCATCATTGTCCGTCGCGCGATGGCGGCGGAAGCCTATGTCGTGCTGCCCTGGATCGAAAAGAACTTCTACGGTCCCTGGGTCAGCGAGGCGACGCGGGCTTTCACGCGCTCTCCGGCGATGATCTGGATCGCCGTGCGGCAGAACGAGTTGCTGGGCTTCGCCTGCGCCGACTGTTCGATGCGCGGTTTCTTCGGCCCGACTGGCGTGGCCAAGACCGCGCGCGGGCAGGGCATCGGCGAGGCGCTGTTGTTCGCCACGCTGCGCGGCATGCGTGAAGCCGAATATGCCTATGCGATCATCGGTGGCGTTGGGCCGGTCGCCTTCTATCGCAAGCATCTCGACGCGATCGACATCCCCGGCTCAGAACAAAGCATCTACGGGCCGATGCTGCACGACGACAAAGAGATGGATTTCGACGATCTGTAGAGCGTGCACCGGCGCGCCGTCGGCCGATGCGCCGGGCGATCACGAGCAAAGACGCTGCGAGTTCGCATGAAACAGGAAGGCAGGAGCTCGGCGTCAAGGCGGCCCCGCTCACATCATGCGCGGCAGAACGTCGGTGCGCGGATCCTGATCGAAAAAGCGGTGCTTGAGCGCGCCGACGATATGCAGGGTGACCAGACCCAGCAAGGTGTAGGCGAGCGTCTTGTGCAAGAGCTGGAACAGTTTGAACCTTTCGTGATCCTTCGGCAGCAGCTCGGGAATGTGGATGCCGAAGAAGAACACCCCTGAGCTCTCGGCGTAAGAGCTGGACATTGCATAGCCCATCAGCGGCACGATCAGCACCAGCGCATAGATGGCGATGTGCACGGCATGCGACAGGATTCGCTCGTGCGCGGGGAGCGGCGCCGATCCCGGCAATTGCGATGTCGCGCGGATCGCAAGCTGCGCGACGACGATCAGGAACACCAGCACGCCGAAGGATTTGTGCCAGGGGTAGAGAAAATCAAACTTCGAGGCGGTGGTGTCGCTCGCCCCGGTCATGGCCCAGCCGGCGGCGATCAGCCCGATGATCAACACGGCGCGAACCCAATGCAGGATCCGCAGCGATGCCGGATATTTTTCGATCGTCGGTTGAGCGTCATGGATCATGCTTTGAATTCCTTGGCCAGATGCCTATCGAACAACACGCATCCGCCCGTTAGCGGCTGTGCAGATCCTTAGTGTCGATTGTTGGACCGCGCGACAAGCAGCCGGACGATCAAATCTGCGCGCGCCGCGGCATCGCGCAGCTGCGCCGTGGTTTGCATCACTGATACGAAACCGGTCGCGTTTCAATCATCGTAAGACGCATCCATCAAATCTCCACACGATGTCGATGGTGCACCAACCCCCCGCTGCAATCGACGACGGGGCAGTGCGTTGGTCGCGCCGCCTCGATGTGGGTTCGTGAATGTTCTATCGATTTGGTGCTGTCCGCATTTTGCTCGCTGTTGTGGCGGCGCTTGGTCTGGCGGGCTGCGGCCAGAAGCAAGCCGACGGAGCGAGCGCGCAGGCTGCGGCGCCGCCGGCCCGCGTCACGGTGCTGTCGGTCAAGCCCGAAACGGTGATCCTTGTCGACGAATTGCCGGGGCGGGTCGCGGCGTTCCGGACCGCTGAGATCAGGCCCCAGGTCGGGGGTATCCTTGAAAAGCGGCTGTTCGAGCAGGGCGCCGAGGTCAAGGCCGGCCAGGCGATGTTTCAAATCAATTCCGATGTCTTCAAAGCGGAGGTCGCCAGCGCGGCCGCGGTGCTCGAGCGGGTCGAGGCCGGGCTGGTGCGCGCGCAAGGCAAGTTCGACCGCGCCAAGCAGTTGGTGCCGACCAATGCCATCAGTCGCGAGGCCTTTGACGGCACCGTCGCGGATCTGGCCCAGGCGAAAGCAAATGTCGCAGAAGCCCGGGCGACGCTCCAGCGCAAGAATCTCGATCTTGCGTTTGCAACGGTGCGGGCGCCGATCGCGGGGCGAACCGGGCAGGCGCTCGCCAGCGAAGGCGCGCTCGCATCGGTGGCCTCGACAAGCCCGCTGGCGATCATCCAGCAGATCGATCGGGTCTATGTCGATGTGCGCCAGCCGGCGACCCAGATTGACGTGATCCGGGAGGCCGCCCGATCGGGCCAGCTCGACGACGCCTCGAAAGTGCCGGTGGCGATTCTCGCCGCCAGCGGCAAGGCCTATCCGGTGACGGGGCGCGCCTTGTTCTCCGATATCAGCGTCGATCCCGGCACCGGCAACGTCACGGTCCGGGTCGAGGTGCAAAACCCGGATCGGCTTCTGCTTCCGGGCATGTATGTCCGCGCCCGAATGCCGCGCGGCGTCAAACACAATGCGTTGCTGGTGCCGCAGGAGGCGGTGCTGCGAGATCCGGCCGGAACGCCGCAGCTGGTGATCGTCGACGATCACAAGCGGGCGAGCCGGCGCGTGGTCGGTCTCGGCGAGATTGTGGAGCGTCGCTATATCGTGACCGCCGGCCTGAAAGCAGGCGAGACCGTGGTGGTGAAAGGCCAGGACCGCGTGAAGACCGACGCGGTCGTCGAGACCGTGCCGTTCGCCGCGCCCGCGCCTGCGACTGACTGAGAGTACGCCACAGCATCATGTCTCAGTTCTTCATCGATCGTCCCGTCTTCGCCTGGGTCATCGCGATCTTCATCGCGCTGGTCGGCGCCATCGCCATCACCCAGCTTCCGGTGTCGCGCTTTCCGACCATCGCGCCCCCCAGCGTGAGTATCTATGCGACCTATACGGGCGCCACGCCGCAGACGATCAATGACAGCGTCGTCACCCTGATCGAAAGGGAGCTGTCCAGCGTCAAGAACCTGCTGTATTTCGAATCGACCGTCGATACCTCCGGCAGCGCCAGTATCACCGCGACGTTCAAGCCGGGGACCGCGGCCGATCTGGCGCAGGTTGACGTTCAGAACCGTCTCAAGGCGATTGAAGCGCGGCTTCCAGAGGCGGTGCGGCGCATGGGCGTCACCGTCGAATCGGCGGCCTCCGACTTTCTGATGATCGTTACGCTCAACTCGCCCAATGGCAGCTATGACGAGCTGGCGCTCGGCGATTATATGACGCGCAACATCGTGCAGGAGTTGAAGCGCGTCGACGGCGTCGGCAGGGTCCAGACCTTCGGTTCTGAAAAGGCGATGCGGATCTGGGTCGATCCGGCCAAGCTGGTGTCCTATTCGCTGTCGCTGGCGCAAATCACGGCTGCGATCCAGGCGCAGAACGCCCAGATCGCGCCGGGCAGGGTGGGCGCCGAGCCGACCGTGTCCGGACAACGCGTGAGTATTCCGCTCACCGTGCAGGGGCAGTTGCAGACCCCCGAGGAATTCAGCGCGATTGTTCTGCGCGCCAAGCCCGATGGGTCGAAGCTGGTGCTGGGCGATGTCGCCCGCGTCGAAATCGGCGCGCAGAGCATGGGCTTTGCCACGCTCGAAGATGGAAAGCCGGCCACTGCCGCAGGCGTTCAGCTGGCGCCGGGTGCCAATGCGGTGCGCGCCGCCGCGGCCGTCTATGCGCGCCTTGCCGAACTCGCGCCGGCCATGCCGGAGGGGATGTCCTATGCCATCGCCTTCGACACCGCGCCTTTCGTGAAGATCTCGATCGAGAAGGTTCTGCACACGCTGATCGAGGCGATGGCGCTGGTGTTCCTGGTGATGCTGCTGTTCCTGCAGAACATCCGATACACGCTGATCCCGGCCATCGTCGCGCCGATTGCGCTGCTCGGAACCTTCTCGGTGATGTGGGTGGCGGGCTATTCGATCAACGTGCTGACGATGTTCGGCATGGTTCTGGCGATCGGCATCATCGTCGACGACGCGATCGTGGTGGTCGAGAATGTCGAACGGATCATGGCCGCCGAGGGCCTGCCGCCCAGGCAAGCCACCCAGAAGGCCATGAAGGAGATCACCGGCGCGATCATCGGGATTACCCTTGTTCTGTCCGCGGTGTTCATTCCGATGGGCCTGGCGGGCGGCTCGGTCGGCGCGATCTATCGGCAGTTCACGCTATCGATGGCGGTGTCGATCCTGTTCTCGGCGTTCCTGGCGCTGACGCTGACGCCCGCGCTGTGCGCCACGCTGCTCAAGCCGGTCGGCCCCGGCCACCACGAGAAGAAGGGCTTCTTCGGTTGGTTCAATCGCAGTTTCACCCGGCTGACGGAAGGCTATGCCGGCTGGGTCGCGGCGTTGCTGCGCAGGACGGGGCGGATGATGATCCTCTATGCTGTGATCGTCGGCGCGCTGGCTTTTTGCTACATGCGATTGCCGTCCTCGTTCGTCCCGGCGGAGGATCAGGGCAACTTCATGACGAGCTTTACGCTGCCGGCCGATGCGACGGCCGAGCGCACCCGCGATGTCGTCAAGCTATACGATGCCTATGTGGCGACGCGGCCGGCCGTGGCGAGCAACACCTCCATCATCGGCTTTGGTTTTTCCGGATCCGGATCGAACGCGGCGATGTCGTTCACCAGCCTCAAGGACTGGAGCGAGCGGGACACCACCGCGGGCGACGAGGTTGCCGCCGCCACCGCGGCGATGGCCCAGATTCCAGAGGGCACCGTGATGAGCATGAAACCGCCGGCGATCGAGGCGCTGGGCACCACCAGCGGCTTCGCGCTGCGGCTCGAAGACCGCGCCAATCGCGACCATGCGGCCTTGATGGCGGCCCAGGTCGAATTGCTGCGGCTTGCCGCGCAGAGCAAGGTCGTCAGCGGCGTCTATCCCGAGGGGTTGCCGAACGGACCCAGCGTGAAGCTGAAGATCGACCGCCAGAAGGCCGAGGCCCTCGGCGTGCCTTTCACCATGATCAGCGACACGCTGACCGCGGCGATGGGGTCGACCTATGTCAACGACTTTCCGAATGCCGGCCGGCTGCAGCAGGTGATCGTGCAGGCGGACGCGCCGAACCGCATGCAGATCGACGATGTGCTGAAGCTCTACGTCCGCAACAATGCCGGGGCCATGGTGTCGTTGTCGGAGGTGGTCACGCCACAATGGGGCGAGGAGCCGCTGCAGCTCGTGCGTTACAATGGCTATCCGGCGGCGCGCATCGCCGGAAATGCCGCGCCCGGTGTGTCCAGTGGCGCCGCCATGGCGGAGATGGAGCGGCTCGCCGCGCAGCTTCCGTCCGGCTTCGTGGTTGAATGGACCGGACAGTCGCTGCAGGAGAAGGGCTCCGCCTCGCAGGCGCCGATCCTGCTCGCGCTGTCGATGCTGGTGGTGTTTCTGGTGCTGGCGGCGCTGTATGAGAGCTGGTCGATTCCGCTGTCGGTCATGCTGGTCGTGCCGCTGGGCATGCTCGGCGCCGTCCTCGCGGTTCAGATTCGCGGGCTCGAGAACGATGTGTTCTTCAAGGTCGGGCTGATCACCATTATTGGGCTCTCGGCCAAGAACGCGATCCTGATCGTCGAATTCGCCAGGAGCTTGCGGGCCGAGGGGCGGGACTTCGGCGACGCCGTCGTCGAGGCCGCCCGGCTGCGCTTGCGACCGATCCTGATGACGTCGTTTGCCTTCGCCCTCGGCGTCGTCCCGCTGATGCTGGCGCGGGGAGCCAGCGCCGAGACCCAGCATGCGATCGGAACCGGCGTGTTCGGCGGCATGCTCTCCGCCACCGTTCTTGCGGTGCTGTTCGTGCCGGTGTTCTACGTCGCGGTGATGAAACGGTTCGGCGCGCGCCAACCGAAGGCCCCGCCCGCCGCGACCAGGTCGAACGCCGGGCCGGTCTGAGGCCGGGCGGGTCTGACGCCGGTTGCGCGTCAGCACATCGTCGGGCGACGCCAACGCGACTGGTCGTGGTTGGATATGGTCGCAGTCTGCAAGGAGATGGCTAAACGCCCATCGCGGATTTAGTCGCAAAGGCGACGATGATTAGCGCCAGCAGGCCGAGGCCAACCATGACGGGTCTGGGCCATGACGGCGTGGCCGAGGGTGCCGCGTTTGCCGTGGCGCGCCTGGGCAGAAGGAGCGAGGCGGTGGCAAGGGCCAGGCCCAGCGCCGTGCCGATCCATTCCAACGTTGCCAACAGCGTCGACATCGGGTTTGGCGGCACCGGGAAAATACCCCCGAGATCGAGCAGGTAGACGGCAATGAAGGCGACACCGGCAAGCGCCGACCAGCGATATCCTTTGCCTGCCTTGATGACGACGTAGGCGAGCATGATGCTGCCCAGGCCAAGGACCGTCAAAAACACATTGAATGCGCCCAGAACGAGGAAGGGGTAGGCGCTGAAATCCCTTGTTTCAACGAAACCCCCGGGAACCATGAGCGCCAAATTCAGGGCGGACGCGACCAACAGCGCGGCGACGACGACGCGGGTTTTCTGCATTCGACTAATCCTTGTCTGATGGCGATAATTGCGACCATGCGCCGGCGTCATTGCCTGGCGCGAGCATCGCGGTGAACAGGCCGAACACGCGGTGATTCAGAGTGAGCGCTTCCTGCGGACCGAGGCTTTGCGCGTTCAGCGCAAACCAGCGGTCGGCTTCGCGCGCGGCCGCAAAGGCGATGTCCGTCAGCAGGACGAGGGGAAGGTCCGAGCGGATGGCGCCGATCGCCTGTCCGGCTTCGATCAGCCGCGCAAATTGGGTGTGAAGAGCGTCGAGCAGATCCGCGATGGCGGCCTGTGCGGTCGCCTCCCGATAGATGCCGCGTCCCAATTCAGCGAGGCGGTGGTTCTGCCCGAGGACCATCGTCACATTGCCAAAGAGCGCGGCGGTCTGGCGCCAGTAGTCGGCAATGGACACAGGCTGAACCGGCTTTGCGTCGATCAAATCGGCAAGCTCGGTGATCGCCCGCTCCATGACGGCACGATAGAGTTCGCTCTTGTCGGCGAAATAATAATAGGCCTGTCCCTTGCTGATCGCGGCGCGCGTCAGAATTCGGTTCAGTGACGCGCTCTCAAATCCGAACGCCCTGAATTCCTCTTCTGCAATATCGAGCCAGGCGCTGCGCTGCCGATCGGGAAGCAGCCGCAATCGCGCACGCGCCTGAAGTCGCTGGTCCATCGGATGATCCGCAAAAACTGATCGCAATCGCGCGGCAGCTTTAGACCGGTGGTCTAAGGATGTCCAGCCTCACTGATCGGGCCAGCGCACGTTGCCGCTTGCCCCGGAATTTGGCCCTGAGGGATCGCTCCAGAACACTGGCCGGTCATGATGAACGCGCAGGAATTGCCAGCAATCGCGGCGCCGCGGCATGCAATATCGCTGGATGCGTAGAATCGGCGGGGCTGGCGGAAGGGGTGTCCGTCAAGGTCTGTTGATACTATTACGGAATTTCCGATTTCTAACATCAACCCACGAGATAACCCACGCCAGACCAAGAGGTGCGTAGGATTTCCAAGATTTCGTCTTGAGCCATCGAACCGCGTTTGCAAAGGAGTCGCGCAAGTCGGTCAAGTCCATCTTGTTGGTGCCGCAAAATGTGCGCTGCCCATTCCCGACAATTTTCTCGAACATGGAGGCGGTCCCGATCGTCTAGAATGAAGGCAAGCAATTCTTCTATTTGAAAATTGTCGGTTTTGATGTTGCGCGAGATAACTCTACCGAAAACCTGCATCTCCGCGATTTGGCCACCGAAGAGTATGGTTACGTTGTCCGGCACGATTGGCAGAATTTTTTCTGCAACCAACGGAAGCGAATGCTCGGCATCCCTGATTGTGAATCCGCCACCAGAGTCGTCTATTTGGACTGAGGTAGTCACGCGCCCGAGGGCATGCGCAACGACGGCATGACCGGCCTCATGTACCGCTGCGGCCCATCTCTGGTCTTCTGTCATGGAATGAGATTAGCGAAAAAACACGGACGGGTCCATTTGTGACCTGCCCGAGAGTGCCGCCCCCTGCGGTGGTCCGGCTGATCTCTATTCCGGCTTCGACCAATCCAGCATGGCCAGCGCAGCCTTTGCGTCCACACCCGCATCCTTTGCGGCTGCCAGCCCGGCAATGAGCATCTGGAATGAACGCGACGCCGCGCCAGTGTCGAAAGCCTGCGTGCCGGTCATCACGTCAATGGCGACCGCGCCGCCAAGCTTCTCGGTAGCTTCCTCAGCGATCAGGTTGGCGAGCGGCTGGAGTGACCATTGCGCAAGGTGCTGTTGCGCCTGCTTGACCAACTGGCCCGTGGTCGCGGCGCTGAACAAGGACGGCAGCACGCCGTAAGCCATGGCCACCGATTCCCGCGCCGCGGCGAGCGCCTCAATCGCCAAGGACCTTTCGAGGTCCGGCGAGACCGAATTGCTTTTCCAATCGACCTGCGGCGCCGGACCGCCCGCTGCGCTGACGCTGACGCTTTCCCGCAGCAACACGCGGCCACGCTGACCGCGGAACGACCGCCCCATGGCGGCGTTGTCCACTTCCGGGTTTTCCGGCATCGGGACAATCTGGCTCCCTAGCGGGGCATTTTCGTAAACCTCGCCGAGCGCCGTTTCGAGCGAGTGCATCATCCCGGCCGACAAGCTGGCGGTGCGCAGCGGCGACACGCCGAGCCAAGGTGCCGCGGGGTCGGCATTGATGACGACGTGCAACACCTCGCCAGCCAGCGCCGTTTCGGTACGGCCGCCGCCAGCCTCGGGGATGGAAAGCCGATACGCGACCGGCTTGGAGTTGCGCGTGCGAACGTCCCAATCAGACGCCGGCACGAGAGTATCGCCGTCGATCAGCGCAACGAATTCGCCGCGAACCGCCAGCGCGCGCCCGATCATCGCCATCGTGCGGCGATCGAGCATGTCGGTTCCGGACACTTCGCCGATGGCCAGTCCGTTTTGCCAGAGCGACACGCAACTGGACACGGTGCCGGTCAGATCGCCAAGGCCGGTACGCCCGCTGATGTAGGACTCGCGGAAACGCATCACCTCACTGGTGAACCCGGAGCCGGCCGATCGCTTTTCCACGGTCGGTGCCGAGCGGCGAAACAAGTCGAGAATGCCCATTGTCAAACCTTCCGGTATGGGCGCAGCAGATCAGCCGCGCCGGAATTGATCATCGCGTTAGCCAGCCAGGTGGCGCTACGCGAATGCGAAATGGAGATTGAACCGGCGTCGATTGACTCGGACGTTGCGCCAGGTTTGCCAGGCTTCGCGGCCATGTATTCGCAGAGCCGGCGATACGCCTCGCTGACGGTGGCAGGCACCTCGCCGGGTCCGACCGTGCCGGTGAAGCGGAACGGACCAGTTGCGGACAGCCAATAGCCGCCAAGCGGTGAAGCGTTCGGGGTGCAAACCTCCCATTCGTCAGCCCTGGTCCAGACTTCCACCGTGTCGATCGTGGCGGGTGCCAGCGGTGGCGACCATTCGCCAGGGCCTTCAACGATCCACTCAACGTCGCGCTCTGCCCAGCGATGGGCAACGTAGCTTTCGATCCGTTCCCAGATGACCGCCGCGGGGATTGCCGCGGCAGCAGTCGACAGACCATCCGGCGCGTCGGGATACGTCACCGGTTCGGATTCAGTCTGTTTGATCACTACAGCCATCGATTATCTCCAGCGCAGCGCGGCGGGCATCGCGCGCGTGATTGTGAGCGGCGGCGGCACAAGGATGCCGGCCGCGTTCATTGTCCAGCCAGCCGCGATTTTTTCCTCGTCCGTCATGTCTTCCGGATCGATCACGACTGAGGCTTCTTTGTAAGCCGGCCGAGTCACCACGCTCAGCTCAAACAAGATCGCGGCAAAGATCGTGCGAATGACGGCGTTGTGCATGCCGCGCGCCGGGTCATGACCTTCATCGGTGAACACTTCCGGCTTGGCCACGGCGCGGGGCGGAGGCAATCTAAATCCGGGACTCAAGCCGACCGAAAGACCGGAATCGATCTGCTTCAGAATGTCGGCGCCGTAGGACGTATCCGCAATTTGCGGCGTGATCTCCGCGTCGAAAATCAACGCTTCGGCGGTGTCGTCAAAGATCAGCGTGCCAGTTTTCTTGCTGGCCAGCGGCATATCAAAGCTGTGTCCAACTAACAGATTTTGATCCATCGCAGCGTCATTGATCGAATACGAAAACGCGCCGGGCGCGAATTCCTCTTTCTGCGGACGGCCACCCTTGCGACCGCCATCGCTCAGCACGGCGCGTTTGCGATATGGAAAGCGACCACGGAGCTTGCGCCCCCCGCCACGACGGCGAGAGGCGCGAACTTCGATTTCGCCAAGTAGTGTGGCGAATTCATTCATGTTACTGAATCCCGGTCAGGATTTGCAGTTGCTGGGAACGGCTGGCGGTGACATCCATCGTCGCCAGCGCGGTCAGACGAAGACCGCCCGAAGCCGCGTCGCTGTAAACGTCGCGGATCAGATCGATGGCGCCCCAGGTGCCAACGAAGATCGGCGCAACGCCGCCGACGGTGGTGGTCAGCAGCGCCTTCGATGCGAGCGGCGAACCAGCCGGCGCGGCGAGCGCGTTGGACGACATCACGACGCCCGGAATGTTCTTGATCAGTCGGTCCCACTCCGAAACAGCGGTGTTCGTGATCAGGTCATCGTCCATCGCGTCCCAGATTTCCGGACGCAACAGCAGGTTGACGTCGGCGGGCGAATTGGCCGCATTCGCCAGCATGAATCGCTTGACCGCGCCGCGGAAAGCAGCCCACGAAGCCGCCGCGGAAACCGCAGTGCTCGTGATGCCGTAGGACCCAACCAAGAGGCCGGAGGGCTGGCCATCGGCACCAGTTCCGAGAAACACGGCCTTGTCCATGCCTTCGGCGAGACAGCCGTTCATGTCACGGCGCACGGCCTGCTCCAGCGCGTCGCCGGACTGCTTGAGCGCCTTGCGCGTCACCTTCATCTGGATGCCGAACGTGTAGTCCGGGACCAGCGAGCGGTTGGCGGTGCTGTACACGGTAGGGCCTGCAACGCTGCCAGTTTCCGACGCGGCCCAACCACCGGCAACAGCCGACGACGTAATCGGGTAATCGTTGGTCCCTTGGGCAATCGAGATGAACTGCGCACCCATCTTGCTGGCGACGGAGCCGGCGAAAATGCGATCGATGATCGGCGCGGTGCTGACCGGCGACGGCGTGCCGGACGCGACGGTTTCACCGCTGCGGATTTCCAGCGCAGCATAGGGAATCGGGACGCCACGATACCCACCTTGGCTGCGCAGTTCTTCGATGACTTCTGCGGTGGCGCCGTCGATCTTCGCGCCTTCATCAAGGTGCAACGCGACCTGACGGAGTTCGAAACGATCGACCAGCGAGGCGAAATCGCGATCGGAGCGAGTCTCAAGTTCGCCCTTGGCTTCGCGACGCTCGGTGTCTTCGACGATCAGCGAGGCGCGGTACTTCGCCTCGTTGCCCTGATACTCGCTGTCGAGTGTGGAAAGCGAGCGGGTTTCATCCTCGCTCAGGTTGTCTTTGCCGACCAGTGCCGCAAGGCTCTGGCGGATTTCGCTCTGTCGCTTCTGGATACGGACGCTATTCAACATAATGTAGCAACTCCTTTTGAGGTTGAGATTTCGCCATCGTGGCGAGTAAGTCGCGCCACGCGGCACGATCCGGGGGGAGTTCGTTTCCGAACCCGCATTCGATTCTGGTCACGCGGCCATGGCAGCGCACGCAGAGCGTTTTTAGATTTTCCAGGACGTAAGCGAGCAACGGAAAATACTTCACTCGCTTGATGTGATGCACTTCGAGTCGGCCACGCGCGCCGCATTCCACGCATTTGAAATCGTCGCGCTTCTTTGCGAGGTAGCGAACCGCTTTCCATCGCGGATCGCGATAGATCGCAGCGTCGGCGCGGTCGTACTTTTTCAGACCCATTGCGCTACCCGTGCTTTCTTCGCCGGGACAGCGAGCATGCGAGCGCCTTGCGCGACGGCCAGCACCGATGCGGACGCGGCGTCGATACGGCCAAGGGATCGGGCTTTCGCCAATTTGATGTTGTTCGCCGGGTCGCGAAGACAGACCGTTTCGGCGAATGCCGAGCGCAGCAACAGCGACGGCGCGACCTTGACCAGACCATCGAAGCACGATCTTCGGAACCTATCGCAGTCCTCATTTCCATCTTTGAAGCCGAAGCCCCGCCAAACCAACGGAGCGCGAACGCCAGCGGCATCGATGGCTTGACCAAGCTCGGCTTGCTTGTAGCGATCCATGCACAGTGCGGCGACGCGCTCGCCTTCAACATGCCGCATCACTTCCGACAGCCACGCCGCAACAGGCACGGTCGCGTGACCAAGAGTGGACAGTTCACCGCGGCTGGCCATCTCGCCATAACGTGCGCCGATGCCATCCGACGCGCCACGATCGGCGAGGTTAGGCTGCGACGGAAACCAGCCGAGACATTCCAGCCGGCCGGTCTCTGGCCAATAGAACGCGGCGGCGGTCATGCTGGCGCTGCCGCCAAGGTCGATGCCGATGACCACCTGACCGGCGCGCGGCGGCAGTTCGGCCACCTCACACGACAACCACTCATCCACTGTTAGAAGTAGATCGCGGGTCTCGCCGCTCACCCGCTCATTTCGGTTATAAAGCCGGAACGTCGTGAGGCTCGAACCGCCCCGCGCGATGGCACGGCGCGCTTGCGCCTGTAGCCATTCGACCGACGAACCGATGCCGGCGACCGCGCCAGGATTTGCGATTAGCAGGCTTTCCAGATCGTCAGCCGGAAGGCCCGGCAACGGCCGATGCTCCTGCACATAGACGCCTTCTTGCGGCTCGTCCAACCACTTGGAAAAGGCGTGATTATCATCGGGGGCGGACGTCGAAATGATAAGGGCGCGACCGCCACGTTTGCCAAGGCCGGACAGCAGAGCGTGTTCCAGCTCGTCGCCCTTGTCCTTTGCCCAATGTCCACGCTCGTCCATGATGGCAAGCGTCGGGGCGCCCCCCAAAGCAGACTTGCCGTCGGCAGCGAGACAGCGCAGCAGGTGCGTCCCGTTCTCGTCCGTGTATTCAATTTCGAGGCGTGGCGCGCGGCGGAAGGTCAGTCGCTTCTGCACGTCCTCCGGCAAATAGCGGGCGTAACCCGCCACAAAATTCCAGACCAACCGGGCTTGATCGCGCGTGCGGGCGCCTACCGGAATCTCACGGTTCGGCTGGGTGTCGCCAAGCTCCCCGAGCAATTCACCAAGGGCAAGGCCGGATGACAGGGCCGTCTTCGCGTTGCCGCGGCCGATGCTCAGGCAAGCGACGCTGATGTTCTTGGCCAGGGCGCCAGTGACGAACTTTTTCTGGAATGGAGCCAGCCGCAGCGGTTTGCCAGCCGCCGGACCCTCGGGGACTTTTAGGGATTGCAAAAACTTGATCGCCTTTTTGGCGTTCAATTTTGCCCCCGGTTGCGCGAGAGAAAGGAAATGCCCACCCCTACGTAGCTCCCCCTACCCACAAAGCCCACGGGTCCCATACCCATCGGGCAGGGCGGGCCGCTCAAGCGATGGCGCGGACGGCGCGCACCCATGGTCACGTCCGGCATTGAAGCACCCAGGCCGTCCCAGCCGGGTCTCGCTGGATCGCAATAATCCCGTAGGTTGAGCCGCTGATGGTCAGGGTGTTCGCCGTGGTCGGCACGACGGCGAGCGTCGAGCACAGCACGTAGACCTTCCGATCGTTGACTTGAACGGACGAGTCGACGTGGTCGATCTGCGCATAGTTGTCGACCCAACCAAGACAGTCATACGGAACATCCGTATAGGTCGGGTCCCACTCTGGTCCGCTCAGCTCTTGCACCGTGAGCACGGCGCTTTGCGGGATGTCCGCGGCAATCAATGCGTCGGTGAGCTGGTCTGCGAGGTCGCCGTCGAGAATGGAAATGTGCGCATGTCCTCGAAACGAGAAAAATCCCGCTTCGACTCTTCGCAGAGTCTTGGCGGGTTGACGCCGCAATGATGGCACCACTTCCTTAATCAATTACTAAGTGACGCAAGGCTCGGGGTGGCGGGCATTCAACACTAAATCGCAAAGCACGCGGGGCGAGCGACCACCCCTTGGATATTGGACCGTTTTCCAATGAAGTGAGCAAGAAAGCGCAGCTACCGGAACAACGGAACAACCATAGGAAAGAACTGTTCTGTTCCACCCTATGCGGGGGCATAAATGCCCCCACCGCAACATGGGACCGGAACATGTACCGGAACACATGTTCTGCCCATTCTATAAGGGTTTCTCTGGTCATCGGAACAGAACGGAACAAGCAGTGTTCCGGCCGCTTTATGGCATCGGTTTTGGCGGCATTTGGGGCAGGATCGAAACAAGGCTGTTCAGGCCATTTGTTCCGGTCGCGCGCTTGTCCAGGCGGTTCAATTCCTTCTCCCCGCGCGCACTTAGCGTCCACTCGCCGCGGTGCTTCCCGATCAGCCCGTCACCTGCAAGCTTCTCCGATGCCCTGCGCACGCGCATACCATAGGGCCGCCCGTCCCGCATTTTCCAATCCAGCACCTTTGCCAGTTCGTTCGATGATGCCCCCGGATTTCCGTCGATCGCCCGCAACACCATGTCCTCATCGGTACGCGCCGCGACCGCCATAGCATCCTTGCCAGCGTCATCCATCGGGGTTGCCATCACGGTCGGCATAGAGCGCCCCCGTCCGTCCTTGAGCCGCTCCGCAGTCACAGTGTCGAGCCGGAACAGGATCGGCGCAAAGTCCATCCCACGAAACTTGCCGGCCCAATGAAGCTCCACGGCTGAATCGCTTTTGCGTGCGCACAGGTTGCCATCGATTTCGGCTATGAACGATCCGCCACCACGGGGCAGCAGGTTGTCGTTGGTAGCGCTTTTCACAGGATGGCACAGGACCAGGACCGTTGGAGCCCCTTTCAACTCAGTCAGGCTGCGCATCCGCTTGGCATGTTGCAGCGAGTCCACGTTGCTGTTTTCGTCCGTGCCCTCGAACGTCGCCGCCGATGTATCGATCACGACCAAGGCCAATTCACCGAGCGCAGTTGCCTCCACTGTAATCTGTTCTGCGATCTCGGATAGCTTGCACGCCCCCGACACGAAATGAACGTCGATGGTGTTGACGTCAAATGCGCAGTGCTCGGCCATCGCAATCCAGCGGGCTTGCACGTCAACGCTGTTCTCAGATGCAAAGTAGAGCACCCGCCCCTTTTCCACTTCGCGATCCCCAAGCTTGCGGCCAAGTCCGACATGGGCGGCGAGCCGCAGCGCAATTGCCGTTTTGCCGGCACCGGTCGCCGCGGTCAGGCTGTAGCAAAAATGCCGCTGGACGATGCCGTCCAGCAGGTAGGACGGGGCAAGGAAATTGGCCACGAACTCGCCGCTGGACTGAATCAGTTTCGGCTGTGGCTTCGGCGTCGCCGGTTCCATCCTGACCACCGTCGGTTGCGTCGGCACAGGATAGACAGGCGCGGGCGGCTGGCTCGCCGCACGAAGCCCCCGGATCGGCTTTAGCTCCTTCATGCCTCACCGCCAAGCCGCTGCTTCTGGAGCCAGCGCTTGGCACCGCTGACGTCGTTCCCGGCCAACACGGGACCGTTCGGCAAAACGATAAATTGGCCAGTGCTTTCGGTGACCGCTTGAATCATGTAGTCGCCGCCCATGTCGCTACGCCCAAAGGGCGTGATCGGGATCGGCGGGGCGTTCGGGTTTGGGCCAATTGCCCAAGCTAGGATCGTGACGCGGTGGAAGTCGAGGAATGAATTTTCGTCATCCATACAAAGGTGCCAGTCGCCAACGGCGGGAACGATCGTTTCCATAGTGTTACTGTCGCTTTCTGCCGCGCTTGCGGCTCGTTGAATCCGGTCGGGACATCCCGCCGGGTATGCGTGATTAGGCGGTTTGCTCGGTCCCGCCGAGCATGGTGAAGGCCTGGTAAGCTGACTCCGCCAGCGCCTTGCGGATTTCCGGATCGATGATTTCGATCAGGCGTTTACCTTCGTCGCGGCCGGTCCCCCGCGGCAATTGCGCCAGCAAAAATCCCCGCGAAACGCGGATGAGCAGACAATTCGTGATCCGCAGTCCGGCATACTCGACGTTGAATTTTGCGATGAGCGTATCGCCGCCGGTTCGCCAGGGTTTGGGATCGGCGATGATTTCGAGCGCGGTGATCTTCATGCCACCACCTCGCTACTTGCGGCTTCACGCGCGGCGAGCCACTCATCATTGGCCGCCTGCGAAATGCGGGTGCAGCGTCCGACCTTGAACGTGCGGGGACCTTCGCCACGCGCTTGCAGTGCATAGAAGAATGACCGTGACAGGCCGTGAGCATTGCACCAGTCGTCAATCGATAGGGATTTCATCGGGGCGATCCTTTAAGACATGAAAAAACCCGCCGCGACGGATGTCGGGCGGGCGATGGCAGATATAAAAAAAGGCGCCGCGCTCAGAGAGCGAAGCACCTTGTGTTGCGCTGTAGCTCCTCGAGTCGGATTTCTACGGCGCGCACAATGTAGCGTAGTGAGCCCCCGTTGTCAACTCTACGCACGTTAGCGGACGTTAACGGAATCTTTAGTGCAGTAATTCGCCCAAGCCGCCATCAACTCGCGACGCTTCGCCAGTGCAGTGCTTCGCCGGTATGCGGCCTCGGTTTCGTCACCGACAACATGCGCCAGCGCCGCTTCGGCGACGTCGCGCGGGAAGGATGTGCAGTCGCCAGCCCAATCGCGAAACGTCGATCGCATACCATGCGTCGTTGCCGGGGTGGCAGTGTGCCGCTTAATACAAGATGAAAGCGACACGTCGCTTACAGGTCGGAACGGCAACTGAGCGATCGCCAGAGGCGTCAGTGGTACGACGTGCGGACGTTCGGCCTTCATGCGAATCGCCGGCACGGTCCACAGGTCGCCGCTCACTTCGGCGCCGTCCATGTCGCGGGCCTCGTTGAAACGGCAGGCGGTCAGAACAATCCAGCGCAACATGCGCGCGGTGTCGGACGTGTCAGTGACCAACGATTTCCAGAATTGAGGCATTTCCGCATAGGGCAAAGCCGGGTGGTGTTTCACATCAGACTTCCGGCGTTTGGCCAATCCGACTTGATCTAGGTGGCCGCGCCACAGTGCCGGGTTTTCGCCAGTGCGCAGTCCTTCGGCCTTGGCGCTGTTCAAGATGGCTTCAATTCGGCCCCTCACGCGCCGGGCTGTCTCTGGCAAGGCCGACCATATCGGCCGAAGCACTTTTAGCACCGCAGCGGTGTCCACCTCCGCGACGGCCAAATGGCCAATGACCGGATAGGCGTAATCGCGAAGGCTGTTGCGCCATTGCTGGCGGTGCTTGTCGTTCCGCCATCCAACCTCACGGCCCGAAATGAACTGCTCGGCATACGCCTTGAAGGTGATCGATCGGGACGCCTCGACCTTTGCCGCCTGCCGCTGTTCCTTGCGATGTTCGATCGGATCAAGGCCCTTGCGGATCAGCGCTCGGGCCTCTTGGGCGGCATCCCGCGCTTGGGCTAGCGATACGTCGCCTGCCGAGCCCAGCCCGGCGTAGCGCTCTTTGCTGGTCACGGGGGAGGTGTACCGGAACACCCAAGCCCGGTTGCCATTCCGATCAACGTCAAGCCGCAGCCCGCCGCCGTCCGTCAGCTTGTCGCCGGGCTTCGCATTCTTAACCTGGAGCGCTGTCAGTGCCATGAAAGTGTCCGCCTAACCCCACGAGGCCACCCCCGTTTAGGACGTGGATGCTAGCGCAGTTCGGCGGACATCTAAAGGCGTCAAGCGAATGAAAGCCCTGCACCGCAGGCGCTTGCATCTCACAGAAGGACGTGGGTGGATACTGAAAGACAGCAGACTGGCGGAAGGGGTGGGATTCGAACCCACGGTACCCTTGCGGGCACGCCGGTTTTCAAGACCGGTGCCTTAAACCACTCGGCCACCCTTCCAGTCCTTGCGGCCGTGCAGAGGTGGCCGCGACCACGGTCCGTGACCAAGCAGGGGGCTGGCGGAGACGGAGGGATTCGAACCCTCGATAGGGCTTTACAACCCTATAACGGTTTAGCAAACCGCCGCCTTCAGCCACTCGGCCACATCTCCAGCACGGCCCGATATGCCTGACCCGGTGCCGAGCCGCAAGCGGCAGATTGCGCTTTTTCCGACATTCATGACATGGGGCGGTCGGCGTCGGCTTTTGTCGGCAAATATGTGGGCGGCACGCCGGTGGGCAGGCAATTCCGGGGCGATCATATCCGAGGCGATCAGAATCAGCCGGCCCTGCGTGACGCCAATGGGCAAAGCGACGCCCTCGTCGCCCGCTCTGTGATCCAGTCGGCCATGTTGCGCGATGATTCTGCCGCGCGATTCAAAACCAGCGAGAGTGTTGCGATGCCGCGACTCGATAGGAGATAAGTATGAATACCAGTTCACGGCGCGGTAACCTGGTAATAGCGCTTGATAACAAGGTCTTATGTCCCGCACCCACGATTCAAAATATCGTGCCTTTTTTGTCACATGATGGGGCGAAAGGGGGTGTGTGACACGGATTTTCATCGCTTCGTCATCCACCAAAGCGGCGGTTGGGGTATGTTCCCCTTGCGACCGAAGGGAAGGGCACTTCCTCGGCCGTATCGCAACAGGGGATCGCCGGAGGCGCGCGCAGCGGGCTTCCATTCAGCGTAGCCCGACTGGGTGATTTTTGAGGGTCAGGGCCAGTCCGAGGACGCGTTGCGTTGTTGGATGCGGATCTCCCCGGTTAGCAAAATTTGGAGGCTACAATGAAACTAGCTAAACGCCTTATCCTCGGCTCGGCGGCCGCTCTGTTCGCCGTCGGCGGGGCTCAGGCAGCGGATCTTCCGCTCAAGGCCAAGGCCGTCGAATATGTGCGCATATGCTCGCTCTACGGCGCGGGCTTCTACTACATCCCCGGCACCGATACCTGCATCAAGCTCGGCGGCTATCTCCGTGCGGAAGTCAACTTTGACGCCGGCGGCAGCCACACCCCGTATTGGAGCGGCACTGGCGGCCTCAATAACCGCCTCCGCAACGACTACACGTTCCGGACCCGTGCGCTGACCTCGATCGACACCCGCACCGCCACTGAATATGGCGTTGTCCGCACCTATGCCGAGCTGGTCAATCAGTGGACCACCGGCTCCGACGGCGTCGCTGGCGGCACCGTCGCATTGTACAATGCCTTCATCCAGTTCGCCGGCTTCACCTTCGGTAAAGCGCAATCGGTGTTCGCAGCGCCGTGGAACACCTATCCGGGCAACCTCGGCAGCTTGCTCGGTGGCGACGACAGCTCCACCGCCCAGAACCAGATCTCCTATACCGCGCAGTTCGGAAACGGTATCTCCGGTACTCTGAGCCTGGAAGACCAGTCCGGTTACCGCACCGCATCGCTCTACAACGTTACGACTGCGACCGGTACGCAGTGGCTGAGCCAGACTCAGACGTCTGCATACGGCGGCACGTCCATTCCCGATATCGTCGGCCGGGTTCGGATCGATCAGGCCTGGGGCCTGTTCCAGGTTGCGGCCGCAGCGCACCAGGTCCGTGCCAGCTACTACAACCCGGCCAGCGAGATCTCCGGTCATCCGGATGATAAATACGGCTTTGCTGTTCAGGCCGCATTGTCGCTGAAGAACCTGCCGACGGGTCCTGGCGACAGCCTCAACGTCAGCGCAATCTATACCGACGGCGCAACCAAATACGTGCTGTTCGCCGGCGGGCCGTTCGTTCACTACAATTCCAGCGACGTCGCCTACCAGGGCCTCGCGTCTCTGTCGAATGCGGACGGCGTGTTCCAAACGGGTGGTGATATCAAGACCGTCACGGCTTGGGGCATGAACGGCGCCTTCAACCACAACTGGAATCCGTACTGGACCACGTCGCTGTTCGGTTCGTACACCAAGGTTGATTTCGGCGACGCTGCCGGCATCTATGCGGCCGCGCTTCGCAGCACGGTTGGTGGCACCGTTACTGGCAGCCCGAACTACAACATCGCCCAGATCGGTACCCGTACCTCCTGGACGCCCGTCAAGAACCTGACCTTCACCGGTGAAGTCACCTACACCAATCTCGATCAGGATTTCCAAGGCGTGACCGGAATAGTCACTCCCGCCGGCAAGCCGGCGGCCAATTACGAGTTCAAGGATCAGCAGATCTGGAGCGGCATCTTCCGCGCCCAGCGCAACTTCTGATCGACATCGTCAAAGCTCGACGACGTATAACTGGAAGGATGCCCCGGCGACTCTGTCGCCGGGGCATTTTTCATTACTGCGGGCTGCGAGCCGTTCCGACGCTCCAGGATATTGCCGAATCCCCGCCATTTTGGCCGTCGATTCGCCGTGGAGTCCGCTCTGTTGCTATTTGGCCGTCCCCGCCGTGCCAAAAACGCGCGCAGCGCCAAACATTCGCGTATTCCAGAAAATTCTCTTTTTAACAGAGGCTTACGCCGGAACCTGAGGGTGCTCTGCGTGCCATTTGTGCAACACCCCCTCGAAAAGGTCCTGCGCTGGGGCGTTGACAGGTGTTCGGATATTGCTTGCCGGCAGGTGTTGAGCAATTGTCACAAGGCGACGGAGGGGGGCATCCCGAGGTCGCCCCGTATTAGGTGGTTCGCTTAAGTCCCTCGCGTTGAGCGGGTGTGTCCGAAGGCGCGAAGCGGCTAAGCGCGGGTTTTAAGGGACAAGGGAACCAACCTTCGGGTGCTTCGCGCATCCTGCGGATCCGGAACCTTCCCTACAGAGCAACTTGGAGGTTTACATGAAGATGGTTAAGAGCCTAATTCTGGGTTCAGCAGCGGCTTTGGTCGCGATCAGCGGCGCTCAGGCGGCCGATCTTCCGTTGAAGGCCAAAGCGGTCGAATATGTGAGGGTCTGCTCGCTTTACGGCGCTGGTTTCTACTACATCCCGGGCACCGACACCTGCATCAAGCTCGGTGGCTATCTGCGCGCCGACGTGACCTTCAATGGTTCGGGCGCCTATGATTCGCCGTCCTGGGCCGGCGCCGCCGGTCAGCGCGTCCGCACCCGCAACGAGTACATCTTCCGGTCTCGTCAGGATCTCAACATCGACACCCGCACCGCCACCGAATACGGCGTTGTCCGCACCTATTTCGATGCGATCTTCAACTGGACCACGGGTGACGGCGTCGCCGCCGGTTCGCTCGGCGTGTACTACGCTTTCATCCAGTTCGCAGGCTTCACCATCGGTAAGGCCGTGTCGCAGTTCGACGCGCCCTGGACCGGCTATCCGGGCAACCAGACCTCGTTCCTGCTCGGCGGCCACGACGACGTGACCGGCATCAACCAGATCGCCTATACCGCCCAGTTCGGCAACGGCGTTTCGGCCTCGCTCTCGCTCGAAGATCCGACCAGCTACAATCAGTCGGCGATCTACAACACCTCCGGCCTGACCGCTGCCGGTTTCGCCGCTGGCGTGAACGGCACCAACTCCTACGCCGGCACCAGCGTTCCCGACATCGTCGGTCAGCTCCGTGTCGATCAGGCCTGGGGTCTGTTCCAATTGTCGGCCGCCGCGCACCAGGTCCGTGCCAGCTACTACGGCGCGCTTGAGACCTCGGGTCACCCGAGCGACAAGTGGGGCTATGCGGTTCAGGCCGCTCTGTCGATCAAGAACCTGCCCACGGGTCCCGGCGACAGCATCAACGTGACGGGTGGCTACTCCAACGGCGCCAGCAGGTATGTTCTGGGCGGCGTGAGCCCGAGCAGCTTCTCGATGTATGGCAGCTCGGGTTCTGCGTTCCAGAGCCTGGCAGTTGGTTCGTCGTCGGACGGCGTGTTCGCCGGCACCAGCAGCGCCACCGGAACCGGTATCGAACTGACCAGCGTGTGGGGCGTGCGCGGTGCGTTCAACCACAACTGGAACCCGTACTGGTCGACCTCGCTGTTCGGTGCTTACACCTCGGTTGATTACAACGGCCGTGCAACCGCGCTCATCTGCGCGACTGCAACTGGCTTCAACTGCAACCCGGACTTCAAGATCTCCCAGATCGGTACCGTCACCCGCTGGACCCCGGTCAAGAATCTGACCTTCTCGGGCGAAGTGATGTACACCTATCTCGATCAGGGCCACAGCGGCACGCTCGGTCCGGCATTCGCTCCGGGCGGTCTCAAGCCCGCCGCCAGCTACGAGCTGAAGGATCAGGGCACCTGGTCCGGTTCGCTCCGCGCCCAGCGCGTGTTCTGATCCAGATAGTCCTCGGACGAACTCGATCGATCTCAGAGACCCCGGCGGGCAACCGCCGGGGTTTTTGCTTGTCTGGATGACGGCGACCGATGATGCCAAGACAGGTCGATGCAGCTCGGATGACCAGCACCGGGAATTGGCCGCGATGAGACCGCGGCCGACGATGGTCGCCAATGACGCGCCCGCCAGTGGGTGGACCGCGAACAAAATCTATTCGGTGCGGCAAGGCGCGGGAGAATCGCGATCGGGGAGGGGCGGCAGCTCGGCCCCGGTCGGCGATCAGACACCGACAACGCGCCAGGTCGCGCGGCATTGCCGCGCGCAGCGCCGGCGTTACTGCGCGCGAGCCTGGGCACCGCGGTGCAGGTCGGCTTCGATCTGCAACCGCGTGCTGCCGCCGAAGCGGGCGCGATAGACTTGCAGGTTTTCCATGATCCGCTGCACGTAGTTCCGGGTCTCCGAGAACGGAATGCTCTCGACCCAATCCACCGCGTCGACCTTGGGATCGCGCGGATCGCCGTAGCGCTCGATCCATTTTCGCACGCTGCCGCGCCCGGCATTATAGGCCGCAAAGGTCATGATGTAGGAGCCGCCATAGTCCTCGATCAGCCCGCCGAGTTCGGCGGCGCCGAGCGCGGCGTTGTAGACCGGATCATTCTTCAGACGCTTGGCGTCGAAACGGGCCCTGTATTTGCGACAGACATATTTTCCCGCGCCCTCGGTCACCTGCATCAGGCCATAGGCCTTTGCGGGCGACACGATGTTGGGATTGAATCCGCTTTCCTGCCGGGCGATCGCGTAGACGATGGCCGGCTCGACCTGCGGTCCGATCGATTTGAATTGCGGGATCCCGTTCATCGGATAGGCGTAATGTTCGAACGGCATGCCGCGATTGAGCGCCGCCTTGCCGAGCAGCAACATGCCGCGGGCATCGCCTTGACGCTTGGCCAGCTCGCCCAGGCCCACCAGCGCGTCGATATCGCCGCTGTCGCCGATGTCTGCGAAAATTGGCAGCGCGAGTTCGTCTTCATTCAGCGCGTAAAGTATCTGCGCAGCCCGCACCACCTCGAGCCGTCCGACGTCGCGGTCGGGACGGACCTGGGGGCCGCGCAACGCGATCTGCGGCAGGCCGAGCCTGGCGCGGGCCAATTGGCCGTAATAGCTGGTGGAATGCGCCGCCGCGCGGGCATAGGCGGCGCGGGCGTCCTGGTGCCGGCCCGCGGCCTCCGCGGCGCGGCCCTGCCAATAACCGGCACGGGCCAGGGCGGTTGGATTATCGGTGTCTTCTCTGATTTGGGCGAAATGTTTGGCGGCGGTCGCCGGATCGTGGAGGAAGCGCAACGCGATCCAGCCGGCGGTGAATTGCTGCTGGGTCTGATAGACGTCGCGCGATGGCAATACCGCGTCACGCGCGATCACATAGGCGGAGCGCGGATCGCCGACATCGAGTAACTTGCGCGCCAGCAGGCGCCGCTCGACCCACCAATCATCGAGATTGTGCAGACGGTCGGGATCGCGAGTCACCGCTTCCATCACCCGCGCCGCCTCGGCGAATTTCTCGTCACGGCGCAGCATCTGGATCTTGCTATACATGTAGCCGGGATCGTGATGCAGCTCGCGCGGCACAGCATCGAGCAGTGCCTTGCCGTTCGAGGACCTGCGGTCCAGCGCGATGCGTGCTTGGGCCAGCGCGACTTCGCCGGGGCCGAGCCGCTTGGCTGCGCGCAAGGCGGCTTCGCGGTCGTTGCCATAGAGCAGCCAATCCATCCGCGCCTTGTGGTCAGCCGGCGTGATCATCGCGCCGAACATCTCCAGCGCCATCTTCTCCAGCGCCTCGGTCATCGATTCGTTGCGCCAGGCGTCGCGGACCAGACGCTCGGCGCTGCGCCGATCGCCCCGCGCCAGCATCGCGCGCGCCAGCACCAGTTTGCCCTTGGCCGATTGCGGGGTTTCGCGCGCGAACCAGGACAGCACCGCGGCGTCGTCGCGATTATCGTCCCACAGCGTCGCCTCGGCGCGCCGCCGCATGAATGTCTGCGACGGCCAGCTCGGATTGGCCTGAATGAATGCGCGATAGCGCTCCATGCTGACGCCGTTGTCATAACTGCGCAGGATGATCCATTCGGCGAGCTTTCGCGCCACCGAATCGGATATCGCCGCCATCGCCTGGGTGGCATCGTCGATTTTGTGCTGCCGGACCAGCGAGATCACATTCGCCACCGCCGCGATGTCGGCCCGCGGTGTCGCGCCCGAATCGGCGACCGCCGATCGCGGGTGGGAGTTGGCCAGCGTACTCGGGCCGGCAGGCGGACGCGGCACCGGAGCGATCACCTGGGCTGGCGGCAGCGTCGCCGCCCGACTGGCGGCGCTGGCCGCAACGCCGGGCGCCGCCGCGGCGGTCGGCCGCGGTGTCGGCAGGACGACGTTCTTATGCAACGCGCCGCGCGAAATCGGGCGCTGCTTCGGCAGCGGGACCTTGCGCGTCTCCGATTGCGCCTCGACCGAAAAGCCGTTCAGTGCGATTCCGAGCGCAAGCGTCGCCGTCGACGCGCGCAACAGAGCGGCGATTGCGGTAGTGTTTCGGTGGGGTCGCTGGTCACGCAATAGCGATGATCCTGCTGATGACGGCAAATAGCCTGGTCCGGGCGGGCTGATCCGGTTTGATGATTCGGCCGATTCTGTCAGCATACGGGTCGCAAGTGAAGGCTTTGAACCAGTCTGACCCGTCGCCGCGCTGATCCATCGCAGTTTTCAGCCGAGCAACGCGGCGAAAACGCGGCGGTTATGTTGCGGTAATGTGAGTTTCGCGGCAGCCATCGGCGCGGGGTTCTTTGTTCCGCTGCTTTCGAAGGGCAGCCGCGGCATCAGCTTCGGGCACTTCTGACGGCGCGCCGCTCGCCTTGGTCAAGGCAACGCGGCGCCCTAACGGGCGCCGCGTTGGGCGATCAATCAGTCGCTCAGCTCACGGGCAGGGGTGGCGCCTGCCATCATAGCCAAGATAGGTGCCGGACGCCGGATCGTAGGATTTGAAGCGCTGCTCGCAATAGGCTTCGGCATCGCCGCCACTCGGCACCACCGCGACCACCGGTCCCTCGTCATAATAGTACGGGTCGGGGTCGTAATAGCCCGGACCATAGTAACCGGAGCCATAGTAATAGGGACTCGCCAATGCGCCGCCGATCACGCCACCAATAACGGCACCCGGAAAGAAGCCGCCCCGATGATGGCCGCGAAAGCCTCCGCCGAAGTGGCGCCCGCCGAACCCTGGGCCGCCGCCAAAGTGGTGCCCCCCGCCAAACCGCGGGCCGCCACCAAAGCGCGGGCCACCGCCGAAGTGGCCACCACCGATATGGCCGCCACCGAAATGTCCACCGCCCATGTGGCCCCCACCGCCACCACCGACATGTCCTCCACCGCTGCCGCCAATTCGGCCTTGGGCAAAACTCTCCGTCGCCATGCCCAGCGGCATCGCGATCGCCAGCGCGGCCACCGCACTCAACACTTTCAAATTGATCATCTTATTAAGCTCCTTACACGGGACATTCTCAACCCGCTCGGAGATCGGACGTTCCCGAACCCCTGGTATCTCGCCGCTGCAGGGTGAGCGCTGGGAACTGTACGCAAAATGAATGAATTGCGGTGAATTCGCGGTGATTGCGCCCGCCGGAGCGGCGTTGTCGTCCGGCTGGACAATTCGCCCCACCAATGGCATCACCACACTGCACAACGTCTCCAATGGGCGCGCCTTATGAAACTGTTTCTGCTCCGTTTTTTCACATGGTGGTCGGGTTACACATTCGGCACCCAGCTCTGGACCTGGCGCTTTGGCGAATTGGTCGGGCAGGACGAGGGCGGCAACCGCTATTTCCGAACCAAGGGCGGCAAGATCGATCCGTCGCTGGGCTTCGAGCGGCGCTGGGTGCTGTATAATGGCTATGCCGAGCCGACGCGGGTGCCGGCATCGTGGCATGGCTGGCTGCATCACACGGTCGATGTTCCGCCGGTCGACGAGGCCTATCAGCCCCGCGAGTGGCAGAAGCCGCATCTGCCGAACCTCACCGGCACCGCTGCGGCCTATCGGCCGGCGGGATCGACGCTGGCTGGTGGTCACCGGCCGAAAGCCACCGGCGACTACCAGCCCTGGACGCCGCAATAAACACCCTGCCGCGACTCAAGCGCGGGGCAGTCGTGCGACATGCCGTGAGGCATGGTGGCGTCATCAGCCCGGCAGCATCCGCTGCAGCACGCGATCGCGATAATAGAAGCGGTGGATCAGCGCCGCGGCGATATGCGCGCCGATCACGATCAGCAGCGTCCATTCGGCGGCCTGGTGCAGGCCGTCGATCGCGCGGTTATAGGCCGGGTTTCCCGACGCCAGCATCGGGAACGGCACCAGGCCGAAATAGCTGATGCTCCAGCCGCGAAACGACGCGAACAGCCAGCCGGTGAGCGTGGTCGCCAGCACCAAGAGATATAGCAGCCCATGCACCGCCTCCGCGCTGCGGCGCTGCCATGGCGGCAGCGAGGGCTCCGGCGCCACCCGATGCGTCAATCGCCACAACAGCCGCAGCGTCATGACCGCCAGGATGGTCAGGCCGAATGAGAGGTGGAACATCATCGCGCTGCCGGGTTGGTCGCCGCGATGAATATCGGGCATCAGCCATCCGATCGGATATTGGATCGCCAGCAATGCCACGATCAGCCAGTGGAAAGTCTTGGCCGGGGTTCCGTATTGCTGGGTCATCGGCGTCCTCGTCGACAGTGGTCGAGCCTGACATCGCAACGATATGGCATGGCAACGATGGCGGGATCATGCATCGTCAAGGCGCCGTCGGCAATCGACTCCCACAACGGTCGGCTTCGTTGCTAGCTCGAGGCGACATTAAAACCCTGTCATTTTTGGAACGCTGCTCCGTTGGACCTGTTGGTCCAGCACTTGAACGAAAAGGAGCACTCAATGCATTTTCCGAAACTGATCACCGCAGCCGCCATGATGGGCGCGATGTCGTTCGCCTCGCTGCAGCCTGCCGCTGCGGCGCCGATGACGCCGCTTCAGGCGGCGACTGCATCCGATGCATCCGGCGCGACGGTGCAGAATGTGCGTTGGCGCGGTCACCGTGGTTGGCGCGGCCATCACGGCTATTACCGCGGCGGCTATCATCACCGTGGCTGGAATCGCGATCGCTACGGCTGGGGACCCGGTGCCGCAATTGGCGGGCTCGCCGCGGGCGCCTTGATTGGCGGCGCGATTGCCAACAGCCGTGCGGAGCAGCAGTCGTCTGACGACGCTTATTGCTCGCAGCGCTTCAAGTCCTACGACCCGTCTTCGGGGACCTATCTGGGCTATGACGGCAATCGTCACGCCTGTCCGTAATCGATAACATCCAACTTGCAGCGAAGCCGCGGAGGCAATTCCGCGGCTTCGTCGCGCCGATCGTTCGCTCCGCCGCGATCATCCCAGCGCCCTGAGCCAGGCGCCGATCTCGCGCACCGCGACACCGGCCTGCGGCAATAGTTTTCCCATGGTGAAGAAGCCGTGGAATTGGCCCGGAAAATGGCGGTGCGTCACCGCCACGCCGGCGTCCGCCAGACGTCCGGCATAGGCGTCACCTTCATCGCGCAGCGGGTCGGCGCCGGCAGTGAGCACGATCGCCGGGGGCAGCCCGGCGAGATTGTCCACCCGCGCCGGGGATGCACGCCAATCGTGAATATCGGCGGCGCCGGTGAGATAGTGATCGCGAAACCATCTGATCACCGAATGAGTCAGCAGCACGCTGGTCTCCGGCTCGCTGTGCGAGGGATGGGTCATGGCGAAATCGGTGGCGGGATAGATCAGGACCTGGCCCGCCAGGGATGGCCCGCCATTGTCGCGCGCGGCGATCGCCACTACTGCGGCCAGATTTCCGCCGGCGCTGTCGCCGCCGACGCTGATCCGCGTGGCGTCGATCCCGAGCTGCGCCGCATGATCCGCGATCCACGCCGTTGCCGCCATCGCATCGTCGATCGCGGCGGGAAATTTGTGCTCCGGCGCCAGCCGGTAGTCGACCGAGATCACGATCAATTGCCCGTCATCGGCGAGCGCGCGGCAGACCACGTCGTGGGTCTCGAGATCGCCGATCACCCAGCCGCCGCCGTGAAAGAACACCAGCGCGGGCGCCACGCCGTCGCTCTGGCGCAGCGTCTTCGGCGTGTAGATGCGGGCAGGGATCTCGCCGGCGGGGCCCGGGATCGAGGTCGATTGCACCGAAGCCAGTTCGGCCGGCTCCGGATTGCTGATCAGGCGCGCGGCCAGATAAAAGTCCCGCGCCTCCTGCGCGGTGAGGTCTTCATAGGCCGGACGGCCGGCTTCCTGAAAGGCCTTGAAAACGGCGGCGGCGTCGGGATCGAGGATCGCGGGCATTGTTGCACCTGTTGTTTGTTGGAGCGTGGCTTGGCGATGAGTTGATTTGGCGACGAAGCTCGTTGTCGACACGGAGGTTAGCTCGCGGTGCGTCCGCCATCGACGGTGTAGGCCGAACCGGTGACATAGCTCGCCTCGTCGGAGGCGAGGAACGCCACCACGGAGGCGACTTCGGCTGCGTGGCCGAGGCGCCGCGCCGGGATCCGCTCGACGATCTTCTCGTTCGGAACCGCTTCACTGCGAGGATTGCGGCCCTGGATGATCGAACTCAGCATGCGGCTGTCGATCAGGCCGGGGCAGACGCAATTGACCCGCACGTCGGTGCCGGTGCATTCCAGCGCCGCGCTTTTGGTCAACCCGATCACCGCGTGCTTGCTGGCGCTGTAGGGCGCAATATCGGCCGAGCCGATCAGTCCGGCGATCGAGGCGGTGTTGATGATGCTGCCGGCGTTCTGCGTCAGCATCACCGGAAGCACATGTTTGAGGCCGAGAAATACCCCGACCACATTGACGTCGAGCACCCGGCGAAACGCCTCCAGCGAGGTGCGGACGATCGGCTTAATGTCGCCCTCGATCCCGGCATTGTTATAGAACACGTCGATCGCGCCGAAGCTTTCCATCGCGGCGCGGACATAGGCTTCGACCTCGGCTTCCTGGGTGACATCGGCGGTCAGCGCCACCGCCTTTGCGGAGGCCGGCAGGTCGGCGACCGCCGCCGCGAGCTGGCGCTGGTCGCGATCCACCGCGACCAGCCGCGCGCCGCGCGCGGCCAGAAGCATCATGGTCGCGGTCCCGATCACCCCGGCCGCGCCAGTGACCAGCGCGACCCTGCCATCGAGCCGAATACGATCGCTCATGCCTGACGTTTCCCCATTTATTCCGGTTCGATCCGGATGATTGCGGCGGTTTCGGACTTGGTCCGCGCCGATGACTTGGTGGATTATTTCAGCTGCGGCGCTGCCTGACCAGTGCCGGACTGACCATGGCCGGCGATGCGGCGCGTCCGATCGCCCTTTCCCCGCCGTATTCGCCGTGTTAACCGGAGGACGAACGCGAGCGGCCTAATTTTGTACAATGTCGCGAGCCTGATTCGTCGATTTGACGCCGCGCGGAATGTTTCGAACCCCATGAGTCGGATTGTTACCTCAACGGCCCTAGCGGCCCTGCTTGCCGCCTCGTTGGTTGCCGTCGCGCCGCCTGCGCGCGCGCAGATCGGGAATATTTTTTCCGATCCGGCGCCGCGTCCGCCGGGCAGTGTTCCGCGCGACGAATATCCGCCCGACGACGAAGAGGAAGTGCCGGATCTGCCGCAGCGCGGTCGGCTGCTGCCGGCGCCGAATCGACTGGCCCCGGGACAGGGCGCCCCGCTGCCGGGTGCCGTGCAATCGCAGCCGTTGCCGCCGCCGCCCGGTACCACCATCATTCCGCAGAATCCGCCGGCCAGCGCCGCCGTCAATCCGCTGCCCGGCCTGCCGCCGGGCCAGCGCCAACCCAAAGGCCAGCCGCAGCCCGCAACACCCGGTGCCGCAACGCCCGACGCCGCACCGCCGACCGCCGCGACGCTGCAACCTGGCGACGAGATCGTCACCGAACCGCCGGCGCAGAAGATCGTCAACAAGAAGGCGAGTTTCTCCGGCCTCGACAAGATCACCGGCCGGATCATCAATTTCGACGCCGACATCGGCGAGACCGTGCAATTCGGCGCGCTGCGGGTGAAGACCGACGCCTGCTATACGCGGCCGGCGACCGAGGCCGCCAACACCGACGCCTTTGTCGAGGTCGACGAGATCACGCTGCAGGGCGAAGTGAAGCGGATCTTCTCCGGCTGGATGTTCGCCGCCAGTCCCGGCCTGCACGGCGTCGAGCACCCGATTTACGATATTTGGCTGACCGACTGCAAAAATCCGGAGAACGCCGTGGCCGCCGCGCAGCCCGATACGCCGGCGCCGGCGCCAGCCCCGAAGCCGCGACCAAGGCAGCGCTCGGCGGCGCCGCCCAATCCGTTCCCGGCATTCCGGCAGTAATTGGTTCGAGACTCCCGATCTGCATGCAGCTCATGCTGCAGGCGCTCGGAAGGACGCCTGATTTTTGATCCAGGTTATTTTTCGTTGCCCGCGATGATCGCCAAGGCGTCGGCGCCACTGACCGGTGCGTCGACCGGCAGCACATCGAATGCCGCCATGCCTTTCAGCGCGGCATCCAGCATCTTGCGATAGCGCTGCCGCGGCACTTCGACAGCGCCGAACGAACGCAGATGTTCGGTGACGAACTGGGTGTCGAGCAGCACATAGCCGCCGGCGATCAGCCGCGCCACCAGATGCACCAGCGCGACTTTTGAGGCGTCGCGGGCGCGATGGAACATGCTCTCGCCGAAAAACGCCCGGCCGAGGCTGACGCCATACAACCCGCCGGCGAGGTCGCCGTCCTGCCAGACCTCGACGCTGTGGCAGTGGCCGATCCGGTGCAGCTCGGTATAGAGCTCGCGGATTCGGCGGTTGATCCAGGTGTCGTCGCGATCCGGCTGCGGCGCCGCGCAGCCATCGATCACCGCCTTGAAATCCCGGTTCACGGTGACGGTGAAGGCGTCCGAGCGCACCGTGCGGGCCAGTCGCGAGGCGATGTGGAAGCCCCGCAGCGGAATGATGCCGCGCAGCTCCGGCTCGACCCAGAACAGGGTCGGATCGTCGACGCTCTCGCTCATCGGAAAAATGCCGCACGCATAGGCGCGTAGCAGCACTTCGGGCGTGATCTCGGACGATGCGGAGTCGCGTGAACTCATCACTCAACCTACCATGCCTGTGCGGTCGCGGCGACAACGCCGCACGCCCGTAGTTTAACGAGCAGGGGTTTTGTTCCCGTCCGGATAAAAAATAGGGTTGGAGACAATTGGTGTGAGATACCCCATAGCTGTCTGCGCCGGCGCGACAAATTGCCGCCGGGCCAATCAAGAGGGTCCTCACGGTGGATCATGCCGCCTTGCCAAGCCTATCTCGCCGTTCGCTGCTCACCTCGACCGCGGCCCTCATGGTCGTCGGCGCGACGCCCGTCTTTGCGCGCACCGTCGGGGGCAGGATGCCCTGGGATCCCGGCAGCGCGACGCCGCCGATCCAGGTGCGTCCGGGGCCCTGGGTGTTCTTCACGGCGCAAGAGGCCGCACTGGTCGAAGCCGTGGTCGATCGCCTGATTCCTCCCGACGACAGGGGTCCCGGCGGCAAGGAGGCCGGTTGCGCCGTCTATATCGATCGGCAATTGGCCGGTCCCTATGGCCATGCCGCGGGCCTCTACACCCAGCCGCCCTTCATGGCCGGCGCCGCGTCCCAGGCGTTTCAAATGCCGGGCTCCCCCGCGGCGCGCTACCGGGCCGGGCTGAAGGCGCTGGCAGACTATGTCGGCATCACATTCGCCGATAAATCATTTCGCGATCTCGCGCCGGCCGATCAGGACAAGGTGCTGAGCGGGCTGGAGTCGGGTTCGATCGTGCTCAAGGGCGTCAAATCCGCCGAATTCTTTGCCCTGCTGCTGCAGAACACCCAGGAAGGCTTCTTTGCCGATCCGGTCTATGGCGGCAATCGCGACATGGCCGGCTGGAAGCTCGTCGGATTTCCGGGCGCGCGCTACGACTATCGCGACTGGGTTGATCATCATAACGAGGCCTACCCGCTGCCGCCGGTGAGCATCATGGGGCGGTCCGACTGGACCGTGCGGGAGTAGGACAATGGCACGCAAACTTCCCCGCAAGGACGTGGTGATCGTCGGGCTCGGCTGGACCGGCTCAATCCTGGCCTATGAGATGGCGAAAGCCGGCCTCGACGTGGTGGCGATCGAACGGGGCCCGTGGCGCGACACCGCGACCGACTTTCCGCCGGCCTATGCGCAGGACGAATTGCGCTACGCGGTGCGGCTCGATCTGTTTCTGCGGCCGCAGCAGGACACGCTGACCTTCCGCAACAATGCCAGCCAATCGGCGCTGCCGATCCGCAGCTTTTCGGGCTTTCTTCCCGGCAATGGCGTCGGCGGCGCCGGCGTCCATTGGAACGGTCAGACCTGGCGCTTCCTGCCGACTGATTTCAAGCTGCGCAGCCATCTCGAGGAACGCTACGGCAAGGATGCGCTGCCCGGCGACATGACGATCCAGGATTGGCCGGTCAGCTATGACGAGCTGGAGCCCTATTACGACCGCTTCGAAAAGCTCTGCGGCACCTCCGGCAAGGCCGGTAACCTCAAGGGCACGGTGCAGCCCGGCGGCAATCCGTTCGAGGGCTGGCGCTCGTCGGACTATCCGAACCCGCCGCTGAAACAGGGGCTCGCCGCCACGCTGTTCGCCGAGGCTGCGCGGAAAACCGGGCACACGCCGTTTCCGCAGCCGGCCTCGAATATGAGCGAGGCCTATACCAATCCGCTCGGTGTCAAGCTCGGGCAGTGCACTTATTGCGGCTTCTGCGAACGCTTCGGCTGCGGCAATTACGCCAAATCCAGCCCGCAGACCTGCGTGCTGCCGGCCTTGATGCGATTCCCCAATTTTTCCGCGCAGACCGACTCCGAAGTCACCAAGATCAATCTGGATTCCACCGGCAAACGCGCCACCGGCGTCACCTATGTGGATACGTCAGGTGTGGAATGGGAGCAGCCCGCTGACATCGTGCTGGTCTGCGCCTTCTCGTTGTTCAATGTCCGGCTGATGCTGTTGTCCGGCATCGGCAAACCCTATGACGGCGCCACCGGGCAGGGCGTGGTCGGGCGCAACTACGCCTATCAGACCACGTCGGGCGTCAGCCTGATCCTGAAGGACAAGATCCTCAATCCGTTCATCGCCACCGGCGCCCACGGCATGATCATCGACGATTACAATGGCGACAATTTCGACCATAGCGGGCTCGGCTTTGTCGGCGGCGGCTATATGGGCGCGGGCCAGACCGGCGCCCGGCCGATCTCGACCCGGCCGGTGCCGGAGGGGACGCCAAAATGGGGCGCGGCCTGGAAGAAGGCGACCGCCGAAACTTATCAGAGCGCCTTCAATCTCTCGACCCACGGCAGCTCCTACAGCTATCAAGACTGCTATCTCGATCTCGATCCGACCTACAAGGACCGGCTTGGCCGGCCATTGATGCGGATGACGTTCGACTTCCACGACAATGAATTGAAGATGTCGGCCTATCTCACCGCGCGCCTTGCCGAGATCGCGCGCGCGATGGATCCGGTCGAGATGAAGGCGAGCCCGCGCAAGGGGCCGTATAACGTCAACATCTATCAGACCACCCACAACACCGGCGGCACGGTGATGGGCGCCGATCCCGCCAACAGCGTGGTCAACCGCTACTGTCAGAGCTGGGACGTCCACAACGTGTTCGTGCCCGGCGGCGCCTCGGTGTTTCCGCAGAACCACGGCTACAACCCGACCGATACGGTCGGCGCGCTGGCCTATTGGACCGCCGACGCGATCAAGAATCGCTACCTCAAAAACCCGGGACCGCTGGTGTGAAGCCGATGATGCGCTCATCTCTCGCCGTCGCCGCGCTGCTGGCGGTCGTCGCAGCTCCCGCCGCCGCGCAGGACAGCCAAAGTTTCGACCGTATCGAACGCGGTCGCGCGCTGGCGGTGCTCGGCGATTGCGGCGGGTGCCATACCGCGCCGGGCGGCAAGCCGTTCGCCGGCGGACTGCCGCTCGCCACGCCGTTCGGCACGATCGTTGCGGCGAACATCACGCCGGATCGGCAGACCGGGATCGGCAACATGACCGATGCCGAATTCCTCTCCGCGCTGCGCGAGGGGCGAGGCCAGGGCGGCAAGCGGCTGTATCCGGCGATGCCCTATCCGGCTTACACCAAGATGACCGACGACGACGTGCTGGCCATCCGCGCCTATCTTGCCACCGTGGAGCCGGTCAGCAACGCCGTGGTCTCCAATCAATTGCCGTTCCCGCTCAATATCCGGCTGGCGATGCTGGGCTGGAATTGGCTGAATTTCACGCCCGGCCACTATCGGCCCGATCCGCACAAATCCGCCGAATGGAATCGCGGCGCCTATATCGTGCAGGGTCCGGCGCATTGCGGCACCTGTCATACGCCGAAGACGCTGCTGGGCGGCGACAAGGCCGCGGCCGCGCTGGCGGGCGGGACGCTGCAGGGGTGGTACGCGCCCAACCTCACCAATGATCCGCGCAGCGGCATCGGCAATTGGACCAAGGACGAGGTGGTCCAGTATCTGAAGACGGGCAGCAACAGCTGGACGCTGGCGTCGGGGCCGATGGCCGAGGCGATCCGGCACTCCACCTCGCACATGCCGGATGCGGATATCGCGGCGATCGCGACGTATTTGAAGGATAGCGGGCTCGGCGCGGTCAAGGCTGCGCCCGTTGCCGTCGCGGCCAGCAACAATGCGATGCGGGCCGGGGCTGCGATCTTCAAGGATTCATGCGCGGTCTGCCACAAGGACGATGGAATCGGCGAGGCCCATCTGTTCCCGCGACTTGCCGGCAGCGCGCTGGTGCAGTCCGAGGATCCGACCACGCTGACGCGGCTGGTGCTGCATGGAAGCCGTGCGGTTGCGACCGCGACCAAGCCGACGGGGCCGGCGATGCCGGCGTTCGACTGGCGGCTCAACGATGCCCAGGTCGCGGCGGTGCTGACCTATATCCGCAACCAATGGGGCAATGCCGCCGCGCCGGTCACGGCCAGCAATGTCGCCAAACAGCGCCGGTCACTGGCGAGCGCGCCTTAGCAGGCTGTTGAAAAAATCGTTCTCGGCACGAACACATCAGACTCACGGCGAGCACTAAGAGCAATCGGATCGAGAGCGTTGTTCTCTTTTCCAACAGCCCGTTAAGGCAGCGCAGATCCAAAGCCCGGGCGGGCTTTGGCCGCATCACCGGAGTTATTTCACCAGCATCGTCAACCGCTCCGGATTCCAGCCGACCAGCACGAGCAGGGCGAAGAAGCCGACGAAATAGGCGATCGGAATGGCCCAGCCGTGGCGCAGCCAACGGAACACCGACTTGCCCTCGGGAAACATGTTGGTCAAGGCCACGCCCGCAGACGAGCCGAACCAGATCATCGACCCGCCGAAGCCCACCGCATAGGCCAGATAGCCCCAATCATAGCCGCCCTGTTTGAGCGCCAGGGCGGTCAGCGGGATATTGTCGAAGCCGGCAGATACAAAGCCGATACCAAGCGCGGTCTGCCAGCTCGCGGTCGGCAATTGTTCGACCGGCATCATCGAGGCCGCGGTGACCAAGGCCAGCAGGAAAACCGTTCCCTTGATAGTCTGGGGCATCAGTTCCCAGTCCGGCCGGCGCAGCGGCGTCGTCAACAGCAGCACGTTCCAGACCGTGAGGCCAAGCACCGGGACGGTGTCGAGCAGCGCCGGAAATTTCAGATTTGCGGTGACATTGGCCAGCAGAGCCGCGATCAGAATAGCCGCGACGATGCCGACACGGATCCACTCGATCCTCAGTCCGCTCGGCGGGTTCTTGATGATCGGCGAATAGCGATGCTGCGTGATCGATGCCGGCACCGCGAACACCATCAGCGCCACCAGCGCGGGAATGTAGGCCTCGACCACGCTGAGCGGGCTGACGCCGCCGATCCACATCATCGTGGTTGTGGTGTCGCCGACCACACTGCCGGCGCCGCCGGCATTGGCAGCCGCCACGATCGCCGCGAGGTAGCCGATATGGACCCGACCCTGAAAGACATGGCGCGCCACCGTGCCGCCGATCAGGGCCGCCGCGATGTTGTCAAGAAAACTTGACATGAAGAACACCATTCCGAGCAGAACGATGCCGCCCTTCCAATCGTCCGGCAGCAGCGCCGGCATTTCCTGGGGGATGTGGCTCTTCTCGAAATGCGCCGAGAGCAGCGCGAATCCGGTCAGCAGCAGGAACAGATTGGCCAGGGTGACCCACTCATGCTCCATGTGATGGGCAAGACCGATCAACCCCACGCCGTATTTGAAACCGGTGAAAATCAGCTTGTAGGCGGTGATGGTGGCCAGGCCCGTGAGCGCAATCGGCAGCGTATAATGGTGAAAGGTCGCGCATCCGATCAGCGTCAGCGTAAACAGGATGAAGTCGACGGGAATGCCCAGCAGCAGAACAGGTTCGATCACGACGGCCTCGGCAATTCCCCAGCGCGCAAGGGCGCCGGCGCGGCCGGCTGGCCGTGGAGAGCACTCATCGCCGGGAGCCCTCGGCATGGTGGCAGGGCATGGTTGTGGATGATGTAGGTCGGGCTCGACGATCGCAGGACGGGCGATACCAATGCAATTATCCCGGGTGAGAATGATTTGCAACTGGCGCGTTCGCTGCAGCCAGCCGGCGCGGCGGAAGCTGCCCGACCGCTGCGTAAATGGCAAGCAGCGCAAACCCGTTTCTAGAGCATGATTCTTAAGAAGGCATCCCGACTTTCGAAAAGTTCTTTCGAGAAGATCGAGGAAGATCAAAAGTTAGTCGGTAGCCCGCAAATGTTCTGCGCCTCGATCAGGTGAGTCGCAACACGAGGTGGAGGCTCGACTGGCCGGGTGCCGCAGATCGTCTGGATGCTCGCATCCGGTGCGGCCGCGCAGCGGTTCAATCAGATTGCTGGGCGCAGCCTGATCCGCGTCAGCTCTGACGGGCGCCCGAGACGCAGCGCGAAACCGGGCCACAGCGCGGTGCCGTTATTGACGTAAAGCGTCATCCCGTCGATCGCGTAGCGACCCGAAATGAATCCGCCATTAGCGCGGGCGGCGAGCCGGTCGAGCCCGAGGATCATCCCGCCATGGGTATGTCCCGATAGTTGCAGCGCCACGCCGCGCGCGGCGGCGCGCGGTGCGTTCTTCGGTTGATGGTCAAGCAAGATGATCGGTGCGTCTTTGGGTGCGCCTAGCAGGGCGGCGGCGAGATCCGGGGCGGGGTGGCGGGTGTGGGCTGCCGACAGGTCGGTGACACCGGCGAGAACCAGCTCGCCGCCGTCACGATCGATCACCGCGTGATCGTTGGCGAGCAGGCGCATGCCCATCGCGGCGAAGTAATCCATCCATGCGGGGTAATCGAAAAAATATTCATGGTTGCCGGGGATCATGTACACGCCATCCGCCGCGCGCAGGTCGGCCAGCGCCGCGACATCTGCGCTGCGCGCCGCGATGGGGCCGTCGATCAGGTCTCCGGTGATCACGATCAGGTTGACGCCAAGGGCGTTCGCCCGCGCGACCATTGCCCGGGTCCATGACGCAGGGAACAGGCGGCTGATGTGCAGATCGGTCAATTGCAGCATGGTGTAGCCGTCGAATTGCGGCGGCAGGCCGGCGATGCCGACTTCGATGTCTTTGACCGGCGGCAGCCGTATCGCCTGATGGACGCCGATCGCCGCCAGGCCGGCGGCGACGGCGGCCATCGCATAACGTACCTCGTCAGGCACGCTCACGCTGCCGCCATGGACCAGCATCGCCAGCAGCGTTGCGCCGTCGAGCACGATCTGCAACAGCGCGAGAAACGCGATGGCGCCGAATGCCCAATTGAAAAGAATCACCGCGGCGCGGGGAAATTCGGGCGCGAACACCGAGCCCGATGAGAGCCGGCTCCATAGATGATATTGCGAGCCCACCAACAGTACGGCCGCCACCACGATTTTGATGGAGAGCGGCAGTTGCAACGGCCAGATGAACCGGGTGGCGACGAGCAGCCAGGGCAGGCTGAAGATGAGGTGAAAAATCACAGCTCTCCGGAATAGGGAAGGTCGATCATTGCTGCGTCGGCTGACCTGCGCCGGGAGCGTACCAGTCGACTGGATGCGCCTGCAAAGCACCGGGCGGCGCGCAATCGCGGTAGGGCGAGCGGTGCTAATTCGCCACCGCCATCGTCGGTGCCGGCGCATTGATCCGGCGAAACCGCAGCACGATTCGCGTGCCGGTATGACCGGGATCGCGCTCGACGCTGGCATCCAGCTTGGTCGCCATCGCGTTGACGATGCGCTGGCCCATGCCGGTGGATTGCGGATTGATCTTGACGTTGAGGCCGACGCCATCATCGGTGATCGCCAGTGCGAGCTCGTCGCCTTGAGCGGACAGTTCGACGTGGATCGGGCCGGCGCCGTCGGGGTAGGCGTATTTCACCGCGTTCATCACCAGCTCGTTGACGATGATGCCGATCGCCACCGCGCGGTCGGGATCGATCTCCACGGCCTCGGCCTTCAGCGTCAGCCGCGACATCCGGTTGCCTTCGGCGGAGCGCCGCAGATCTTCCAGCAGCGCCTCGAGATATTGATTCAGCATCACGCTTTTGAGGTCGTGCGAGGTGTAGAGCCGGCGATGCACCTGCGCCACCGCGGCGACCCGGCCCATGGCGTTGGTCAGCGCCGCCTTGACTTCCTCCTGCTTGCTGGAAGAGGCCTGCAGATGCAGCAGCGAGGCGATGATCTGCAGCGAGTTGCCGACGCGGTGATTGACCTCGCGCAGCAGCATCTCGCGCTCGGCGGCGAGCGCGGCGTAGCGGTCGCGCGAGGCGCGAACCTCGGCCTCAGCCTCGTCGCGGGCTTTGCGGATCTGCGCCTGTTGCAACGCATGGCCGGCCGCAACCTGCAGCAGCGGCACGAAGTCGCCCTGGGTGTCCTTGACCAGATAGTCGGCGGCGCCGGCCTTCAAGGCGGTCACCGCGATCTTGGAATCCTGCGAGGCGGTGACGAACACCACCGGCGGCGGATCCGCAAGGGTCTGGATCTGCTCCAGGGTTTCCAGCCCGTCGAGGCCGGGCATGTATTGGTCGAGACCGACCACGTCGATGCCGCCGTGGCGCAGCCGTTCGATGCCGGCTTCGCCGCTGAGGACGTGTTCGACACTAAACCCATGTCGCTGCAAGCCGCGCGTGACCAGCCGGCCGAGCGCTTCGTCGTCGTCGATATAAAGCAGGGTGGGTTTGGCTGCGGTCATGAGTTGGCGGCTGGGACCTGGATCACGGAGAAGAACAAACCGAGCTGGCGAATCGCGTTGGCGAAGCTTTCGTAATTCACCGGCTTGGTGATGTAGACGTTACACCCCAATTCGTAGCAGCGCTTGATTTCGTGGGCGTCGTCGGTGGTCGTCAGCACCACGACGGGGGTGCATTTGAGGTGGTCGTTGTCTTTCACCCGCCGCAGGATGTCGATCCCGCTGGTATCCGGCAGATTGAGGTCGAGTAAAATCAACAGCGCGCGGTCCTTATGGGCGATGCCGCTGCCATCGGCGCCAAACAGGTAGTCCAGCGCGGCTGTACCGTTGGTGAACGGAATGATCTCGTTGTTGACGCCGGAGCGGCGGATGTTGCGTTCGATCAGCCGGGCGTGGCCCTCGTCGTCCTCGATCATGATGATCGTTACTGGGTTACTCATGCGCGTTTATCCCGTTTGGAGGCCGTCCATTTTGCCGGCAGGGTGATGGTGAAGGTGCTGCCTCGACCAAGTTCCGAGGCCACCGACATGGTGCCCCCGAGTCGGCGCACCAAGGCGCGGACATGGGCCAGGCCGATGCCCTGTCCGGGCTTGTCCTGGGTGCCGGCGCGGCGGAACAGATCGAAGATGCGCTGGTGGTCTTTGGGGTCGATACCGCGGCCATTGTCGGCGACCTCGAAGATCGCAAAGCCCAGCCGCTGATGGCCGCGGATCGAAATATCGCCGGGAACCCCCGGCTTGAGATATTTCAGCGCGTTGTCGATCAGGTTGGAGAAGATCTGTTCCAGGGCGAGGCGGTCGCTGACGATCTCAGGCAACGGCTCGATCCGGATCTCGGCCTCGGCTTCGGCGGCCTGATGCGCCACCGTGGAGGCGATGTTCTCGATCAATTCGCGGGTATCGATCTGCACCGGCTGAAACTCGCGCCGGCCTTCGCGGGTCAGGTTGAGGATGGCGCTGATCAGCCGGTCCATCTTGCCGATCGATGATTTGATGAAGCCGAGCGCCTCGGTGAAATCCTGCGACAGCTGCTTGTCGGCCTCGTCGAGCAGCGGCTGGCCCTGATCGTCCAGGCTGGCGTCGATCGCCTGCGGCGCCGCGGCACGCGCCAGCGTGGCGATCCGCCGGAAGATGTCGCCGCGCAATTCCTCGAGCTCGCTGGTGAAGCCCATGATGTTGACCAGCGGCGAGCGCAGGTCGTGGCTGACGATATAGGCGAAGCGCTGGATCTCCTCATTGGCCTCGCGCAGATCGGAGGTGCGTTCGTCGACCGTGGCTTCGAGGTTGAGGTTGTTGTCACGCAATTGCCCCTCGGCCTCGTCGCGGGCGCGGGCCGAGCGCCGCACCAGAAAGATCGAGACGCCAGCCAGCACCAGCACCAGCCCCGAGCCGGTGGTGGTGACGATCGAGGCCAGCGATTGGCTGCGGTCGGCCGCGTCGGTGCGAACCGTGAACAGCCGCTGCTCTTCGGTGCGCATATCGGCGGTGAGGTCGCGAATCCTGCTCATCGCGTCACGGCCGGTGGCGTCGCGGATGATCGCGTTGGCCTCGGCGATCTTGTTCTCCTTCGCCAGTTGCAGCACTTGCCGAAATTGCGCCAGCCGCTTCTCGGTGAGGTCGACCACTTCGGCAATCAACGGGCGCTGCACGTCGTTGTCTTGAACCAGCCCCCGCAACTGCTGCAGCAGCGGCATGATCTGCTCTGAGGCATCCTGGAATTCATCCATGAACTCGCTCTGCGAGGTCAGGACAAATCCGCGCTCGGCGCTCTCGGCGCGGCGCATCTGCAGCTGGGTCAGGGAAATCTGGTTCTCAACCTCAAGCGTGTGCGCGACCCACGCGCTATCCTCGCGAGCCTGCTCCAGCCAGTAGACCGACCCGATGCTGACCGCGACAAGCACTGCGAAGGCAAGGGCAAGGAGGGCGATCTGGACAAGGCCACGTTCACGCGCGCGATCAACCGTCACCGCGCACCTTCAAAGTCGTCAGCAAAACCAGCCCATCCCAGCAAGATCGTCTGCAAAAATCACCTATCAATAATCTGATCGAACATTGGTTCCGTTGGCCGTAATTTATATCTGAAGCCACAATAGCCGATAGGCGTATGGCGGCAATGCCGTCCTGCGCCGACGGTGCGAGCCGCAAAGGAGTGCCCCGTGGTCGCCACAATCGATATCCGAAACGTTTCGGCCGTGGTCCTGATCGCGACCCTCCTGCTCGGCTCCGCGGACGTCGCGTCTGCCCGGCCGTGGCGGGCCGATGAGGGCAACACCAGGGGCTGGCAATTAATGAGCCCGCAGGAGCGGATCGACCATCAGGCGCGGGTGCGCGGCTTTACGGATTACCGGTCGTGCGAGGTCTACCGCAGACAGCATCATGCCCTGATGGTGATGCGCGCCGTCGAACGCCGCCTCAAGCCCCCGGATTCGCAATGGGATTTTTGCGAGCACCTCAAGCCTTCACCGCCGCAAAGGAATTGAGCTGGTGGCGGGGCTGCGATCCAGGCTGGGCTTTTGGTCGATTCCGCTGCTCACGGTTGCAGTGCCGATCGGGTTCGTGGTCTGGGCCTATCCGGAGGGGCTGGCGCCGATGCGCGCCGCCGGCATCATCGTCGGCTGGCTCGGCACCGGATTGCTGCTGGTGAGCCTGGCCTTGATGCTGCGCGAGCCGCGGCTGGCGCGCTGGCTCGGCGGGCTGGAGCGGATGTATCGCTGGCATCACGGCACCGGGGTGGTTGCCTATGTGCTGTTGCTGCTGCATCCGCTGGCGCTGGCCGCCAATGGGCTGTCGACCTCGCCTGCGATCGCCTGGGCGACGCTGTCGCCATTGACCGAGAGCTGGCCGGTCTGGACCGGCTGGTTGGGGCTGCTGGCGCTGATGCTGGGCTTGGCGCTCAGCTTTGTCCGTCGCATTCCCTATGGTCCGTGGCGCTGGCTGCACGCCATGCTGGCGGTCGGGGTGCTGCTCGGCCTCGGCCATCTGGTCCTGCTCGGCATCGACGAGCCGGTGCTGCCGATCATGGCGGTGGTGGGACTGATCCTGGCCTGGCGGCTGCTGCGCGGCGATCTCGGGCTGGCGGCGCGGCCCTACATTGTTGCCTCGGCACGGCAGATCGCGGCCGGCGTGGTCGAGATCGCGCTGCGTCCGCTGGGCGATCCGATTGAGGTCGGCACCGGTCAATTCGTGCTGGTCGCGCTTCACAACGGCCCGAAATATCGCGGCTGCGGCGAATTCCATCCGTTCACCGTCAGCGCGATCGATGCCGACCAGGTGCTGCATGTCGGCGTCAAGGCGCTGGGCGATTGCACCGGGCGGATGATGTTGGTCGAGCCGGGGGTCGCGGCGCGGGTGATGGGCGGGTTCGGCGGGCTGCTCGGCACCAGCTCGGCGCCGCAGCTCTGGGTGGCGGGCGGGATCGGGGTCACCCCGTTCGTCGCGCTGTTGAACGCCGGTCGGATCGGCGGCCCGACCACCTTGATCTATCTGTGCCGCAACGAGGCCGACGCGGCGTTCCTGCCGGATTTGCGCGCCATCGCTCCGGCCGATCCGAGGCTTTCGCTGCAGGTGGTGGCGACCGGCGACGCCCTGCCGGATCTGGAGCGGCTATTGCCGCCGGCCACGAAACTGTCAGGCGTCGAATGCTATCTGTGCGGACCGCCCGGGCTGATTGCCGCGCTGAAATCCGCGTTGCGGGCGCGCGGCGTCACCGCCCAACACATCCACTACGAAAACTTCGAGTTCAGATGATGCGCAAATTATATCTGGCGACCACGAGCTTGTTTTGGGTGATGGTGCTGGCGTTCTGGGCCGGCGATGTGCTGTCGCCGCATGCCGAACAGCCGGCGGCGATTTCGGCCAGTCGGGACATCACTTCGGCTGAGCTGGCCAAACATGCCACGCCGCAGGATTGCTGGATGGCGATCCGGGGCCAGGTCTATGATCTGTCGGCCTATCTGCCGGATCATCCGTCGCGGCCGCAGATCATCGAGCCCTGGTGCGGCAAGGAAGCCACCCAGGCCTATGACACTAAGACCAAGGGCCGGCCGCATTCAAAGGAGGCCGACGATCTGCTGCCGAAATACCGGGTCGGCCGCTTCGTGCCCGGTGCAGATTAGCCGGTCTTGGAATCGCCGGCGGCCAGATACTGCTCGAGCCAGTGAATGTGGTAGTCGCCGTCGATGATCGAAGGCTCGCGGACCAGGGCGCGGAACAGCGGCAACGTGGTCTCGATGCCATCGACGACCATTTCGTCGAGCGAGCGGCGCAGCCGCATCAGGCATTCGGCGCGGGTCTTGCCGTGCACGATCAGCTTGCCGACCAGCGAGTCGTAATAGGGTGGGATCGTATAGCCCTGATAGACGGCGGAATCGATCCGGACCCCGAGACCGCCGGGCGGGTGATAGCGGGTGATCTTGCCGGGCGAGGGTCGGAACGTCACCGGGCTCTCGGCATTGACGCGGCATTCGATGGCGTGACCGTTGAGCACGATCTCGTCCTGGGTGCAGGGCAGGTCGCCGCCGGCGGCGACGCGGATCTGCTCCAGCACCAGATCGATCCCGGTGATCATCTCGGTCACCGGATGCTCGACCTGGATTCGGGTGTTCATTTCGATGAAGTAGAATTCGCCATCCTCGTAGAGGAATTCGATGGTGCCGACGCCGAGATACTGCATGTCCTGCATCGCCTTGGCGCAGATGCCGCCGATCCGGGCGCGGGCCTCCGCTGTCAGCACCGGGGAGGGGCCTTCCTCCCAGACCTTCTGGTGACGGCGCTGCAGCGAGCAGTCGCGTTCGCCCAGATGGATCGCGCCGCCGCGGCCGTCGCCCAGCACCTGGATCTCGATATGGCGCGGCTTCTGCAGATATTTCTCGAGATAGACCGAGGCGTCGCCGAACGCCGATTTGGCCTCGTTGCCGGCGGTCGACAGCGCCAGCATCAGGTCGTCGGCGGTCTGCGCCACCTTCATGCCGCGGCCGCCGCCGCCCGAGGCGGCCTTGACCAGCACCGGAAAGCCGATCGCCTGGCCGATCGCCATGGCGTCGTCTTCGGGGCCAACCGCGCCTTCGGAACCCGGCACCACCGGAATGCCGAGCCGCTTGGCGGTCCGCTTGGCCTCGATCTTGTCGCCCATCAGCCGGATGTGTTCGGCCTTCGGGCCGATGAAATGCAGATTGTGCTCGGCGAGGATCTCGGCGAAGCGGGCGTTTTCCGACAGGAAGCCGTAACCGGGATGAACCGCGTCGGCGCCGGTGATCTCGCAGGCCGCCAGCAGCGCCGGGACGTTGAGATAGCTGTCCTTCGAGGCCGGCGGACCGATGCAGACGCTTTCATCGGCGAGCCGGACATGCATGGCGTCGGCGTCGGCGGTGGAATGCACCGCCACGGTGGCGATCCCGAGTTCCTTGCAGGCGCGCAGCACCCGGAGCGCGATCTCGCCGCGGTTGGCTATCAGGATCTTGTCGAACATCGTCTCTGCCTTCTCCCGTCGCCCTGAGCTGCGAGCTGTCGCGCGCCTCGAAGGGGACGGTCTGTTGGGATTCATGATGTCGTCCCGAGCCGCCAGCGCCGGCGCTTCGGGACGACGCAGACGTGGTTATTCGATCACGACCAGCGGTTCGCCGAATTCGACCGGCTGGCCGTCCTCGACCAGGATCTGGGTCACGGTGCCGGCGCGCGGCGACGGAATCTGATTCATCGTCTTCATCGCCTCGATGATCAGCAGCGTTTCGCCGGCGGCGACCTTGTTGCCGACCTCGACGAACGGCTTGGCGCCGGGCTCCGAGGCCCAATACACCGTGCCGACCATCGGCGACGGCACCACGCCGGGATGTTTGGAGATGTCGGCGACCGGCGCCGGCACCGCGGCGCTCGCGATCCCGGGGGGCTGATAGCCGGCCGGCATCGCAGCGTTGATGCTGACATTGCGGGCGACCCGGACCCGCAACCCGGCGCGTTCGATCTCGATCTCGGTCAGATTGGTCTCGTCGAGCAGCAACGCGAGATCACGGATCAGCGCGTGGTCGGCAACCGCTTTGGTATCGGTCGCTTTGGGCTTCGCGGCTGGCTTGTCTTCAGGCGGGCGGGCCATATTCTTTAATCCAAACGTTGGTGGGTGAAGGGCGCGGGGTCAGGCTTTGGCGCCGGCGCCGATTTTTGCGGCCAGGCCCGTAATGGCGAGCCGGTAGCCGTCGATGCCGAAGCCGCACAGGCTGGCAAAGGCGGCTTTCGCGATGAAAGAGTGATGACGGAAAGCGTCGCGGGCGTAAACATTGGAGACGTGAACCTCGATGGCCGGGATCTGCACCGCCACCAGGGCGTCGTGCAGCGCGATCGAGGTATGGGTGTAACCGCCGGCATTGAGCACGATGCCGACCGCCTTGCCGGCATGGGCCTCGTGGATCCAGTCGATCAACTCGCCTTCATGGTTGGATTGCCGGCATAGCGCGGTGAGACCGAACCGTTCCGCGGTCTCCGCGCACAATTTGTCGACATCGGCGAGGGTGGCGCGGCCGTAGACCTCCGGCTCCCTGGTCCCGAGCAGATTCAGGTTCGGGCCATTGAGGACATAGACTGTCCTGGGACCGGCTGTCTCGGGACCGACTGTCTGTGGAATTGGATTCGGATTGATGTTGGGCATCCCGCCTTCCGGCAATGTCTGCAATGGGTTCGCGGCGGAAGCGCCGCCTGGGCCAATCCAAATGCCGATGGATGCTCGGATTCGGACGAGATCGCCTAGCTGCGGGGTTTATAGGTAACCTCGCGGCGAAGGGGAAGCCTCAAGACGTTCAGACAGCGGTTGAATCGGCTCACGCGATGCGCCCGCTGGACAGGCCAAGGCACGGATAAGGCGCGGAATTTGCGCGTCACCCCGCTTGGCCGCGAGGCCTCGGCGCCGCGGGGCGTCCTCGTCAGTTGGTCTAACCACGCCGGCTTCGGCCAAACCGAGTGGCTGGCCGAGCTCGGGGCGCTGCTGCTGCACGCGGCCCACCTGCGGTCATCAGTGGACCCGCGCGCCGCGAACCGGAGGCGTCGTCGCGCTGGGCCCTCATGGCGCGGCTGCGGGCCTGGGCGGTGGGGCCGGAACCGCGGCCGGTTTCGCGGGCAATGGCCGGGCGCCGCGGGACTCAAGGGACTATTGAAATCGCCTGGCGATAAGTTCCCTGTTCCATTCGCTCGCGATCACCAATGATTATTGCGTTGCGTCGGGCCTGTCGCGCGCATCGCGCCGGACTGGAGCTTGCGGCGCTTGCGAAGCCATCGGCGAGCTCGTTGAACGGCAAGAATAATCACGACTTCAGCGACTGGTTCGTCTAGGTTATTGTCAAGGACGACCTATGTATGAGAGCAACGAATGGTGTAACACCCGGGAGAAGCGTCATGGCTCGCTACGTGGTGCGGTTTATGAAGGACATTCTCGGAGAGAATGGAAGGCAGGCCGAGATCTGCCAGAGCCTGCTCGAGATCGAGGCTGCTAATAGCGGAGACGCGACCGAGCTGGCCAAGAAGAAGTTCTGCGAAAAGCAGCGGGTCAAGGAGTGGTCGCTCCATGCCGACCGGGTCCAAGTTGCCGAGACCGAGTTTCCGTCGTAGCGCGCGCCCCGATTGATCGCTCGACCGTGAAGGTCGCGATCAACCCTCCTGTCCTGCCCCGCAAGCCGGCCACATTGCTGCTTCGCCGGCGAGGTGAGGCCGATCGTTCTAGTTCCCCCCGCGTTTGATAGACCGATCCGGGCGGCCCGTGCGGCCTGCGCCCAAACGGGCGCAGACGTTGCGTGGCATATCCGACTTTGCGAGACCTGATGCTCAGCAGGCCGCCTTGCCGCAGCGGGCCATGCCGACCTTTTCCTTCAGCGTGTCGAGGCCGACCGCGCCGACCACGACCTGCTTGCCGATCACATAGCTCGGCGTGCCGTTCATGCCCATCGCTTCGGCGAGCTTGAAATTCTCCTCGATGGTGGCGCGCACTTCGGGGCTGGAGAAATCCTTTTCCAGCTTCGCCATGTCGAGTCCGGCCTCCTTGGCGGCGGCCATCGCATGGGCCTTGTCGGCCTGGCCGCGACCGCCGAGCAGTTTCTGATGGAAGGCGAGATATTTCTCACCCGTGGGATCCTGCATCCGCACCGCGACCGCGACCTGCGCGGCCTCGACCGAGCCGGGCCCGAGCACCGGGAATTCCTTCAGCACGACCTTCAGCTTGGGATCGGACTTCATCAGCGTCAGCATGTCGTTCATCGCGCGCTTGCAGTAGCCGCAATTGTAATCGAAGAACTCGACCAGGGTGACGTCGCCATTTTTGTTGCCGATGGTGACGCCGCGCGGCGAGTCGAAGATGGTCTTGGCATTCTCGCTGATCGCGGATTGATGCTTTTCGGCCTCGGCGGCGGCCTGGCGCTTGCTCAATTCGGCCGACACTTCCTCCAGAATCTCCGGATGGGTCAGCAGGTAGTTCTTGACGATGCTTTCGATCTGGCCGCGCTGACCGTCGGTAAATTGTTGCGCCGAGGCGGCCTGTGGCGCGCCGACGGCGGCGAGCGCGAACAGGGCGGCGGCGAGCAGGCGAAGCGAAGGCATGGGCGATTCCCTTGGGGCAGGTGGGTTTGCTGAAACGAACGCGGTTCGGAACCTGCATAGCGGTTCTGCCGACGGAATACGTGTAATTTATGAACACGATTCGGTCAGCCGAAATGGCCCGGCGATCGATGTTGCAGCGCATCAGGCATTGCGGCTTCGAGGCCTAAGGCATCGAAGCCGCAATCGGCGGCATCAAACCGGCTGGCCAACAGGTGGCCAGGCGTGGAGCGCTACTTGACGCTGGTCAGGCGCAGATAGGGGCGCGGCTCGTCCCAGCCTTGCGGGAAGGCCTTGACCGCGGCGTCGCCGGTGATCGACAGCGGAATGATCACCTTGTCGCCGGGACGCCAGTCCGCCGGCATGGCCACCTTCTCGCGGTCGGCCAGCTGCAGCGCGTCGATGACGCGCAGGATCTCATCGAAATTGCGCCCGACATTCATCGGATAGGTCATGGTCAGGCGGATCTTGTGCTTCGGATCGATGATGAATACCGAGCGCACCGCGGCGGTATCGCTCTGGCTCGGGTGGATCATGTCATAGAGCTTGGCGACCTTGAGCTCCTTGTCGGCGACGATCGGAAATTGCAGGTCGGTCTTCTGGGTATCGTTGACGTCGTCGATCCACTTCAGGTGCTCCGCCACCGTATCGGTCGACAGGCCGAGCGGCTTGGTGTTGCGCGCGGCGAATTGCTGCGCGAGCTTGGCGGTTCTGCCCATTTCGGTGGTGCAGACCGGCGTGAAATCGGCCGGGTGGCTGAAGAAGAACACCCAGGAATCCGCGGCCCAGGCGTGGAACGAGATCTCACCCTTGGTGGTGGGAACGGTAAAGTCGGGCGCGGTGTCGCCGATATGAAGGGACATAGGTAATCTACTCCTGATGGTTCGATGGAAGCCGCACCAGATCGCGGGGTGCAAGCCTCAAACTGGCTGGGAAAGCGCAGCATGATCTGGAGTCGTGGAGGGTGTCTTGACCGGGGTCAAGCGAGATGTCGGTCCTGACAGCCATGCGCAGCAATCTTGCGGCGGGGGCCTATGCGGGCCTGCGTACGAGCGGTTAGCCCGTCATCTCGGCAACGGTAAATGCGCCCAATCAACCGTCATCATCAGTCTTCGCCGCGCGACCGGAATCGTGGTTCGATTCCGCCGCGCGGCTTGCAATTATGCCGAATCTTTCACAGTCGGAACACGGCGTAAGGCGCCTTCACGGTTTCGAGTGGATCGCTCGATCGCTCGAAGCCGATCTTGTTATGGGCACGGGTGACGGTTGCCGTCATAGCCCAGATAGGTGCCGCTTCGCGGATCGTAGGATTTGTAACGCTGCAGGCAATACTCCACTGCGTTGTTCCGCTCGGCTTGACCAGCCGCGATCGCGCCGCCGACCATCGCCGCGCCGAGCCCGAGGCCGATCGCCGCGCCGACGCCCGGGCCGCCCCAGCCGCGTCCGCGACCCCGACCACCCCAGCCGCGTCCACGGCCGCGCCCACCCCAACCGCGTCCACGCTGGGCATGCGCTGCGGTGACGCCGGCAGTCATGACGGCGCCGGTCGTGGCGATCAAGCTGAGTCCGTAGACTGCCAGCAGCACGCCGCTCGCCAGCACGCGGGTAATTGCCTTGCGAATCGAACCCTTTGATTTTTCAACTGCCATATTGCGCCTTTCCAATTCATTGTTGCCGATGACCCAGCAAAACCTATGCAGTCATCAATTTCAAACAAGAACATGACGATCCAGAATGAACCGTGACTTGGATCACCTTATAATTCTCAGGTGAACGCGGCGCTTTCAAGGAAAAGCCGCTTTTGCGACCCAATTTTTGAATGTCGTGACACTTCTGCGGTGCAGCGATTAATTTTTCCCCGGCGGCTTGGCTGCGACAATGTCGTCGGCCTTGACCCAGCCCGGCGAGCCGATCGCGAATCGAGTCTTGGCGCGGGCGGCCAGCTCGCGCGCGGTCTTGTTGTCGCCGCGCAGGAACGCCGCTTGCGCCGACGCCAGATCGGCCTCGGCATAGTCGCCTTTGCGGCCATAGGCCATCGCCAGTTGTGCATAGCCAAGCGGCGCCTCGGTCTCGCGCGCCAGCGCGGCACGCAGAATCCGGATCGCCTCGTCGCTGTTGGCCTTGTTGTTGGTGGCGACCAGCGCTTGACCCAACAGCATCTCGATCAGCGGCGCACCGTGCGACAGCGTCACCGCCTTGCGCAGCGGCGCGATCGCCTCCGCGGGCTTGCCGCCTTCGAGCAGCGCCTGGCCGCGCAACTCGTAGAAATAGGGATTGTTCGGTTCGCTCCGGATCAATGAATCGATCTGCCCGATCGCGGCGCGCGGATCGCCATGCAGATAGCTGGCGATCGCGCGCGCATAGCGGGCGGGTAGCGAGGTGTCGGAGGGCGGATAGCGCCGGTACACGGTTTCGGGCCGCTCCATGAAGCCGGAGGTCTTGGCGCGCATCATGTCGTGGCGCAGCTGCAGCGCCGGATCGTCCATCTTGTCCCAAAAGCGGCTGGAGCGGGCGATGCCCTCGAGCGCGGCGACGCGTTCGGCCGGCATCGGATGCGACTGCACGTAGGGGTCGGCGCCGCGCGCGGAGAACAGGCTTTCATCGGTGAAGCGCTTGAAGGTCTCGTACATGCCCTTGGCGGATTGCCCGGTGGCGGTGAGGAAGCGGACACCGGCGCGGTCGGCGTTTTCTTCCTGCTGGCGCTGATAGGACAACAGCGTGCGGCGGATCGCTTCCTGCGGCGCGGCGATCGCGGCGGCGCCGGCTTCGCCGAGGCCGCTATTGGAGCCGCTCCTGGAACCGGCCACCATGGCGCCGACGCCCAGCAGCATCGCCACGATCATCTGGGTCTGCGCCCGCGCCAATTGCAGCCGCAGCTTCGACAGATGGCCGCCGGCGAGATGGCCGGTCTCGTGCGCCAGCACGCCGATCAGCTGATTGGGGGTCTGTGATTGCAGCAGCGCGCCGTAATTGACGAAAATCCGGTGGCCGTCGGCGACGAAGGCGTTGAACGCGCTGTTGTTGATGATCGCCACCTGGATGTTCTGCTTTTCGAGGCCGGCAGCGCGCAGGATCGGTCGCGTGTAATCGCGCAGCAATTGCTCGATTTCGGTGTCGCGCAGCAGCGACGGTCCGCTGGCCTGCTGAGCCAGCGCGGGAACCGGCGCGATGATCAGCGCCGCGGCGACCACCAGCGCGGTCAGTTGCGACAGCTTCTGCGATAGCTTCGCGCGTAGCGTTTTGCGCAGCCGGTGACGGGAGTGTTCAAAGAGGGCTTTAAGCATTGGCCATCGGTGCAAGAGGGCGTATCCCTGCTCGGAATGACGATAGCGGCATCGGTGCGGCGTCCGCCGCATCTTTGCCGGTGCAAAGCCGGGGATAGCAGATTTCGATGCTCGATGCGACACTGACCAAGCGCGCGCGCGACCTGATGGCGGCGTCGGCGCGCAGCGATGTTCCGGCCTTCATGGTGATGGACGTGATGGCGGCGGCGGAAAAAATCGAAGCCGCCGGCGGCCATGTCATTCACATGGAAGTCGGCCAGCCGGCGGCGCCGGCGCCGCGCACCGCGATCGCCGCCACCCATGCGGCGCTCGATGGCGGCCGGATCGATTACACCTCGGCGCTGGGATTGCCGTCGCTGCGGGCGCGAATCGCTCGGCATTATCGCGAGGCCTATGGCTGCGCGGTCGATCCGGCGAGGATCGTCGTCACCACGGGATCATCGGGGGCCTTCATCCTCGGCTTCCTGTCGCTGTTCGAACCCGGCGACCGGGTCGCGGTCACGGTGCCGGGCTATCCGCCGTATCGCCATATCCTGACCGCGCTGGGCTGCGAGCCGGTGCTGATCGAGACCCATGGCGAAACCCGCCACGCCCTGACCGGCGAGGCGCTGCTGGCGGCGCATCGCAAGACGCCGCTGAAGGGCGTGCTGATCGCCAGCCCCGCCAACCCGACCGGCACGATGATGACACGGCCGGCGTTGACCGAGCTGATCGCGATCGCCGAGCGCGAAGGCATCCGCTTCATCTCCGACGAAATCTATCACGGGCTCGACTACGCATTTCCGGCGGTGACCGCGGCGGAATTGTCGCCGAACGCGGTGGTGATCAATTCGTTCTCGAAATATTTCTGCATGACCGGCTGGCGGGTCGGATGGATGATCGTCCCCGAAGCGCTGGCACGTCCGATCGAACGGCTGCAGCAAAATCTGTCGATCTCGGTGCCGACGCTGTCGCAGATCGCCGCCGAAGCGGCATTTGATGGCCGCGACGAGATGGAGGCGGTCAAGCACGGTTATGAGGCCAACCGCCGGATTTTGATCGAGGGCCTGCCGCAGGCCGGGCTCGGTGATTTCCTGCCCGCCGACGGCGCGTTCTATCTCTACGCCGACGTCTCGAAATTCACCGACGACAGTTTTGAATTCACCAAGCGGATGTTGCAGGAGGCGCATGTCGCCGCCACTCCGGGAGTCGACTTCGATCCGGTTCGTGGCCGCGCCTATGTGCGGTTCTCCTATGCCCGCTCGGCGCAGGACATGCGCGACGCGGTGGACCGCATCACCCGCTGGCTCGGAAAGGGCGGCATGTCACATCGCTGATCTGCCCAGTATGCGGGCTTGCGCGGGGGTCTTGTTCGCCGCTATAGGCTGGCACAACCACCGGGCGATCGCCTTCAGGAGACATCCCGTGTCGACACTACCCTCCGCGACGCCTTTCGTCGGCGGTCCGCACCGTTCGCTCGGCGCCCTCGTGTGGCCCGCGGGTGTCGGCGTGTTGTCGCAAGCTTTGCGCGCTGTCGTTCTGGTGGCGCTGGGAACCGCGCTGCTGACGCTGTCCGCTAAGGTCAAGCTGCCGCTGCCTTTGGTGCCGATGACGCTTCAGACGCTGGTCGTGTTGATCATCGGCGCGGCCTATGGGGCGCGGCTGGGCACGGCGACGTTGCTGGCCTATCTCGCCGAAGGCGCGATCGGATTGCCGGTTTTCGCCGGGCCGGTCGGTGGGCTGGCGCCATTGCTGGGACCGACTGCCGGCTATCTCGCGGGCTTCGTGGTCGCGGCGTTCCTCGTCGGTGCGCTGGCGGAACTTGGCTGGGACGGCTCGGTGCTGCTTCTGTTCCTGGCGATGGCCGTGGGTCACCTCGCCATTCTGGGGCTCGGTTTCGGCTGGCTTGCCTTTGGTCTGCGTCTCGGCGCGGAAAAGGCGTGGCTAATCGGGGTCGCGCCGTTCATCGCGGCTGCGCTCGTCAAAAATGCACTGGGCGCAGCCCTGCTTCCCGCAACAAGGCATCTGCTCGACCGCCGTGGCTGCTGATCGCGGACGGCTCACCCATCATATTGAACACGTGCGTCCGATCGGCCTGCCTGCGCTCGGGCGTCTCTCTGCAATCCGTACAGGCACTTGATCTGGAGTAGTTTGAATGACGGCGGTAGTGGTCGATAACGGGGGGACGGTGCGCGCGACCTCGTCGAATCCCTGGTACAGGGTTCTCTATCTCCAGGTCATCATCGCGATCATGTTCGGCGTGCTGGTGGGCTGGCTGTGGCCCAATATCGCCACCAATGAATGGGTCAAGGCGCTCGGCGACGGCTTCGTCAAGTTGATCAAGATGGTGATCGCGCCGATCATCTTCTGCACGGTGGTCTCCGGCATCGCCCATATCCAGGATGCCCGGAAGGTCGGCCGCGTCGGCGTCAAGGCGCTGGTGTATTTCGAGATCGTCTCGTCATTTGCCTTGATCCTCGGGCTGCTGGTCGGAAACGTGCTTAAGATGGGCGAAGGCCTCGGCGTCCATCCGGATGCGGCGGCGGTCGCCAAATACGTCAAGCAGGCGCAGGCGCAAAAATCGATCGACTTCGTGCTCAACATCATCCCCGACAGCGTGGTCGGCGCGTTCGCGCGCGGCGACATCCTGCAGGTGTTGCTGTTTGCGATCCTGTTCGGCTTCGCGCTGCTGACGCTCGGCGCGCGCGGTCACCGCGTCCGTGACGTGATCGACGACACCGCGCATGCGATGTTCGGCGTGATCTCCATCATCATGAAGGCGGCCCCGATCGGAGCCTTCGGCGCCATGGCCTTCACCATCGGCAAATTTGGTCCGGCGGCGCTTGGCAATCTGGTCGGGCTGATCGCGGTGTTCTATCTCACCGCGGCGCTGTTCGTGGTGATCGTGCTCGGCATCATCGCCAAGATCGTCGGCTTCAACATCTTCAAGTTCCTGCGCTACATCAAGGACGAATTGCTGATCGTGCTCGGCACCAGTTCGTCGGAGAGCGCGCTGCCGCAGCTGATGGAGAAGCTGGAGCGGCTGGGTTGTTCGAAATCGGTGGTCGGCCTCGTGGTGCCGACCGGCTATTCCTTCAACCTCGACGGCACCAACATCTACATGACGCTGGCGACGCTCTTCATCGCCCAGGCGCTCGGCGTCGACCTGACCTGGACCGAGCAGCTGACCATCCTGCTGGTGGCGATGCTGACCTCGAAGGGCGCCAGCGGCGTTTCCGGCGCCGGCTTCATCACGCTGGCGGCGACGTTGTCGGCGGTCAACCCGGCGCTGGTCCCGGGCATGGCGATCGTGTTCTCGGTCGACAAGTTCATGAGCGAGGTGAGGGCGCTGACCAACATCACCGGCAACGGCGTTGCGACCGTGTTTGTATCGTGGTGGGAAAACGAGCTCGACCACGACAAGCTCCACGCCAGTCTGAACCGGACCATTGATCCGTCTAATGTCGAGACCGCCGTCACCACCGGCTGACCGCCGTCAGTACCGAACCTAATGAAGCCGTCCGGTCGTGCCGGGCGGCTTTTCGCTGGCGCTCGGTCGGGCGATCTGGATTGGCCATCCGCTTGATCGACTGGATCCGCAGCCCCCGTCTGCCACGCCAATCGCGTGCCATTAAAAAAGCCGCCCGGTTTTGCCGGGCGGCTTTTCTGATTCAGACGCTGAACCTGTTGTCAGTCGTTGCCGAGGACGCGCGACCACCAGCCGGCCTTGCGGGGCTGGGCCTCGGTGGCGGCTTCCGGGGCGGCAGGCGCGGCTTCCGGAGCGACAGGCTCGGCAGCCGGTGCAGGCTCAGCAACCGGCTGTGGCTCTGCTGCGACCTGCTGCGGTTCGGCCGAGGCGAAGTTCACCTTTTCGCGGACGGTGGAGCGCCGACGCGCCTTTTCCTTTTCCGCGTCGCGGGCGCCGTCATCCTGAGCCGGCTTGGGTTCTTCCCGGACCGGCTGCGCTGGTGCGACGGCGAGCGGCTGCTCGCTGACGACATCCTGCTTGGGTTCGCTGGCGGTCACCGGCTCGCTTGCCGAGTCGCTCGCGATCTCGCGCGGCATTTCGGTTGGCCGCGGAGCCTCGTCCTGCGGCGTATCGAAGGGCTGCGGTTCCGGCGCCATGCCGTCCATATCGGCCACCGCATAGGTGGATTCCGGAGCGGTGGTCGGTCCGAGTTCGTCACCGATCGAGCCGGAGAGGCCGTCTTCCGGGCCGCCACGACGGCGCCGTCCGCCACGGCGACCGCGGCGACGCGGCCGGCGCTCGCCATCGGCCGTCTGGTCGGCGGAGCGAGGTTCACCGTCCTGATCGTCCGGACCTTCGGATCCATCATCCGCGCCATCGTCGCCCTCGGCGACGGCGTCGCCCTCCGGCGCGTCGGCTGCCCGCGGCGCGTCATCGCCATCGTCGCGCGCCGAACTGCCCTCACGGGGCTCGCCGGTGCGGCTGCGTCGGCGACGACGCCGCTTGCGTTTGCGCCCGTCGGCGTCGGTTTCGCTGTCGCCCGAGGCCTCGCTCGAGGCCTGATCGGATGACGCGTCGTCGCTCAGGCCGACGGTCTCGTCGGTTTCGATTTCGGCCTCGAATTCGAACTGCTCGTCGTCGTCATAGGGTTCGTCGAGCGCCGGCGGGAATGCCGCGACCTGCGCCGCCAGCACCGCCTTGGCGGCCTCCAGCGTGTGGATCTGCTCGCCGCGATCGATCACGAAGGACTGCTGCGCGGTGACGGTCGCGTCGGCGATCACCGCCAGCGAGACCTTGAAGCTGTTTTCGAGGTCGCGCAGATGGCCGCGCTTGTGGTTGAGCACATAGAGCGCAACGTCGGTGCGGGTGCGCACGATCAGGTTGTGGGTCGCGCCCTTCATCAGGATCTCTTCAAGTCCGCGCAGCAATTGCAGCGCCACCGAGGAGACCGAACGGACGTGACCGGAGCCGCCGCATTGCGGGCAGGGCTCGGTCGAGCTCTCCAACACGCTGGCGCGGATCCGCTGTCGCGACATTTCCAACAGGCCGAAATGCGAGATCCGCCCGACCTGGATGCGGGCGCGATCCTGCCGCAGGCAATCGCTCATCTTGCGTTCGACCGAGCGGTTGTTGCGCTTCTCATCCATGTCGATGAAATCGATCACGATCAGGCCGGCGAGGTCACGCAGCCGCAGCTGTCGCGCCACTTCTTCCGCGGCCTCCAGATTGGTCTTGAGCGCGGTATCCTCGATGTGGTGCTCGCGGGTGGAGCGCCCCGAATTGACATCGATCGAGACCAGTGCCTCGGTCTGGTTGATGACGATGTAGCCGCCGGAGCGCAGTTGCACGGTCGGCGAGAACATCGCGTCGAGCTGGCTCTCGACCCCCATCCGCGAGAACAGCGGCTGGCCGTCGCGATACAGCTTCACCGCCCGGACGTTGGACGGCATCAGCATATGCATGAAGTCGCGCGCTTCCTGGTAACCGGCTTCGCCGGCGACCTGGATCTCGTCGATTTCCTTGTTGTAGAGGTCGCGCAGCGAGCGCTTGATCAGCGAGCCTTCCTCGTAAACGAGGGTCGGGGCCTGCGACTTCAGCGTCATGTCGCGGACGGTTTCCCACATCCGGATCAGATATTCGAAGTCGCGCTTGATTTCCGGCTTGGTGCGCGAGGCGCCCGCGGTGCGCAGGATGATGCCCATGCCCTCCGGCACGTCGAGGTCCGACACCACATCCTTGAGGCGCGAGCGATCCTGCGCCGAGGTGATCTTGCGGCTGATGCCGCCGCCGCGCGCGGTGTTGGGCATCAAGACGGCATAACGGCCAGCCAGCGACAGATAGGTGGTCAGCGCCGCGCCCTTGTTGCCGCGCTCTTCCTTGACCACCTGCACCAGCATCACCTGGCGACGCTTGATGACTTCCTGAATCTTGTACTGCCGACGCGGCCGGAAGGCACGCTCCGGCACTTCCTCGAGCACGTCGTCGCCGCCGACCGACTCGACCATGTCTTCCTCGGCATCGGCTTCATCATCTTCGTCTTCGTCGTCTTCGTCCTCATCATCGGCGTCGTGGGCGTCGGCATGATGGTCGCCGTCGTGATGATCCGCCTCGTGGTGATCGTCGTCGCCATGCGCGTCGTCGTCATGAGCTTCGCTGTCGCGTGCTTCAATGTCGCGTGCGTCGCTGTCGTCGGCTTCGGTCGCGCTGACCGGCGCGGTCTCGGCGCCGCCGGCCGGCTGCTGACCGGCGTCGAATTCGTTCGGCACGATCGGTGCGACGGCGGTGGCCAGGATTGGTGTTGCGTCGGCTGGCGTCTCGGCCGGCGATTCGGCGGCAGGCGCCGCGTCGGCGCTGGTTTCGTCACCCGATGAGGCGTCGGCAGCGGTCGGCTGCGCGGGCGTTGCATCGTGGCGCGGCTCGGCATCATGAGCGCCGACCGTCCCTGGCTCGGCCTGTTCGTGCTCGGCATGCTGATGACCAAGCAAAGCCTGCTCGGCATGATCCTCATGCGGCTGTTCGGCCTGCGACGGATCCAGGCTGGCGCCTTCGACGATGTCGCTCTGCACCCGCTCGCCACTGCCGCGGCGGCGCTGACTGCGGTGCCGCGGACGGCGGCGATTGGAGCGGTTTTCGGTCTCTTCTTCGGCTTCGCGGTGGGCGCGTTCGTCGGCCTCGATCAGCGCCAGACGGTCGGCGACCGGGATCTGGTAATAATCCGGATGAATTTCGCTGAAAGCGAGAAAGCCGTGGCGATTGCCGCCATATTCGATGAACGCGGCCTGCAGCGACGGCTCGACCCGGGTGACCTTGGCGAGATAGATATTGCCACGCAGTTGTTTGCGCTGGGCGGTCTCGAAATCAAACTCTTCGACGCGATTGCCACGGACCACAACCACCCGGGTCTCTTCCGGGTGGGTGGCGTCGATCAACATTTTGTTGGGCATTTTTGAACTCTTGGCGGCGGAATGCGCGCATGACGACACGCGCAAATCGCGCGGTCGGAGGATGCGAGCGTCCACCTGATTCGGGGGTGAGGGGAAGGCCGAAACGCAACCCGGGGCGCCGCGCCGACACTGAACCCGGGCCATTGCGACGAGCGAAGCTTTCGCTTCGCATCGGCGCGGCCGTTGCTTGGGTCTTGGTCGGCATCACACTGTGGCGCATCAAGCGTCGGCCCGTCTGAACAGATTGGCGGCAAATCGTCCGCCGTGTCTTCTTGCTGAAGGACCGGCGCCGCGCCGAAGCGCTCGCCAGCTGTGGAAATCTCCGACCAAGAGGCCGAAAATGATCGGTCATGAAGTGTCTGAACCGCCCCTGGAGCAAAAATGACCTGGGACCAGACGCCGCTCGGGCTGCACCGCCGCTCCTGCTCAGCCGCGCGCTGCGCTGGCTGGGGAGCGGACGGAAAAACGCTAAATCCCGTTAGCATTGTGGGAGGGATTCGGCGCTGCACCGGGAGGCTGAACGCGACACAACCGGGAGTTTAGACCGTCAGCCCTCGATTCATACGTGGAATGGATCGCGCTTGCAAGGGAAGCGTAGCCCGCTGGCAACACCCGGTCTCAATCGCCTTCCGACCTTTAAGCTTCGGTTAACCGTACGGTTCTATTGCGGTAAAACAGCAGTCGGAGGGACGGGATTCGTTGTCGGGCCGCACAAATCATTTTGTTTTGTTGGGCGCAATTTTTGCGTGCGCCGCAGCATTGCTGTGTGGTTCCGCGATCGGGGCCACCGCGGCCGATCCCGATTCGACCGGCTCGGTGAGCGCCGGTAATTTTCCTCTGGCCTCCGACGTGCGCCTGGCCGGCGACGACAAGCAAACCCGTTTCATTGTCGACCTCGATCAGAAATTCCCGGTGCGCGCCTTCACGCTTGCCGATCCCTACCGCGTGGTGCTGGATCTGCCGCAGATCAACTTCCGGTTGCCGGCCGGCGCTGGCGCCACTGGTCGCGGGCTGGTCAAGGCCTTCCGTTATGGCCTGGTGATGCCCGGCGGGTCGCGGATCGTGCTGGATCTCACCGGGCCGGCGAAGATCGCCAAATCCTATGTTCTGGACGCGGCCAACGGCCAGCCGCCGCGCTTGGTGGTCGAGCTTGAATCGGTCGATAGCGAGACCTTCACGCAATCGCTGGCTGCGGAGAGCCGCCCCAAATTGCGCCCGGCTGTCGGCGTCGTCGAAGCCTCGGTGGTGCTGCCAGTGCCGCCAACCGACGCCGCCGAGGCTGATCCGCGGCCGGTGGTGGTGATCGACCCCGGCCATGGCGGGATCGACAATGGCACACAGGCCGCCGGCAACGGCATCGTCGAGAAGAATCTGGTGCTGGATTTCGCGTTGGCGCTGCGCGAGCGAATCCGCGCCGCCGGCAAATACCGGGTGGTGATGACCCGGACCGACGACACTTTCATTCCGCTCGCCGAGCGGGTGAATATCGCCCGGGCGAACGCGGCATCGCTGTTCGTGTCGATCCATGCCGATTCATTGCCGCGCAGCGAGGGCGACGCGCAGGGCGCCACGATCTATACATTGTCGGACAGGGCGTCGGATGCCGAGGCCGAGCGGCTGGCGGAGGCGGAGAACAAGGCCGACGCCATCGGCGGGGTCAATCTGACCGAGGAGCCGACTGACGTCGCCGATATCCTGATCGACCTCGCCCAGCGCGAGACCCGGACCTTTTCCAATCGCTTTGCCCGGCAGTTGATGGGCGAGATGAAAACCGCCACAAGGCTGCACAAACACCCGCTGAAATCCGCCGGCTTCAAGGTGCTGAAAGCACCCGACGTGCCCTCGGTGCTGCTCGAATTGGGCTACGTCTCCAACAAGGGCGATCTGAAGCACCTGATTTCGGACAGCTGGCGGGCCAAGACGGTGGCGTCGGTGGCCAAGGCGATCGATTCCTTTCTGGCCAAGCGCGTGGTGGCGGCCGGCGGGCGGAACTGAAAAACCCTCGATAGCGCGGCGGCGGAGCCCTAGTTTGGCCACAGCGGGCGTTCTATAAACCCGCAAACGCTCCGCGTGCGGTTTGCATAATCGGTTAAAACTGCGTTGGCTGCGACTGGACGAATCGCCGCGCGTCGCAGATCTGGGGCGCCGATGGGCTCCTGGGCGCCAGACCCGGCACTTGAACTGAAACGGATATTTTCGAATGCGCTTGCTGCTGCGGTTTATGGGGTTTCTGTTTGCCGCCGGGACCATCGTGTTTCTGGTCGGCGTGGCCGCCGCCGCCGGGCTGATCTGGCATTACTCCAAGGACTTGCCGGACTATTCGCAGCTGCAGGATTATGAGCCGCCGGTGATGACGCGGGTCCACGCCGCGGACGGCGCGCTGCTCGGCGAATATTCCAAGGAACGCCGACTCTATCTGCCGATCCAGGCGGTGCCGAAGCTGGTGATCAACGCTTTCCTGGCCGCCGAGGACAAGAATTTCTACGAGCACGGTGGCATCGACTATGTCGGCATGGCGCGGGCCGCGCTGCTTTATGCGCAGAACTACGGCTCTGGCCGTCGGCCGCAGGGCGCGTCCACCATCACCCAGCAGGTCGCCAAGAACTTCCTGCTGACCAACGAGGTGTCGTTCACCCGCAAGATCAAGGAAGCCTTGCTGGCGATGCGGATCGAGCGCGCCTATTCCAAAGACAAGATCCTCGAATTGTATCTGAACGAGATCTATCTCGGTCTCGGCGCTTATGGTGTCGCCGCGGCATCGCTGGTGTATTTCGACAAATCCGTCAACGAACTCACCGTCGCCGAAGCCGCCTATCTGGCGGCGCTGCCGAAGGCGCCCGCGGCGCTGCACCCGATCCGCAACCACGCCCGGGCGGTCGAACGCCGCAATTATGTGATCGACCGGCTGTTGGAGAATGGCTGGATCAAGCAGGCCGACGCCGACAAGGCCCGCAAGGACCCGTTGGTCGTCACCAACCGCGGCAACAACGCCCACACTTTCGCCGGCGAATATTTTGCCGAGGAGGTGCGCCGCGACGTGCTGGAGCGCTATGGCGAGAAGAAGCTGTATGAGGGCGGCTTGTCGGTGCGCACCACGCTCGATCCGAAGCTGCAGGTGGAGGCTCGCAAGACCATGACCGCCGGCATGGTGCGCTACGACGAGGCCCATGGCTGGCGCGGCCCGATCAAGCAGCTCGACATCACCGGCGACTGGGGCGTCAAGCTCGCCGACGTCAAATCGCTGTCGGACATCTCGCCGTGGCGCATGGCCGTGGTGCTCGAGAGCGGCGAAAAGTCGGCCCGGATCGGATTCCAGCCGGGTCGCGAACTCGGCGGCGCGATATCCAAGGATCGCGAAACCGGGATCATCACCATCGACGGCGTCAAATGGGCCAAGGCCGCCGCGGGACCCAAGCGCGGCAAGACTCCCAAGACGGTTTCGGAAGTGCTGTCGCCCGGCGACATCATCTATGCCGACCCCTTGCTCGCCAAGGACGGCAGCGTGGTCGAAGGCCAGTATCGTCTGCGCCAGCTGCCGGAAGTCTCCGGCGCGATGGTGGCGATGGACCCGTGGACCGGCCGCGTGCTGGCGATGGTCGGCGGCTTCTCGTTCGACCAGAGCCAGTTCAACCGCGCCAGCCAAGCCTATCGGCAGCCGGGCTCGTCGTTCAAGCCGATCGTCTATTCGGCGGCGATGGACAATGGCTATACGCCCTCGACCGTGGTGGTCGACGCGCCGATCGAAATCGATCAGGGGCAGGGCGCCGGGGTCTGGCGGCCGGAAAACTACTCGACCGGGAAGTTCTACGGCCCGACCACGTTGCGCAACGCGCTGCGGCGCTCGCTCAATACCGTGACGGTGCGGTTGGCCCAGGACGTCGGCATGCCGCTGATCGGCGAATACGCCAAGCGGTTCGGCGTCTATGACGAATTGCCGAATTATCTGTCCTACGCGCTGGGCGCCGGCGAGACCACGGTGATGCGGATGGTCACCGCCTATTCGATGTTCGCCAATGGCGGGCGTCGGGTGAAGTCGACGCTGATCGACCGGATTCAGGATCGCTACGGCCACACCATCTACAAGCACGACGCCCGCGAATGCCGTGGTTGCGATGCGCCGGAAGGCTGGCACAATCAGCCCGAGCCGCAACTGATCGACCGCCGCGAGCAGGTGCTCGACCCGATGACGGCCTATCAGATCACCTCGATGATGGAAGGCGTGGTCCAGGCCGGCACCGCCACCGTGATGCGCGACGTCGGCAAGCCGATTGCCGGTAAGACCGGCACCACCAATGACGAAAAGGATGCCTGGTTCATCGGCTTTTCGCCCGATCTCGTGGTCGGCGTCTATGTCGGTTACGACAAGCCGCGCAATCTCGGCAGGGGCGGCACCGGCGGCCATCTGGCGGCGCCGATCGCGCGCGATTTCATGAAGCTGGCGCTGGTCGACAAGCCCGCCGTTCCGTTCCGCGTGCCGGCCGGCATCAAGCTGATCAGGGTCGACTCGGCAACCGGGATGCGCGCCGGACCCGGCGATCCCAAGACCATCCTCGAGGCCTTCAAGCCGGGCACCGCGCCGCCGGATAATTACTCGGCGATCGGCGTGGCCGATTATGACGGGCGCTCGCAAACGGTCTCTCCGGATGCCGACCGCACCATCCTGCGCTCCGGCACCGGCGGGCTGTACTAGACCATCCGCGCGCCGCTGTTGCTGCGGATAAAATCGCGTTGCTGGCGGCGAAGGCTCGGCTCAAATGAGCGGTTCTGCGATTGATCGCGGAACCAATTCGCCGGCGTGGCCTTTCACCCTCATCTGACAATTGATGAGGATATCGGCATGGATCGCGCGCGAACGGCAACGGATTGGGCGGCGATCGCTCTCGGTGTCCTGATGATCCTGATTGGCGTCGTCCTGGCGGTCGGCGGGGTCTGGCTGCTGAGCCTCGGCGGCTCATTCTATTATCCGGTGGTCGGCCTTGGCCTGATCGCATCTGGCGCGCTCATCGCCGATCGGCGGGCGATCGGCGCCTGGGTCTATGTCGCGGTGTTTGTTTTCACCCTGGTCTGGGCGTGGTGGGAGATTGGGGCCAATGGCTGGGCCTGGGTGCCGCGCATTGTCGGGCCGATGTTGCTGCTGATTGCGGTGCTGGCGCTGGCTCCGCGCCTGGCTTCGCGCAGCAGCGGCGTCACCGCCGCGATCGCGGCCGCAATCTGCCTTCTGGTGGTGGCGGTCGGCGGATTCTCGATGTTCGGACAGTCGCGCACCGCGTCGGCCGCGGTCGGCCTGATGCCGGCGCCACGGCAGCAGATGGCCGATCCGTCGCCGCTCAAGACCGGAGCGGATTGGCCCGCTTATGGCGGCAGCTACAGTGCGCGCCGTTATTCGCCGCTCAATCAGATCACCGCCGACAACGTTGCTCAGCTGACCCGAGTCTGGATCTTCCATACCGGCGATCTGCCCGATGCCAAGACCAAGGGGACATACGGCGCCGAAACCACGCCGCTGAAGATCGGCGACAGCCTCTATCTGTGCACCCCGAAGAACATCATGATCGCGCTCGATGCCAGCACCGGCACCCAGCGCTGGCGTTACGATCCGAAAGTGCCCGACGAGAACATTCCCTACACCGCCGCTTGCCGCAGCGTCGTGTACTACGCGACGCCCAATGTCGATGCGGCGCAGGCCTGCGCGACGCGGATCATCGAGGGGACGCTGGATGCCCGGATCATCGCGGTCGACGCCAAGACGGGCGAGCCATGCGCCGATTTCGGAGAGCAGGGACAGGTCGATACCACGATCGGAATCGGCGAGCACGATCCGGGGATGTTCTCGATCACCTCGCCGCCGACCGTGGTGCGCGGCGTGATCGTGGTCGGTCATCAAGTGCTCGACGGTCAAAAGCTCGACGCGCCATCCGGCGTGATCCAGGGCTATGACGCGGTGACCGGCGCGTTGCGCTGGGCCTGGGACATGGGCAAACCCGATGCGCCGGTGCCGCCGCCGCCGGGCCAGACCTATACCCGCGGAACGCCGAATATGTGGACCACGGCGTCGGGCGATGAGCAGCTCGGACTGGTCTATCTGCCGCTCGGCGCGCCCGCCGGAGACTATTGGAGCAGCGAGCGCTCGCAGCGCGAAAAGGAATTCGCCACCTCGCTGGTCGCGATCGATGTCACCACCGGCAAGCCGGCGTGGCATTTCCAGACCGTTCACAACGATGTCTGGGACTACGACCTCGGCTCGCAGGCGACGCTGGTGGATTATCCCACCGCGGACGGCACCGTCCCGGCGCTGGTGCTACCGAGCAAGCGCGGCGACATCTTCATGCTCGATCGCCGCACCGGCAAACCTTTGGCCGACGTCGTGGAGCGCCAGGTGCCGCCGGGCGGCGTCGAGCCCGCGCAACGCGCCAAGACCCAGCCGTTCTCGACCTATCATACGCTCGCCAAGCCGGCGCTCACCGAGCGCGACATGTGGGGCATGTCGCCGATCGACCAGATGATCTGCCGCATCCAGTTTCGCAAGGCGAGTTATGACGGGCCGTTCACCCCACCGACCTCGGCCCGGCATTCGGTGGAATATCCCGGCTACAATGGCGGATCGGATTGGGGCGGCGTTGCGGTCGATCCGAAGCGTGGCGTCATCATCGCCAACTACAATGATATGCCGAATTATAACCGGCTGGTGCCACGCGACGAGGCCGACCGGCTCGGCTGGGCGCCGCGCAATCAGGCGCGCGGCAAGATCGGCGGCGCCGAGGGCGCGGGCGATCCGCAGGTCGGCGCGCCCTATGCGATCAACGTCAATGCCGGCTGGCGCTTGCCGGTCACCGGGCTGCTGTGCAAGCAGCCGCCTTATGGCGGCATCCGGGCGATCGACTTAAAGACCGGCAAGACCCTGTGGGACCGTCCGCTCGGGCAGGCCCGCACCAATGGTCCGTTCGGGATTCCCTCGATGCTGCCGATCACGATCGGCACGCCGAATAATGGCGGCGCGGTGGTGACCGGGGGCGGCCTGATCTTCATCGCCGCCACCACCGACAATCTGATTCGCGCTATCGACATCGAGACCGGCAAGACGGTGTGGCAGGACGTGCTGCCGGCCGGCGGGCAGGCCACGCCGATGACCTATGAGGCCAACGGCCGCCAATACGTCGTGATCATGGCGGGCGGCCACCACTTCATGGAGACCCCGGTCGGCGATTCGCTGGTGGCTTACGCGCTGCCGCAGAAATAGCGCCGGGCGACCGATGACGGGGATCGCGGCGATTGCGCTTTGCCGCGGTCGCCGCTAAATCCCTGTCAGCATTTCGCGGCCCTGCCGCACATGAGAGTCACCATGCGCCCAGAAATCGAACGCCTCGTCGAAGAGATCAAGCAGTCAGTCGGGCTGCTGAGGAGGCATCTTTGACGTCGATGCAGCCACGGCACGCCTGGCGGAGCTGAACAAGCTCGCCGAAGACCCCAATCTCTGGAACGATCCCCAGAGCGCCCAGAAGCTGATGCAGGAGCGGACCTCGTTGGAGGATTCGCTGACCGGCATCGGCAAGGTCGAGCGTGAGCTCGACGACAATGTCGAAATGATCGAACTCGGCGAGGCCGAGGACGACGAAGGCGTGGTGCTCGAAGCCGAGGCCGCGCTGAAGGGCCTGAAGAAAGAGATCGCGCGGCGCGAGCTGGAAGCGCTGCTGGCGGGCGAGGCCGACCGCTTCGATTCCTATCTCGAAGTCCATGCCGGCGCCGGCGGCACCGAGAGCCAGGACTGGGCCTCGATGCTGCTGCGGATGTATACCCGCTGGGCCGAGAAGCACGGCTTCAAGATCGAATATCTGGAAGAGACCCAGGGCGAAGAGGCCGGGATCAAATCGGCGACGATCCAGATCTCCGGCCACAACGCCTATGGCTGGCTCAAGACCGAGGCCGGCGTGCATCGGCTGGTGCGGATCTCGCCCTTCGATTCCAACGCGCGGCGCCACACCTCGTTTTCCAGCGTGGCGATCTTCCCGGTGGTCGACAATTCGATCAAGATCGACATCAACGAGAGCGACGTCCGCGTCGACACCATGCGCTCGGGCGGCGCCGGCGGTCAGCACGTCAACAAGACCGAATCCGCGGTGCGGCTGACCCATATTCCGTCCGGCGTCGCCGTGGTGTGTCAGGCCGGCCGCTCCCAGCACAAGAACAAGGCGCAGGCCTGGGACATGCTGCGCGCGCGGCTTTATGAAATCGAGCTGAAAAAGCGCGAAGCGCAGGCCGCCGCCGATCAGGCCGCCAAGACCGAAATCGGCTGGGGCCACCAGATCCGCTCTTATGTGCTGCAGCCCTATCAGATGGTGAAGGATTTGCGCACCGGGGTTCAGACCTCCGATACGTCGGGCGTACTCGACGGCGACATCGACGACTTCATGGCGGCGACGCTGGCGCAGCGCGCCTTCGGCACGCCGCCGCCGCAGATCGACGACGTGGACTGATCGCATGACGCTTGGGGCGTTCATCGGATTGGGACGCATGGGGCACGGCATGGCCGGGTGCTATCTCGACGCCGGATTCGGCGTCGCGGTGTGGAATCGCAGCAAGGCCAAGGCGGACGATCTGATCGCGCGCGGCGCGCGGTTTGCGGCGTCGCCGGCCGATGCCGCGCAGGGCGCCGATGCGATTGTCACCATGGTCGCCGATGATGACGCTTCCAATTCCGTGTGGCTGGGTGAGCAGGGTGCCGCGACCACCGCCAAGCCCGGCGCGCTGGCGATCGAATGCTCGACCGTGTCGTATCAACACGCGCTCGATCTGGCGCGCGAGCTGCGCAAGCGCGGCCTGGTCTATATCGATTGCCCCGTGACAGGATTGCCGGACGCCGCCGCCAGCGGCAAGCTGACGCTGCTGGTCGGCGCCGACCCCGCCGATCTCGACCAGGCGCGGCCCTATCTGGCGCCGCTCGGTTCGACCATCCGGCATTTCGGCGCGGTCGGGGCGGGCACGGTCTACAAGCTGATCAACAATCTGATGGGCGCGATCCAGATCGCCGGCCTTGCCGAGGGCCTGGCGATGGCCGAGCAGGCTGGGCTCGACATGAAACTGGTGCTGGAGGCGATCCAGAGCGGCGTTGCTGCCAGTCCTCAGGTGATCCGCCATGCGCCACGGATGGTGGCGCGCGATTTTTCCGGCGCAACCTTCACGGCTGCGCTGCGGCACAAGGACGCCGATTACGCGGTCAGGCTCGCCGAGAGCCTGCTGCCCGATATGCCGCTCGGCCGTGCTGCGGTCGAAGCCTATGCCAAAGCCAAGGCGGCGGCGCCCGATGAGGACGAGGGCAAGATGATCGAGATCGTGTCACGGACCAGGCCGGCGACGACCTGACTATCCGTCCGCGCTCAACCGCACCCCCGCGCGCAGGAATTTCTGCGGGTCGACCGCTTCGCCGTCGATCCTGGTCTCGTAATGCAGATGTGGACCGGTCGAGCGGCCGGTGGAGCCGACCGCGCCGATCACCTCGCCGATTTTGATGGATTGGCCGACCTTGACGTCGATCTGCGACAGATGGCCGTAGCGGGTCGACAGACCGTTGCCGTGGTCGATCTCGATCATGCGGCCATAGCCGCCGCTCCAGCCCGCCGACACGACTTTGCCGGCCGCGGTGGCGCGCACCGGGTCGCCCATGCTGGCGCGGAAATCGAGCCCAGTATGCATCGCCGGCCGGCCCAGGAACGGGTCGGTGCGGATGCCGAAGCCGGATGAGAATTCGACGTGACCGAGCACCGGCTTGCGATAGGGCACCAGCGCCAGGGTGCGGTTCAGGCGTTCGACCTGGGCGCGGCTGATGCTGATCCGATAGAGCTGTCGGTCGAAGGCGCTGGCATTGGCCTTCGGCTTGGGCACCGGCACGAAGGGGCCGCCGATTCCTTTTTGCGGCGGCGCGGCGTCCATATGGGCGGCGTTGAGGCCGAGATCCTCGAGCACGCCGCGCATCCGCCGGGCGCGGGACTCGTAGCTTTGTTCGGCCGAGCTCAGCGCCGCGAACTGGCGTTGCTCGATCTGATCGAGCGAGGTCTGCAGCCGCCCGATCACCGTGTCGAGGCCCTGGATCTTGGCAAAACGGTTCGGCTGCGGACCAGCGATCGCGGCGGGAATCCGGGATTCCAGCCGGGCCTCGCGATCCGGCGGCGCGGAGAACGTCACGGTGTCGCTGATCGGGGAGGGTTTGGGAATGGCGGACCGGCCGGTGTCATGCGCCGATGCGCCGCGCGTCGGCTTGATGCTGCCGGTCACCGCGATGTCCGGCAATCCGCTCAGCGCGCTGGTGCGGGATTCCAGCATCGTCTGCCGCCGCATCACCTGGTCGAGCTTCTGGTCGAACTGCTCCTGGTCGAGCAATTGCCGGCTGGTGGTGCGGTCGACCTTGGCGCGCAGTTCCGCGATCCGGTCCTCATAAGCGTATTGCATTTCGGCCTGCCGGGCGATCAGCCGGGTCAGCACGTCGTCGCGAAATGCAAAATAGGTCGCGGTCGCGGCCGACCAGCAGCCCAGCGCCACCACGGTGCCGACCACGATCCAGAACACCACCGGGCCGATCCGGACCTGCTTGCCGGCATGCACAATGGTGTAGCTGCTGCTTGGGGTCGGCGGCGCTTTTGCTGCTGGCCGTGGCTGGGCGGGATGCCGGGGCGGCAACCTGCCGTGATCATGGGCGTGGTGCAGCAACGACTCAGAATATTGACCGGAACGGTTCGACATCGGCACTCCCGCGCCGGCTGGAAACGGTTCCCGTCGGCTCAACGCAAGGCCGGATTTGACCCCCTCATGGTTAATATTTGGCGAATGGGACTCACAGCTTTTGTGCCACTGCGAGCACGTCGTCGGCGTGGCCGTCGACCTTGACGCCGCGCCAGATCTTGGCCACCCGGCCATTGGCGCCGATCAGCACCGTGGTCCGAAGAACGCCCTGGAACGTCTTGCCATACATCGATTTTTCGCCCCAGGCCCCATAGGCCTGCAGCATCTGATGGGTCTCGTCCGAAATCAGAGGCGTGACCAGTTGATGCTTGTCGCGAAACGATTCTTGGGCCTTTCGCGGATCCGCCGAAACGCCGATCACCTGCGTTCCGCAGGCGGCGAAATCCTCGGCCAATCGGGTGAAGTCGATGGCTTCGCGGGTGCAGCCGGGCGTAGCGGCGCGCGGGTAAAAGAAGATCACCAGCTTGTTGCCGGCAAAATCCGCAAGCTTGACGGTTTCGCCGCCGTCGCGCGGCAAGGCAAAGCCCGGCGCCTTCGCCCCCTCGCTCAGTTCCGCGGTCACGTCCGGCGCGGTGGCGGCGATCGGAGCGGGCCGCGTCATCGGCGCGGCCGGAGATTTAGCTGCAGGGCTGTTGGCATCCTGCACGACCTCCTTGCCGGCAGCCGGCAGCGTCATCGTCTTTGGCGTAACGGTCCTGGGCGTGACGGTCTTGGCAGTGGCCGCCTCGGGCGTGACGGTCTTGGACTTGCCCGTCTTGGGCGTGACGGTCTTGGATTTGGACGTCCTGGCAGGGGCCGTCTTGGCAATGGCCGCCTTCGGCGCGGCCGTCTTTCGTCCTGCGGGCGTCGGCGCAGCGGACTTGGGCACAGAAGTTTTGGGCACAGAAGTTTTGGGCGCAGCAGTCCTGGGCGCAGCGGTCTTGCGCGCTCCGACGCTTAAGGTTTTCGATGCGGGCTTGGGCGATGCTTTCGCCGGTTTCTGACTCAATTTGTCGGCAACCTTCGATTTGGATTTGGTGGCCGGCTTATTCGGTGCGGCCTTGGCTTTCGCCACGGCTTTTTTCGCGGCCGCCGGCTTGGAGGTTTTCTTGCGCGTTTGCTTGGACATACGCCTTCCTTTCGTCGCTTTCAGAGGGTCAATAATCGCTGGATTGCTGATGGAGCGACGGGGCAAACCGCTGCTGGGCAAATCTGCCGACCTCGGAGTATGGTTACAGGGATTCGAGACACCGGCCATCCCCGTTTGTTGAATTGGTCCGCTGGGGCCGATGGCGATTGACGGTTTCAAGCGAGGATTGGCAGCGATGCCGCCAGAACGGCGCGACTTGCGCAGCGGCATGCAGTTTATCCTCGACGATTCAGCTTGCGAATTGCGTGCGCATCGAGAGGCTATGATCAGCAAAGAATCGTCCCAAGCGCACGAGCCGCACGCCAGCCCTCAGGGCTCGGATTGGGACGGGGCCGGCTGGGATCATGATCATGATCACGAGGCGGTGCATCGTGCGCGGCGGCTGCTGTCCGGTTCGCGCGGCAATTTGCATCGGGTCGAGGATTTCGTGCTGGCGATGCGGCGCTGGCTCGCCGGCGAGCGCTGGCTGAGGCGGATCACGATCGCCGTTCTGGTTCTGGGTTTTGTGTTCTCGGCCTGCTTCGCAGGACTGTGGTGGCGGCTCGGCGCCGGTCCGATCAATGTGGATATGGCGACGCCCTGGCTCGCGGCGGCGATCGAGGAAAATATCGGCCACGGCAATACAGTCGAGGTCGGCGGCACCCAGATCGAGCGCGCCGGCCGGATAAGGGTCGCGGTGCGGATCCGCGATATCGTGGTCCGGGACAGCGATCACGTCATCGTCGCCAGCGCGCCGAAGGCGGAGGTTCGGTTATCCGGCAAGGCGCTGTTGATGGGGCGGCTTCGCGCCGAGAGCCTCAAGCTGGTCGATGCCGAGCTCTCAATCAGAATCACACCGGACGGCCAGGTGACGGTGTCGACGGGCGACAATGCCAAGCCGCTGGCGACCGGCATGGCTTCGCTGCGGCAGCGGGCCCGGCTGCCGGCGGCTGCTCCGACCGCGACCCAAGCCGCTCCGAGCGACGCGCCGGACCCGCAGCTAGGCAGCCCGGCAGCGGTTCCCGACAATCAGGACATGGCCAAAGGCCTGCTCGCCGGCCTGGACTGGCTCGACAGTCTCAGCCTGACCGGCCTCGACGGCCAGAATCTCAACGAGATCGGCTTGAAGAACGGCAATCTGATCGTCGACGATCAGCAGCGCGGCAACCGCTGGAACTTCGAGCATATCAGTCTCAGCCTTCGCCGCCCCAGCAATGGCGGGGTGGCGTTGTCGTTCGGCGAGGAGGGCGCCAATGCCTGGTCGCTGCGGGTCGTGGTCGGTCCGCCTTCGGACGGTGTGCGGTCGGTCGAGGTTCATGCCAACCGGGTCTCGACCAAGAACATCCTGCTCGCCCTGCGGATGAAGGACCAGACCTACAGCGCTGATTTTCCGTTGACCGGAGACCTGAAGGGCGAGCTCGGCCGCGACGGCCTGCCGACCTTCTTCCGCGGCAAGGTGGTGGCCGACGCCGGCACGCTGACCGACAGCGACACGCCGAACTATCCGATGACCGTCGATCAGGCGGAAATCAATGTGGAATGGGACGCCAGGCGACGGGTGTTGCTGGCACCGTTCAAAATCATCGCCGGGGCCAACCGCATCACCTTGCTGGCGTCGCTGGAACCGCCAAATGGCGACGTTCCCGATTGGCGGCTGGGCTTCAGCGGCGGAACCATTGTGCTGCCGGATTCAGGCGCCGAGCCGCCGCTCATCTTCAACCGCATCGCGATCAAGCTGCGCTTCGACACCGACCATCGAAAGATCTTGCTGACGCAGGCCAATATCAGCAATGGCGAAATCAGCGTCGCCGGCACCGGCAGCATCGATTATTCCGGCGAGCCCCGGCTGACATTGGGCTTCGCCGGGACGCCGATGTCGGTGTCGGCGTTGAAGCGGATGTGGCCGATTCTGATCGTTCCGGAAGTGCGCGAATGGGTGACCGAGCGGATCTCGAAGGGATCGATTCAGAGCATCGATATCGCGGTCAATTCGCCGACCAAGAATCTATCGCGCCGCGGTCCGCCGATCCCCGATGATGGCCTGCTGGTCAACATCATCGGCACCGGCGCCGTGCTGCGGCCGGTCGACGGCATGCCGTTGGTGCGCGATGCCGATCTGCGCGCGCGGGTCACCGGCCGCACCGCCACGGTGACGATCGGCCAGGCCACGGTCGATACGCCGACCGGCCGCAAGCTCTCGCTGTCCGATATTGTCTTCGAGGTGCCCGATATGGCGCCGAAGCCGTCGCCGGCGCGGGTCAAGTTTCGCCTCGACGGCACGGTCCCCGCGGTTGCAGAGATCCTCTCCTCGGATCGGCTGAGCGAATTCAGCGCGATGCCGATCAATCCCGACACCAGCAAAGGAACGGTGTCGGCGCAGATTGCGCTGGGGATGCCGATCCAGCGTGAATTGACCAAGGAAGACACCACCTATTCGGTCAACGCCGAACTCAGCGGCTTCTCCGCCGACAAGCTGGTCATGAACCAGAAGCTCGAAGCCAGCAGCCTGAAGGTGACCGCCAACAATCAGGGCTATCAGGTCAAGGGCGACGTCAAGATCAACGGCCAGGCCGCGACGCTCGACTATCGCAAGCCGACCACTGGCGACGCCGATGTCAAATTGCAGGCCACGCTCGACGATGCCAGCCGCGCTCGGCTCGGATTCGATCTCGGCCCCGCCGTCACCGGTGCTATCCCGATCAAGCTGACCGGCAAGATCGGCAGCGCGGACCACGACAGCCAGCTCGGCATCGACGCCGACCTGACCGCGCTGAAGCTCGACAACCTGCTGCCGGGCTGGACCAAGCTGCCCGGCAAGTCCAGCCACGCGGTGTTCAACGTGGTTCAGAAAGAGCAATCGACCCGCTTCGAAGATATCGTGATCGAAGGCGGCGGCGCGCTGATCAAGGGCTCGCTCGAGGTTGATCAGAACAGCGATCTGCTGAACGCCAATTTCCCGACCTATTCGCCATCGGAGGGCGACAAGGCGACGTTGAAGGCGGAGCGCGACAAGGACGGTGTTCTCAAGGTCACGATGCGCGGCGACGTATTCGACGGCCGCGGCTTCATCAAGTCGGCGATGTCGAGCAAGGAAGCCGACAGCAAGAGCAAGGCCAAGAGCATCGACATCGACCTCGATCTCAAGCTCGGCGCGGTGGCTGGATTCTTTGGCGAAGCCGTGCGCGGCGTCGACGTCAAATTGTCACGGCGCAATGGGGCGATCCGCAGCTTCGCGCTGAGCGGAAAACTCGGACGTGACACGCCACTGACCGGCGATATTCGCGGCCGCGCCCAAGGCCGCGAGGTGATCTATCTGGAAACCAATGATGCCGGCGCGTTTTTCCGCTTCACCGATACCTACGGCAAGATTTATGGCGGCCACCTCGCGCTGGCGATGGATGTGCCGACCGCGGAGCCGCGGCAGAAAGAGGGGCTGATCAACGTTCGCGATTTCACCGTCAGGGGCGAATCGGCATTGGACCGGGTCGCCGCCAATAACGCCGCCACCGGGCAATCCGGATTGGGCTTCTCGCGGCTGCGCGCCGAGTTCACCCGCCAGAACGGCTTGCTCACGATCCGCGAAGGCGTGGTGAAAGGCCCGACGATCGGCGCCACGATCGAGGGCAGCATCGACTATCCCGCGAACGAGGTGCGGATGAGCGGCACCCTGATTCCGATGTATGGGCTCAACAATATCTTTGGCCAGATCCCGATCGTCGGCCTGTTCCTCGGCGGCGGCAGCAATGAGGGACTGATCGGGGTGACCTATGAGGTGATCGGCACGCCCGGCAAGCCAGTGTTGCGCGTCAATCCGATCTCCGCGATGGCGCCCGGCGTGCTGCGCAAGATCTTCGAGTTCGGCACCGGCAAACAGAACAACGGCGACTTCCCGGTGCCGAACAACTGACCTTGCGCCGATCCGCAATGACGCAGGACGCGATTACGCCTTGCCGCGCAACCACGGCACCATGCGGCCGAGCGTGGAGTCGTGGCGGATATAATGGTGCCACAGCGCCGCGACGACATGGACGCCGACCAGCGCGACGGTGACCCAGAACAGCGTTTCATGGGTCTCGTGCAGCAGTCCCGCGAGCGACTTGTTCGGCGCGAACAGCGGCGGAATGCCGAGCAAAGTGACGCCGCGCCCGGCGCTCAGCACCATGCCGAGGCCGGTGGCCGGCACCGCCAGCAGCAGCAGATAGAGCAGGCCGTGGCTGATCCTTGCGAGAACATCGGTCAGGCGCGAGGTCGGCACCAGATCCGGCGCGCCGTGCACCTTGTTCCAGAAGATCCGTAGCAAAGCGAGGCCGAGCACGACCGTGCCGATCGCCTTGTGCCAATCCATCGCCGTGCCGCGCATGGGATCGGTCTTGTCCAGACTTCCTGCGTAGTTCACCAGCGCGAACAACGCGATGATGGCAAAGAAGATCACCCAATGCAGAGCCACGGCGAAAGCGCCGTATTCGCTGGGGTGTTTGCCGGCAGAATCGATGGTGGTTGTCGTCATGGGATCTCCAGAAGGTATTGAGTTCATGATCCGCCAAAGCGCCAGCGGTTTGGCGGCCGATCATGCCCCGTCGTCACCGACGAGGGTGTGATCCGGCGCAAACCGCGCAACACATTTTGCTGATCGGGCTGCCCCCGGGGCTCTATGCCACGGGCGAATCTCGCTGTCATGACAGATGGCTGCTCATGCGTCGCAGCTGCGCGGACTAATTGTCGCTGGCGCAGAGCCAAGTACCACCACGGCGGGATCGATCAGCCGCTCAGCGGTCGGACCACCGGATGAAATCCTGTGCCGGCTGCTGCGCGGTGATGCCGGCGGCCTGCAGCGTTCGAGGTATTTGCCGCGTTCGGCTCGTGATGCCCCGGGGCATCACGAGCCGAACGATGGGACGCGGTATCGCAGCCGCGGCCGGTGCGATCGCTTGCGCGCCGGTTCGCTCAGGCGGCGCGGACACCGGCCAGGAAGGTGGTGACTTCACCCGCCAGCTGCTCGGCCTGTTTCGACAGGCTGGAGGCCGACGTCAGCACCAGATCGGCGGCGCCACCGGTTTCGTTGGCGGCGGCGCTGACTCCGCCGATATTGGTGGTGACGTCCTGGGTGGCCTGCGCAGTCTGGGTGACGTTGCGGGCGATTTCCGAGGTGGCCGCACCTTGTTGCTCGATCGCGGCTGCGATGGTGGCGGAGATCGCACTGATCTCCTCGATAGTGGTGGTGATCCCCTTGATCGCATCGACGGCCTCGTTGGTGGCGGTCTGGATCTGCGAGATGCGGTTGCCGATCTCCTTGGTGGCTTCGGCGGTCTGCCCGGCGAGGCTTTTGACTTCCGACGCAACCACCGCGAAGCCGCGGCCGGCGTCGCCGGCGCGAGCCGCCTCGATCGTGGCATTGAGCGCGAGCAGATTGGTCTGGCCGGCAATGCTCGATATCAATTCCGCGACGTGCTCGATCTGTTGCGCGCCGTCGGCCAGCGCACGCACGATGCTGTCGGTGCGGCGCGCGCTGGCGACGGCGTGGTCGCTGATCTTGGCGGATTGCGCCACCTGGCGGCTGATCTCGGTAATCGACGAGGTCAGCTCCTCGGCGGCGGAGGCCACCGTCTGCACCCGGTTGCTGGCCTCGTTCGCGGCCGAGGCAACCACGGTCGCTTGCTGGTTGGTCCGATCGGCGGTGCTGCTCATCGATTGCGCCGTCGCCTCCAACTCGGTCGATCCTGAGGCCATCAGCGCAACCAATTGTCCGACCGAGGCGTCGAAACGCTCCGCCAGCGCGATCAGCGCGTCACGTTTTTCAGCTTCGCTGCGCTGTTTCAAGGCTGCCTGTTCGGTCTCGAGCGTGCGCGCGGTCATTGCGGTCTGCCGCAGCATCTCCAGCGTTTCGGCCATGCGGCCGATTTCATCGCCCCGATCGGTCTCGCCGACCGGCTCGTCGAGCGAGCCGGTCGCGATCGACTGCATCCGGGCCTGCTGGCGTTTCAGCGCGCCCAGCACGTCGCGGGCGATCAGCCAGGACAACAGCCCCACCAGCGCCAACACCGCGGCGCCGACCGCGGCCAAGCGAAGCGTCAGCGCGCGGACGTCGGCGTCGAGATCGTCGACATAGAGGCCGGCGGCGACGGCGATATCCCAGGGCTGGAAGACGCGGGCGAACACCAGCTTCTCAATGGGCGTGGTCTGGCCGGGGCGAGGCCACAGATAGGTCGCGGTGCCGCCCTCGGCATTCGCACGGGCGGCGTTGACGATTGCTCTGGTGACCTCGACGCCGTTGGAATCTTTTGTGCCGGTGATCTTGCCTTCGAGTTTCGAATTGGATGCATTCATCATCACTTCGAGATTCGACACACGGTAAGCGGCTGGATAGCCATGTCCGTCGCTGAATCTCATGCCGGCGGCGCGGGTGCGAAACGTCGTCTCCGCCTCGGCCCGGGTCAGCTTGCCGGCGAGGACCTCGTTATGCAGCGATTGCGCGATGCCGGTGACGATGTCCACCGCCGTTCGCAACTCCGCCGTCCGATCATGCAACATGCGCTTCTGGCTGACCGAGGCGGCCACTGCGACAACGGCGCAGACCGCCACGGCTGTCAGCGCCACCATGGCGGAAATCTTGGTGCGGATCGTGAGTTGACTGAGGAGGTTCATCTTTTCTTTCCGATTTACGGCAGCAATTGCTGGAGTTTCTTATTGGTTCACCCGATGGTGGTGAAGATCATCATCAATTTTGCGCTTGTCGTCAGGCCGACGCGGTCGCGTCGACCACAATGCGGCCGGAGCGGCCACTGGCGCTGGCGCGCCGATTGAGACGCGCAAGCCGGCCAGCCGGTCCGATGCCGGCGGGAAGTTGGTGATCTCTGAACCGTCGGCGGAACGTTGCGGGCAATTGCAGAGATGGGCGCACCGATCGCTCGGCCGCCGTCGTGGTGGCGTGGCGCTCATCGCTCCGATGATGGCCACTCTCGTCTCGACCGCGTCCAGGAGATGCCGTCGGGATCGGGGCGACGCGGTTGCGGGACAACCGCGCCGTCAAGCTTGGTGGGGATGGTCAATCGACTGAGATGGCTCATGTTGGCCCCCTGGCAGGAACCGCAACAATAAGCACCTAGTGATACTACTTAATCGTGAAGATTCATCTTCAAACGCAAAGCTTTGCACGCCACCGCCGACCAGCAACGGAATCCTGTCGGTCGCCCGGCGGGTCAGGGTGCCCGGATCGAGCGGCGGCCATTGCCCGGCTCGGGCTCAAACCTCGATCGAGCCCGATTTGACCAATCTCGTTGCGCGAATAGTCCTATGCAGGCTGGTCGCAGTCATGACGCCAGGGCGCGAATGCGCCGTAGCCGCAAAGACTATTGTCGCTGGCGCAGCGCCGGCACCACCAGGAAGGGGATCATGCCGAGCAGCACGGCCACCAGCGCGAAGGCAAGTACAAGGTCGTAGCTGTTGGTCATATCATGGATCAGCCCGCCACACCACGAGCCCAGCGCCGATCCCAATCCGCTGCCGATCGAGATCGTGCCGTAGATGGTGCCGACCCGCTCGCCGCGGAAGATCGACATCGCGGTGGCGGTGATCAGCGGCCCGCGCGAGCCGATCATGCTGCCGAAGCAGACCACGAAGCCGGTCAGCATCCAGATGTTCGGATACCACTTCACCAGCCACAGCATGGCAATGCCGGTGATCGACAGCGCGTAACTGACCAGGATCGAGGGCCGGCGGCCGATCACGCCGTCGAGCCAGCTCACGCCCAACATCCCGATCACCAGCACCACGCCGGAAAAGCCCCAGGCGGTGGCCGCCTGCAGGGGCGGAAATCCGGCATCGACCAGATAGGCGACGACCTGCGCCGAGATCGCGTACATGCCGATTGCGGTGAAGAAGAAGGTCGAGAACAGCGCCCAGAAGGCGTGGTGCCGCATCGCGGCGAGCAGGGTCCAGCCCTGATCGACCAAACCGACAGGCGCGGTCCTGGCCAGCGCCGCGGAGCCGGACGCGAAGCGGCGCCATGGCAGCAGCGCCAGTGGCAGCAACAGCAGCAGCACGCCAACGCCGAGCCACAGATAGGCGGTGCGCCAGCCCAGACGCTCGATCAGCATTTGCGCCAGCGGCAGCATCACCAGCACGCCGGCGCCCATCGCCGAATAGATCACCGCCATGGCGGTCGGTAATCGCCGCCCGAACCAGCGGCCGAGCAGGATCGAATTCGGCACATTGCCGATGCAGGCGACACCGAGCCCGACACTGAAGCCGATGCTGACGCGGAATTGCCAAAGCTGCTGGGCATGGGCCGCGGCCAGGAAAGCGCCGCCGAGCAGCGCCAGGCCAAGGCTGAACACGATCCGCGGGCCGTAACGGTCGAACAGTCGGCCGATCAGCGGCGAGGCCAGCCCGCCGCACAAGGCGGTCAGCGAATAGATCGAGACGACTTCGGCGCGGTCCCAGCCGAACGACTGTGAGATCGGCAGCAGAAACACCGTGAAGCTCTCGCCGAGGCCACGGCCGACCACCGACAACAAGAAGCCGACGCCGAGAACGGCGAGGCCGGTGCGCTGCGATGAGCGATGGTCCAAAGGCATTCCTTCCCGCGAACGTTTTCACCATGGAACGCGTTTTGGCGGAAAAGGACAGGGGGCTAGGCGAATGGGCCTATGCAGGCTTGAGCAGCACGTGCTTTTTCTTGCCCATCGACAGCTTGATGACGCCGTCCGCGGTCAGATTTGCGGCGGTCAGCACCATCTTGTCGTCGGTGACGGCGACGTCGTTGACGCGCAGGCCGCCGCCCTTGATCTGGCGCCGCGCTTCGCCATTGGAGCCGACCAGCCCGGTCTTCTCGGCGAACGCCGCCAGCACGCCGAGCCCGGCATCGAGTTCGCTCGACGCGATCGCCACGCTGGGCAGGTCGGTCGCGGTGCCGCCCTGATCGAAGGTGGTCCGCGCGGTGGCTTCGGCCTTGTCGGCGGCGTCGCGGCCATGGATCAGCGCGGTGGTCTCGGTCGCCAGGACTTTCTTGGCCTCGTTGATGTCCTGGCCCTTGAGCGCGGCGAGGCGGGCGATCTCGTCCATCGGCAGCAGCGTGAACAGCTTGAGGAAGCGCTCGACGTCGGCGTCCTCGGTGTTGCGCCAATATTGCCAGTAGTCGTAGGGGCTCAGCATGTCGGCGTTGAGCCACACCGCGCCGGCGGCGGTCTTGCCCATCTTGGCACCGGACGAGGTGGTCAGCAGCGGGCAGGTCAGGGCATGCAGCTGATGCGTGCCCATGCGGCGGCCGAGATCGACGCCGGTGACGATGTTGCCCCATTGGTCGGAGCCGCCCATCTGCAGATTGCAGCCATAGCGCCGCGACAGCTCGACGAAGTCGTAGGACTGCAGGATCATGTAGTTGAATTCGATGAAGGACAGTTCCTGCTCGCGGTCGATCCGCATCCTCACCGAATCCATGGTCAGCATGCGGTTGATCGAGAAGTGGCGCCCGATGTCGCGCAGCATCTCGATGTAGTTCAGCTTGGTCAGCCATTCGGCATTGTCGGCCATCACCGCGTCGCTGCGGCCGTCGCCGAATTTGATCAGCTTGGCGAAGGTGCCCTTGATCGATTCCTTGTTGGCGTCGATCTGCTCATAGGTCAGGATCTTGCGGGTCTCGTCGCGGCCGGAAGGGTCGCCGACCCGCGTGGTGCCGCCGCCCATCAGCGCGATCGGCTTGTTGCCGGTGGCCTGCAGCCAATGCAGCATCATGATCGAGAGCAGATGTCCGACATGCAGCGACGCCGCGGTGCAATCATAGCCGACATAGGCGATCGCCTCGCCGCGCGACGCCAGATCGTCCAGCGATTCCGGGTCAGAGATCTGGTGAATGAAACCGCGGCTCTGCAGCACATTGAGAAAATCGGATTTAAATGCGGTCATTTGTCTGCGACTCGGATCATTGATCTTTTACGGTATTGCTACGGAGCCGCGGGCCAAGGCGAATGCCCGCTGGCGATATCGGCGCGTTGTGGGATTATAAGAACTGGGTGTTTGACACAAGTTGGACGTTCAGGCGCGATGCCCTCAAGGAGCCCTGCCATGATGTTGACGGCGATCGGACTGATGAGCGGGACCTCGCTCGACGGGGTCGACGTCGCCCTGATCAGGACCGACGGCAAGCGGGTGGCGTCGCTCGGCCCGTCCGGTTATCGAGCCTATAGCGAGACCGAGCGCGACCTGCTGCGCCAGGCGCTGGCCGACGCCGTCGACTTGCCGCGGCGCGAGGCGCGGCCGGGAAGCCTCGGCGAGGCCGAACGGGCGGTGACGCTCGCGCATGCCGAAGCGGTGGCGGCCTTCACCGCGCAGCACCGGATCGCCCGCGAGGATATCGACATCGTCGGGTTTCACGGCCAGACCGTGCTGCATCGGCCTGCGCAGAAATTGACGGTGCAGATCGGCGACGCCGCGGCGCTGGCCAAGGCGATCCGCATTCCGGTGATGCACGATTTCCGCGCTGCCGATGTCGCCGCCGGCGGGCAGGGTGCGCCGCTGGTGCCGGTCTATCACCGCGCGCTGGCGCAAGCGCTGGATCGCGACGGCCCGATCGCGGTGGTCAATATCGGCGGGGTGTCCAACATCACCTATATCGATGGCGCCGACAGCCTGATCGCTTGCGACACCGGCCCCGGCAACGCGCTGCTCGACGATTTCGTGTTTGCCGTGACCGGCCAGTCATTCGACGCCCAGGGCGGGCTCGCGGCGCAGGGCGAACCGGACCGCGACTGGATCGCACGCGCGCTGGCGCATCCGTTCTTCGCGCTGCCGCCGCCGAAATCGCTCGACCGCAACGATTTCGCCGCGCTTCGGCTGGGGCAGATCGCCCCCGACGATGGTGCGGCGACGCTGACGGCCTTCACCGCGGCGGCGATCGCGCGGATCGTGCCGCTGCTGCCGAAGCCGCCGAAGAGCTGGATCGTCACCGGCGGCGGCGCCCGCAATCTGACCATGCTGCGGATGCTGCGCGAGACGCTGGCGCCGGCCAGCGTCGAGGCCGCCGATGCGCTGGGCTGGTCGGCGGACGCGATGGAGGCGCAGGCATTCGGCTTTCTCGCCGCACGCGGCCTCAAGGGCCTGCCGCTGAGCTATCCGGCGACCACCGGCGTCACCTTGCCGATGACCGGGGGGCTGATCAAACGGCCATGATCACGGGTGATTGATGCAGATGCATTGATCTTGACGGGTTCATGCAGGTGCATTAATTTCGATGCAATTGCATTGACTGGACAACGCCCATGCCCGCCGCAGAAACCATCGAATTCGCCCTGTCACTGGCTCGCAATGCCCGCGGCCTGGTCGGACTGGCGCAGCTGCGACTGCGCCGATTGATCGGGTGCAGGCGCTGGGCCGGATGCCGCGATGGCCAAGGTTGAGGGCCAAGGCTGAGGGACAAGGCTGAGGGCCAAGGTCGTGCCGAGCAGCGCGGAGGATCCGCGCCGCTTGGCTGCCCCCGATTCGATCGATGGGGAGCCCGACGCCGCCTTTGCGCGGCGCCGTAAATCTCAGCGGACGTTGGCGAGCCGCATGTCGAGATAGCCGGTGACTGATTCCATCAAGGGTTGGAGTTTGCCGTCGAAGAAATGGTTGGCGCCGGGGATGACGTGCTGGTCGATGACGATGCCCTTTTGGGTTTTCAGCTTCTCGACCAGGGTGTTGACGTCTTTCGGCGGCACCACCGCGTCCTTCTCGCCATGCACGATCAGGCCCGAGGACGGGCAGGGTGCCAGGAACGAAAAGTCATAGAGATTGGCCGGCGGGGCGATCGAGATGAAGCCCTCGACCTCGGGCCGGCGCATCAACAGCTGCATGCCGATCCAGGCGCCGAACGAGAATCCGGCGACCCAGCAGGCGCGGGCTTCGGGGTTGATGGTCTGGGCCCAGTCCAGCGCCGAGGCAGCATCGGACAATTCGCCGGTGCCGTGGTCGAAGGAGCCCTGGCTGCGGCCGACGCCACGGAAATTGAAGCGCAGCACCGAAAAGCCGCGATGCACGAAGGCGTAATAGCACTGGTAGATGATCTGGTGGTTCATCGTGCCGTGGAACTGGGGATGCGGGTGCAGCACCATCGCGATCGGCGCGTTCTTTTGCTTGGCCGGATGATAACGGCCTTCGAGGCGGCCTGCGGGACCGGTGAAAATGACTTCGGGCATCAGCGATCCTTGATAAGTAACCGGCTTGTGCGGGCTCAGCGCGGGCGCACATAAAGCCTAGCAATTAACGCCGATCTGGCGCCGTCGGACGGAAGGGCGAACGGCGTGGGACGGGAAGCCGGGTTCTAGCATAGAGCGAGGGGCCAAAAGCAAGGTTTTTGAGCACTGGCCTTTCATGCGACGCATTGGCGGCGCACGATGACGCCCGACCGGCGGCTGGCGTCCATCACGGCGCCGCGCCGCTAATCTGCCGCAAGGAACACGACATTTCATGATTGACCGGGTCTATCTTGACTGGAACGCGACAACGCCGCTGCGCCCCGAGGCCAAGGCGGCGATGGCGGCGGCGTGGGACCTGGCCGGCAATCCGTCCTCGGTCCATGCCGAGGGCCGAGCGGCGCGGCGGCTGGTCGAGCAGGCGCGGGAGATCGTCGCCACGGCGGTCGGGGCGCGCGCGCGCCAGATCGTGTTCACCTCGGGCGGCACCGAAGCCAATGCGTTGGCGCTCGCGCCAGGACTCCGCGTTGGCTCGGAACCGGTTGAAAATCTTATTGTTTCGCAAATCGAACACGCCTCGGTTCTGGCCGGCGGGCGGTTTCCCGGCGCGCAGACCCGCATGCTTGGGGTGACGCGCTCTGGCGTGATCGACCTCGATCATTTGCAACAATTGCTGGTGCAGGGGGCGCCGGCGCTGGTGTCGGTGATGCTGGCCAATAACGAGACCGGGACGCTGCAACCGATTGCTGAAGTCGCTCACCTGGTACATCAGGCCGGCGGCCTATTGCACGTCGACGCGATCCAGGCGTTCGGAAAAATTCCGTTCGATATCAATGAATTGAACGCGGATCTGGTGTCATTGTCGGCGCATAAGCTGGGCGGCCCGAAGGGCGTCGGCGCGCTGGTGATCGGCGCGGCGCTGGCGGGTCCCGAACCATTGCTGCGCGGCGGCGGCCAGGAACTCGGGCGGCGGGCCGGGACCGAGAATGTCGCCGGGATCGCCGGCTTTGGCGCCGCGGTTACGGCCGTGATGGCAACGCTGCCGGCCGAGATGGCGCGGCTCGAAATCCTGCGGAATCGGCTCGAGGCAGGCCTGCGGCAAACCGAGGGCGTGATTGTGATCGGCGATCAGGTCGCCCGACTGCCCAATACGACGCTGTTTGCCGTCGCCGGACTGCGCGCCGAGACCGCCGTCATCGGCTTCGACCTGGCGGGAATCGCGGTGTCGTCCGGCTCGGCTTGCTCTTCGGGCAAGGTTCAGCCATCGCATGTGCTGCAGGCGATGGGATTCGGTCCGGAACTTGCACAAGCGGCATTACGGCTCAGTTTGGGCTGGTCGAGTAGCGAAGCCGACATCGATCGGTGTCTGGAGGGCTGGCGAAAGCTTTTCGGGACACTAATTAAAAGGGATCATGAAACAGTGCTTGAACGGTTCTAAGACGGATGGTTTCATTTGCAGGATCGTGTAAGCAAGTGTGAGTTGATCCACCGCGGTCCTTGAAACCGCGAGCGGAGGTTAAAATGGCTGCCGTACAAGAGACCGTCGATCGGGTTCGCCAGATCGATGTCGATCAATATCGTTATGGATTCGAGACGCTGATCGAATCCGACAAGGCCCCCAAGGGCCTGTCGGAAGACACCGTCAGGTTCATCTCCGCGAAAAAGAACGAACCGGCCTGGATGCTCGAATGGCGGCTGGAAGCCTATCGGCGCTGGCTGACCATGACCGAGCCGGTCTGGGCGCGGGTGAGCTACCCCAAGATCGACTTCCAGGATCTGTATTATTATTCGGCGCCGAAGCCGAAGAAGCAGATCGGCTCGCTGGACGAGATCGATCCGGAGATTTTGGAAACCTACAAGAAGCTCGGCATTCCGCTGCGTGAGGTCGAGGCGCTCGAGGGCGTGGTGCGCCCCGAAGGCGAACGGCGGATCGCGGTCGACGCGGTGTTCGATTCGGTTTCGGTCGCCACCACCTTCCAGGCCGAGCTGAAGAAGGCCGGCGTGATCTTCATGCCGATCTCGGAGGCGATCCGCGAACATCCCGAGCTGGTGAAGAAATATCTCGGCACCGTGGTGCCGACCTCCGACAATTTCTACGCCACGCTGAATTCGGCGGTGTTCTCCGACGGCTCTTTCGTCTATGTGCCGCCGGGCGTGCGCTGCCCGATGGAATTGTCGACCTATTTCCGCATCAACGAACGCAACACCGGGCAGTTCGAGCGCACTTTGATCATCGCCGACAAGGGCGCCTATGTCAGCTATCTCGAAGGCTGCACCGCGCCGCAGCGCGACGAGAACCAGCTGCACGCCGCCGTGGTCGAGCTGGTGACGCTCGACGACGCCGAGATCAAATATTCGACGGTGCAGAACTGGTACCCCGGCAATTCCGAAGGCAAGGGTGGCATCTATAATTTCGTCACCAAGCGCGGCGATTGCCGCGGCGACAATTCGAAGATTTCCTGGACCCAGGTCGAAACCGGCTCGGCGATCACCTGGAAATATCCGAGCTGCATTTTGCGCGGCGACAATTCGCGCGGCGAGTTCTACTCGATCGCGATCTCGAACGGCTACCAGCAGGTCGATTCCGGCACCAAGATGATCCATCTGGGCAAGAACACCACCAGCCGGATCATCTCCAAGGGCATCGCCGCCGGCAAATCGCAAAACACCTATCGCGGCCTCGTCACCGCCCATCGCAAGGCCACCGGCGCGCGCAACTTCACCGCCTGTGACTCGCTGTTGATCGGCGATCAGTGCGGCGCCCATACGGTGCCCTATATCGAGGCCAAGAATTCCTCGGCGCTGTTCGAGCACGAAGCCACCACGTCGAAGATCTCCGAGGACGTGCTGTTCTACTGCGTGCAGCGCGGGCTTTCCCAGGAAGAAGCCGTCGGCCTCGTCGTCAACGGCTTCGTCAAGGACGTGCTGCAGCAACTGCCGATGGAATTCGCGGTGGAAGCGCAGAAGCTGATCTCGATCTCGCTGGAAGGCAGCGTCGGTTGATCGCATGAACGAATTTTGGTTCACGCCAAAATTGACAGGCTACGGCGCGGCGCCATCGACCTGGGAGGGATACACGCTCGTCGGTGCGTTGCTCGCGGTGGTTCTGGTCTGCAGTTTCGTGATGGTGCGGCGGGGGAACAGTTACAGATCGATCTTCCCGCTGCCGCTGAGGGTCATTGCTATCTCGACGGTCATCTTTCTGATCGTCTGCGCTTGGAAAACCGATGGGTCGTGGGGCTGAAAAGCCGACCTGCTGAAGATATGGAAACAACACATGACCGCACTGCTCGAAGTCAAAAACCTCCAGGTCAGCGTCGGCGATCGCGAGATCCTGCACGGGCTGACGCTGTCGGTGAATGCCGGCGAGGTCCACGCCATCATGGGGCCGAACGGCTCCGGCAAGTCGACGCTCAGCCATGTCATCGCCGGCAAGCCGGGCTATGACATCACCGGCGGCGAGATCCTGTTCAAAGGAGAGGACCTGTTGGAGATGGCGCCGGATGTGCGCGCCGCCAAGGGCGTGTTCCTGGCGTTTCAATATCCGGTGGAAATTCCCGGCGTGGCGACGATGACTTTCCTGCGCACCGCGCTGAACGCGCAGCGCAAGGCGCGCGGCGAGGCGGAGTATTCCACCCCGGACTTTTTGAAGAAGGTGCGTGAAGTCGCAGCCTCCTTGAACATTCCGCAGGAGATGCTGCGCCGTGGCGTCAATGTCGGGTTCTCCGGCGGCGAGAAGAAGCGCAACGAGGTGCTGCAGATGGCGCTGTTCCAGCCCAGCCTGTGCATTCTCGACGAGATGGATTCCGGGCTCGATATCGACGCGCTGCGGGTCGCCGCCGATGGCGTCAACGCGCTGCGCTCGCCGGATCGCGCGATGGTGGTGATTACGCATTACCAGCGGCTGCTCGACTACATCGTGCCCGATTTCGTCCATGTGATGTCGAAGGGCAAGGTGGTGAAAAGCGGCGGCAAGGAATTGGCGCTCGAGCTCGAAGCCACCGGATATGCGCAATATGAGGACAAGGCGGCCTGATTTCGGCCGATCGATCGGATGACACGATGAACGTAGCTGTGGCGAAGACGGACAGGGTTGAAGCGGCGGGCGAAGGCGCTTTCGCGCTGGCGCGGTCGCGACTGCCGGGAGCGGGCAGCGTCGCGCAGGCGCGCGCCGAGGCCTATGCGGCGTTCGAGCGGATCGGATTGCCGCATCGCCGGATCGAGGATTGGAAATACACCGATCTGCGGGCGCTGATGCGCGAGGTGCTGCCGCTGGCGGCGGCGCCCGACGCCGACGCGCTGGCGCGCGCTGCGGCGGCGCAGGAGCTGCACGACATCGACGGCGTGCGCCGGCTGGTGTTGGTCGATGGCATGCTGGCGCCGAGCCTGTGCGCGTTCGGCGATCTCGACCCGCAGCTCAGCTTGCGCAGCCTGCGCGATGCCCTGGAGGGCGATGACGCGGCGTTGCACGCCAAGTTGTTCGGGCTCGATTCGGACAATCCGATGATCGCGCTGAACGCCGCGATGATGACCGACGGCCTGATCATCGCCATCGCCGATGGCGCCAAGCTGACCCAGCCGATCCATATCGTGCATATCGCCAGCGGCGGCGCGCCGGCGGCGATGTTCACCCGCTCGATGCTGACGCTCGGCAACGACGCCTCGGCGACGGTGATCGAGAGCTATATCGCGGCCGAGGGCGCCACGGCCTATCAGGTCCATGACTCGCTGATCATCGCGGTCGGCGACCGCGCCCGGCTCGATCATGTCCGTCTGGTGGAAGACAGCCGCGAGGCCTTCAACATCACATCGTCATTGATCGACGTCGGCGCCCACGCCCATGTCAACACGTTCGGCATGACCACCGGCACGCTGGTCAGCCGCTATCAGGCGGTGATCAATGTCGCCGGCGAGTATTCGCGGGTCGAGACCAACGGCGTCAACTTGCTCAACGGCAAGCAACATGCCGACACCACGCTGGTGATGAATCACGACGTGCCGCATTGCGCCAGCCGCGAGGTGTTTCGCGCCGTGCTCGACGACCGCGGCCATTCGGTGTTTCAGGGCCGCATCAATGTCCGGCAGCCGGCGCAGCAGACCGACGCCAAGATGATGACGCGGGCGCTGTTGTTGTCCGACGAGGCCGAGGCCGACAACAAGCCGGAGCTGGAAATCTTCGCCGACGACGTCGCCTGTGGTCACGGCGCCACCACCGGGGCGCTCGACGAATCGCTGCTGTTCTATCTGCGCGCCCGCGGCCTGCCGGAGAAGGACGCCGAGTCGCTACTGATCCAGGCCTTCGTCGGTGAGGCGATCGAATCGATCGTCGACGATCAATTGCGCGAGCTGGCGATTGGCGCGGCGTCGCGCTGGCTGGAGGCCCGGGCATGAGCACGCATCCGGCGGTTCTCAACGGTTCCTACGACGTCGCCAGGGTGCGCGAGGACTTTCCCGCGCTGGCCCTGAAGGTCTATGGCAAGCCCCTGGTCTATCTCGACAACGCCGCCTCGGCGCAGAAGCCCAGGCAGGTGCTGGAGTGCATGACGCGGGCCTATGAGACCGAATACGCCAATGTTCATCGCGGGCTGCATTACCTCGCCAATGCGGCGACCGAGGCCTATGAGGGCGGCCGCAGCAAGGTGCAGCAATTCCTCAATGCCAAGCGCTCGGAGGAGATCATCTTCACCCGCAACGCCACCGAGGCGATCAATCTCGTGGCGTCGTCATGGGGCGGGCCGAATATCGGCGAGGGCGACGAGATCGTGCTGTCGATCATGGAGCACCATTCCAACATCGTGCCGTGGCACTTCCTGCGCGAGCGCCAGGGAGCGGTGATCAAATGGGCGCCGGTCGATGACGAGGGCAATTTCCTGATCGAGGAGTTTGAAAAGCTCCTGAGCCCGCGCACCAAGCTGGTGGCGATCACCCAGATGTCGAACGCGCTCGGCACCATCGTCCCGGTCAAGGACGTGGTGAAGCTGGCGCATGACCGCGGCATTCCGGTGCTGGTCGACGGCAGCCAGGCCGCCGTGCACATGGCGATCGACGTCCAGGACATCGACTGCGATTTCTACATCATGACCGGCCACAAGCTGTACGGCCCGACCGGGATCGGCGTGCTGTACGGCAAATACGATCGGCTGGTGGCGATGCGCCCGTTCCTCGGCGGCGGCGAAATGATCCGCGAAGTGGCGCAGGACTGGGTCACTTACGGCGACCCGCCGCACAAATTCGAGGCCGGCACCCCGGCGATCGTCGAGGCGGTCGGGCTGGGGGCTGCGATCGACTACGTCAATTCGATCGGCAAGGAGCGGATCGCGGCGCATGAACACGATCTTTTGACTTATGCCGAAGCCAAGCTGCGTGAGATTAATTCGCTACGGATGATCGGCACCGCCAAGGGCAAGGGACCGGTGATATCATTCGAGATGAAGGGGGCGCATCCGCACGACATCGCCACCGTGATCGACCGGCAGGGCGTGGCGGTTCGCGCTGGAACCCATTGCGTGATGCCGCTTTTGGAGCGTTTCCAGGTGACCGCGACGTGCCGGGCCTCGTTCGGCATGTATAATACACGTGAGGAAGTCGACCATCTCGCACAGGCGCTGATCAAGGCGCGGGAATTGTTTTCATGACAGATACTGTGGAAGCCAAGACCGGCCACACGACCGACCCCAACACCGATGCGACGGCTGCCAAGGCCAATATGCAGACCGTGTCGGCGCTGTCCGCTGACGAGACCGAACGGCTCGGCAGCGAAATCGTCGCCGCGCTGAAGACGGTGTTCGATCCGGAAATTCCGGCCGACATCTACGAACTCGGCCTGATCTACAAGGTCGATATCAAGGATGATCGCACCGTCGACGTCGACATGACGCTGACCACGCCGAACTGTCCGGCGGCGGCCGAAATGCCGATGATGGTCGAGAACGCGGTCGCCACCGTGCCGGGCGTCGGCGTGGTCAATGTCAATATCGTCTGGGAACCGGCATGGACGCCGGAACGGATGACCGACGAGGCCCGGCTTGTGCTGAATATGTGGTGATGCGTCGATCCCTGTGACGGAGCGACCAGTCGCCGAAGTAACGACGGGCGAAGCAACAACGGGCGGCCTTGAACCGCGCCGAGGACTGCACAAATGACCGAGATGACACCAGCTGCCAGCAATCCCGCCAAGCCGAAGCCGCGTCCGCGGCCGCAGGTGATGCGACTGACCGAGGCCGCCGCCGCGCGGGTGCGCGAACTGACCGGGCGAGCCGATTCCGAAATCGTCGGCCTGCGGGTCGGGATCAAGAATGGCGGCTGCGCCGGCCAGTCCTACACCGTCGAATACGCCCATGACGTGCGGCCGAACGACGAAGTGGTCGAGGACAAGGGCGTCAAGATCCTGGTCGATCCCAAGGCCGTGCTGTTCCTGCTCGGCACCGAGATGGACTACAAGGCCGACAAGATGCAGTCGCAGTTCATCTTCAACAATCCGAACCAGACCGGCGCCTGCGGCTGCGGCGAATCGGTGCAGCTGACCGCCGCGACGATCGACAGCTGACACCTCTCGACGCCTTTAGGCCCCCGTCGAGCCTTGGTCGTCGGACGGAATCCGCCGCGTGGTCATCGCGAGGAGCGAAGCGACGAAGCAATCTGGTCTTAGATCGGGACGGCGGGATTGCTTTGCTGTCGGACGGCGCTGCGCGCCGACCTCGGCTCGCAATGACGACATTGGTCAGGATGACGGGATGAGAGATTGCTTTCGCCAGGGCGATGCCGCATGGACCGCGATTTCCTGATCGAGCTGTTCGCCGCCTTCGGCCCGGTGTCGATCCGGCGGATGTTCTCGGGCTTCGGCATTTCCGTCGACGGCGTCAATTTCGCGCTGGTGCTGCGCGGCGCGATCTATCTGCGCGCCGATGCGGATAGTATCGCACGCTTCGCGGCCGAGGGCGCCGGGCCGTTTCAGTATCAGACCAAGGTCAAGACGGTGACGGTGGGCTCCTATTGGCAATTGCCGGAGCGGCTCTACGACGATCCCGAGGAACTGGCCGAGTGGGCGGGCAGGGCGCTGGCGGCGGCGCAGCGCGCGGCGCTCGCCAAGCGCGGCAGGGCACGCAAGCCGGTGACCAAAAAGGCCGCGACCAAGAAGGCCGCGGCCAAGCGCCGAACCAGATCGGCTCAGGCCACCTGAGTCTGCTGGATGCAGAGGAATTCCGGATCGGTCTCGCAGATCACGCGATTGCGGCCGTTGCGCTTGGCTGCGTAGAGGCAGGCGTCGGCGCGGTCGATCATGGCGTCGGAATCCTCGCCGGGTTTCAGCGCCGACACGCCGACCGACAGCGTCACCCGGCCGAGGATTTCGCCGGTCGACTTCTTCTTCAATTCCTTCGACATCACCATCCGGCGGATGTTCTCGGCCAGGGTGATGGCGTCGCGCAGCGGCGTGTTCGGCAGCACCACGGCGAATTCCTCGCCGCCATAGCGCGCGGTGATGTCCTTGCAATCGATGCTGTGCCGCAGCGACTGGCCGACCAGGCGCAGCACCTGATCGCCGGTGAGGTGACCGTAATTGTCGTTGAACGACTTGAAGTGATCGATATCCAGCATCAGCAGCGACAGCGGCTGGCCTTTGGCACTGGCGTCGCGCACCGCTTCGCCGATCGCGCGGTCGAAATGCTTGCGATTGCCGAGGCCGGTCAGCGGATCGGTCAGGCTTTCGGCCCGGATCGCGTCGAGGCTGACCTGCAGATTGTTGATCTCGAGCTTGGATTTGCTCAGCCGTTCTTCCAGCGCCGAATTGGCGCTTTGCATCTCGTGGGTCGAAATCGCCAGCCGCTCGACAATGGCCTTGATCTGATCGCGGTCGCTGGCGAGCGAGAGCGTCTGGCTGGCGCCCTGCAGATTGTCGCCGAAGCTCGCGGTGGTGCCCAGCGCGTCGCTGATCAGCGACATCACATCGCCGATTTCGGTGACGACGCGGGCGCCGATCTTGTCGATCCGGTTGGTCGTCCTGCCATGGGACAGATAGGTCTCGTAGATCTGATCGAGCTCGGCGTCGGACAGTTTGCCGTTGCGCGCGAGGGTCTCGTTGATCGCCTCGTTGAGCGCGGCGTTGTAGCCGGTCGCATAGACGTACCAGATTTCGAAATTGCGCGGCATGGCGCCTTGCCGCAACGCCTTGATCTGGGCGAGGGCGATCTCGGCATAGCCGATCGTTCTCTCGTGTTCGTCCTGGATTTCGACTGCCACAAGCATCCCCAGTGCAGGCAGCTTTGCCTACGTTCCAGACCGTGAAGAAACGCCATTCGCAACCGTGAACACGCGGCATTCACAATCGCAGGTAGGCTAGCCTCAGACGATGAATACCCGGTAAACAACTTAGGTAGATTTGCGTAGGCCTAGCCCCGTGCTCAGCCGCGGGCGCGGACCGGGCGCAGCAGGAATGCCGGCAGATGCGAATGATCGGCGGGCTCCGATTGTGCGTCGCGGGGTGTCTGCGGCGCCGCGGCGCGACCGATCGAGGGCGCGTGCGAGGCCGGAGCGGCGGTGATGACCGGGGCCAGGGTCGCATGCGCGGGCTCCGGGGCGCGGCGCGGCTCGCGACGCGGCTTGCGCGGTTCACGGGGCTCGCTGCGCGGCTCGCGGGCGTCCGCTTCGCGGGGCTGTTCGCTGGCCGCGGCGGCGCGTGGTGCCTCCGACTCGGCCCGCGGCGTCCGGGATTCGCGGCGCGGACCGCGCGAGCGCGGCTCAGTGGAGCGGCGGTGGGTGCGGACCGGACGCTCGGCTTCCGGCTCGTCGGCTTCGAACTCGCCCTGCGGGCCGGCCTCGGCACGGGGGATGTCCTGGCCGATCAGCTTTTCGATCGCCGCGATGGATTTGGCGTCCGAGGGCGCCACGATCGAAATCGCGGTGCCGGCGCGACCGGCGCGGCCGGTACGGCCGATCCGATGGACATAATCGTCGGGGTGATGCGGGACGTCGAAATTGAAGACGTGGCTGACCTCGGGAATATCGAGGCCGCGGGCGGCGACGTCGGAGGCCACCAGGATCGGCAATTCGCCCTTGCGGAACGCGTCCAGCGCCGCGGTGCGGGCCGACTGCTCCATGTCGCCATGCAGCGCGCCGACGCTGAAGCCGTGCTTCTGCAGCGATTTCGCCAGCAGCGCGACCTCGCGCTTGCGGTTGCAGAAGATGATGGCGTTCTGCAGGTCGGTGGCGTCGCGCAGCAGCCGGCGCAGGGTATCGCGCTTCTCATGCGGCTCGCGGCCGGTCGGCACCTGCGACTGCGTCACCGTGACCGCCGTGGAGGCGGGCTTGGAGACTTCGATCTTGATCGGATTGTGCAGGAAGGTCTCGGTGATGCGGCGGATCTCGGTCGGCATCGTCGCGGTGAAGAACAGGGTCTGGCGGGTGAACGGCACCAGCTTGCAGACCCGCTCGATGTCCGGAATGAAGCCCATGTCGAGCATGCGGTCGGCTTCGTCGATCACCAGCAATTCGACGCCGGTCAGCAGCAGCCCGCCGCGCTCGGTATGGTCGAGCAGCCGGCCCGGGGTGGCGATCAGCACGTCGACGCCGCGCGACAATTTGAGGTCCTGGTCGCCGAACGAGACGCCGCCGATCAGCAGCGCGACGTTGAGTTTCTGGCCGACGCCGTATTTGTCGAACTGTTCCTTGACCTGGGCGGCGAGCTCGCGGGTCGGCTCGAGGATCAGGGTGCGTGGCATCCGGGCGCGGGCGCGGCCCTTTTCCAGCATGGTCATCATCGGCAGCACGAAGGCTGCGGTCTTGCCGGTGCCGGTCTGGGCGATGCCGAGCACGTCGCGCCGGGCGAGGACGTGGGGGATCGCCTGGTCCTGAATCGGGGTGGGGGTGGTGTAGCCGGTGGCCGCGACGGCGGCGAGAACCTTGTCGGACAGGCCGAGATGGGAAAAAGACATTGAGCCTCTGTTATCGGGGCATGAACTCATCCGAAAACCGGAATTTACCGTCTATCGGGATCATGCCTCTGGTCGAAACCGCCGCTTGGATTCTCGGAAAAAGACTGTCGCGCTCAACCCCGGAGCGGCACGCAAATTTGCACGGGGATCATTCGTTCGCAGACAGGCGGCTTAGTCGTGGCATCGCGTGTCGATGCCTGGCCGCGTGTAGCCGGAACATAGGCCGGAATCGCTTAAAGTCAATGCGCCAGAGCGTGACAAGGGCCGAAAGCTTAATGTTTTAGCACAAAGAGGGGAGGAGCGGCTTTGGCGTCCGCCGCCCGGGGCGCCGCGGTGATGGTCAACCAAAGCGAGGGGTTTTCCACGCGGGACCTAGCGCCGCGCCGCGATCAGGCCTATATTTGTCGTGTCGCAAGACGATGGCGCTGAACCTTAGAGCGGACTACGGACAGACCCGGGGGCAGTACCCGGCGCCTCCACCCCAGCAGCCTCACCGAATGTGGGCTGTTGCGGCGGGGGCGAAATAGGATCGATGGTCGTGAAGAAGCTCTGAGTTGTGCTCGGCATGATACCGCCGTTATCGGGTCAAAACCTAAATGCAAACGATAACGTTCGCATGAACGAAGTGCGCCTCGCGGCGTAACCGTTCGGGGTAGGTACACCTTGCAACAGAACGGCCATTGCCGCGTCAACCTTCGGGTTGGCGCGGCTTTTATTTGGGGCCGGCCGGGCTTACGCGGCTGGCGGGATGCCTATTGGGCGGCGAACGGCACCGAAGCGCGGACGCGGTAGGTCCACAACGCGAAATTTCCGCCGATGCCACCGCGCTCGAGACCCGCCGCCAGTTGCGCTCCATTGCCGAACCGTGCGGCGACGCCGCCAGTGGCACGGGCCGACCAGCCGTCGAACCGTGTCGGGATCGCGGTCGCGTCGTCGGCGTTGAAGTAGTAATCGCCATAGAGGCCGAGATAGGGGACCAGCAGCGTCGTCGAGGTCCACGCCAGCGGATAGGACAGCTTGAGACCGCCGCTGCCGCGGCCGGTGGAGAAGTCGCGCTGCGGCTGCGCGGTGCCGAGCGTATCGGTGTAGGTGTTCTCGTGTTCCCACAACGCATAGATCCGGGCCGACGGTTCGATCTCCAGACCCTGCAGGTGGTGGCTGCCGGTCAACCCGCCGGAGATCAGCCAGCGGGTGCCTTGGAATGATCCCGATGCGGTGCCGGCGCTGCCATCATAGCCGATCGCCGAATAGGCGACCGCGGCGTCGAACCGCAGTCCCGGCGTCAGTTTCCAACCCAGATAACTGCCAACGGTCCATCCGTCGCCCGTCATTCGGCCCTGCAACGCATCGGACCTGTAGTCGAAAGTTTCCCAGCCGCCGAGCACGCCGACGAGAACGTGCGGTGTCAGAATGCGGGTCAGGCCGGCGGTGAGATTGATCTGGCTGCCGTAGATCGTCGCGTCGCTTGATGCGGCTGATGAGCTGCCGTGACCGAGCGTCGCCCCGCTGACCTCGGCCCAGCCGAGCCAGTCCCTCGGCTCGGATCTGCGCCGCGGCGGCGCATTGGCGGGGCCACCCACGGCGGCGAAGGCGTCGAAGGCATCGCCGGTGCGGGATCGGAGCCGGGCCCGACCGCGGCTGCCGTCATCGTAGGAGCCATTGGCGGTGCTGAATGGATCCGATCCGCGCTGCGCCGCAGCGGGCCGGGCGTCGGTGTCGGGATCCGCGGCGAAATTGATTCGCACGCCGCTGCCGCTCGGCGTGATCAGAGCGCCATTGCCGCCAAAGCCCTCGGAGATCGCGCTGGCGACCGCGCCAGTGATCGCCTGACCGGAGAACTGCGCCACGATCGGCGTTACTGCTGTCTGCAGCGCCTGCAGCTTCACGCTGTCGGCCGGCACCACATAGGTGAATTGGTTGGCGGCGCTGCTAGCGCTGGTGCCACTCGCCGTCGTCACCGTGACGTGCACAGAGCCGAGGGCGCCAGCGGCCGATATTGCGGTGATCTGCGTGTCGTTGCCGACTGTGAACGCGGTGGCGTTGCTGGCTCCGAACTTCACCGCCGTCACGCCGATAAATTCGCTGCCGGAGATTGTCACTCGGGTGCCGCCGGTGGTCGGGCCGCTGCCGGGATCGATCCCGGTCACGGACGGCGCTGGTCGCAAATAGCTGAACAGGCCGGTCCCGATGCCGATGCCGGCCGGCGTGGTCACGGTGACGTCAACGGTTCCCGTCGCATGGGGCGGAGAAGTAGCGGTGATCGTCGTGGCGTTGACAACTACAATGCCGGTCGCGGCGTCCGCACCAAACGTCACCGCCGTGGCGCCGGTGAAGCTTTTGCCGATGATCGTCACCACGGTGCCGCCGAGCGTGCCGCCGCTGGCGGGGGTGATCGAGGTCACCGTCGGCGCGGGGGTGGTCGGTGCCAGGTATGTGAACAGCGCGTTGGCGGCGCTGGTACCGCCTGCGGTCGTGACCACGACGCTTGCGGCGCCGGCGGCGCCGGCCGGCGTCGTCACCGTGATCGACGTCGCGGTGTTGGCCGACAGTGCGGTGGCGGGGTTGCCGCCGATGATGACGACGCTGGCGCCGGCCAAATTGTTGCCGGTGAGGGTCACGACGGTGCCGCCCGCAACGGAGCCGCTGGCGGGTGCTATCGACGTCACGGTCGGGCCGGATGCCGACACCGTCAGTGGCACCGTGGTCGTCGCCGTGGCGCCGGTCAGACTGGCAGGCCCGGTCACCGTGACGGTGCCGGTAGTGTAGCTGTAGCCGCCCGGCACGGTCGAACTGACGGCCAGGCTCACGACGCAGGAACTGCTGGCGGCAATCGAGGCGCCGGACAAAGCCAGCGAACTGGCGGTGGCGGTCGCGCTGCCGCCGCAGGTGGTGGTGGCGGGGGGAGCTCCGATCAGGTTTGCCGGCAGCGTGACGGATCCGACCGCGACGCCGGTCAGAGTCGTGGTGTTCGGATTGCTGAGGGTCAACGTCAGCGTTGCGGTTCCGCCGCTCGCGATAGTGGTCGGGCTGAACGCCGCGGCGATGGTCGGCGGGGCCAAATAGGTGAACTGATCGGCGGCGCTGGCGGCGCTGGTGCCGCCCGCCGTCGTCACCGTGACATCCACCACGCCGGCGCCATGGCCCGGCGCGGTGGCGACGATTGAGGTCGCGGTCGGCGTGCCGACGATGGTTGCGACGGTGGTACCGAACCTCACGGTGTTGTCGACCGCGACGGTGCTGAACCGGGTGCCGGTGATGGTGACGCTGGTGCCGCCCGCAATGCTACCGACGGTCGGGCTGAGATCGGTGACCGTCGGCGGCGGCGGCGTGTAGCTGATCGATCTGAAAATGATGGCGAAGGAACCGCCATCATGAACGGTGACGAAGCTGAAGGTGCCGCCGTTGGACAGCACGAAGGTGTGTGTGCAGATCGCCGACGGGCCGAATCGATAGTGCGCGCTGTTGCCAGTGATCGTGTTGTCGTTGCTGGTGCAATTGGTGCCGGTCGAGATTGCCGACACCACGGCCAGATTGAAAGTCACCGAAGCAATATTATCAGCGATGTGGGCTGTCACGATTACCCCAACCCCGGGATCGGACGTGGTGCAGGCACTTCCCGTGACAAAATAGGTTGCGTCCAAAGGCGCCGTCCCCGAGAAATCGGGACAACTCAGCGCCCGCGCTGGCGTACTGCCGAGCACGAGGACGATCAACGTGACGCAAATAGCCAGAGCGCGAGCCAACAATCGCTCCGCCGGGCCTTGCGGTGCAATTTGATCTGCCACACTGTCAATCCCAGTTCTCTGTCGTGATCGTCCCGTGTCGACGGCACGTGCAGGAGGGCGTTGGATGATCAATACACAGGTAAGAGCAGCGAGTAGATAGCAAAATTGATCACCTTCGGACTTCGACTGTGAACAAGTGATAAAACGTCTGACTTCCGCGAATCGGCGTGTCGGTTCCGGCTGAGATTGTTGCGGGTTGTGGCAGATCGGCTACGCATTTCGCGGTTGGTGCGCGATGACGATGGGTCCGACGTTGGCCGACGGATGTTCCGCGTCGGCTAATCGGGTGGTGGTGACGGTTGAACCGCAGCCAGCGTGTCGTCGACTACCGCTTACGCTGGCGCGCGCGTACGGGGAATACGCAATGGGATGGCGTCCGATTCGGACCGCACTGGTGATGGCACAGGCCTGGTCATGCATGGCGCTGCTGGCGCTGGCCGCACCCGCGCAGGCCGCCAAGCGCGTCGCGCTGGTCATCGGCAACAACGACTACAAGAACGTGCCGAAACTGCAGAAGGCGGTGAACGACGCCCGCACCATGGGCGACACGCTGAAGCAGCTCGGCTTTTCGGTGATGGTCGCGGAGAACCAGGACCGCAAGGGTTTCAGCCGCAGTCTGCTGGCCTTCGACGCCAGCATCGAGCCCGGCGACACCGCGTTCTTCTTTTTCGCCGGCCACGGTTTTGAGATCGCCGGCCAGAATTTCCTGCTGCCGGTCGACGTGCCGGCCGCCACCGAGGGCCAGGAGGAGCTGGTGCGCGACGCCTCGATGATGGCCGACCGCATCGTCGAGCGGCTGCAGAACAAGGGCGCGCGCAGCGCCATCCTGGTGTTCGACGCCTGCCGCAATAATCCGTTCGAACGCCGCGGCACGCGGGCGCTGGCGGGCCGCGGCGGGCTGGCGCCGATGACGATGCTGCCCGAGGGCGTGTTCTCGGTGTTTTCCGCCGGCCCGCGGCAGACCGCGCTGGACCGGCTGTCGGAGCACGACGCCAATCCGAATTCGGTGTTCACCCGGGTGTTCGCCAAGCAATTGCTCGAACCGGGCGAGGACATGGTCGAGGTGGCGCAGCGCACCCGCCGCGCCGTCAGCGCGATGGCCGAGACCGTCGGCCACAAGCAGGTGCCGGTGTATTTCGACCAGATGGTCGATGACGTGTTCCTCAATGGTGCGGCAAAGCCGCAGGCCGTCCCGCCGGCGATGCCTGCAGCGCCGCAGGTCGCCGCTCTGCCGCCGGTGCAGCGGCTGGCGCCGCCCAGCGACAGCGTCAACGCGCCGATCGCGATGTTCTCGCGCCACAATGGCGGCTGGACCGTGGTGTTCTCGATCATGGACCCGACGCTGGGGATTTCCTGGCGCATCGGCGACAGCGGCGATTTCCGCGAGACCGGATTTCTCGACACGCTCGATCCGCGCACCCGCAAGCGGATGCCCAACCCCTCGGTCCAGCTCGCCGTCGACGCGCCGGCCGCCACCATCGAGGTTCGCTATGTCGACGCGTCGGGCGAATTGCAGGGCCCGTTCCCGATCAAATTCGATCCGCAGGCCGCGCTGATCCACGACCAGCGCAAGATCCTCGACATGACCGCGACCTCCTGGTTGTCGTTTCGCGAATTCAGCGGACTACTCGTCTACTACACCCATTTGATGTCGTATCGCTGCGCGATCCGCGAGGCGAAAGTGGGGATCGATACCAGCGTGCCCGACAAGGTGCTGACGATGCCGCCTTGCGATCTGAAGGATCCGTCGTCGATCCCGCATCAGGCCAAGCCCTATCTGAAGCTGTCGCCGAATGTGAAATCGGTCTCGGTGGAGCTGACCTATCGCGACGGCAGCGTCTCGGAGATCAAGAGCTTTCGACGCTAGCGACGCAGCGGCCGGCGTCCCAAACTGCACGACAAATCGAACATTGTGCTGACGCCGGCGTTGAGGGGGGAGACCGCAAGCAACGGACATCAGCCAGGAATCAGCCAGAAAGCCAGCGATGGATGCCAGTCCAAGGCGGGAACCGCCGCCGCGCCAGATCACCACGCGTTGCTGCATCGTCGGCGGCGGGCCGGCCGGGATGATGCTGGGCTATCTGCTCGGCCGCGCCGGCGTCGAGACGGTGGTGCTGGAAAAACACGCCGATTTCCTGCGGGATTTTCGCGGCGACACCGTGCATCCCTCGACCATGCGGGTGTTGCACGAGCTCGGGCTGCTCGCCGATTTTCTGAAGCGGCCGCATCAGGAGCTGGCCCAGGTCGGCGGCGATTTCGGCGGCGACTATCTGCATCTGGCCGATTTCTCCAGGCTCGACGTGCCGGCGCGCTTCATCGCGATGATGCCGCAATGGCACTTTCTCGATTTCCTCGCCGAGCGGGGCGCTGAATTCGGCACGCTCAGGCTGCTGCGGCGCACCGAAGCCGTCGATCTGATCCATGACGGCGACCGTGTCGCCGGCGTGATGGCGCAGGCGCCCGATGGCGAGCTGCGCGTCGACGCCGATCTGGTGGTCGGCTGCGACGGCCGCCATTCGATGACGCGCCATTGCGCCGGGCTCGCGGTCGACGACATCGGCGCGCCGATCGACGTGCTGTGGTTTCGTATCGGCAAGACCCCGGTCGATCTGCAGCCGGCGTTTCTGCATGCCGCCGCCGGCGGCTTTCTGGTCACCATCGACCGCGGCGATTACTGGCAATGCGCCTATGTGATCGCCAAGGGCCAGACCGACGCGGTGAAGGCGCAGGGCCTCGACGCGTTCCGCGCCCGCATCGCCGCGATCGTGCCGGCGCTGCGCGACCGTGTCGCCGACATCAAGGACTGGGATGACGTCAAGCTCTTGACCGTGACGATCGACCGGCTGCGGCAATGGGCGCGGCCGGGACTGTTATGCATCGGCGATGCCGCCCATGCGATGTCGCCGGTCGGCGGCGTCGGCATCAATCTGGCGATCGCCGACGCGGTGGCGAGTGCCAATTTGCTGGCCGCCAAGCTGCGCGACGGACCGCTGACGCTGGCCGATCTGGCGACCGTGCAGGCGCGGCGGCTGTGGCCGGTGCGGGTGATTCAGGCGGTCCAGGTCGCGGTGCAGGACCGCATCATCGACCCGGCGCTGCACGGCCGCATCAAGCCGCCGCCGCTGCTGAAACTGTTCGACGCCGTGCCCTGGCTGCGGCAATTCCCGGCGCAGCTGATCGGACTCGGCATTCGCGCTGAGCACGTGACCTCGCCGCGGGCGGATGGCTGATGGCGGCAGCGGCGCTTCGCTGCCTCCGGTCAGCGAGGTCGTCAAAAATGTTCGCCGACCATTGCCTCGCTCTTTGCCCACAGCGCCTTCGCGTTGTCGGGATCGAGCGCATAGCTGCGGACGCCTCCGGCGAACGGGCTGATCAGCCCGTCGGTGACTTCGGAGAGCTGGCAGTTCTCGCAATAACGGCCGCCGACCGCGTCGGCGTCGGCGACGACGCCGGCCCATACCGAGGTCGCGGCACCTTGCGGGATCGTCTTCCACTGGAACGGCGGCTTGCCCTCGGCGGCAAGGTCGGCGTTGATTTTCGCCACCATGCCCTCCAGCGTTTCGGCGCCAATGTGGCGGCCGAGTTCAGTCTGGATGCCGCCCGGATGCAGCGCGGTGGCGCGCACGCCGCTTGCCTTGTGGCGGCGATCGAATTCGACCGCGAACAGGATATTGGCGGTCTTCGAGCGGCCATAGGCGACGATAGGGTCATAGCCACCGCGCTCGAAATTCGGATCGTCAAGGTCGACGTCGGCGAAGCGATGGCCCGAGGAGGCGACATTGACCAGCCTGGCGCCGGGCGACAGCAGCGTGGCGATGCGGTTGACTAGCACGAAATGGCCGAGATGATTGGTGCCGAACTGGGTCTCGAAGCCGTCGGCGGTGTGGCCGAACGGCGTCGCCATCACGCCGGCATTGCAGATCACCAGGTCGAACGGCTTGCCGGCAGCGACCAGCGCGTCGGCGCAGGCCCGGACGCTGGCGAGCGAGGCGAGGTCGAGTTCGATCAATTCAAGCCCGCCGCCATTGCTGGCATCGGTGCGAACCCGGGCGGTGGCCTTTTCGGCCTTGGCCAGATCGCGCGCGGCGCCGACCACGCGGGCGCCATGGGCGGCGAGGCTGCGCGCGGTCTCGACCCCGAGACCGGCGGAAACGCCGGTCACCAGAACCCGTTTGCCGCGGAGATCGACGCCGGCGAGCACGTCGTCGGTGGTGGAGGTGGCATCGAAAGTCATGTTGGTTTTCCTGTCCTGTGCACGACGCCCCCGGACCCGTCCGGCCTTGGCTGGCCGCACGATCTCCGATATAAAGGGAGGCCGCCTCCGGATTATATGCGGAGGTAACCTCCGTTTATCAAGGGGCGGATCTCGATTGATTGAAACGCCCAAACCGGCCGGCAAACGCGGGCCCCGGATCGATGCCCAGCGCAACCGCGAGCACCTGCTGGCGATCGCCAAGGCGGCGTTCGCCGACAGCGGCGAGGGCGTCAGCCTCGAGCAGATCGCCCGGCGCGCCGGCGTCGGCATCGGCACGCTGTACCGGCACTTCCCGACCCGCGATGCGTTGGTCGAGGCGGTCTATCGCAACGAGACCCAGCGGATGGCGGAGGCCGCCACCAAGCTCGCGGCCGAATTGCCGCCGGTCGAAGCGCTGCGCGCCTGGATGCTGCTGTCGGTCGATCATATCGCCACCAAACAGGGGATGGCGGGCATGCTGGGCTCGATCGTCGGCGGCAATGCCGAACTCTATGCCGAGGCCGGCGCCAAGATCAAAGCCGCGATCGCGATGCTGGTCGACAACGCGGTGGCGGCCGGCGAGATCCAGCTCGACCTTGATCCGCTCGACCTGCTGCGGGCGCTGGCCGGCGTCGCCAATATCAGCTCGGCGCCGAATTGGGAGGCCAGCGCCAGGCGCCTGGTCGATATCCTGATCGCCGGGGTGCGGGTACCGCCGAAGTCGTAACGCCGCGATGCCCTGACCAAGCCGAGCGGTCGGCAGCGCATCGCACCGCACCATGGTGGACCGCAGATAGCATTTGAATCGCGCGGCGTTTTGATTTTGAATAGCGTCATTATTGCTCGACGAGCGACTGTGTTTGGATAATCCATTAAATGGCGGCCTGCGAGCCGTCGCGGCGGGCGTGTCATGCGCAACGCGGGTTTTTGGAAGATCTGGATCGGCGCAATAGGCGCAATTGTGGTCGCGGTCATCGCGGTGGCCGTCATCGCCCTGCCGCGCGCGCAGCAGCCGATGGTATCGACTGCGCCGCCGCCGGTGGTGACATGGCGGTTCGATCGGCCGCCTGGCAGCCCGATCGACGGCGCCTGGATGCACGAATTCCTCAAACTCGACAAGTCGGCCGGCTCCGACAAAACCATCGCGTCGATCACCGCGCCGCACGCCTGGCGCAGGGCGGGGCGGCCCGCGGCGCCGCCACCCGATCCGCCGGTCCCCGCGGCGGCACAAGCCGGCGATGCCGCCTGCCGGGCGAAGGAGCGCAGTCTCGGCATCATCAATGCCGGACCCTGCGTCGACATCGGCGCCCTGGTCGACAATCTTGCTGAGGGCGAATACCGCTTCACCAAGCCGAAAGCCGCTTATCTGGGCCAGCCGTTCCGGCTGACTCTGGTGCTGAAGACGGCGGCCAATCAGGATGTCGCCGAGCGCTTCGAGCCGGCCCAGGGCGAGGTCGTGGTGCGCGAAGGCAAGTACGCGCAGTCGCTGGAAGCCACGCTACGCGCCGACGACGTCAGCATCGAGCCGTCCGGACCGCAGCTGCGCACCGCCACTTGGGCCGCGCCGGTGGAATGGAGCTGGACGCTGACGCCGCAAAGCGAAGGCGAGAAGCGGCTAGTCATCGAGGTCGCCGCCAACCTGCATGTCGGTGCCGACAAACATCTGGTGCAGGTCACCACGCTGCGCGAGGCGGTGCTGATCCAGGTCGGGCTGCTGCAGCGGATCAAGCTCTATGTCGCTCAGTTCAACGGCTTCGTGGTCGCTCTGACCGGATTGCTTGGCGCGCTGGGCGCGCTGTGGGCCTTGGTGCCGCCGATCCGTCGCGGCTTGTCCGGCCTGTTGCGCCGCCGTGATCGGCCGCGCCGGGCGCGCTAGGCCGCAAGCCTAGCGCCGCCGCGACAGAAAGATCAGCACCAACCCGCCGAGTGCGGTGGCGGCGCCGTAATAGGCCCATTGGGTCTGCTTGATCATGAAGCTGGTTTCCGGCCAGTTCACCATGCCGGTGCCCTGACCGATCCACAGCAGTCCCATCAGCAAAGTGAGGACGCCGATGACGAGGAGGAGGGTGCGCATCTGTTTGCTCGTGGTGTCGCGGCCAAGGCAGAGTGATCGCGGCATCGTAATCGCGCGACCGCAAAATGCAAATTTAGCGCTGGCGGATCTGCTTTGAATTTCGCAAAGGCGATGCGTTCGATGTCGAAATCGTCGATGATCACAAGGGTTAGGATCGAAACAATATGGCTCCCGCCGCGCATCCCGGCCGACTTCTGAAGCGCGAACTCGGCGCCCGTAAACTCAGCGCCAACCGTCTGGCGCTCGATCTCGGCGTGCCGTCGGGGCGGATCACCGACATTTTGAACGGCCGCCGCTCGATCACCGCCGATACTGCGGTGCGGCTCGGCCGCTATTTCGGCAACGCCGCGCAGCTCTGGCTCGATCTGCAAAGCCAATACGACATCGCCGTGGTCGAGCGCGACAAGGGCGCGGATATCAACAGGCGGGTGCGGCCGGCGGCGGTCGGGTAGGCATATTGCGGCAACCGGTTTGCAGCAGCCGGAGGGTGGACAAAGGCGCTGAAGCCATGCCGACCGTTCGATTGCGATAGGACGACGCAGTGGTGGTGGGCACGACGCAAGCGCGCCTTTGCCCACCCTTGTATCAGCAATGACTGTTACGATCGGCCCGTTCCGTGAGGAATGGTCCGGCCCGGGCGGCCACCCGGACCGGACCGCCGGTCGTCGGATCGAAGCCCACCGCAGCCTTGAGGGCTGAAGTGTGTAGCAGGATCGCGATCGGCTCTTCATCTGACCCGGATGGTTGAAGGAACCATGGGTTCGGAAAACAAGGGAGGGTCGACGAAGATGTCCAAGACTAGCACGGCCAGCGCAGGAATCGATACCGGCAAACGCAAGCTCGATGTGGCGATCGACGACCGTCCGGAGCAGTTGCAGATCGAGAACTCCGCCGAGGGCCATCGTCGGCTGTCCTCTTGGCTGCGCCGACAAAAGATCGGCCGGGTCGGAATCGAAGCCAGCGGCGGCTATGAGCAGCCGGTGGTCGAGCAGCTCCGCGCCGACGGCTTCGTGGTGATCGTGTTCCAGCCGGCGCAGGTTCGCGCAAGCGGGCCAAGAACGACTGCATCGACGCGGCGTTGATCGCAGCCTGCGCCACCGAGACCCGCGTTGTGCACGCCCCGCCGGACCCGCGTTTGGCGGCCTTTGCGATGCACCTGACCGTGATCGAGCAGATCACCCAGGACATCGTCTGCTTCAAGACCCGATGCGAGACCTGCCGTGATCCGCGGCTGCGCCAGATCTGGCAAGACCGCATCCTGCAGTTCAAAGCCGTGCTCAAGGCCGAGTTCGCCATTCTGGTGCAGGCGATCCGGCAGCACGCCGATCTCGCTCGCCGTCTCGACCTGATCGAAAGCGTCAACGGCGTTGGCCTGCGCACTGCCGTCGCCATTCTGGTGCGGATGCCGGAGATCGGACGGGTCTCGCGTGAACACATCGCGTCGCTGGCCGGCCTCGCCCCGTTCGACGACGACAGCGCCGAGCGCGTCGGCGCGCGCCACATCAGGGACGGCCGCGCCCGCGTGCGCAGCAGCCTATTCGCCGCAGCGCTCGCCGCATCGTTCCGCTGGAACGCCAAGCTGATCGCCCTCTACCGGCGGCTCACCGCGGCAGGCAAACCCCACAAAGTCGCACTCGTCGCCTGCGCCAGGAAGATGCTGATCTTCGTCAACACCGTCGTCCAGCGAGGAACGCCCTGGGTCGAACAGCAGCCCGCTTAATGGTTGCTACAAACTACAAACTAATCGCGCGCCCTCACACGTCCAACAAATCATCGCTGGCGAATTCGGCATTGTCTGAGATGAAGGCAAACCGCGCATCCGCCTTGGTGCCCATCAGGCGCTCGACCGAATCGGCGGTGCCGTCGCGGTCTTCGGGCAGCAGCATGACGCGCAGCATGGTGCGCTTGGCCGGGTCCATCGTGGTTTCCTTGAGCTGGGCGGGCATCATCTCGCCGAGGCCTTTGAAGCGGCCGACATCGACCTTGGCGTTGGCGTTGAATTCGCTCTTGAGCAGCTCGTCCTTGTGGGCGTCGTCGCGGGCATAGACCGTCTTGGCACCGTGGGTCAGCCGATACAGCGGCGGGACCGCGATGAAGAGGTGGCCCTCGTCGATCAGCTTCGGGGTCTGGCGGTAGAAGAAGGTGATCAGCAAGGAGGCGATGTGGGCGCCGTCGACGTCGGCGTCGGTCATGATGATGATGCGCGAATAGCGCAGATCGTCCTCGCGGTAGTTCGGCCCGATGCCGCAGCCGATCGCCTGCATCAGGTCGGAGAGCTGGGCATTGGCGGTGAGCTTGTCGCGGGTCGCCGAGGCGACGTTGAGGATCTTGCCGCGCAATGGCAGGATCGCCTGGGTCTTGCGGTCGCGCGCCTGCTTGGCGCTGCCGCCCGCTGAATCGCCCTCGACGATGAACAGTTCGGAGCCTTCGGCCGCGGTGTTGGTGCAGTCGGCGAGCTTGCCGGGCAGCCGCAGCTTCTTCACCGCGGTCTTGCGCGAGATCTCCTTCTCGGCGCGGCGGCGCAGCCGGTCGTCGGCGCGCTCCAGCACGAATTCCAACAGCTTGTTGGCCTGCAGCGGATTGCCCGACAGCCAATGGTCGAACGGATCCTTGATCGCCTGTTCGACGATGCGCTGGGCCTCGGCGGTGGCCAGCCGATCCTTGGTCTGGCCCTGGAATTCCGGCTCGCGCACGAACACCGAGAGCATCACGGCGGCGCCCACCATCACGTCTTCGGAGACGATCGAGGCGGCGCGCTTGCCCTGGCCGGCGCGTTCGGCGTGGTCCTTCAGACCGCGCAGCAGCGCCGAGCGCATCCCGGCTTCGTGGGTGCCGCCGTCCGGCGTCGGCACCGTGTTGCAATAGGACGACAGGAAGCCGTCGGCGTCGGCGGTCCAGGCCACCGCCCATTCGCAGGCGCCATGGGCGCCGTTGCGGCCGGATTTGCCGGAGAAGATGTCCGGATGCACCAGCGTATCGGCATGGATCGCGGCGGCAAGATAATCCTTGAGGCCGCCGGGGAAATGAAACTCGTCCTCGGCCGGAACGCCTTCGATTCCCTTGAGCAATTCCGGATCGCAGCGCCAGCGGATCTTGACGCCGCCGAACAGATAGGCTTTCGAGCGCGCCATCTTGAACAGGCGCTGCGGCTTGAACGCCGCCTTGGCGCCGAAGATCTCGGTGTCGGGCTTGAAGCGGATCTGGGTGCCGCGGCGGTTGTTGACCTTGCCGAGGTTTTCCAGCTTGCCCTTGGGGTGGCCGCGCTCGAACGTCATCTTGTAGAGCTGCTGACCGCGCGCCACCTCGACCTCGAGCAGGCTGGACAGCGCGTTGACCACGCTGACGCCGACGCCGTGCAAGCCGCCCGAGGTCTCATAGACCTTGGAATCGAACTTGCCGCCGGAATGCAGCGTGCACATGATCACTTCGAGCGCGCTCTTTTTCGGGAATTTCGGGTGCGGGTCGACCGGGATGCCGCGGCCATTGTCGGAGACGGTGAGAAAGCCGTCGGCCGCCAGATTGACCTCGATGAAGGAGGCGTGGCCGGCCAAGGCCTCGTCCATCGAATTGTCGATCACCTCGGCGAACAGATGGTGCAGCGCCTTTTCGTCGGTGCCGCCGATATACATGCCGGGGCGGCGGCGAACCGGCTCCAGCCCCTCCAGAACCTCGATGTCGGCGGCGGTATAGTCGGCATCCGCATTGTAGCTGCGCGGCGCGGCTTTGGCGGCGGCGGCCGGTTTGGGCGCCGCCTTGGCTCCCCCGAAGAGATCATCCCCGGGAGATTTCTTGTTCACTTTCAGTGCTTTGGCCATGGTTCTTCATGTCGTGGGCGGGCCGGAACGGCGCGAATCGTTGCCCTGACTATGCCATGGATGGGGATGCAATTGTGGCCGTGGGCCCGGCGCCGCGCCGGCAGTCCTGCCCGTAGCATGGCCGGGACCGCGAACGCCATCGCCACCTCGGGCTGGCCCGCCACATGACATGGACATTCGCGGGCGGGCTGGATATCGCTCCACCAAATACCTCGCACCGGCAGCGCCCCCATGATCCGAACCCGTCCCGCAACTCCTGAAGATCGGCTGGCGGTGCAGGAACTGCTCGGCCAGCTCGGCTACGCCTTCAGCGCCGAGGAGGCGGAGTCCCGGCTGATCCACCTTGCCGCCTCGGGCAACGACCCGGTCCTGGTCGCCACGCGCGACGACGAAGTCGTTGGGCTGATCGGCTTGCAGTTCAGCACCATGCTCCACCTCCGCGACCCCGTGGCGCGGGTCACCGCATTGGTGGTGCGCGACGGCGGGCGAGGCGGCGGCATCGGCCGGGCCTTGATCGATGCCGGCGAAGTCCTGGCCCGCCAGGCGGGCTGCAGCATCCTGGAACTGACCACAGGCGTGGCAAGAACGCAGACGCATGTCTTCTACAGGAAGCTCGGCTTCATCAACTCGTCCCTGCGCTTCAGCCGCGTCATCCCGGCGGCTGTCGTCTCCTGACCTGATTACAGCGCGCTGACCTGGGCGATCCTCCCCGCGACCGCCACGACCCGGCGCTCGGCGCCGAACACCACCACGGCGAACAGAGCCATGGCGACGAACACGATGAGGGCCCCGACAATGGCCATCGGTTCCCAGGCGTGGCTGACGCCCACGGCCAGGGCGATGCCGGCGGGGAATACGACGCCGCCGACCATGTGCAGCCAGCCCTGGATGCGGGCGAGGGCGGTCTGACCGACCGCCGGGAATAGCCGGTAATACAACCCGAACAGGAACAGCAATACACCGCCGATCAGGTTCAAATGGGCGTGGGCCGGCGACAGCGTGAAATTCTGCGTCACGCCCATCGCAATGCCGCCGATCATACCGATCAGCAGCACTATCGCGCTCATGCACATCATCATCGATCCGATCATCCTCGACCTCGGTCTTTCATTTGGGGGTGGGAGGGAAACGGCATGGCCGGCGAGCCGATCGCTGTTGCGGTTGTGACTTGCTGTGATCGGGCCCGGCGGCGTACCGCTGCGTCATGAAAAATGGATGGGTTCTCAAAAACGCCTGGGTTAGTCACGGGGCCGCTGGAAAGGTTCGAGCCGTCGCCGCCATTTCCGTGCCGCAGGGAAGGGCGATCTGACGATGGAAGCCACGATGGAAGGCCTGATCGCGTTCGTGCGCGATCATCAGGCCTGGGCCGCGCCGGTGGTGCTGGTGCTGGCGTTCGGCGAATCGCTGGCGTTCATCTCGCTGCTGATTCCGGCCTGGGGGGCACTGGTGGCGATCGGGGCGCTGATCGGCGTCAGCGGCATCAGCTTCTGGCCGGTGTGGCTGGCCGGCAGCATCGGCGCCGCGCTCGGCGATTGGCTGTCCTATTGGTTCGGCTACAAATACAAGGGACGGGTGGCGCAGATCTGGCCGCTGTCGCGCTATCCGGGGCTGCTGGCGCGCGGCGAGGATTTCGTGCGGAAATGGGGGGTGCCGGGCATCTTCATCGGCCGCTTCTTCGGCCCGTTGCGGGCCTCGGTGCCGCTGGCGGCCGGCATCTTCGAAATGCCATACTGGACCTTTCAGATCGCCAATCTGTTGTCGGCGCTGCTGTGGGCGGCGGTGCTGCTGCTGTTCGGCGACGTCATCTCGCTCATCCTGCAATGGATTTGGCAGGTGGCGTAGCCGCGCTGCAGACCGCAAATATCAGCCGTCAACGGGTGTTTATGTCGCGACCATCGGCGGCGGATGGCCGGCACCGAGCGGCCAAAACCTGTTATTTTGCCGCCGAAAACGCGCAACCGGAGGATACCCCATGGAACTGACCCGACGTCACGCACTGGCCGGCGCCGGCCTGCTGGCCGCGTCGCCGCTGCTGCGCGGCACAAAGGCGCAGGCCGCGGCCCCGCTGGCCGACAAGCAGGCGCCGAGCTTCTATCGCTACAAGATCGGCGACGCCCAGGTGAACGTCGTCTCCGACGGCATCAATACGTTTCCGCTCGGCGACAGCTTCGTGCTCAACGTCAAGAAGGCGGAGGTCAATGCCGCGCTGGAGCAGGCCTTCCTGCCGAAAGACAAGATGTCGATCCATTTCGCGCCCTTGGTGATCAACACCGGCGGCAGACTGGTGGTGGTCGACACCGGCAACGGACCGGACTCGTTTGCGGCCAGCAAGGGCCAGGTCGGGCAGTTCGCCAGCAACATGGCGGCGGCCGGGTTCGATCCCAAATCGGTCGACACGGTGGTGATCTCGCATTTCCACGGCGACCACATCAACGGGCTGCTCGGCGCCGACGGCAGACTGGCGTTTCCCAATGCCGAGGTGCTGGTGCCTGCGGCGGAGTGGAAATATTTCATGGACGACGGCGAGATGAGCCGGGCGCCCGCCGGGCGGATGCAAAGCGTGTTCAAGAATGCCCGCCGGGTGTTCGACGAGGGGCTCGACAAGAAGGTCACGCCCTATCAATGGGGCAAGGACGTCGCGCCCGGATTGCTGGCGGTCGAGACCGTCGGGCACACGCCGGGCCACACCTCCTTCGTGCTGTCGTCCGGCACCGACAAGGTGTTCATCCAGTCCGACGTCACCAACCTGCCGGCGCTGTTCGTCACCCATCCGGGCTGGCATCTGATGTTCGATCAGGACCCGGCAATGGCGGAGACCACCCGCCGCAAGATCTACGACATGCTGGCCGCCGAGCGGATGCAGGTGCAGGGCTTCCACTTCCCGTTCCCGGCGATGGGGCATGTCGCCAAGAACGAGGGCGGTTACCAGCTGGTGCCGGCGCCGTGGCGCCCGGTGATCTGAGCCGATCGGCGGGCGCAGCGGCCGTTGCGGCGGTGGCGCCCGCTATCGCGCGTCGGACCCGTGCAGCCGCAAAAAGCCGCGAACGCGCTCACGAATGTCATCGAGATGGGTGAACAGGCTGACATGTTCACCGCCGTCGATCGCCATCAATTCGGCCTGCCGCGCCTGATCGGCAATCCTGCGGCCATGGGCAAACGGCACCACCCGGTCGGCGGTGCCGTGGATCGCCAGGATCGGGGCGTCGATGTCCGCGACCGCGATCGGCGGCATGCTGGCGCACAGCGTGATATCGTTCTCGGTGCCCGGCAGCCGCGCCGCCAGCCGGCTCATGGCGCTGGATTGCAGCGTCCGCAACAGCACGCCGGCTTCGGGATGCGCAAGGGTGCGCGCCAGCAGCGCCGGGTCGCGGATCGAACGCGCCGCGGTCCTGCCGGGATCGGCGTCGGCGCGCCATCGCATCATCGCCACCAGCCAAGGCAGCCGCGCCAGCCAGCGCATCATCGGCAATCGCGACCTGACCTCCGCAGGGATGTCGAGACGCCCGGTGCAGCACGACACCAGGATCAAACCGCGACAGCGTGACCGGTGCCGCAGCGCGAATTGCAGCGCCGAAGGGCCGCCGGCGGACACGGCGATGACAAAAGCCGCCGGGATTTCGAGTCGGTCGAGCAAAGCGGCGGCAAGGTCGGCCTGCCGTTCGGGCGTTTCGGCGCCGGCCAGCGGCGTGCCGAGATAGCCCGGCCGCGACACCGCGATGACGCGCAGCCCGGCGGCGTCGCCGATCGCGGCGCGGAACAGCAACAGGCTTTGGTCGACACCGCCCATGCCGCCGTGCAGCGCGAGCACGGCCGGACCGGCACCGGCGCTGATATATTCGATCTCGCCCCGATGCGTTGGCGCGACAAGCGGGGTGGGTGCGGCAGCGACGCGCGCGTCGGCTCCGCCGCGGAACATGCTGATCGGCATGGCAACCTCGTGCGTTCTAAAGTCGTGGAGCGGCTGCGGATGTCAGCCGGGATGGCGCGCGGCGAGGTGGCGGATCAGCGCCAGCGCCTCCGGGGGCGGACGGCCTTCGATCCGGCGGTAAGCGCTGCCGTCCGGGTTGCGCGACAGCAGGCGGTGATCGCACAGCGCGCGGCGCAGCAGCGCGTGATCGCCGAAGCCGTGATGCGCGTTGAGGATCGCGTTGACCTGCTTTTCGGTCAATGTGGCAGCGCTCGGAATCCGCGACCACAGGCTCCAGAGGCACAGCACCTGATGGCCGGCTTTCGCGGGCCATCGCCGCAGCGACCCGGCCGGGTCGAAATGGCGGGCCACCCTTTCGACCCGCAGATGGTCGACCAGATCCGGCATCGCGGGGCCGGCATTGAGCCTGTCCTGCGCCGAAAACTGCGCGCGGAAATGCTGGAAGTTTTGCTGGCCGACGGCGCGGGCCAGCAGGTTCAGCAGCTGGAGATGGCCGAGCTTGCTGCCCGCGGCCTCGAGTTCGCGGTTCAGCGCGCGCGCCAGCGCCGAGACATCCTGCGCGGCGAATGGAAAGACAGTCCTGGTCATGACCTTATCCTCGACAGTGCCGACGCTTTAAATGTCGATGGTCGCTGACTTACGACGCGGCACGGGACAAGTGTCTGTCGGAGAGGAATCCGGCAGGTTTAGCTTCCCTTTCGGGACAGCGACGCCTTGGTGAACTGCCGACCATGGCGCGGCGACATACATCCGCCGGGCGGATTTTGCAAGGCGGTTTTGCGTTTTCACGGCTGCGGTGGCGTTGCAAGCCTTGACGTCACTGATGTGCGGTACTATCAGCTTCCACATGATCAACATCGCGACCAATCTCAAAGCCGCCCGCCGCCGCATCTTCGCGGTATGGGCGGACGTCTGCGTCTGAGATTGTCGCCCCTGCCGCCGGATCCGATCCGCGGCAGTGTCTCTACTTCCAACAACGCGATCTGATCCCGGCGGCTCCTCACAGAACAGGAGCCTTTGCCATGTATGCCCCGCCCAAGTTCCAGCCCGACCGGTCCGCCTGCCTCGCCTTCGCGGCGGCGCGCGGTTTCGGCACGATTTGCGCCTGGGACGGCGGCAGGCCGGAGGCCGCGCCGGTGCCGTTCGCGATCGACTATTCCTCCGACGGCACGCCGCTATTGTCGTTTCACCTTGCCCGCAACAACCCGCTCACCCGGATCGGCAATGGCCGCAATCCATGGCTGATGGCGGTGAACGGCGCCGATGCCTATGTGTCGGCCAATTGGTACGTCTCCCCCGATCAGGTGCCGACCTGGCTATATCAGAGCGTGCATCTGACCGGGCCTGTGGCGCTGATGTCCGATACTGAGCTGGCCGACCATCTTGACGCTGTGACCGCTTCATTCGAAAGCTCGCTGCCACAGCCGCATTGGAGTCTGGCGGCGATGCCGGCGGGGCGGCGCGAGGCGATGAAGCAGGCGATTGTGGGCGTGATGATGCGGGTGGATCGGGTCGAGGGCAGCTTCAAGCTGAACCAGCACAAGTCCGACGCCGATCATGAAGCGGTCGCGACCGCGCTGGCGCGGCAGGCCGATCCGGCCGCCCAAGCAGTGGCGGCGCAGATGATCGCGCTGCGACCGCGATTGGACTACAGATGTGGCGTGGCTGTCGGCGAACCGGCACTTTGAAGGAATTGAGATGACCCTCTCGGACACAAATCAGGCTGGCGCCGCAACCCGGACCAGTGGCGTCAAGCCGGCCGTCTTCGTCGACGGTGCCGCTGGAACCACCGGCCTCGGCATACGCGAGCGCCTCGCGCGGCAAAGCGACGTCGTGGTCAAGCAGATCGCCGACGACAAGCGCAAGGATGCCGGCGCCAAGCGCGCGCTGATGCAGGAGGTTGACCTCGTCATCCTGTGTCTGCCGGATGATGCAGCCAGGGAAACCGTGGCGCTGATCGACGCCATGGGCGCCGCCGGCCCCAAGGTGCTGGATGCCTCGACCGCGTTCCGGGTCGCCAGCGGCTGGACCTATGGCTTTCCCGAGCTTGCACCCGACCAGGCCGACAAGATCCGTGCTGCGCGACAAGTCTCCAATCCGGGCTGCTATCCGACCGGCGCGGTGGCGCTGCTGCGGCCGCTGGTCGATGCCGGGCTGGTGCCGGCCGACTATCCGGTCAGCATCAATGCGGTGAGCGGCTATTCGGGCGGCGGCAAGGCGATGATCGAAAGCTTTGAGAACGGCAGCGCGCCGGCCTTCGAGCTATACGGCCTCGGCTTTGCCCATAAGCACGTGCCGGAGACGCAGCTCTATTCCAACCTGACGCGGCGGCCGATCTTCGTGCCCTCGGTCGGCAATTTTCGCCAGGGCATGCTGGTCTCGGTGCCGCTGCATCTCGACGCGCTGCCGGCCAAGCCGCATCCGGCCGATCTGCACGCGGCGCTTGCCAAGCGCTACGCGGGCAGCCGCTATGTGTCCGTCGCGCCCATGGATGGCCCCATCACCACGAGTGGTCGGATCGAGCCGGAGGCGCTCAACGAGACCAACCGGCTGGAGCTGTTCGTCTTTGCCAGCGCCGAGCATCGTCAGGTGGTGCTGGTGGCGCGGCTCGACAATCTCGGCAAGGGCGCCTCGGGCGCGGCGGTGCAGAACATGCGGCTGATGCTCGGCGTTGCCGAGGACGCCGCCAATGTCTGACGGCGATTGTCCCGACGCGGGGGCAAGCGTCGACGCCGCGACGCTCGGCTTTTATCGGCGCAACGCCCAGCAATATGCCGGCTGGAGCAAGCACCGCCACCGTCGGCTGGCGCAGTTCCTGGCGCAGCTGCCGACACCTGCGTCGGTGCTCGAACTCGGCTGCGGCGCCGGCGGCGACACCGCCTATATGCTGGCGCAGGGCATCGCGGTGGATCCGACCGACGGCTCGCCCGAAATGGCGGCCGAGGCGGCGCGCCGCCTCGATCATCCGGTTCGGACGATGCTGTTCCATGAGCTGGACGCGGACGCCGCCTATGATGGCGCCTGGGCCAGCGCCTGCCTGCTGCATGTGCCCAGGGACCAGCTCGCCGGCGTGCTGTCGCGGATCTGGCGCGCGTTGAGGCCGGGCGGCTATTTCTATGCCAGCTTCAAGGCCGGCGACGGCGAGGGCCGCGACAGGCTCGATCGCTACTACAATTATCCGTCGCCGGACTGGCTGCGCGCGCAATATGCCGAGGCCGGCGACTGGGCCTCGTTGGCGATCGAGACCAGCGAAGACAAGGGCTATGACAACGAACCGGCGACCATCCTGCACGTGCTGGCGCGCAAGCAAGGCGATCCGGAATAGGGCGTGGAACCGGTGACCATCCCTAGCGCGTACCATTTGGTGATCGCGCTTCATTGAGAATCCAGTCTGCAAAGGTCTGGACCGGACTATCACTGAGTTTAATCGGTTCAGGCAGGACAAGGCAGAAGGTCTTGGAGATCGACGTTCCCTCCGGCCACGGCGCGATCAGCCGGCCGTCGGCCAGTTCGGCCTCGACATAAAGGCGCGGCACAAGCGCGACGCCGAGGCCGGACAGTGCCGCCTCGATCAACATGGCGTGGAGGTCGTGACGCGAGCCGATCGCCGGATTGGTCAGACTGATCCCGACCTCATCGGCATAGCGCTGCCAGGCGTCCGGGTTCTGGCGGCGATGCAGGCGCTGTAGCGTATCGAGCGCCGTCGCAGGGTCTCGTCCCCGGACCAGCGCTGGATGGCAGACCGGAACCAGCACCTCATGCAGCAAGCGGTGTATCCGCATTCCCGTCCAGGCAGGATGCTCAAAATGGATGGCGGCGTCGAACCCGCTGCCGGTCAGAACGAATGGCTCCATCCGCTCGGCAAGATGCAGGGTGATATTCGGATGTCGCTCCTGAAACGGCTTCAGACGCGGGATGAGCCAACGTGTGGCGAAGGTCGGCAGGATGGCGATGTCGAGGCTGGCGCCGCCGCTCGGCTGTCCCATCAGATATTGACTGTCACGCTCCAACCGGTCGAGGGACTCGCGAACCTGAACCGCATAACGCTCTCCATTTGGCAATAGCCGCACACGATTGCCGACCCGCTCGAACAGTGTGACGCCGAGAAACGCTTCCAGCCGACCGATCTGGCGGCTGATCGCCCCTTCGGTCAGCGCCAGTTCGTCAGCAGCACGCGCGAAATTGCCATGACGAGCAGACGCCTCGAACGCCATGAGGGCGGAATTGCTTGGAATTTTGCGGCGCATCGACGGTTCCTGACAAATGGTCGGCACGATGCGCAGCCACCTTGATATGAGGTCACTGAAGCATGATCCGTTGTCGTTATATAGGCCGGGATCACCAGTCTATCGTGAGAATATATCAACGAGGGACACGGCCCGAAGCTCTGTGCTCGGTCGAAAGGTGATGCAATGATCTATACGGTAGAATGCAGCTTCGCCGATCTGGGCAGCGAAACGGAATGGAACGACTTTTATAGTCTGGACAAACTGCGAGCGCTGATTTCGGTGAGCGGTTTCCATACCTCGCAGCGTTTCAAGGCATTGCGCGGTGGCTGCCCGGCCTATCTTGCCGTTCATTCGGTCGACGGCCTCGATATTCTGACTGGTGCGGAATATCGCCACAAGGGCGGCGGCAATTTTGCACGCTGGCAACAGCACATGACCGACTGGCACCGCAACCTCTACGATGGCATCGCATGCGCGCCAGCCTTTGGTGACGGCGAATATCTGGCGTTGAGCGCAACAGGCCCCGATCCGCTGATCCGGCTTGGCCTCGCCCCACGCGCGATGCGCGCGGTTGCCATGGAGAAGTTCCCGGAACATCGCTGGCTCGCCAAGGTCGAGCGCGGCAAGGTGCCTGGCCTCGATCGTCTGCCGGAAGACGTCCAGCTCTATGCCCCGATCACGGCGCAATTGACGAATGACGTTGACGCCGCTGTCGGGAAGGCGCGGTAACACCAATGCCGAATGTCACGATCTTCATTCCCGCGGACAGGATGCCGGCGAACGAAGCGCTCGCAGACCTCACGGAGCAATGCACCGACCTCTGTACGGGCATCCTGCGGGCCGCATTGGTGAATGTTCATATCGTCTATGTCGCCGTGCGGCACGGCCGGGGGCATCCGGCCTTTGCGGAAATCCAATACCGCCTTGAGCCATTTCGGACGCCGCCGGTGATGGCGCAGTTCATGGAAGGGCTGGACGACGCCATCAAGGCCAAGACCGGCCTCACAGCGCGCGTCCGTTGCTTTGGCTATGCAGCGTCGAGCATTCACGCGCGAAACTGAGCCGATATCTGGAGAAAGTAGAAAGTCGATGTCCGAACTTACATTGCCCACCCACAAGGTCGGTGATTTAACCATCACCGCGATCAGCGATGGCTATCTCCACGCCAGTTTCGATTTCCTCGCGAATATCGACCCGGGCGACGCCGCCCTTATGCAGGAAAATGCGGGCATAACGGATCACACCTCGATCCATATCAACTGCTACCTTGTGCGCGGAGGCGGGCGCACGGTGTTGATCGACGCAGGAGCAGGTGGTTTCAAGCAATGGGGCGGCCGATTGAAGCCCAATCTGCTACGCGCAGGCATCCAGCCTGGCGCGATCAGCGCGATCCTGTTGACGCACGCCCATCCCGATCATGTCGGGGGATTGATGGACGCCGGAGAAGCCGTCTTCCCGAACGCCGAGCTTGTCGCCCACCATCGCGAAGTCGCGTTCTGGCAGGATGACGGCAATTTGAGCCGCGCGCCCGAGCGCAGCCGTGGCAACTTCATGGTGGCGCGTCAGGCGTTCGACGGCTACCGCGCTAGACTGCGCACATTCGAGGACGGCGAAGTGCTGCCCGGCATCACCGCGATGCCGCTTCCGGGACATACAGCTGGACACACCGGCTATCGGCTCGATTCAACTGACGAGAGCCTGCTGGTCTGGGGCGACATCGTTCATTTTCCGCAGATTCAGGTTCCGCGTCCGGAGGTGTCGATCGCATTCGATCAAGATGCGGCATTGTCGGCCGCGACACGATCAAGGCTTCTGGACTGCGTGGCCGCCGAGCAATTGCTGATCGCCGGCATGCATCTCGGCGAGCCTGGCTTCGCGCGGATCGCACGAAAGAACGGGACCTTTGCTGTCGCCTATGAGGAATGAGCTGACGGTGCTGATCGCCGCGCTCGGTAGGCTGACCTCTGCAGCGGCGACATCGCTCGCGGGATCTTGAGCGTAAAGTAGGCTTGACGGAGTTGCGCTGAGCTTCCCTAATATCGTCAGGCGATGGCGAACGTCGATTGCGGCCTGGCGCGTGGCATGTCGCAGGTCCCGATGCTGGCTGCGAATGAAGGGGAAGCGATGACCGCTCTTCCTGTTGTGGTGATCCTGACCGCCGCCTCGGCGCTCGGGCTGTATCTCGGGCTGCTGTTTCTGCGCGGCGAGCGCAGGCCGACGCTGATCGCGTTTCATTTGCTGCTCGGCTTCGGCGGGCTGGAGACGCTGGTGATGCTGTTGCACGGCACGCCGAACGGCGCCGAGGGAGCATCCAACGCAGCGTCGCTCGGCACCATCGCCGCGGGGCTGTTCGCGGTCTCGGCGTTTTCCGGATTTGTCGCCGCTTTGGCGCGCCGCTCGCCGGTCGCCGCCAATGTGGTGCTGGGCACCCATGTCACCGTCGGCCTGGCCGGCTTCGCGCTGTTCCTGGCCTGGGTCTCCAACAGTTAGGCCGAACGCCGCGGCCTGGTGCCCGCACCGCACGCGGCATGAGCCTGCGGCGCGCTTACGTGGTGACGTCGTTCCGGTTGCGGGCGTGAGCGCTGCGTGATGGCTGCAGGGAGGGCGCGGCGACCTCGACCGCATCGCGCGCAGGCCGGGCCTGAGCGTGCCCGGTCATGCCGGACTCGTAGAAGCGATAGGCGCTGCGGCCGGATTCCTTGGCGCGATACAGCGCCGCATCCGCCTTCCTGAGCAATTCGTCCGGCGTGGTGCCATCGCGCGGCGACAGCGCGATGCCGACGCTGGCGCCGACCACGATATCGTGCCCCTGAATCGCGTAGGGGGCGCCAAGCACCTCGACAATACGCGCCGCCAATGCGGTGACGTCGGATAGATCGCCATCATTGACGATCTGGATCACGGCGAATTCGTCGCCGCCCAGTCTGGCGACCGTGTCGTCGCTGCGAATGCAGCCGAGCAGTCGCTGCGACACCTCGTGCAACAGCGTGTCGCCGACCGCATGGCCGAAGCTGTCATTGACCTGCTTGAAGCGGTCGAGATCGAGAAACAGCACCGCGATCCAGCTGTCGTGGATCGCGTGCTGAAGCACGTGGGCGAATTCGTTGTGGAATTTGGTCCGGTTCGGCAATTGGGTGAGCGGGTCGTGCAGCGCCTGATAGGCGATCAATTGATTCGCCTCATGCCATTTGGTCACGTCTTCCACCGTCGCGACCCAGCCGCTGCCTTGCACTGGCTGCTCCGTCACCCGCAGGACCCTGCCGCCGAAGTCGACCTCCCTGACCGCCGGACGGCCGGCGGCCATTTCGGCCATGACATCCGCAAAGTATTGATCCGGGTCGCCGTCGAAATCGCCCGCGGCCTGGCGGTATTCGAGCTGATCGCGCAACGACATGCCACGCAGCGTCGCGGCCGGAACGCTGCTCATCGCCGCGTATCGCGCATTGAACAACATCGCGCGACCCGCCGCGTCGAACATGCACAGCCCCTGCGGCATGTTCTCGATCGCGGTGTCGAGCAACAGCCTTTGTTGCGCCAGCACGGCGCGGATGCGGCTGTCGCTCAGCGCCGCGATGAAGCACGCGCCGAGGATCGCCACCGCCACGCCGGCGAGCACGAAGGATGTCGCGGCATGCGACAGCGGGCCGCCCGCAATGGCGTGAGAGCGAACGGGCTGGAACGCAGTGGTGCCGATCGCCAGGACGTGGTCGGCGATCAAGGCGGCGGTGAGCAGCGCCGAGGCGGTCAGCATGATCGACAGCCGGTGGCGATGGATCGCCAGGTGAAAGGCGAGGCTGCCGAAACCGGCGCTCAGCAGCAAGGATGCAATCCAGGTCGTGGCGGACCAATCGACCTGGCGGGGGACGTCGAAGCCCAACACTTCGATGGCGTGGATGGCCGAGATTCCGAGCCCGACCACGGCGCCGCCGATCGCACCAGCCCAGGGCGAATTGTCGCGCACGGCGATTGCGACTCCGGTTCCGGTGGCCAGAATGGCGACCGCCAGCGACAGCAAGGCCAGGCCGAAATCATAGGCGGCGGGGTCGGCGATATGGGCACCCAGCATCGCGATCGCGTGGGTGGCGAAAATCCCGTAGCCGCATGCCGCGGCGTTAAGGCCGAGCCAGATCAGCCGGCTGCGCCCCCGACACGCCAGCGCGCGCTTGAACAGACCGAGCGAGACCACGCTGGCCAGCAGGCCGGTCGCCATCGCCAGCGCGACCAGACGCAGGTCATGGTGGGTGAAATGCTGGAGATCGACGTCAATCATGATGGGTCCGGGTAAGCAGCTGCGCTGTTTCCTCCCACGACAAGCGGTAATGGCCGGTGAATCGGCGCCCACTCGCTGCGCGCATGGCTAACAGAAACTTGAGCGCGGCACGCTATGATACGCGGTGGCCCGCGGCCACGCGCCATGCGCGCGGCGCCGGCATCGCTTCACATCGACGGCAACAGCATCGGCACCGAAGATGAAAATGATGGGTCCCGCCCGCGCTCTCGAAGGATAGGCCTGAAATTCAGTGCGCCATTGGAGCCAGGCCTTGCGGCAATGCCGGCTTCGGATTCCTAGCGCATGAATGCCGTGGTCAGCAGTCCATCGTCGTGGCCGTTCGCGGTCTTCTGTTCGGCCTCGTGTTCGATGGAGAGCAGGGTTTGCGCAAGATGGCGTTCGGTCTTGGCGACGATTCCACCGCGATCCCGGCTGCGGTACAGCGCCAACAGGTCGGCGTGGTCGCGATTGTTCATGTCGCGAATTTCGGGCTTGGCAAACAGCGACAGCACCACATAAGGCGAGGCCGCATGGGCCAGATTGTAGACGATGCTGCCGAGGCGGCTGCCGCTCGCATTGCCGGTCAACGCGGCATGAAACTCTTCGTTCAGGGTCGCCCAGTTCTGCGCCGAAACCTTGCCGCACATCTTGCGATGACAGGCTTCGGCGCGGTCGAGGCCGTCATCCGTAATCGCGTCAAAAGTTCGCTCGGCGAGCAAAGGCTCCAGCCGCAGCCGCATCTGGTAGATTTCCTGCACGTCGTTCAGCGTCAGCCCGCGAACTACCGCGCCGCGGCGTTCATCGAGTGAGATCAGGCCTTCGGCCAGCAAGTCACGAAACGCTTCCCGTACCGGCGTCGTGCTGACGTCGAGCTGGCGGGCGATGTCCTCCTGCCGCAAGCGTGATCCCGCCGGGTAGCGCCCCTGGAGAATTTTCGTCCGCAAGTTTCCCAGAACATATTGTCGGACTGTGGTGGGCTGTCCACGTCCCCTCATCGGTTGCTCCTATCCTGGTCGCGCCGGCATTCGGCGGCGGCACGCTCAACATCCGCCGCGGAACGAAACGAACCCGGCCAGCATACATCATCGATATCACATGTCAGCGGCGGAGCGGCGCCTGTCTCGTGTGCATAATGCACAATGCATTGTGGCCAGGGCGCGGGGTGGGCGTTTCGACGGCGGCGGCCCGGGGCACGCGCATTTCGGCAACTCGTTCAGTTGTCGCGGTTATTCCCGCTATGGCGACGTCGTGCGATTCATTCGCGAGTCTGGCATAGCGCTTGCTAGGTGTCTGCCAAAGGAGCTTCCGATGGCAGAGCCACAAATCCAGCTGAGTGTTCGTGACGTCCGGAAGGTGTTTCCCGGCAAGGGCGGCGCGGTCCCGGTGCTCGACGGACTCTCTTTCGACATCTATGAACGCGACTTCGTCAGCATCATCGGGCCGAGCGGGTGCGGCAAGACCACGATCTTCAATGTGATCGCCGGGCTACTCAACGCCGATAGCGGCAGCCTGATCTATCGTGGCGAGCACGTCACAAGTTTGCGTGGCCGCATCGGCTACATGATGCAGAAGGACCTGCTGTTTCCCTGGCGCACGGTGCTGGACAACGTCCTGCTCGGCCTGCGCGTGCGCGGCGTCGCGGATGCCGAAGCGCTCGACACCGCGCGGGAATATCTCTCGACATTCGGCCTGTCGGGATTTGAAAAGGCCTACCCGAAGACATTGTCGGGCGGAATGCGCCAGCGGGTGGCATTGATCCGCACGCTGATCATGGATCCCGACATTCTTCTGCTCGACGAACCGTTCTCCGCGCTCGACTATCAGACGCGGCTGTATCTCGAAGGCGTGTTGATGGAGGCGGTCGAAACCTTCCACAAGACCGTGATCCTGATCACCCACGACGTCGACGAGGCGGTCGCCCTGTCGAAGCGTGTCGTGGCGTTGAGCGGGCGGCCGACGCGGGTCAAGAACGTGCACACCATCGAGATCGAACGCGCTGGCCCCGTCGAGGCCCGCAGTGACCGCCGCTTCTCCGAATATTTTCACATGCTGTGCGGCGAACTCGACATTCAGACCAGCAAAGCGAAGGTCAACTGATGGCAAGCGCAGTCGAAGCCCGGTCGCCATCGGGCGGCAACGTGATCGCTGGTGACCTCGAGCCCGGCAAGTCGAGGCAGGGCCTGATCGTCACGCTTGATACGCGGATCGGCCGCGCGGCGCTACAAACGCTCGCCGTCGTGGCGTTCTTCGCGCTGTGGGAGTTCGGCGTGGCGATGGGCTGGATATCCGAGTTTCTGGTCGGCAAGCCGTCCGGCATCTGGGCGCGTTTCGTGATTCAGGTGCTCGACGGATCGCTGTTCGTCGACAGCGGATATACGCTTTATGAGGCGATCATCGGCTTCGTCGTCGGCACCATCGTGGGATCGATTCTCGGTCTTGCGATGTGGTACTCGATCTTCGTGGCGCGGATGGTCGAGCCGTTCATCGTGGCGTTGAACAGCGTGCCGAAAATTGCGCTCGCGCCCGTCATTCTGCTCTGGTTCGGCACCGGCCTCTTGTCCAAGGTCGTGCTCGTGGTGTCGATGACCGCATTGGTCGCCTTGATTGCCGCCTATCAGGCCGCCAAGGATGCCGACAAGGACCTGCAATCGCTGATGGTGTCGATGGGCGGCTCCAAGCACCAGATCTTCTACAGCGTTATCATCCCGTCCTCTTTGCCCGCAATCATCGCAACGTTCCGGATCAACATCGGCTTCGGCCTCGTTGGCGCGGTCGTCGGAGAATTCATTTCTTCAAAGCGCGGCCTCGGGCATCTCGTCTACAACGCATCGAGCCTCTACGACCTCAACTCGGTCTGGGTCGGACTCTTCGTTCTCATGTTCATGGGCTACGTGCTCTATCACGGGATCGATGCGCTGGAGCGATACCTGCTTCCTTGGAAACAGGACATCGGACACACCACCGCTCACGTTTGAGCGCGGCGGCAACTAATTCCAAGGATCACCAGCCCCAACCACGGAGCGTAACTAAATGCGGTCAATCCAAAAGTTCGTAGGTGCAGTGACGGTCGTCGCGTCGCTGGCGATCGCCGGCACGGCACCAACCGCCGCGATGGCGAAGCAGGTGACGATCTCTCAGGCCTTCCAGTCCATGCTCTATTTGCCGTTCTACGTCGCCATCGACAAAGGCTTCTTCAAAGAGCAGGGCGTCGACGTCGACAAGCAGACCGCCGGTTCGCCGACGACGGCGTTGTCGTCGGTGCTGTCCGGCAGCGCGCAGTTCTCGATTCACGGCCCCGAATGGACCGCGATCGCCAATTCGAAAGGCGCCGATGTCGACATTATCTGCAACGTCGTGAACGGCGCCGCGGTGTGGGTCGCCGCGACGCCCAACTTCAAGTTCGACAGCATCAAGGACGTCAAGGGTCAGAAAGTGGTCTCCGGGCTGATGCCGACCACCAGCACCTCGCTGTTCATGAAGCTGCTCAAAGATAACGGCATGAATCCGGATGCCGATGTCGACTTGCTGCAGGTGCAGATTGGCGCCGAGCCCGGACCGTTTCTCGGCGGGCAGGCCAAGCTGGCGGTGTTCTATGAGCCCGGCCTGGATCAGGTGGTGGCGAAAGGCATGAAAGTCGTGGTCAGCTTTCCGAAGTCCTATGGCCCCTACGCCTTCTCGTCGATCACGGCCAAGAAAGACGTCGATCCGAAGGACGCACAGGCTGTCGTCAACGCGATGGAACTGGCGCTGCGTTTCATGCAGGCCAATCCCGATGAGACCGTCGCCATCGCCAAGAAGGAATTTCCGACACTTGATGGCGCCATCGTCGAGGCAGCGGTCCGGCGCATGATGAAGGAGGAGGTCTATCCGTCGAGCGTGCAAACGTCGCCGCAGGCCTACAAGACAGCAATGCAGACCCAGATCGCCCTTGGCAATCTGAAAGAGGCGCCGACATACGAAACCTTCGTCGTTCAGGACTATGTCAAGAACGCCCTCGCATTGCCGAAGTAAATCGCAGGCGCCGGCGGTCAGCTGCGCCGCCGGCGCTCCTCCTCTCTTCAGGATTCGTCCCCACCATGTCGTACCCAGTCGGGCTGCTCGCGGCCCATCATGCTATTCGCGCAGGAACGCTGAGCCGTGCCGACTATCTGGCGGCCTGCACCGCGCGCGCCGATGAAATCGAACCCTGGCTCAAGGCCTTCGTCTATCGGGCGACCGCCGGTGAGCTCGATGGCGCTGGCGACGGCCCGCTGGCCGGCATCCCGGTCGGCGTCAAAGACATCATTGCCACCGCCGGCATGACGACGACGAACGGCTCGCCGATCTTCGCCGATCACGTTCCGGAACAGGATGCGCCCGTCGTCGCGCGCATCAAGCGGCTTGGCGGCATCGTCTTCGGCAAGACGGTGAGCACGGAATTCGCATGGCGCTGCCCCGGGCCGACGGTCAATCCCTGGAACCGACGACATACGCCGGGTGGCTCGTCGAGCGGTTCGGCGGCCGCCGTGGCGGCCGGCATCGTGCCGCTCGCGCTCGGCACCCAAACCGTCGGCTCGATCCTGCGCCCGGCTGCCTATTGCGGCGTGGTCGGCTTCAAGCCGAGCTACGGCGCCATCGCGCGCGAGGGTGTGCAGCCGCTGGCGCAATCGCTCGACCATGTCGGGCTGTTCGCCCGGTCGGTGGACGACGCGGCCTATGCGTTCAGCCTGCTGTCGGACGCCGGCGACGCCATGGCCGACGAGGTCGGCAACGGCGCCGGTGAAGCGCTCGCGACGTCCTCGCTGCGGCTCGGCATCGTTCGACCGCCGATCTGGGATCGCGTCAGCGGCGAGCAGAACCAGGCGTTCGACCAAGCCCTGGACAAGCTTCGGCGCGCCGGCGCCAAGGTCGAAGAGCTGCAATTGCCGGCGGTTTATTGGCAGGGGTTCGAAGCCGCTGAAACGATTCTCGCGGCCGAAGCCGCCACGATCTACAATCCTTTGGTCGAGCGGTTTCCCGATCTCACAAGTTCGCAATTGAAGGAATTGGCGGCGACGGGCAGCGCCATCGCGGTCACGCGCTATATCGCCGCGCGGCAGCTGCAATCAGAATTGCAGGACGCATTTCCGCGGCACGTCGATGGCCTCGACGGCATTCTCACCGTGCCGGCGCCGGGCGAAGCCCCCGAAGGACTGGCCTATACGGGCGATGCCAGCTTCTGCGCGGTGTGGACCTTGCTCGGTCTGCCGGCGCTCGCCATGCCGATCGCCAGATCCGCGCGCGGGCTGCCGCTCGCAATCCAGTTGATCGGCCGATATGGCCAGGATGTCGCGATGCTGCGCACGGCACGCACAATCGAGGCGTGCCTGGCGACGCCAGTCGAGGCGCTGTGACTGGCATAGACCATAACGGCGGCGTCCGCGGCAATCAGGCGCGGACGCGGACGTAGCTTCCGGGCGCGTCCTCGATCCCGGGGAATTCGGCGCTGCCGACCTGTCGGGCGGGAACCTGTTCGGGGTCGAATTCGCCCAGCCATTCGCGCCAGTTCGGCCACCACGAGCCCTTGTGCTCCTGGGCGGTCGCCAGCCATTCGGCGACGCTGGTCGCCTTGCTGGTATCATTGGTCCAGAATTGATACTTGCCCGCCGCCGGCGGATTGACCACGCCGGCGATATGGCCGGATCCGGACAACACATACTTCACCGGCCCGCCGAAGAACTGCGAGCCATACAGCACCGACTCGGCCGGCGCGATATGGTCCTCGCGGGTCGCCAGATTGTAGATCGGCACCTTGACCTTGGTGAGGTCGAGCAGGGTGTTGTCGAGCACCATGGTGCCGGCCGACAGCCGGTTGTCGAGATAGCAATTGCGCAAGTAGTAGGAATGGTTGGCCGCCGGCATCCGCGTGGCGTCCGAATTCCAGTGCAGCAGGTCGAAGGCGGAGGGCGGCTGGCCCTTCAGATAATTGCTGACCACATAGGACCAGATCAGGTCGTTGGAGCGCAGCATGTTGAAGGCCATCGCCATCCGCGCGCCCTCGAGCACGCCGCTCTGCTTCATGTCGCGCTCCAGCGCGGCGATCTGGTCCTCGTCGACGAACACCATCAGGTCGCCCGCATGGGTGAAATCGACCTGCGTGGTGAGGAAGGTCGCGGAGGTGACGCGGACCCGGCGCTTGTCGGCGAGCCATGCCAGCGTCGAGGCGAGCAGGGTGCCGCCGACGCAATAGCCCAGCGTATGCACCTTCATCTCGCCGGTGACCTTCTCGATGATGTCCATCGCGGTCAACGGCCCCTGTTTCATGTAGTCGTCAAAACCCTTGGCGGCGAGGCGCTTGTCCGGGTTGACCCAGGAGATCACGAATACGGTGACGCCCTGATCGACGCACCATTTGATGAAGGATTTGTCCGGCTTCAGATCTAGGATGTAGTATTTGTTGATCCATGGCGGCACGATCAGCAGCGGGGTGCGCAGCACGTTCTCGGTGGTGGGCGTGTACTGGATCAGCTGCATCAGCTCGTTCTGATAGATCACCTTGCCGGGCGTGGTCGCCATGTTGACGCCGACCGCCAGATTGGCCGGGTCGGACTGCCGGATCCGCAACTGGCCCTGGCCGGCCTCGATATCCTCGGCCAGCATCTTCATGCCGCGCACCAGGTTGTCGCCGTTCGACGCCAGCGTCTCGCGCAGCAATTCCGGATTGGTCATCACGAAGTTCGACGGCGCCAGCGCGTTGCTGATCTGCTGGACGTAGAACGCGGCCTTCTTCCTGGTGTGCGGGTCGAGACCCTCGGCCTCGGTGACCAGCTCATTGGCCCATTTGGCCGTCAGCAGATAGGCCTGCATCAGGAACTCGAAGAACTGGTTCGCCTTCCATTCCGGGTCGCTGAACCGCTTGTCGCGCGGCGGCGGCTCGATCACCGGCGCGACCTGCTCGCCGACCAGCCGGCGGGCGGAAGTGCCCCACAGGTCGAGATAGGCCTTGCCCAGCCTGGTCTGCAATTCGGTGGCGCGCGCGCGGTCCGACATCCAGTAGTCGGCGACCGTGGTGAAGGTCTTCACCACCTCGGTCATCTCGGTCGGCGGCTTGTCCTTGGCCTCGCCATTGTCGCGTGGCTTGAGATAGGCGGCGAGGGCCTGACCACTGGACTCCATCGCCCGCGCCAAATTCAGCGCGAATGCCTCCGGATCGAACTTTTTGGTAGGTTCGGCTTGTGCTAACACTTCGGACATTGTCGGACACTACGGTTTCGGTGGATTTCTCGCTCAGGTCGCGGCTTGCCGGCCGATGATGACACAGATCTGTTGACGTCGCTGATTTCGATGTGCTGCACTGCGACAAATGGACTTCGTTCGGTCACACTGCTGACCCCATGGCAGGCTTAGCTCACCGGACTTTAATGGATTGACAGCAAGATGGTTGCCCCGCCGGTGCGACGTTAAGTGGCAGGGCGGACGATGCGGGAAGTGACAGGGCGTAACGATGCGAGGCGAGATGATTTTTTTACGATCACCAGATTCGCCTGGATGGGCGGAACGCACGGCGCGCGGCACCGTCATGGCGGTGCTGTTGCTCGCTGGCCTTGGCCTCGGCGGATGTTCGATCTCGCTGTCGGAGCTGCCGGGGGGCAGTGACGCCACCCCCGCCAAGGAGGCGGACGCGTTTCCGGCGGTCAATGACCTGCCGACCGGGCGGGAAGACACCGCGATGGCGCCGGCCGAACGCAGCAAGATCGAAAAGGAGCTGATCGCCGCCCGCGAACGTCAGGCCGTCGTCGCCGCGCCGTCGTCGGCCACGAAATAGCCGCAAAGCACCCCCCGCCCGGTAACATCGCCCGGGGCAGGGCGGCTCCTCACGCCAGGCGCATGCCAGCCCTGTGGCCGCTCGGCGCAAAATCGGCTTATCAGACCGATTCCGCGTGAATCGGATTCCCCTCCGGTCGCAAACGCGGTAACGATCCAGCCGTTCGGTCGGGAGTCGAGGACCATGGAAGAATTTTACCGCATACGCCGTTTGCCGCCTTACGTGTTCGAGCAGGTCAACCGGGCCAAGGCCGCCGCGCGCAACGCCGGCGCCGATATCATCGATCTGGGCATGGGCAATCCGGACCTGCCGGCCCCGGCGCATGTGATCGAAAAGCTCAAGGAGACCCTCGGCAAGCCGCGCACCGACCGCTATTCCGCCTCGCGCGGCATCACCGGGCTGCGCAAGGCCCAGGCCGGCTATTACGACCGCCGTTTCGGGGTGAAGCTCAATCCCGATACCCAGGTGGTGGCGACGCTGGGCTCCAAGGAAGGTTTTGCCAATGTGGCCCAGGCGATCACCGCGCCGGGCGACGTCGTGCTGTGTCCGAATCCGTCCTATCCGATCCATGCCTTCGGCTTCCTGATGGCCGGCGGCGTGATCCGCTCGGTGACGTCGGATCCGACGCCGGAATTCTTCGCGGCCGCAGAGCGGGCGATCATCCATTCGATCCCCAAGCCGATCGCCATGATCGTGTGCTACCCGTCCAATCCGACCGCGCAGGTCGCCAGCCTGGATTTCTACAAGGATCTGGTCGCGTTCGCGAAAAAGCACGAGATCTACATTCTGTCGGATCTGGCCTATGCGGAGGTCTATTTCGACGAGTCCGACCCGCCGCCCTCGGTGCTGCAGGTGCCGGGCGCGATGGACGTCACCGTCGAATTCACCTCGATGTCGAAGACCTTTTCGATGGCCGGCTGGCGGATGGGCTTCGCGGTCGGCAATGAGCGCATCATCGCGGCGTTGGCGCGGGTGAAATCCTATCTCGATTACGGCGCCTTCACGCCGGTCCAGGTCGCGGCGACCGCGGCGCTGAACGGCCCGGACGACTGCATCCGCGAGATGCGCGACACCTATCGCAAGCGCCGCGACGCGCTGGTGGAGAGTTTCGGTCGCGCCGGCTGGGAGATTCCGCCGCCCTCGGCCTCGATGTTCGCCTGGGCGCCGCTGCCGCCGGCATTCCGCGAGGTCGGCAGCATGCAATTCGCCACCCTGATGGTGGAGAAATCCGGCGTCGTGGTGTCGCCGGGCGTGGCATTCGGCGAGCATGGCGAGGGTTATGTCCGCATCGCCATGGTGGAAAACGAGCAGCGGATCCGGCAGGCCGCCCGCGGCGTCCGCCGCTTCCTTGAAAGCGGCGTCGAAACGTTGCACAACGTGGTTCCTCTCGCCACCCGGCGATAGCTCTTTCCGCAAGGTCTCATCGCGTCATGGTCGCACCACTCAGAGTGGGGATCGCGGGGCTCGGCACCGTTGGTGCCGAAGTCGTCCGCGTCATCGAACGTCAGGAACGCGCGTTGTCGGCGCGCTGTGGCCGACCGATTCGCATCGTTGCGGTCAATGCCCGCTCCAAGACCAAGAAGCGCGGCCTCGATCTCGGCGGCATCGCCTGGGCCAAAAGCCCGATGGCGCTCGCCACCGATCCGCAGATCGACTGCTTTGTGGAATTGATCGGCGGCGTCGATGAGCCGGCGGGACCGGCGATCGAGGCGGCGCTGTCGTCGGGCAAATCGGTGGTGACCGCCAACAAGGCGCTGATCGCCAAGCACGGGCTGCGGCTCGCCAGCCTGGCCGAGCAGCATGGCGGTGCGCTCAATTACGAGGCCGCCGTCGGCGCCGCGATCCCGGTGATCAAGACGCTGCGCGAGGGCCTCGCCGGCACCGAGATCGACCGCATCTACGGCATTCTCAACGGCACCTGCAATTACATCCTGACCCGGATGGAGCAGGAGGGGCTGTCCTTCGCCGAATGCCTGGCCGACGCCCAGCGGCTCGGTTATGCCGAGGCCAATCCGTCCTTCGACGTCGACGGCCACGACACCGCGCAGAAATTGTCGATCCTGGCCAGCCTGGCGTTCGGCACCAAGGTCGCGCAAAGCGCGGTCTCGGTCGAGGGCATCTCCTCGATCGCGCCGGAAGACCTCACCGCCGCCGCCGATCTCGGCTACCGCGTCAAGCTGCTCGGCGTCGCGGTGCGCACCGCCACCGGGATCGAGCAGCGGGTGCATCCGACCATGGTGCCGCGCGCCTCCTCGATCGCCCAGGTGATGGACGTCACCAATGCGGTGACGATCGACGGCGCCGGGATTCCGCCGATCACGCTGGTCGGCGCCGGCGCGGGCGCCGCCGCCACCGCTTCCGCGGTGGTCGCCGATATCGCCGATGTCGCGCGCGGCATTCGGACGATGCCGTTTGGCCGTCCGGTGGCGAAGCTGAAACAGATCAAGAAGGCGCCGATGGAGCGCCATGAGGGCGGCTATTATCTGCGGCTGATGGCGCGCGATCTGCCCGGCACCGCCGGCAAGATCGCGACGCGGCTTGCCGAACAGGACATTTCCATCGAATCGATCATGCAGCGCCATCCCGACGGCCGGGCCGGCGGCAATGGCGGCGCGCGCAAGGCGCAGCCGGTGCCGGTGATTCTGGTCACCTACGCGACCAGCGAGGACGCGGTGCGACGCGCGCTGGCCGCGGTGCAGCGCGACAAGGTGATCAGCGGCCGTCCGCAACTGATCAGGATCGAGAAGAACTAGCAGCCTATTCGGGCCGACGGCCCGCCATGATTTTGGGGAGTACCACCGATGTCGACAGTGATTTCCGTCCCGCCGCAGCAATTGCTGGAGCGCATTCTGACCCTTGAGATCGTGCGGGTCACCGAGCGCGCCGCGGTGTCGGCGGCGCGGCTGCGCGGCCATGGCAATGAAAAGGGCGCCGATCAGGCCGCCGTCGACGCGATGCGCCGCGAACTCAACAAGATGCCGATTGAAGGCACCATCGTGATCGGCGAGGGCGAGCGCGACGAGGCGCCGATGCTGTTCATCGGCGAGAAGGTCGGCATCAATGCCGGGCCGCAGGTCGATATTGCGGTCGATCCGCTCGAAGGCACCACGCTGTGCGCCAAGGACATGCCGGGCTCGATCGCCACCATGGCGATGGCCGATGGCGGCACGCTGCTGCACGCCCCCGACGTCTATATGGACAAGATCGCGATCGGGCCGGGCTATGACAAGCATCTGGTCGATCTCGACGCGCCGCCGGCTGAGAACATCGCCCGCCTGGCCAAGGCTAAGGGCGTGCCGATGACGCAGATCACCGCGATGGTGCTCGACCGTCCGCGCCACGCCGCATTGATCGCCGCGATCCGCGCCACCGGCGCCGCGCTGCGGCTGATCACCGACGGCGACGTCGCCGGCGTGATCCACACCGCCGATCCCGACAACACCGGCATCGACATCTATCTCGGCACCGGCGGCGCCCCCGAAGGCGTGCTGGCGGCGGCGGCGCTGCGCTGCATCGGCGGCCAGATGTATACCCGGCTGATCCTCGACAGCCACGAGAAGCGCAATCGCGCCGAATCGATGGGCGTCACCGATCCGAAATTCATCTACGCGGTCGAGGACATGGTGAAGGGCGACTGCCTGTTCGCCGCCACCGGCGTCACCGACGGCTCGCTGCTGTCCGGCGTCAAATTCCGCCATGGCGTGATCCAGACCGATACCGTGGTGATGCGCTCGGTCACCGGCACGGTGCGCTACATCAAGGCCGATCACCGCCAGCTCGAAAAATTCCACCTCGGTTGAGCGCGATGTCGCCCGCCATCCTGATCCGACCGCTGCGCGCCGACGAGCGCGCCGCGTGGGAGCCGTTATGGGCGGGCTATCTGGCGTTCTACAAGGCGACCATCGCGCCCGAGGTGAGTGACGTCACCTGGGCGCGATTTCACGATCCCGCCGAGCCGATGTTCGTGCTCGGCGCCTATGTGGACGGTAAGCTGACCGCCATCGTGCATTACATCATCCATCGCTCGTGCTGGACTATCTCCGACTATTGCTATCTGCAGGATCTGTTTGTCGCCGACAGCGCGCGCGGGCTCGGCCTCGGCCGCGCGCTGATCGAGGCGGTCTATGACAGCGCCAAGGCGGCCGGTTGCGGCCGGGTGCATTGGCTGACCCAGCCGGGCAACACCACGGCGCGACAACTGTACGACCGCATTGCCGACGATTCCGGCTTCATGCAGTATCGGAAGATCTTTTGAGCGGCCGCGACGTCATTCCGGGGTGCGAGAGCGACGCTCGAGCGAACCCGGAATCTTGCACCCGCCGCGAGATTCCGGGTCCACACGCGGCTTGCGCCGCGCGCGCCCCGGAATGACGAATTGGGTTCAACCACAAATAATAACAACAGGAGCGTCTCGATGACCGCGAAGCCCGAAGCCCCGACCGTCAAGGCGCTGCTGTTCGACATTTTCGGCACCGTGGTGGATTGGCGCTCGAGCCTGATCGCGGATTTCACCCAATGGGGCCCGACGCGCGGCATCAGCGCCGACTGGGCCGGTTTGGTCGATGCCTGGCGGCAGGCCTATGTGCCGTCGATGGACGAGGTTCGCAAACATCCCGAGCGCGGCTTCGCCATCCTCGACACGCTGCACCGGCAATCGCTGGAACGGCTGGTGGCGCAGTTCGAGATCAAGGGGCTGAACGACGACGATTTGCACTACATGACGATGGGCTGGCGCCGGCTGAAGCCGTGGCCCGACGCCGTCGCCGGGCTGACCCGGCTGAAGACCAAATACATCATCTCGCCGCTGTCGAACGGCAATGTGGCGCTGCTCACCAACATGGCCAAAAATGTCGGCCTGCCATGGGACCTGGTGCTCGGCGGCGACATTTCCGGCCACTACAAGCCGGACCCGGAAACCTATCTCGGCGCCGCCCGGCTGCTCGGCCTGGCGCCCGGCGAGGTGATGATGGTGGCCGCGCATAACAACGATCTCGCCGCCGCGCAGGCGCTCGGGCTGAAAACCGCCTTCGTGCCGCGCGTCACCGAATACGGCCCGCTGCAGAGCAAGGATTTCAAACCCGAAGGCGACTGGGATATCGTCGCGGATGGTTTTGGCGACCTGGCCCAGCAGATGAAGTGCTAGGGTTGGTGTCCCGGACGCGATGCGGCACGCCGCAACAGCGGCGCGTTCCGCAGCATCCGGGGCACGCGACGATCCGGGGATGTGCTAGAAGGCCAGCATGACGCCTCCCGCAACCGCGATCCCGACCGAGCTGCCGACCGCGTTTCTCGGGGTGGCGCGCTCCGCCACCGGCAAGCTATGGCGCGACCGGCTCGATCCGCGCGGCGCAGCAAGGGCGCTGGCGATCGCGCAGCGCTATCAATTGCCCGAAATGCTGGCGCGGGTGATCGCCGGGCGCGGCATCGAGCTCGACGCGGTGGCGGATTTTCTCGATCCGACGATCCGCAAGCTGATGCCCGATCCCTCCACCGTGACCCAGATGGAGGCCGCCGCCAAGCGCATCGCCGACGCCGTGCAGCGCGGCGAGAGCATCGCGATCTTCGGCGATTATGACGTCGACGGCGCCACCTCGGCCGCACTGCTGGCCTGGCATCTGCGGCATTGCGGGCTCGATCCTTTGATCCACATCCCCGATCGCATCTTCGAGGGCTACGGCCCCAATGTCGATGCCATCCGGATGCTGGCCGGCAAGGGCGCCACGCTGCTGGTAACGGTAGATTGCGGCACCACCAGCCTGGAGCCGCTGGCCGAAGCCCGCAAGCTCGGCATGGGCGTGGTGGTGATCGATCATCATCAATGCGGTGACGCATTGCCGCAGGTCGAGGCGCTGGTCAATCCGAACCGGGCGGACGACCTGTCCGGCCTCGGCCATCTGGCCGCGGTCGGCCTGGTATTCATCACTCTGGTCGCGGTCAATCGCGAGCTGCGCCAGCGCGGGTTCTGGAGCGCCGAAATGCCGGAGCCCGACCTGCTCAACATGCTGCATCACGTGGCGCTCGGCACCGTCGCCGACGTCGCATCGCTGACCGGGCTCAACCGCGCCTTCGTCGCCAAGGGATTGATCGCGCTGCGGCGGCGCGATCATGTCGGCCATACCGCGCTGATGGACGTGGCGCGCCTCAACGGCCCGCCGGAAGCCTGGCATCTCGGCTTCATGATGGGGCCGCGGATCAATGCCGGCGGCCGCATCGGCCAGGCCGATCTCGGCGTGCGGCTGCTGCTCGAGGGCGATATCTCCGAAGCCGCGCGGATCGCCGCCGAGCTCGATCGGCTCAACACCGAACGCCGGGTGATCGAACAGATGGCCGAGGCCCAGGCCGAGGCCGAGGCGCTGGCGGCGCTCGGGCTCGAGGACAAGGGCTCGGTGATCGTCACCGCGTCGGAGGGCTGGCATCCCGGCGTGGTCGGCCTGGTAGCGTCGCGGCTGAAGGAAAAATTCGGCCGCCCGGCCTTTGCCATCGCGCTGGAGCCGGGCGGCATCGGCACCGGCTCGGGCCGCTCGATTTCCGGCGTCGATATCGGCAAGGCGGTGCGCCAGGCGGTCGATGACGGGCTGCTGATCAAGGGCGGCGGCCATGCGATGGCGGCCGGCGTGACGCTGCGCAAGGAACGGCTCGGCGAATTCCGCGCCTATCTGGAAACCGCGCTGGCCGCCGATGTCGGCCGCTCGCGCCATGTCAACGAATTGCTGATCGACGGCGCGGTGTCGGCCCGCGGCGTCACCACCGATCTGGTGGCGACGCTCAACCGCGCGGGCCCGTTCGGCGCCGGCAATCCGGAGCCCGTCGTGGCGCTGCCGTCGCATCAGCTGATCTATGCCGACGAGGTCGGCCAGGCCCATCTGCGGCTGCGCTTCAAGTCGGGCGACGGCTCGATCGTCAACGGCATCGCGTTTCGCAGCGTCGGCCAGAAGCTCGGCGACGCGCTGACGCAGAACCGCGGCCAGCCCTTGCATGTCGCCGGCTCCTTGGCGGTGGATCGCTGGCAGGGCGCCGAGCGCGTGCAACTGCGCGTGATCGACGTCGCGGTGCCGGACCCGGGGCCGGCGGTGATCCGCTGACGGGCGTCGACATCAATCGATGCGCGCAAACCAATTCGCTGACGTCATTCCGGGGCGCGAGGCCCAGGCCGAGCGAATCCGGAATCTTGCCGCGGGCAGGGCCTCGGACCGGCGCGAGATTCCGCGTTCACGCGCAGCTATCGCAGCTCGTGCCCCGGAATGACCAGTTCTGGCAACTACCGGCAGATCTCGCCCTGGCTGACAAACGCCCTGAACAGCGCGACGGCTTGCGGGTTGAGCGCGCCTTCGTCGGGCAGCACCAGCGGCAGATCCGGCGGCGCCAGGATGGCGAATTGCCGGCCCCATTCATAGACAAAGGCGAGGCCATCCTGGAACGCGATCTCGTCGTCGAAGCGCGGAAAGCGGCCGGCGCGGACCTCGGCGAAGCCGCGGCGAAAGGCTGCGTTCCAGACGATCTCCTCCAGCGGAGCCTCGAAGGTGTCGGCCTGGGGCGGAATCTGGGTCACGATGGATGATATCCGGCGATGCTGGTCTTGTGAGGCGGCATTATTGCATTTTGCCGGGGCGGCGCATTTGGACATTTGTCGGCTTGCAACTTGCCGAGGATTGCAATCTCATTTACATAAAAAATACATAAGATTGTCATCATAAAATATTGAATACATAGAAGAATATGCAAGGAAAGCGTGCGTGCCGCATTAGAAAGTGTTCGTCTCGCGAACACTGACGATTAATCGAATGGTTGTAGACTCCAACTCGCTGCGATATCGAAGGAAGAATACACAATCCCGAAAGTGATCAATGAGAGACCTCGACGTGCGAACGGCCCTTCGCCGCGAACTCGCTCAACAACACGTTAGCGATGGTCGTACGCTGATCGTCGAAGAGATGGGCATTTGGTCCGGCTCAGTCCGCGTAGATATTGCAGTTGTGAATGGTGAATTGCATGGGTTCGAAATCAAAAGCGCTCGCGACACACTAGCGCGTCTTCCAGCCCAGCAGGCCTTGTACAGTCAGGTATTCGACCGCGTGACACTCGTGGTGGCTGACAAGCACTTGGAGAAGGCCGAGAGGCTTATCCCTGACTGGTGGGGTACGCTTCTAGCTTCGATAGATGCTGAATCTATCGTTAGTCTGCGTATAGGTCGCCCGGGCAGCAAAAATCCTGCTCCCGACCCTTTGCAGACGGCGCGACTCCTCTGGCGAGCGGAACTCGTCAGCATTCTCGAACGTTATGACCTAATCAAAGGGATACGCAGCGCGACCTCCGACAAGCTTGTGCAAAAACTGGCAGCTGAACTATCGGAAGAATTGTTGCGATTCGAAGTAAGAGAGGCGCTCAAGAAGCGTGATAACTGGCCACGAAAGGCTGCTTAGGATAAAATTGAAGTGGCGGTTGGCGTTGATCTCAACCCATTGAGCGCGTCCGCCCGCGCTAACGGCTGGATTTGTCGCGATTGCGCTAATTCGTTCATCTGCCCAGCAACTCGATAATCCACCGAAATCAAATCGTGCAACTAACGTTCGCGAGTGTGACCGAAACTGATCGCCCATCGGGATACCGGCGACTCCAGTGGTTCGCCGGCCTTTTAGCATTACCCAATTATCCGATATTGTATATCTAACGCTTACTGTTGCCCCTGCCATGGCCACACCGGGTGGCTCGGTCAAATCTCGGTGCGAAATTCCAAAATCCGCGTAGTCGATCGGAGTTCTTGCGTTTTGGGGCAAATTTCTCCAAGTAAGCCAGTCGACCCTGCTGACGATTGTGGTTCCAAGACTTAGTTGGCCAAAGTCTTTCGGTGCCGCCGAGCTTGCAAGTGTAACGGATCGCCACTGACTTCCCGGTAGTCCGCTCTGCAAAATATGTCCAACATATCCAGCAAATGATATTGGATCGAACTCTGCAATGTGCCCTGCATCAATGACGAGGTCGATCTGGTCTTGCGGGATCTGCATTTGCTGCGCATAATTCGTTGCGGTTGCGAAATTTGCCGGAATGCATTTAAGCATTAAGCCAGCACCAAATTGATTCAAGTGACTAAACGCTGCTTGATTGTATCCGTTAGCAGCGATGATCTCGATCACAGGAATCACGGGAATGCCCGCGGCGCCAAGTGCGTTAAAGGTGTTGTCAAAATCAGCAGACGTTCCCGATAGATTAAAATTGAAGGCGCCATCCAAGAAGCACGTTCGGCCTGCCCACGCTTCGGCTAGTCTTTTTACGAAAGTAGCCGGTGGAGTTTCCGAAACTTGAAATATCGGGGCTATACGGTTTTTGTCCGGGGATGCAAGTTGGAGGAGTGCAATCGCTTCGCCAGCCTTGGTCTTCAACACAGGGCGATACATATAGGGCATTGGTAAATCCGAATCGTTGGAAAAATCGAAAACCAATCATCACGCAGCCTATCGAAATTTCAACCTGCCGTTGTTGATATCCCCTTTTTCAGCGATTTTTGCCCGGGCTCAGCGTCCCTGCCGCAGCCGTGCCAACACCTCCAGCCCGCCATAGCCGTCCGCGGGGGAGATCCCCATTCGGCTTTGGTAGTCCTTCACCGCCTGCATGGTGGCATTGCCGACGCGGCCGTCGGTGCCCTTGGTGTTGAAGCCGGCGCGGGTCAGCCGCGTCTGCATCTCCTGCACCTCGGCCAAGGTCAGCGCGCGCTCCGAGCCAGGGAAGGGATGGATGAAGGGCGGGCCGCCGAGAATGCGGTCGCCGAGATGGCAGATCGCCAGCGCGTAGTTCATCGACGGATTGTAGCTCTTCACCGCGTAGAAATTCGGCCCCAGCAGGAAGGCCGGACCGCCGCGCACCGGCACCCATAATTTCGCCGAGGCGTTGGGCTGCGGGAACGGCCGGCCATCGGCGCGGGTGATTCCGGCGCTGGCCCAGGCCGCATAGCTGCGGCTGCCGCCGGCGTCGCCCTGCGCGGTGACCTCATAGCCCCAATGCTCGCCGCGGTGATATTTGCCGCGCCTGACCAGGAATTTCGCGCTGGAGCCGAGCGCATCGTCGGGGCGGCCGAATGGCGACACCTTGCCGTCGCCGTCGTAATCGATCCCGACATTGAGCCAGACTTCCGGCATCCATTGGGTGTGGCCCATCGCGCCGGCCCAGGAGCCGCGCATTTCGCTGGGCGTCGACCAGCCGCGCTGGACGATTGTCAGCGCGTTGATCAGTTCGGTTTCCCAATATTTGCGTCGGCGCGGTTCGTTCCAGGCCAAGGCGGCCAGCGATGGGAACACCGGGCGCATATGGTTCTTCTGTACCAGCGGGTCGCCGAAGGCGCTCTCGACGCCCCACAGCGCCAGCAGCGTGCCGCGCTCGACGCCGAAATCGCGCTCGATCCGGGCGAACAAGGCCTGATGCTGGCGCAGCGCCTCCTCGCCGGCGCTGATGCGCCAGTCCGACACCCGGCGGTTGATATATTGCCACAGCTGCTCATGGAATTCGGGCTGCTTGCGCATGTTCTCGAACACCGACATGTCGGGTTCGATCGCGCCCATCACCCGATCATAGGTGGCGTTGGAAATGCCCTTGGCGCGGGCGCGCGCGGCAAAGCCGTCGCGCCATTGCGCAAAGCCGGCCGGGGCGGCGAGGCCGGTCGCCGGCCACAGCAGCGCGGCGCCGAGCGCCGATTGCAACAACCCGCGGCGGGTCAGCGTGAAGCGGGAATCATCATCTGTCATGGCCGCAGTGTAGCGGGCCGGGCCGGGCCGCCGCAAAGGGCAATCGGTCGCGGGAACCGGGCGCGCGAGCCCGGACGCGCGGCGTCACATGCTGAACCTTGCCGGAACCAGCCGTCGCATCTGCCGGCCGACGACGGCGCGGAAGGTCGGGCTGTGCAGGCAAAAGCCGCCGGCCAGGCCGACCGCGCAGCCCAGCAGCGTATCGATCAACCTGGCCTCGATCACCGTATTGGGCGTGCCATGGCCGAGCGTGGCGGCGTCGGCGAGGAAGATCGTCAGCGGCGTGATGAAGATCACCGCGAAGCCGTAATGGCGCATCACCGCGCTTTCGATGATGAAGCTGAGCGCGATCACCAACAGCGCGATGCTCCATTTGTCCAACGGCAGCGCCAGCAGCGCCCAGGCCAGCAGCAGGCCCAAAGCGGTGCCCAGCAGGCGATGCAGCTGCCGGGTCCACACCGCGCGCAGCGTCAGGCCCTGGATTACCGCAAGGCAACTGACCGGGACCCAATAGGGCCGCTCCAATTGCAACAGCTGCGCCAGCGTCAGCGAAATCCCGACGCTGACGCCGATCACCACCGAATCGAACACCACGAAATCGAATGTCGCCGGCGGCAGCGGCGCGACCGGCTGCGGCGACCGAAGCCGCAGAATGCCGACGCTGTAGACGAAAGCGATCAGCGCCGCCAGCAGCGAGCCCATCGCCAGCAGCCCGACCTTCAGCGGCACCTGCATCACCTCGCTCGGCGAATAGGCCGCGATCGAGGCCGCCATCACGAAGAACAGGCTGCCGGGCGGGCCGACGCGGTAGAACCGGCACACCATCGACACCAGAATGGCGACGATCCCCAGTACCGGTGTCAGCAGCAGCGGAAAGAAATGGGCGATGATGCCGAAGGCGTAGCAGGCGATCATGCCGAAGCCGACTGCCATCAGCGACACCATGCGGTGATGCAGCGGCGTGGCCGGCAGATAGATGAACGCCATGCCGCCCAGCGACGAGACCAGCCCGTAATCGAGCCGGTCGAACAAGGCGCCGATCAGCAACGGCACGCCCGAGGCCAGCGCCGCCGCGAACGGCATCTGCCAGGGCCGGTCGCTTTGATTGATCGTGGTCAGATGGCGCCACTCGCGCGCGAGCAACGTGGCAAGTCTATGCCCGATCCTGCGTCTCATAAGGCCCCTTGAATTGGCGTATCACGATGGCTGCCTTATCGCGTCGGTCGCGCCGCCGCCAGCAGCTTCGATCCGCAGCCGTCGTCGATTGCAAGAGCCGGGCGGGGGAGCATCAGATGTCGTTCCAACCGCTAGCTGCGGGCTGATCGCAAGACGACGCGGCGGATAAGCGTGGTGAAGCAATCAATGGTTTGGGCGGGGTGGCAGAACTGGATCGATCGGGGAGCCGCCTCCGATCTGTCGACCAACAGCACCGCCTTCGGACAGCGTCGCTTCAGGTTTGCCGCCAGGACAAAGAAAATATTGACGATGCAACCACAGCGTGTTTCAATTTCGCGTTTTTTCGATGCGCGATTTTTGCGAAGTAGTGTTGTCACCTACTTGTTTGTCACCTTCTGAAAGAGTGCAGACCCGACAGATTTCATCCAACGCAATGAGGCTTGACATGAGACCTCGGTGCGCGGCGATGCCGCTGGCAGCCATTGCAGGCTGCATGAGCTTGATACTCAGCTTGATAGTCGTCGGAAAGGCGTTTGCGGGTGACTGCGGCTTCCTGAAGCGGGATCCTCTTGATCTACTGAAGGACGGCCAGCTGTTCTTTCAGCCGCCGGGCCATTCGGATTGGGTGCCGGTCGACGGCTCTAGCGTCGCGCTCGGCAATCAAACGATTTCGTTTGCCTATGTTGTTCGGGAAACCATCGAAAAACGTCGCGCCGGCGTCGTGATCGTGAAATCCGGCCGGCTCCGCACGCCGGATGAACCACCGGTGAGCCGCGCCAGCCGCAGCGTTCAGCTGGTGCGCAATGCTCCGCCCCCGGACAGCGACGGGCGTCCATTTGACAACGGCAAATGCGGTCAGATTCCTGCATTCGGCGCGGCGAGCGTATCAGCTCAGTCCTATGACGATTTTCACGATCTCGGCGCCAGGGCCCCCGAACGGGAGCAGGGCATTCTCAATTCGTTTCACTACAAATATGTCGGCAGACGCAACGGATGCAAGCGAACCGACAATAGCGATGAAGATTCGCGGATTCCGCTGGATCGTCGCAGCAATCGCGGACAGTTCTCGTTCAACAGTGCGGTGGTTGCCGGTGCAACGCTCAGTCAAGTGGCTTCCTATGTCGGCCCCGGACCAGCCTATGCGAATTCGGAAAAACTCACCGAACAACGCGTCGAAATCCAAGCCTATCGGACCGCGACCGGATTCCCCAGCTGCGTTCGCTTCGACCTGAAGGTGCCGGCGCGCGCGGCTTTCGTTCGTATCAACGATCTGGAGGGGCTGAAGGAGCAGGGGCTCGACTACGTTCGAGCCGATGAGAAGGCGTGGTCGATCGCACCTTGATCGTGCGCGGGGAGGCGTGGTTTCGAGGACATGGCGATGTCGATCCAGCCGATCGAGGCGAAACCGCTGAAGCGCGCGGTGCTGAGCGAAGCCGAGGTGCTCGATGCCGAGCGCGCGCGAATTTCACAGAGCCGGCGTGAGCGGCTTGGGCCAGACAACGCGGATGCGCCCTGGAGCGGAATCGGGCTATCGGGCGGCGGCATCCGTTCGGCATCTCGGGCGCTCGGCGTGTTGCAAGCGCTGGCGGAACACGATTTGCTGCGCAAATTCGACTACCTGTCCAGCGTCTCCGGCGGCGGCTATCTCGCCGGTTCGCTGCAGTGGTGGTGGTGCGGAAAGCCGCGGGAGGACGGCGCCGGTCCGACGCAAACGCGATTTGGCCTGGGACCGACGGATTTTCCCTATGGCCCCGCGCGAATATCAACCGGTCCGGAACAAGCCATCACCCAGCGCGCGCGCTGCAATCTTGCGTTCCTGCGTTCGCACAGCTCCTATCTGACGCCCGGAAACGGCCTGAACAGCTGGTCGATGCTGGCGGTCTTGGTACGCACCTCGATCATCAGCCTGTTCATCTGGATCATGCTGCTGACCGGGTGTTTCGTCGCCCTGCACCTGTTCGACTACAATTTTCTCCAGGATCAGGCTTTCGCCGCGGGATTGTGGTCGCCGCTGGGGACGTTGATGCCGGCGCGCTGGCCGTCAAGCTGTCTGGGGGTCGAGTGCCAGCTCAGATATCGGACGATCTATGCGCTTGCCCTATATATTTATTACGGCGTTGCGGTGGCATTCTTCATGGCTGCGATTCTGTTTGCTTTTCTCAGCCGGGCTCCCCAGGGGCCGGGAGCCAATTGGTCGGTACCAAAGCTGCTGGTTCTGGTCGGCCTTGCGGTTTGGGGGCTCATCGACGTCTTGGGCAGGTTCGCCAGATTGGATGGCGCCTTCATCATTCTGACGAGTCTTGCCGGGATGTTTCTGGCCATTGCAGCGGCGATCATCGTCGCCGAACTGCGAACGGCGAAATCGCTGAATGCGAGCTATTTCCTGCGGCGGAACTACGAAAAGATTCTGGGTGCCGCGTTCATTCCCTCGCTCGCTGTCCTGGCCGTCGCGACAATTCCACTGCTGCCCTATTTTCTTCTGGCGGGCGACGGCTTCGAAAAGGGGGTGCTTGGTGGATTGGGGGGAGTCGTCGGTCTCCTCAGCGGTGTCGCCTCGGCGCTTTACGGTTACTACATCATCCTTCGCAATCTGCTTCCCAGTCTGTCGGGTCAGATCCTGGCCACCGTGGGGGCCTGCCTCTACCTCTATGTGACTCTGGTGATCGCCTATCTTTTGGCGATCGTCTGGCAACACGCCTCGCTCTTTGTGGAAGATTGGGGCGGTGTTGTCGTCGCCGCCATCGATGGCGGCTTCGTCGTCGCTGTCTTTCTCGGCGTGTTCGCCAACATCAACTATGTCGGATTGCACCGGTTCTACCGCGATCGCCTCATGGAGGCGCTCATGCCGACCGACGGCGCGGTCACTGCCATGCAGTCGCGTGACTCCCCGGTCGCCGACAATCTGCTGATCTCCGAACTTGGCTTCGCCTCGGGGCAAACCCCGTTGCCACCGCTGCCTTACCCATTGATCAATACCAACGCCATCATGATCAATGACGCCGATCAGAAGGTGGCGCTGCGCGGCGGCGACAATTTTGTGATTTCGCCGTTGTTCGTCGGCAGCTCGGTCACCGGATGGAGGGACAGCGCCGATTATATCAAGGCCGGCGGTCCGTTGACCTTGGCGTCGTCGGTGGCCGCCTCGGGAGCGGCGGCGACGGCGAGCGCGGGCTATATCGGGACCGGAATTACCATGAATCCGCTGGTTGCCACGGTGATGTCGTTGCTCAATGTACGGCTCGGGCTTTGGGTGACGAATCCCGGGCGCCGAAAATTGTGGCCGTGGAACTCGATTCCGACCTTCCTGTTTCCAGGTCTTGTTTCTGACATCTTGTCCAAACGTCACAGCCGCAACAGCAACTTCTTGGAACTGACGGATGGCGGCCATTTTGAAAATCTCGGCCTTTATGAGCTGGTGCGCCGTAAACTTCGGATCATCCTGATCGTTGATGGCGAGGCCGACCCCTCGATCAGTCTTTCGTCGTTGGTTTCGGCAGCCCGACGCATCGAGCAGGATTTCAAGGCCACCTTAACGTTTCCCGCCGAGGCCGGGCTCGGGCCGGAGCGCCTGATCATGTACGAGGAAAAGGGTTATCCGAGCGGCCGACGCGCCGCGCAGTCGCCGTTTCTGGTCGGACGGCTCGACTATGACGACCGCACATCGGGTACGCTGATCTACTTCAAGTCGACGCTGATCAAAGAGATGGATTTTACCACCGCGGGCTATCTTGCGACCAATCCGACCTTTCCGCACCAATCGACCGTCGACCAGTTCTTCGACCCCGACCAGTTCGATGCCTATCGCTACTTGGGCTATGATGGCGCATGCGAACTGATCAAGGCACTGCAATTGAATACGACGTTGGGGCGGCCGGACGATATTGTCGCGGCATACCGGCGAACTCTGGTGGCTCAGCATTGAGCGGGCGGGGACGTCCGAGCTCCGGCGTGCGGCATTGCCGCGCCCCAGACGTGGAAGTGCACGGTCAATTTGCCTGGTCGAAATGCAGATGCCGCGTGAGGCCGTCGGGTGGTGGCAAAGTTTGGTCGGGCTCGGGACCCGTCACTGCGGCAAATTCACTGCGAGCGCCGCCAGCCAGCGCCGCACCGTTTTTTGACCGCGGACGGAGAGGCCGGCGGCCAGCCGCCGTTCGACCGCGTGGGCCTTGGTGCGGCAACGGGCGAGCAGCGCCGTGCCGCGCGGCGTCAGGGTCCATTGCAGCAATCTTCCATGCACCGGATGCGGTGCCTTTCGGATCGCGCCCGCGCGTTCCAGGTTGCGGATGATGAGGCCGACCGTCTGCGGAGTCAGCAGCGCCACCCGCGCCAGATCGGCGCCGGACAGGCCCGGATAGGCCTTCAGCATGGTGAGCACGACGAATTGCGGCGGCGTCACGCCGAGATCGGCGAGCGCACGCTCCAGCGTGAGCCGGGCCGCCGCCTGGGCCTGGCGCAGCAGATAGGCCAGGTGGCCGTCCTCGCCGCGCTTGCCGCGGCCGGGCAGGGGCGGGCGCGCGCCCGCCACCACGGCGCGTTTTGCGGCGGGCTTGCGCGCCGCGGGGCGTTTCACGCCGCGCGGTTTTTTAGTTCGTGCTTCGGGCCGCGATTTGGGGGAGCCCATGGACGCTGTGATCCCAAATATGATATCAGTGCACTGATTAGAAATCAGTGCCCTTATACACAAGGAACATGGAAATGTCATCTGGTCATACCGCGCGGGGAGAGATGCGGGACCTCGCCTCATTGGCGCCCGAGCTCGAACAGATGGTGCGGGCGCTGTCCGGCGCCGCGGCGCAATTTGGCATCGACAAGCAATTGTTGGAGCTGATCAAGGTGCGGGCGTCGCAGATCAATGGCTGCGCCTTCTGCGTGAAATTCCACATCATGCTGGCGCAGCGTCTCGGCGTGTCGGCTGACAAGCTCAGCCTGGTCGTGGTCTGGCGCGATGCGCCCGTGTTTTCGGCGCGCGAGCGCGCGGCGCTGGCCTGGACCGAGGCGCTGACCTTGATTGCGGACGGCGTCGACGACGAGGTCTATGCGGCGGCGCGCGCGGAGTTTTCCGATCAGGAATTGGTGTATTTGTCGTCGGCGATCGCCGGCATCAATGTCTGGAACAGATTCGGCGTCGCCTATCGCTGGACCCCGCCGATGTCGGTCGCCTGACGCTGCCCGGACTACGGCGCTGGCCTCTAATTCTCGGCGGACCCCGGCGCGTCGGATTTCGCCAGCGCCGGGGCCGTCGGTTGCTCGCGTCCGATTTCGCTGCCATGGCCGCCGATCAGTCGCTCATAGGCCGAGATCAGGGTGACGTAGGGATTGACCCAGAGCCAGCCGTCGGGCGTGAACAGCTGGACGTCGAAATGCAGATGCCGCGTGGTGCCGTTGGGGCGGTCGAGATAGTTCGACACCACGCCGATCGGTTCGCCCTCGGCCACGCGGCGGCCGTTGAGCACGCCGTCGCGGTCCATCCGTCGTGGGTCCATGTGCATATAGCGAAAGCGGATATGCTCGGTGGCGCTGTTGACCTGCAGCGTCGCGGCCTGCTGCCGGGGCGAGCGGATCAGCATGCCGTCGCGGACCGCGACCACCGCCTGCTGCCGCGGATCGCAATCCTCGCTGCCCGGCAGGCAGGCGCCGGGGCGGATGTCCTGGCCCTGATGGCCGCGCCCGGCGGGACATTGGCCGACGCCGAAACTGCGGCCCTCGCAGAAATTGTCGCGCCACGGATAGGCATAGGGCCCGCTCGGCTCGTCCGCCCCCGAGCGTTGCCGTTCGGCGCGGCGCAATCGGCTGGATTGGCTATGGATATAGGCCGGGGCTTGCGCCAGCGGAAACCGGATCTGCGAATAGGCCGTGGGATCGGGGCGGCCGCCCTGATTGCGCGAGCCGGAATTGGCGATGATGTCGCCGCTCGGCCGATAGGTGAAATCCGGCGATGGCGTCACCGGACGTTCGGCGATGCCAGTCGCCCGATCCGGAAGCGGCGGCGCCGGCATCCCGCCGACCACGCGCAACGCCTTGAGAAACCGCTCGGCCACCGGATAGGCCTCGCGACAGGCCAGCCGCTTGCGCCGCGGCGTCGAATCCAGGCACTGGATCGACACCACATAGGCGACGCCAAAGCGGGTGAAGGCGTAGCGCAGGTAGCCTTCGCGGATGAAGCGGCGCAGGCCGGGAAACCGTGCGGCGAAAGCCAGGACCGGCGCGCTGGTATCGGCGCGCGGGTCGTCGAGATCGTAAGTCAGCAGCGAGCCGGTGATCTGCACCTCGACCGGCTCGGCGAATATCCGCGCCGGCATGTCGTCGCCAGCGCCGGGCTCCAGCGCGAACAGTGCGTCATAACCGGCCGGGCCAGCGTCGAACATTTCGGCGGGGCGGAAGCCTTGCTGATAGCGCGCCAGCGTCGCGCTGTCCGTTGCGCCGTCGGTTGCGAGCCATGACGCGGTGTCGAACGGCAACAGCACCGGCACCGCGCTTTGGCTGATGCCGGTGAACAGCGCCGAGGTGATCGCGTTCAACTGCACCAGCGCCGGCGGCAGATCCGATCGCCGCGACGGGTCGACGCCGGTGAAGGTGAAGCGCGACGCGATCGCCGGCTGGGTGCCGATCTCGCCGCGCAGCTGGTCGAGCGCGGCGCGCCAGTCGACCCGCAGCGCTGAGACCGCGGGGGTGCGGAACTCATCGGCGCGCAGCGTAGCGGGTGCGATCAGCGCGACGGCGGCCGCGCCAACGCAAAAAGCAATGCGCAAGCCCAGCGCGAAGCCTGTCCGGGTCCGGCCCAATTTGCGTCGTGCCTCCGTCGTCAGAGTGCCGCGCAAAATCTACCGAGGATTTCCGCCGAGCGCCAAGCCAATATGGCTGGCGTGTTGCCGAGCCGGCCGGGCGCCGACAAGACTTGGCCCGGGCCGATGCGATCGGTCCCGGGCCAAACGAAAGGGCAGGGGTGGGTCAGTCCTTGGCGCGTTCGACGTAGGCGCCGTCCTCGGTCATGATCACGATACGGGTGCCGACATTGATATGCGGCGGCACCAGCGTACGCACGCCATTGGACAGGATCGCCGGCTTATAGGACGACGAGGCGGTCTGGCCCTTGGTCACCGGCTCGGTCTCGACGACTTCCAGCGTCGCGCGCTGCGGCATCGTGATCGACACCGGGACCACGCCGTGCAGCGACAGCTTCACCGTCATGTTTTCCTGCAGATAGGGCGCGGCGCTGCCGATGACGTCCTTCGGCACCTGGACCTGGTCGTAATTCTCGTTGTTCATGAAGTGGAAGCCGTCGGCGTCTTCATAGAGGTAGTTGAAATTGTGGTCCTCGATGGTCGCCTTTTCCACCTGGTCGGTGGTCTTGTAGCGCTCCGAGACCTTCACCCCGTCGCTGATTCGGCGCATTTCGATCTGGCTGACCGGGGTGCCCTTGCCGGGATGGATGTTCTCGGCGGTCAGGACCACATACAGCTTGCCGTCCTGCTCGATGACGTTGCCCTTGCGGATAGAACTGGCGATGACTTTCAACGGATGATTTCCTAGCGTTCAGGCCCGGGCCCGATCCGGACAATGGTGTCCCGGGGCCTACGAAGCGGTTTCGGGCCGCAACCTACGCAGTTCCCGATCATTGCGGAAAGTGCGTTGGTCGACAGCCACTGCGGTTATTGCGATCAGTCTGCCGCGGCAGGTGAAACGCCTGCGCAGCCTCAAGTCAGCCTATCCGGGTGGTGCCTACCGACCCGTCGCGGCGTCCGGTCCGACATATCAAGGGAACGGGCCTCTTGCCAAGTCGGATCGCGATTGCAGACCAAATGAGTTGTTGGGCCAAGGGCGCCGCGCCAGGCTGAAGCCGCTCGAAGGCCCGACCTGAAGCGGGGACCGCCCGGTGATGCCTTGAATTTCAATGATATCCGAAATATGATATACATTCGAATTCAGGATATCATCCAGGCAAGCAGGGAGGCATCAATGCTGGTTTCCAAATGGGGCAACAGTCTTGCGGTGCGGCTGCCCAAGGCGCTGGTCGAGCAACTCGGCCTCAAGGAAGGCGACGAGCTGAATGTGGTCGCCGCCGGCGCCGGCGCCATCACGGTCGAGACCAAGGAGCAGCAGCGGCAGCGGGCGCTGGACAATTTGGCGGCGCGCAACTGGACGCTGCCCGAGGGCTATAAATTCGATCGGGACGAGGCCAACGCAAGGTGAGCGCGTTCTTCGATACCAATATCCTGATCTATGCCCAGCAAATTGGCGACAAGGCCGACCGCGCGCGCGCCTTGTTCGCCACTGGCGGCAAACTCAGCGTGCAGGTGCTCAACGAATTCACCGCGGTCTCCCGGCGCAAGCATGGCAAGGACTGGCACGAGATCGGCGACGCGATTGCCGATGTGCTGGCGCTGCTCGATCCGCCGCAAGCGCTGACGCTCGACATTCACACTGCCGCGCGATCGCTCGCCGAACATCACAGCCTGTCATTCTACGACGCGCTGATCGTCGCCTCGGCGATTGAAGCCGGCTGCGACACGCTCTACAGCGAGGACATGCAGCACGGCCGCGCCATCGGCGGGCTGACGATCCGCAATCCGTTTCTTGAAAGCGCTCCTTGACCACGCAACGGCCCTGGTGGGACCCCTCAAAGCATCTGGATCGACGGCCGTTTCTGCGCGCCCGCGGCGACATCACCCGTGCCACGCGGCACTGGTTCGAGGCCGAGGGGTTTTGCGAGGTCGAGACCGGCATTTTGCAGATCTCGCCGGGCAACGAGACCCATCTGCATGCGCCGCGCACTGAGATCATCAGCGCCGACGGCGCGCACCTGACCCGCTATCTGCGGACCTCGCCGGAATTCGCCGCCAAGAAGCTGCTCGCCGCCGGCGAAGACCGGATCGTCGAATTCGCCCGCGTGTTCCGCGACCGCGAGCGCGGACCGCTGCATCTGCCGGAATTCACCATGCTGGAATGGTACCGCGCCGGCGCGCCGTATCAGGCGGTGGTCGCCGATTGCATCGCGGTGATTGCGCTGGCGGCCCGCACCCTCGACACCCGGACATTTTCGTTTCGCGGCCGGATCGCCGACCCGCTGGCCGATCCCGAGATGCTCAGCGTGGCGGCGGCATTCGACTGCTTCACCGGGATCGATCTGTTGGCGACGATCGATCGCGCCGCGCCCGACCGCGCGGGGCTCGCGGCTGCGGCGCAACGCTGGGTCCGCATCACCGATGACGACACCTGGTCGGACATTTTCAGCAAGATTCTGGTCGAGCATATCGAACCCAATCTGGGGCAGGGCCGGCTCACCGTGCTGTGCGACTATCCGGCACCGGAAGCCGCCCTGGCGCGCACCAGCGCGGACGATCCGCGGGTCGCCGAGCGCTTCGAGGTCTATGCCTGCGGCGTCGAACTCGCCAACGGCTTTGGCGAACTCACCGACGCGGCCGAGCAGCGCGCTCGCTTCACCGCAGCGATGGATGAAAAACAGCGCCGCTATGGCGAGCGCTATCCGCTTGACGAGGAGTTTCTGGCCGCGGTCGGGCAGATGCCGGACGCCAGCGGCGTGGCGCTCGGCTTCGACCGGCTGGTGATGCTGGCGGCGGGTGCGACAAGGATCGATCAGGTGGTGTGGACGCCACCGGCGGGCGAGACGTCATGAGCAATGTGAAACCAGCGCAGAACACCGCTGCCGCGACGCTGCGCCAGCCGGCCGAGCTGGTGGCGCACGGCCTGGTGCCGGCGCAGGAGCTCGCCGTGCTCGAACAGGTCGCGGCGCGTTACGCGGTGGCGGTGACGCCGGATGTCGCCGCCCTGATCGATCCCGACGATCCCGACGATCCGATCGCGCGCCAATACATCCCGAGCGCCGCGGAGCTGGACGCCTTGCCGGGCGAGCGGGCCGATCCGATCGGCGACGTCGCCCATTCCCCGGTCGAGGGCATCGTGCACCGTCATCACGACCGGGTGCTGTTCAAGCTGGTGCATGTCTGCGCGGTGTATTGCCGGTTCTGCTTTCGCCGCGAGATGGTGGGGCCGGGCAAGGACAGCGCGCTGTCCGGCGCGGCCTATGCGGCGGCGCTGAGCTATATTCGCGCCCATCCGGAAATCTGGGAGGTGATCCTGACCGGCGGCGATCCGCTGATGCTGTCGCCGCGCCGGCTCGGCGAGATCATGGCCGAGCTGGCGGCGATCGATCACGTCAAGATCATCCGGATTCACACCCGGCTGCCGGTCGCCGATCCGGCGCGGATCAGCGCCGCGATGGTGGCCGCGCTGCAGGTCGAGGGCGCGACCGTCTGGTTGGCGCTGCACGCCAACCATCCGCGCGAAATGACGCCGGCGGCGCGGGCAGCCTGCGCCCGCCTGGTCGATGCCGGGATTCCTATGGTCAGCCAGTCGGTGCTGCTGCGCGGGGTCAATGACGATGCGGCGACGCTGGAGGCCCTGATGCGGGCCTTCGTCGAATGCCGGATCAAGCCCTATTATTTGCACCATGGCGATCTGGCGCCCGGCACAGCGCATCTGCGCACCTCGCTGGCCGACGGCCAGGCCTTGATGCGCCAGCTGCGCGGCCGGGTCTCCGGATTGTGCCAGCCGGATTATGTGCTCGACATTCCGGGCGGCTATGGCAAGGCGCCGGTCGGCCCGACCTATTTGACGCCCGACGCGCCCGACGCGGACGCTGCGCCGACGCGCTATCGCGTGACCGATTATTGCGGCGACGTGCACCGCTACCCGCCGCTGCCCTGATCGGGTTCAAATGACCGGACAGCGCGCAGCCGGACCGCGCCCACCAGCGAATTCTCCGGCGAAATCGGTTTTGTAGGGACGGGGCGCAATGCTAGCGTGGCGCTGTTCGATCGCAAGCCCGGACCGTCGATTCCGATGCGGCCAATGATCGGGCAACCAAGTCGGTCCGAGCAAGTTGTGATCCAAAACGGGAGAAGCCAGATGAAGAGGTTGATCGTCGCGGGCGTGGTCACGCTGATGGGTGGTGCGACGGCGATGGCGCAGAACGGCAAGCTGGACTGGCCGAACAATGTGCCGCTGAATGCGCCCACCCAGCAATCGCAGGATCAGAACCAGAATCAGGAGCGTCGCGCCGCCCCGACGGCGCCGATCGGTCACCGCCAGCCGACGCCGAGCGAATTGCCGCGGTCGGAATCCGATTCGATGACAAAAGTCGATCCGGCCGACGCGGCGCTCGATCGCAAGATCAAGGGAATCTGCCGCGGCTGCTGAGCCGCGACAGATGGCGTTTAGCCTTGGCTCGGTCGATCAGCCTCAGGCTTTTCGCGCGGCGAGCGCCAGACCGATCAGCGAGCTGCCGCCGAACAGCAGGTTGATTCCGACCAGCAGCCCGATCGCCCAGGTCGCCGTACCGGGCAGGCCGGCGATGATGATGAACGCCACCAGCAGATCCAGGACGCCGGCGGCCAGCATCCAGCCCCAGCGCTGTGACAGCACGCGACGATGGTTGAGCGCATACATGATGGTGGAGACGCCCTCGGCCAGGAAATAGGCGCCGACCACGATGGTCAGCGTCAGCGTTGCCGCCAGCGGCCGCCCCAGCAGGATCAGGCCGGCGCCGATCGCCAGCACGGCGGAGGCGAGCGACCACCAGAAGCCGGGAGCCTGCCGAGCCCAGAAGCTGAACACCAGGCCGGCGATGCCGCTGATCAGGAACAACCAGCCCAGCAGGATGGTGATCGCCAGGCTCGCCAGAAACGGCAACAGGATTGCGGCGAGGCCGAAGATCACCAGCATGATGCCTTCGAACAGGAACGCCTTCCAATGGCCCTGAATGGCGGTCTCCAATTGCGCCTGGATTTTCGCGGTATCACCAGGGCTTACGGTATGATCTGGAAGTGTCATCGAAACTCTCCTGTAACGTCCCAATATTGCGACGTCCACGATGGAACAAACGCAACAAGGGGGTGATTGTTCGCCGCCACGGGAACTTTTTCATCGTGGCGCCGCGGGCTCGAGCCTGCCACCGGAATCCTGGCCAGATCGATCCTAACCGAGACACATGACACCACGACCGCTCGCGAGGAGGCGCAGCCTGGCTATGCCTGCGTTAACGCAAAATTCAGCGTGATCATTGACCATGATCGGGGGAACGCGGATGCAGCCGAACGCCAAGCAGTCAGATTGCGACCCGGTTCTGTCACGATCGGCGGTCCATATCTTGATTGTCGGGTCGACGGTCTATTGGTTGTTCATGGCCATTGCGGCGGCGTGCTGCGCGGCCGGCCTGGTTTGCGCGGTCTGTGCGACCAGCGAACCCGTCTTCCAACGCCTGATGAGCGTCGTGATGCTGGGGCTGGTGCCCGGCGCATTTGTCGTTGTTGCCGCCTATGCGATCCGCGTCATCGCGGCCGTGCTCAGCATTGTTTACGATCCCACCGCGCGCGTCCTGATCTTGCTGACACGGCGGCTTGTCGGATTGCGACCGGGTCGAAGCGTTGGCTGCGCGCCAACCGGTCTTGATCCAGCCTAGGCTTTGACGATTCTGTGCCGCCGCCGATCCGATCGGCCGGTCAATGCCCGCCAAATCCGGAGCGCGCTTCGCCACTGCGCTGATCGCGCGGCAGTGGCTGACGCGTCAACAGTCGCTTTGCTAATCCGACGGTGCAGGGCCATTCACGGCCCGGCACCGTCTTGCGTATCAATTCGTAATAGTCCCGACGATGGCGGCCTTGACCTCGCTGGGCAGAGGGACGAACTGCATCGATCGTGCTGTGCCGTCGCCATGGATCAGGGCCCATCTGAAGAATTGCAGGGCGGCGGTCGAGGTGGCGGCTTTGGCCGGACTTTTGGGGATGAGGACAAAGGTGGCGGTGACGATCGGCCAGCTTTGTTCACCCGGCATGTCGGTGAGATCCACGGCGTAATTCGGCACCGACCAGTCGCCATTCGCGGCGGCCGCCGCGAACGTGTCTCCGTTCGGGAGGACGAACCGGCCGGCCCTGTTCTTTAACTGGACGGTCGCGAGATTGTTGGCCGTCACATAGGAGAGTTCGGCGTAGCCGATCCCGCCGGACGTCATCCGCACAGTCGAAGCCGCGCCGTAGCTGCCCTTGACGCCGGCTCCAACCGGCCAGTTGAGGGTCATGCCAGTCCCCATCTTGACCCGCCAGGCGTCGCTGTTCTTGGACAGATAGCGGGACAGCGCATAGGTGCCGCCCGATCCACCGGCGTGATAGAGCAGCGAAATCGCCAGCTTGGGTAAGGTCAGGCCGGGGTTGAGTTGTCCGATCCGCTCGTCATCCCACGACCTGATGCCGCCCATGAATATGTCAGCAAGGACCGGTGCCGTGAGCCGGAGCTGGCCGGGCGCGACGCCGGGGATGTTGACCACGACTGCATAACCGCCGGCGACGGTGGGAAACTGCAGGATTTCACCCTCCTTGAGCTTGCGGTCGTCCATGGGGACGTCCGAGGCTCCGAAATCCGTCAAGCCCCTGAGGACCTGCAATTGCCCGACAGACGATCCCGACGGTTGATAGTTGACGGCGAGACCGGTGAGCGATTTTTGCTGTTCGGCCCATTTGATGTAGATCGGAGCAGCGAAGGCCGATCCGGTTCCCGTCAACGATGTCTCCGCATGGCCGCCGCTCGGACCGGACGTGACAATGGCGAGCGCCATCAACCCAATAAGAATTGCACGCATGTTTGTTTCCAATGACCGCAAGGGGCTGACGATGGGTCACGCGACCCCGTTCAGGACGAAGTCGAAGATGTCGTAGTTTCGCAGCACGCCGGTTTCGGCGCGCTCCCGGTAGTCACGCTTCAGCGGACGCGACACCACGAAGGGCACACGCTGCTCGCCAAGCCCGCCATGCGAGCGCAAAGGGTGGTTGCCGAGGGCCGACAGGTCGTGGTCTTCACGCCGCGCGCCCACCGCGGTGTCGCGATCCGTGAACACCGCGAAGTCCCCCTCGCGATCCGGTGGCAACTGGAAGCGCTCGCACACCGTGGCGCGGTCAAGCACCAGTTCCACGCCGGGCAATGACCGCGCATAGGTCATCATACCTTTGATGTCGCCGGCTCCGAGGACGTGGACGCGCACGAAGCCGCCGAGCGCCCCGTGATGTCGAACGAACGGGTCGGCGATCGGACAGATCACGCGCACAGCACCTGAGCCGAATTTTTCGTTCAGTGCGTCCTCGAGATAGACCACGCTCGGCTGTCCATCGTCGCCCGACTTGTCGGCCATGCCATGATCGGCGGTCAGGGCGACGGTCGCGCCGAGTTCAATCAGGCGGGCGATGCGCGTGTCCACCGCCAGGTGGAAGGCGTTCGACTCGGTGTCCCCAGGTGCATATTTGTGCTGCACATAATCCGAGGTCGACAGATACATGAGGTCCGGCTTGAGTTCGGGCTTGGCCGTCTCCAGCAGCTTGATCCCCGCGTCGAGCGCAAACAGCGAGAGGTCGGCGGAATATTGATCCGGCTTGGCGCGGCCCACCATCTCCTCACCGTTCTTGAAACCGAACGCGGTGAGATCGGCAGAGTTCGGGTGTTCGGATGAGAAGGCGATCCCGTCCATTTCGTAAGCGAGCACCTTCAGGAGCTTATCCTTGGCGGTGACCACCGCGGTCTGCACGCCCGCTTTGCTCATCGCACCGAGAATGGTGCCGCAGCGCAGTCGCCTGGCGTCCGTCACCATGATCTCTTCGCCGGTTTCGGCATCGAGATAGTAGTTGCCGTTGATGCCGTGGACGGCGGGGGACACGCCGGTGACGATCGATGTGTTGTTGGTGTTGGTGGTCGTCGGTACCGTCGCCAGCGCCGTCCCGACATAGCCCGTTGACCGCAGCGCGGCGATGGTCGGAAGGGTGCCGTCCGCAATTCCGCGCTCCAGATATTCGGGGTCAAAGCCGTCGAGGCAAATCACGACCACTGGCCGTTGTGGCAACGCGTAGCTGCGCCCGTTGGCCTCGACCAAAGTCTGCGACACGGCGGATGGAAGAGGGGTCGTCATGATGTCACCCGATGCTGGAGCGGCCCGTTGGGGCGGCCGATGACCGGCGTGATAGGTTGTCACGATGTGAGAAACTATCGAATAAAATGCACAAAATGGTGAGAAAAAGTCGTAGATAAAATGACGCAGACTGAGGCTGTCGTCACACGGAGGTCATGGTGAAAGAACGCGAATTGCCGCTCGTTGCCCTTCGCGCGTTTGCGGTTGCCGCGCGCAGCGACAGCTTGAACGCGGCTGCCAGGGAGCTGGGGGTCACCCACGGCGCCGTCAGCAAGCAGGTGCGATTGCTGGAGCTCTGGCTCGGACAGCAGGTCTTTACGCGCGAGGGTCGCAGCCTGGCGCTCACGCCCTATGGCAGGGTTCTGGCCGAGCAGCTGAGCCGGTCGTTCCGCGACATCGAAGCCGCTTGCCACGACGTCCGACGCCGACGCGGCAAGGCGGTGCTGGCGGTCGAGGCGCCGTCGACATTTGCCATGTACTTTCTCATGCCGCGGCTCAAACGGTTCGAGAAAGCGCATCCCGACGTGGCGGTCTGGATCTCCACGCGCATGACGGGACAGACGCCGGATGTATCCTCGCATGATCTGCTGATTACACGGGGCAGCAGCGAACGCATCGGGGGACATTCGAAAGCACCGGTCGTGTTGTTCGAAGAACATTTGACGCCGGTCTGCAGCATCGACCTTCTGCAGGCGAGCCCGATCAAAAGTGCCGCGGATCTCCTCGCGTTTCCATTGATCACGTCAGCCACGCGGCCGGGCCACTGGGAAGCCTGGCTGCAGAAGGCAGGCCTGCGCGACCACGTTTTCGAAGGCGGTCACCGTTTCGACCATATGTTCGTCGCGATGCATGCCGTGCGCGAAGGTCTCGGCTCGATCGTGGCGCCCCGGGAGTTCTTCCCCGGCCAGCCGGAATGGCGACTCATGTGTCCCTTTCCCGAACTGGTCGTGAAGGGGGAGAAATACGTCGCTCATCCGACGTCGCGCGCGGACCCCCGATATGTTGGCCGTTTCATCGATTGGCTCAAGCACGAGATCAAGAACGCGCCCTGATCCCTCGGCCAGCAATTTCCGCTTTTGGGGCCAAGCGGACATTATTGATCGCCCAGCGTGATGGATCGCCTGGCGTTACGGCTCACTCTTCCATGCTGAATGTGAGGAAATGGCGCTCCCTAGCGAAGCGCACGATTCCAAGGATTGCAACAACTTAGCGCCAAGTTTGGGCAAAACCCGCTGCATTGAATTGCAAGGCGTTTCAGGACGGCTCCCCAAACGATGCCCGGTTCGGAAGGCCAAGGCCTACTCCGACCAAGATCCCGACGCGTCCGTTTATGACGGCCGGACCCTCTTGGGCTTCCTGGTCGACGAGCGCAGCCAATGCGCCGCGCTCACCCCTGATCGGTTCCTAATCGGTCTGTACCCCGATCGCAAGGCCGCCACGCACGCCATCATCACCCGCGGACCTGCAGCGTGACCAGCGTGACGCCCGCACCGTTCGACTGGAACGAGGAGGTTGTGGCCATCCCCCACCAACGCGCCATCACCGTTTACGTGACCGAGCGACTCGACGTCGTGGTGATCCGCCAGCAGGGCGAGCACGGCGCACCCGATGCCACGATCGAGGTCGCGTCCCGCAACTGCATCGAGCTTGCCGCAACCATCTTGCGTGAGGCCGGCCAGCACCGCTTCCGAATCGTTGAACTCGATGACGACGAGATCGTCGGCCGGGACGGCAATCGGATGCACATCCCTCAAGCCATGGAGGGGTTCTTCGACAAGCAATAACGAAAAACGGGCCTGACCTCGGAAGGGTCAGACCCGTCAAAAAAATGGCGCTGAACGGTTACGACGGCAGCGGCGCCACCACTTCCCGATGAAGTGGAAAGTCTACTGCGGGGAGCGGCCATAGACAACAGCCCGGTCCGAAAAGTGCGAGGGCGGCCGCCGGAGCGATGCAGAGCTTCGAGAAGTTGGCACCAAGGTGATCCGCAGCATCGCGAGGTCACCGCCCTAAGCGACGGTCGACGGTGACGGCAAGATCGCAGCGGGCATAGGGACCGACCTCGTCACTTTGACGAGGGAGGTCGTCCTATGCCCATCACTCGGGTCTCTGGATCAAGCAAGACGCTGAAGAAAGTAAGGAAGAGAGATGCAGCCGTTGATAGTTCGAGATCGCGGGATTCCCAAATCAGCTTTGCGAACTTACAGAATCGTCATGCACAGGCTGTTGGCATGACGACGAGCTCGGGACTCCGCACCGTCAAGCGGCGGATATTTTCCGCGAAGGGCGGACGGTTCAATCATCTCGACGCCGTTCTGGCGCTGATCGCCGGCGGCATGTCGGTGAAGGCAGCCTGCCGATCGAAGCCACATTTTCCGACGGCAGCGCAGTTCAATTGCCGGCTTCGCACAGATCCCGCGCTCCGGGCTCGCTTCGAAGCCGTCTGCGCGCGAGCCGGTCAGGGCCGGCCGAACTTAGGTGCGCTGGATCACGCCGACGAGATCCTGAAGCTGATCGAAGGCGGCATGTCGGCGCGCCGCGCCTGCGCCAGCGACTCCCGCTTTCCAAGCCGGGGTAGCTTCGTCGCCGCGCTCCGCTACAACCCCGACCTGGAGCTTCGCTACGATCTTGCGCTGGCGCGCCGCGAGCGACCGCACGCCAAGGCGCTCGCCGCGTTCGACGAGATCGAACGTCGCATCATCGCCGGCGGCGCCATTCTCCAGATTCTCAATTCCGATCGGACCCGGTTTCCGGACTACACCGCGTTCGCCAAATTCTTGAAGACCCATCCCGAGTTCGACGCCCGGTACCGCGCCGCCGGGCGGACGCGCCAGGCCGGGCCGAATGCGTTGCGCCAAGGTCCGGCCTATTCCGCCAATGAACTGCGGCGGGCGGCCACCGCGCTGATGCTGTCCAATGCCCGCGGCGAGGTCCACACGTCGCGACTCGCGCCCGGCGGAATTCACACTCAGAGCTTGCTGCGGGCGCGGTTCCGCAATCCCGAACTGCTGGTAGCTGTCGAAAGCGCGGTGGTGGCGCGCCGGACGCGCCTGCATCTCGTCAACGGACGGCCGAAGATCGATCCGGCCAACGTTCGGCTGGTCGCACCGAGCACAATGACGGTCCGCGGCCTCATGTTGGCCGGCGAGCGCCACGCCGCCGCGTTGTCGCAAAACGATCTATGGCGACGCGCCGTCGCGGTACTGCCGAGAGCCCTGGACCGTGACGCCCGCGATGACATCGCCAGTGCCATCGTGCTCGCCATCCTCGAGGGGGCCATCGATATCTCGATGATCGCCAGCGAAGCGCAGCGGCTCCTCACGATCCACAACCGCGAAAGGTTCGATCCGAACCGTAAGTCGCTGGACGCGCCGATCGGTGCCGACTCGGCATTTTCCTTGGCCGACGTTCTCTCAAACAACTGGGATTGATCATGCTCAGAAGCGGCGAGATGGTCAAAGGCGACGCTGGGCCGCCGATGCGTTTTCTCGGCATCGATCCTGATGGTATGGCCCGCTGCCTGGTGGTCGATGACGACGGTGTCATCCGCCATTGCACGGTGTATCCGAACAACCTTCGTGCGATGCGCGACGTGTTCCGGCCGCGGACATGCTGGCGTGAGACGAACAGCTTCGACCTCGTGGAGATCGAAAAGGAAGAGCGTGCCGCCGCGGAATCGCGGCGCCTGCAACGGAAGTCCGCCCGCAAGGCCAAGCGCAGCAACAAAATCAAGCGCGGCAAAGCGCCGGTGGCCGCATGACAGACGCGTCGCTGCGCGGAGAGAAACTGTGGGGCGCGCCGTCGATCGCGCAGTTCATGGGGCTGTCCTGCGACACGGTCTATAAGCTGTCGGACGACCCGGATTGCCCGATCTATCGGCCCCCGGGAACGAACCGGCTCTTCGCCACCCGGTCGGAATTGCTGGTTTGGCTCCGAACCAAGCGGAAACTACCCGACGATACCTGAGATTGGCTGAGTGGCCTTTTTGAGTTCGCGCGACGCATGTTCCCACAACGGGATGGTCGCGGCGAACAGATGGGCTGGTATTCCAAAATCTTCGGTAGCGGGCGCAAGAGCTTCGACGAGTCGGCGTGGTCCGCGCTGATCGACGAGGGCGCGAAGACTGCCGCCGGCATATACGTCTCACCAAGCAAGGCGCTCAACTGTCCCGCCGTCGCGGCGGCTGTTCGAATCCGCGTCGAGACGCTGGGATCTCTTGGCCTGTTCCTCTACCGACGTGGCCCCGACGACGAGCGCAGCCGCGCAACCGACCATCCCCTCTATGCCTTGCTGCACGATCGGCCGAATAGCTGGACCAGCGCCGCCGAATTTGTGATGCAGCTCGAGACGGACGTCATCACCGAGGGCGCCGGCTTTGCCTACGCCAACCGCGCCAATGACCGGATCATCGAACTGATCCGCCTGGATCCGCTGGCTGTCACCGTCAAGCGCGACCCGGCGACCATCGAACCGTTTTACGAGGTGGCGCTATCGACCGGCGGGACGCGGCGTTACGGCTGGCGGGACATTCTGCACATCCGCGGATCGATCGACCTCGCCAATCGTCATGATGCGCGGCCGCTGTCGGCGCTGCGCCAGGCACGCCAGGCCATCGGCCTTTGTCTCGCCCTCGAGGGCCACGCCGCCCGCTTGCTTGGCAACGGTGCGCGGCCAAGCGGCGCGCTCAGCACCGGCGGCAAGCGGCTCGACGACGTCGCTTACAAGCGCCTGCAGAAATCATGGCGCGGCACACACTCCGGCGAGAACGCCGGCGGCACCGCGATTTTCGAGGATGGCGTCACCTTCACGCCGATCACCTTCAGCAGCGTCGACCTTCAGTTCGCGGAAATGCGGGTGTTTCAGTCGATCGAGATCGGCCGCGCGCTCGGTGTTCCGCCGACGCTGATTTTCGAACTGGGACGCGCCACCTGGTCGAACAGTGAGGAGATGGCGCAGTCGTTCCTGACCTTCACGCTGCTCGGCCGCTGCAAGCTTTGGCAAGGCGCCATCTCCCGGCTGCTCAGCGCTGAGGAGCAAGCCGAATACTACCCGGAATTCGAGGTCGACAGCCTGGTCAAAGCCGATCTCGCCGCGCGCTACGCCGCCTTCGCTCAGGCCTGCGGCGGTCCGTTCCTCACCGCCAACGAAGTCCGCGCCACCGACAACCGGCCCGGCATCGACGGCGGCGACGAGCTACGGCCGCCGGCCAACGCAGTTGGCGTCACCGCGACGCCGGCGCCGAAACCGAAACCCGGACCGATCGCGGTGGTGGCATGAACGCACAGTTCGAATTCAAGGCCGATTTGGCCGTCGACGATGCCGGCGCGATCACCGCGATGGCATGGCCGTTCGGCTCCGGCGATCGCGTCGGTGATTGGATCCACAAAGGCGCGTTCGCCTCAACACCGGCAACGCTTCCGATGCTGTTCGGTCACCGGCCCAATGATCCCGTCGGGGTGTGGAACGACATCAAGGAAGGTCCGGACGGACTGCAGGCCAAGGGCCAACTGCTGATCAACGACGTGCCGCGGGCAAAGGAAGTTCACGCGCTCGTCAAGGCGAAGGCCCTCACGGGCATCAGCATCGGTTTCATCACGCGCAAAGCCAGCGCCCGCAAGGGCGGCGGCCGCGACATCAAGCTTCTCGACCTCGTCGAGATCTCGCTCGTCACGGTGCCGATGCACCCGGGCGCGCGCATCACGTCATCGAAATCCGCAGCGGAGGCCATCGCGCTTTCCGAGGCGATCAACCGCGCCGCTGCGGCGCTCAAGAGGTAGGCCCATGCAACACGTATCGAAACAGGCGCTGCTGCGCGGCGCGATCGAACTGAAGGAAGGCGATCTCGACCCGGCTGCCATCGTGCAAAAGGCGCTCGACGATCTGCAGAAGAGCGTCGACGATCGGCTCAAGGCCGTCGAGGGCAAGGGCATCGACCCGAAGCTGCAAGCCCAGATCGATGCGATCCAGGCGAAGCTGAATCGCCCCGGCACCGGCACCGAGGAGAAGGAAGCCGACGTCGTCGAGAAGAAGGCGTTCGACACCTACGTCCGCCGCGGTCGCGAGGGCCTGACAGCGGACGAAGTGAAATCGCTTCGCGTGTCCGATGACACCGCCGGCGGCTTCCTCGCACCCGATGCGTTCCAGGCTGAGCTCGACCGCAACGTCGTGCTGTTCAGTCCGGTCCGCTCCGTCGCCCGCGTGCTGCCGACGGGCGCGCCCGCGGTGCTGTGGCCGAAGCGCACCGGCGGCATGACCGGCGCGTGGGTCGGTGAGACGCAGGCGCGGCCGGAAACGACCGTCACCTTCGGTCAGAACCGCTACACGGTCTGCGAACTCGCGGCATATGTCGACGTCAGCAACGCGATGCTCGAGGACTCGGCTTTCGACGTAGGCCAGCTTCTGGCCTTCGAATTCGCCGAAGAGTTCGGCCATCTCGAGGGCGTCGCATTCGTCAACGGCGCCAGCCCGCTTGCGCCGTCCGGCTTCATGCAGGATCCCAACATCGCCTACACGCCCGGCACCGACGCCAGCCTGGTGAAGGGTGACGGCCTGATCGACCTGTATCACGCCATCAAGGCGCCGTACCGCGCCAACGCCGTGTGGGGCATGAACAGCGCCACGCTCGGCGCCATCCGCAAGCTGAAGGACACGCAAGGCAATTACCTCGTCGCGATGCAGGGCATCAACAACGCCCCGGTCACGACGTTGCTTGGTCGTCCGATTCTGGAATTGCCGGATCTGCCGGACGTCGGCAGCGGTGCGTTCCCTATCGTGTTCGGCGACTTCAGCCAGGGTTACAGGATCTTCGACCGCATCTCGCTGTCGATCCTGCGCGACCCGTACAGCCAGGCCACCAACGGCATGACCCGCTTTCACGGTCGTCGCCGCGTCGCCGGCGGCGTCGGCAAGGCCGAAGCCATCCGCAAGCTCAAGATCGCAACGTCCTGATCATAGCGGGGCGCGCTCGCCGCGCCCCGTCACCTCAACCGACTTTCACAAGGGAACAAGACGATGCGAGACCTTTCCAGCAGGATCCACATCAAGCCGGCGATCGCGCCGGCCGCGGCGCGCACCGACAACACCGCGATCGTGTCAGCGATCCTCGATACGTTCGGCTTCGGCGCCGCGATGCTGGCGCTAATCACCGGCACCGAGACGGACACCAATGCAACCTTTGCCGTGCTGCTCGAGGAATCGAACGATTCCGGCATGAGCGGCGCCGCCGCGGTTGCCGATGGCGACCTGATCGGCACTGAGCTCTTGGCCGGCTTCCAGTTCGACGACGACGTCGAGTGCCGCAAGCTCGGTTACATCGGCAACAAGCGGTACATCCGCGCCACGATCACCCCGTCCGGCAATGACAGCGGCAACATCTTCCTTTCGGGAGTGTGGGTGCTCGGTCTGCCGAACAGCGCGCCGACGGCGAACCCGCCGCAGTAGTTCGGTTCGCGCAGCCATCGGTTACATCGCCGGATTTCAAAATCCGGCGATGGCGGCTGCCCGGCCGGCAGATCATTCCCGTGGCCTGAAGCGTTTCGGGCAGCCGCATTTTCATTCGAGGGCGCAATGCTAACCGTCGTCACGTCAGCAGCATCAGAAGACCTCGCGACGTTGGCCGTGGTGAAGGCCGCGCTCGGAATCACGGACACCAGCGAAGACGTAGCGCTTGCGCTGCACATCACCAGGGCAAGCGCGGCCATCGCCACCGCCTGCAACCGGGTGCTCGTATCCGAACTTGTCGAAGAATCGCTGCGCTCCAATGGCGGCGCCTCGTTCATGCTCGAGCGATACCCGGTCTGCAGCATTACAAGCGTGAGCGAAGCGGGCGCCGCATTGACCGGCGATGATTACGAAGTTGACGCCGATGCTGGCATCATCACCCGCCTGCGTTCGGACAAGGCCTCGGGGTGGGCATCGGGCCGCGCGGTGATCAGATATCGGGCCGGCTACTCGCTGGCAGCCATGCCGCCAGATCTGGTGCAGGCAACCATCGTGGCGGTTGCGCAGTATCGTTCCGCCGCCGCACGCGATCCGTTGTTGAGATCCGAGAGCACGGGTGACGTCGAGTCGCTGGAATGGCAGATCGCCACGGGCGGGCTGCCCGGCGCTGTGCTGGACCTGATCGCCAGCCACCGCAAGCCGGCCGGGTGCTGACCATGGCAATGCGGGCACCATCCCTTCGGCCCTGCGGCTGCATCGTGAGATCGGGTGCGACGTGCCAGCACGCCCGTGCCCGCAAGGCTGCATCGGAAGCCCGCCGCCCGTCGGCCCGCGATCGTGGCTACACCACCAAATGGGAACGCGAGAGCAAGGCGTGGCTGGCGCAGCCAGGGCATGAGCGGTGCGCGTGCGGGTGCGGTCGCCGCGCCGACATGGTCGACCACCGCATCGCCCCCAAGGGCAACCAGCGCCTGTTCTGGGATAGGTCGAACTGGCAGCCCTACGCCAGCGTCTGCAACACCCGCAAAGCCATCCGATCGGAAGGCGGCTTCGGTCGCACCCCCACCGGGGGGGCATCGCCGTCTTTGGCAATAGGAAGCGGGACCGCTGCTGGTCCACTCCGCGACGTATTTTCGAATTTTTCCCCTCCCGGAAAAGGTCAAATTCCATGACCGGCCGGGTGCTGAAATTGATCAAGACGCCCGCCGCGCCGCCGCTGGTCGCGCCGAAATCGTTGCCGAAGGCGGCCCGTGCGGAGTGGCTGAGGCTTGCTCCGCTGCTCAAGGCGAACGGCACATTGACGCCGGCGAACGAGCCGCTGCTGGGCGCCTATGTCGGTGCGATGGCCCTGATCGCGGAGTGCGACAAGGAACTGGCCAAGGCGAAGATCCTGGTGAAGGGCGCCAACGGCAGCCTGCGGCCGCACCCGCTTATCGGCGCCCGCAACAAGGCCTTCGCCACCGCCCTGCAACTCGCGAAAAGACTCGGCATCATCGGCAACGGCATCGCCCCTCCGGAGCAGGGAGGCACCGATGAGTGGTCCGGCATGGATCTCTGACGCCAGCCCGATCCCTGATCCGCTGGGCCGCGGACAGCGCGCCGTCGACTTCCTGCGGTTGCTGAAGCACCCCAAGAGCCGGCTGCCGGGGAAGGCCTTCCAGCTCGACCCGCCGTTCGAGCGCATCGTGCGTGCGATCTATGGGCCAACTGATGCGCATGGCGCGCGCCTGGTGCGGGTGGTGTATCTCCAGGTCGGCAAGGGCAGCCGCAAGACGTCGCTCGCCGCGGCGCTGGCGTTGCTGCACACCTACGGCCCCGAGCGGCTACCGCGCGGCGCGAATTACGTCGCCGCCGCCGACAAAGGCCAGGCCCGCGTCGCCTTCGAGGAAGCGCTCGGCATCGTCGAAGCGATCCCGCAATTGGCTGGCGCGTCGCGGCCGGTCGATAGCAAAAACCGGCTGATCCATCCGAAGTCCGGCTCGTTCTTCGAGGCGCTGTCGTCCGATGGCCGCAACGCACACGCCCGCACGCCGATGTTCATCCTGGTCGACGAGCTTTGGGCGCACCGCAAAGCCGATCTGTGGCAGGCGCTGCGCACCGGTGCCACCAAGGCGCCGGGCTCCCTGCTGATCGTCGCCACCACCGCCGGGCGCGGCAACGAGTCGCCGGACTATCCGATCTACGAGTACGCGAAGAAGGTACAGGCCGGCGAGATCATCGATCCATCGTTCCTGCCGATCATCTTCGAAGCGGATCCCGCCGACGCCTGGGACAGCGAGGAGACCTGGTCAAAGGTGCTGCCGGGTCTCCCGTATGGCTATCCCGACCTTCCTTCGATGCGCCAATACGCGCGCGAGGCGAAGGAACGCCCGGCCGATCGCGCCGCATTCGAGCAGTTCTACCTTGGCCGCCGGCAGGAAAACAGCCTCAGCCCCTTCGTTGACATGGCCGTCTTCGACGAGGGCAAGGCTACGATCGACGTCGAAGCGCTCGCCGGCCGGGAATGCTGGATTGCCGGCGACATGAGCAGCACAACCGATCTCAGCGCGGTGCTGGCCTGCTTCCCGGACGGCGACGACTTCATCGTGTTGTGCTGGGCCTTCGTCCCCGCGGACAATCTGCAGGCCCGCGCCGATCGCGACGGCGTGCCGTACCCCCGTTGGGCGAAAGAGGGCTGGATCATCCCGACTCCCGGCGGCGTCATCGATTACCGGTTGATTGAGAGCCACATCCGCAACTTGTGCGAGAAATACGAAGCGCGAGAAATTGCGTTCGACCCGGCCTATGCGACACCAGTGCTGGCGCCGCTGACCGACGACGGTTACCCGACGCTCACGATGCGCCAGGGATGGGTGACGCAGTCGCCGGCACTCAACATCGTCGAGCGCGCCGTGATCGGCAGAAACCTGAAGTGGAATTCCCCGGTTCTCCGCTGGTGCGTCGAGAACGTCGCGATCCACACCGACAGCGCCGGCAATCGCGTCATGCACAAGGGCAAGAGCCGCGATCGGATCGACCTCGCCGTGACGCTGTGGATGGCGCTAGTGCGGGCATCCGCCGGAGACTCCAACGTCAGCATCTACAGTACCGACGAGCGGCCCGACGGGCTGCTAACCATTTAGGGGCGATACGGAACTGTATGAAACTCTAATATCCCTCTCGCCAGGGCCCTAGAGGAGGGCGAAGTATTGGTCGGCGCATAAAAACGGAATGCCATAATGCTGGCAAAGGTCTCCAACTGTCGTATAGACGATTGATTGATGGTTCGAAATCACTCCAAAGTTACGTGCGGCCGCTGTCGCCGCCAGAAAGAGCGCAGACTCATTCCCTACAAGTCGCTCCTTAGCGAGCGGGGTTTTCGAGATTCCGATGCACCTCCTCATAACGTCCTCGTCAGGAACAAGGATGCATTTGTGATCCTGAATAAAGTTCTGCTTCAGAGCAGGTAATTGTTTGAAGAGGTCCTGCTCGCAGTAGCACGCAAACAGCGATCCGCGCGCGCACATGCTTACACAGTGATCTATCCGCTCATTATTGAATGACGCGAATATATCCCGGGCCGTTCGAAAATCGATCATCCACCCGTCAACATCTGGCAACGGCATTTAGCTCACCGCCGCCAGAAATCTACGCGACGCCAAAGCAAAAGCGCTCTCTTGAAGCGATTCGCTTAGTTTCATTCCAGATTGCACATCAAGACTATCGACTATCTTCTCGTCGATGGCAATTTTCGCCAAGTATGTCGGAAGGTAGCCAAGCTCGCCAATCCTTTTTGCATGCACGGCCCCGAACTTACCCACGGCCGCATCAGTTTCGTCATCTTTTTCCAGCGTGGGAGTCTTTGACCGTTTACTTTCCCAGGTACGCAGGAAGGATTGACTAAGATAGTTTGCCTCGACTAGGCGAATGGCTGTGGCGTGCTGGCTGAGCAATAGATTCTGCGAAACCAATCTGATCAACTCAAATGCATCGGAGCGGACAGAGCGCCCCAGCTGTTCGACATACCTCTGGAATGTCGACATCGGCGCTAGAAATTCCGCAGCAAATCGGTTGCACGTTTGCTCGGTCGCATTCTTCACGATGAAGGGATTCGAAACGCCTTCCGTGTTAGCTAGGATGTGGCCAAACTCGTGAACGAGTGTGAATAGCTGGGCCTTTCGCGAAGAAATCTTTCTATTAACAAACGCAACGGGTGCGGTCTCCGAGTGATTGACATAAAAACCGAGAAAATCATCAGGAGGCGCGTCGTTCACGTTCACGATCGTACCCAGAGCTTCAAGAAACATCCTAAATGCCCCGAAGAATATCTGCTCCGGTGTGCCGTGGAAATCTAGCCCGGTACTACGGCGCTCCAGCCAGTCATCAAAGAACTCCCTCAAGTGGGTTGCGCGGGGCACTGTCGGCAGTCCGAGCGGGACATGGTCCTTCCACGCAGGCTGTGGGCGGCTAACAGCGCTATCAATCTGATGCGTAAAACTAGCAATCTTTTCGGACGACCAAATGCGTCGCATGCCCGCGGGAGAAAGACGTGCTGGCTGAGGAGTCGACCGTCGAAAATCGGGAAGCGCCTCGGGTAGATTGGGAAGATTGCGGCTTGCTAATAGGTATGAAGGGAGACCATAGACGTCGGCGAGTTTTTCAATCTGAATGAATGACGGCTCAATGTCTCCGGATTCAAATTTCTCAAGACGTGACTCGCTAATATTTGACGATGAAGCGACATCAGCCAATTCGAACTGGCGTGTCTCACGGACCTGCCGTAAAATACGTCCTAGTACCATATCGATTCCTGGTTAGAGCGCAGAATGGCGACATTAGGAGAGTTCAGCAGTCTGTTGCAGTTGGGATTCGGCATTGGGATTGGCTTGTCTTATTTTCGGGCGCCCGTTGAGCTCAGGGCTAAAGAGTTGGCGATGGCGATCGATAATGAGATTATTGTTCTTGAGGGTTTGTCATCGGCGAAAGCCCAGCAACAGCGCGGGGATTTATCGTTGTTAAAGCTCGCCTTTAACGTTGAGGCTGATAACCTCGAAAAGTGGCTGTTTCCGTTCATGATTGGCGCTCTTGTCGGCGCGGTTGGCAATTGGACCGCGCTCGTCCTTGCCTCTCTCTACGCGCCATACGTTCTCAGTGCACACGAGAAGATTGGATTATTGTTCCTTTCTGTTGCCTATTATCTCATCCTGGGTGCCTTGCTCGAAATTATGGCGCGATGGCGATTTCACATCATTAAGTTGAGATTAGCGGAGATTCGATCGACGTAAAGCCGGATGTAGTGTTTCTCCATGCTCAATTGGACCAATGCCAAGCTTCTTCCGTCCCTCTATCGTATTGGAGAGGCGTCGGTTTTCGTCGTCGCAAGGACATCTTGGTTGACGAAGGTGCCTGATGTCCAACGGGTTATTGCCGCTGGTCTTGCAGCGATAGCATCTGACCTGCTTGCCGAGACCGCCGGCAATGACTGGATTATCGCTGAAGACGGCTCCGCCGTTCATTCCAGCTTGGAAGCGCAAATTTGGTGCAGGCCGAATCGGTAAACCGCTTGCCTCCAGTTCTTCAGCCCGGGAGCGTGAGAATTCCGGTGATCGGATTCACTCACTTAGTTCCTTCTTCAAAGCTTTTCGGTCACTGCCGTTCAGGGGGGTGACATGACGCCATTCATGGGCAGAGCGGAGGAGCTTCCAGTCCGCAAATCATGCTATACTTTGTGCACCAGCGCACTGCCACTAGTGATGAAAATTGGGGAGTAGTGGAACCATGAACCAGACCTCAGCTAGGCGTGCCCGAGCTGCGATCAACCGCCGTGGACACCTCGTCAGCTTTCGTCGTATGACGACAACGATGCCGCAAACTGTTCTGGCGCGCGCAGACGTCAAGGCAACTGTCGAAGGATACAAACCGGACGAGTTGATCAGCGGCATCACCGCGGGTTCGCGGAAAGTCATCGTGTCGTTGCTCGAACTAATCTCGGCCGGCTTTCCGATGCCTATCAAAAAGGGCGACCGCATCTATCTTGGCGATGCCTTGGACGTGCCGACTACCATTGATGCCGTGGATCCGGACCACCGCGAATTCAGCGGTTGCCTAGATATCAGCACCAAGGGAACGTGATGCCCCGTATTTCGACTTTCGCGAAGGATCTGCAGCTCGCCACGGCGGGCATCGCGCCGGAGAACGTCGCGCGAGAGCTTGCCGCTTACGCGAGACGCGAATTGGCGCGAGCGATCCAGGACGGCGAGGGATCAGAGCGATTCGATCGCTACGTAAACGGCAATCTCGGCGCGGCAGAGAAAAGTGTCGTTCCGCCCGGACCGATCGTCTATCAGTTCCGATGGTGGCGCGAGATCCTGGAATTTGCTCTGCAGACTTTGGTCGAGCGATCGCCGCAGAAGTCGGGCCGCTACAAGCAATCCTGGTTTGTCATGACGCCTGGTGGCCGCGTCAAGGATTTCGACAGCATCCCAATCAACGCCACGGTGATTATCTGCAACGATCAGCCGTATTCGCGTAAGATCGATGTCGGTCACATGCAGATGTCGGTTCGTCCAGGCGTCGTTGAGGACGCCAAAAAGGCCGTGATGTCGCGGTTCGGCAATATGGTCATGGCGAAACGGACGATGATCCCTTTGCCCGGAGGGTACGTGCTGAAAGGTCATTTCCGGCGCGGCTACCGGCAGTTCGCGAGGAAGAGGCTGCGCCCAGACACCACGGCCGGCAGTCAGATGCTGTACCCGGCGCTGGTCCTATCGATGCGCAGCTAAGCTAATGGTTTTGCTATTTCAACATGCCAAGCATCAGCGAACCGCTGAAAGTCTCCGTCCGCAATGAGATGGCGAACGAACGGAACACCCTCCGCCCCGTGAGGCGTTATATCGATAAGCTCGCCAAGCTCCGTTTCGACAACAGAGTGAGCGACTACATCAAAGTGCCGCGGAAAATCCAGCACCGAATATCCACGAACGTGCCTATGAATTGGCAGGCAATGCACCCAAGTTGCGACGTTGGAATGGCAGTTGCCCAAGCGCGGCACCCATTCAGCCGGCTTGCCTATAGGAAGCGAAACACTGACAAAGCGCGGTACTACGGATTGGTCCAAACGCTTCAAGACCGATCTCGCCTGAGCAATAAGTTCTTCGGACGGTACCTGCGACATCACACCTGCACGTCGGGATCTTCATAAGCAGACGTTTCGTTCACCGCCTGAAGATATTCGCGTACAGCCCAGGCTTTACCGACAAGATCGCGAATCCGCTGCGCAAGGTAATGCTCGTAAGAGTCGACGCCTTTCGCGCTTCGCATGTAGTTGCCCATGGCTTCGGCGCTAAAAGCTGGATCTTCGACGACTTTTTGAAGGCAGAGGAAGAATCTCTTGTCGTCCAGTGGATGGGAACTCTGCCAAGAGTCTACTCGAAGAAATTTGTCAAAAACTGTGTAGTCCACGACCGCGCTCATTTCTTTTTCCCTTTTGCCTTCACCGTCAGCGCCTCGTCGAGCAGGCGCCGAATCGCCTCCGGCCGCGTCAAGTCAGCATCTTCTTGCTTATTGATCCAAGCATCGATTGCCGCGGCCTGGTCCGGCAAGATGCGCAGATGCACGGATTCGGCCCCCGTGGCCGGTCGGCCTCTCGATTTTCTCGTACCAGTTATTGCCTTTGCCATGATTTTCGTGTACCAGAAAATCGAGCCGGTCGGAAGCGCCAACTTCCTGCCCGGCTCTAACTCTCACCATGGAGGCCCCATGCCGAAAGCTGACACCAGGAATAGACGAGTCGCCACCAGCCATCTTCCGGAATCGATTGGCCCGGCGAACTGCCCCATTGCCGCGATCGCCGCACGATTTGAGGAGCTTTGGCGGGAACACGATCGCATTGAGGATGTGCCAAAGCCGGAGGACAGACGCGACGATGGGCGCGGCGCTGAACAGATGCTGCTCTTCTCTGCGGCTGAAACTTTGAAAGACATGGCGTCTTACGCGCGTGCGCGGTCGCTGGAAGGTGCGCTGTTTCAGATCCGACTCGCCGCTGATTGCATCGGCGACATCAAGGCGAACGAGCACACGCAGGACGAACGAGACTGTCTGGTCGATCAGGCGATGCGCCTGCTGTTTTCGGCGATCGGTCCTGTCCGTGCGATCGCGACGGGACCGCTCGCGGACGTGGCATCGCGATATATGCCGGCTGCGCACGACCCGTTACTTTGCTTCGACCGCGCGCGCGGCGAGGCGGCCTGACGGCGCGGCCCTTTTGTCGAAGGGCATCGACCGTCGTCAGCACACCGAGCAGCACAGTCCACGGCGTCACCACGTTGCTGGCGCCGTCGACATTTCGACGCCGGCGCCGTCGACACACTCCTGCATTTGATTCGGGCAACCTATCTTGTTGAAATCGTTCATGGTGCCCCGATCGATCGATCCAGCAGGCCCGCATCGACTTACGCGCCCGCGCTGCTCACGTGAAAAATCCTAACGAAACCTTTCCAGCACGAAATCAACACGTTATTGGCTTTTACAAGCAATGCGGCGATCTTCACGAGGAATGCTGCCTTGTATTCCAAATGCTCCACGGCTAATGATTCGGAATGCCGCGTAGCACTCATAAACGCATCATGGAACTTCCCCCCGTCATCTTCGAGGCGGGCCCTTTCTCGCCGGCCGAAACAGTCATTCTGACCGGCATAACTGAATCCACGCTGCAGAATTGGACGAACAAGGGCTACCTCGGAGCCGACAAGGTCGGATTGGGTCGGGGTGCGAAACGCCGCTACACGTTGGCTGACATCGAGACCATCATGTTCGGAATGGACATGGTGGGGGCCGGCATCTCGCCAGTTGTCGCATTTGAGTACGCGCCCGTGGTCCAGCGGCGGACCGCCGAAGCCGTCGAGCGAATTAGAGATCGCCTGATCGAAGACGGCCATTCCGCGGCGTCGCTGCAAAGGGATCTAAGCGATCAGGTCGTTGAATTGCTGGCCTGCTTTGCGGCCAACCCAGACGTTGGCAGCAGCGAGGATTACTACGCGGTCAATATTTTGCACGGCGGCAAGCTGCAGTTTCAGCACCTGCCGGACGGCAAATGGGCCGTGATGCTCTTGCGGGTTGGTTTGCGCAAGCTCGGGCTGGCGAGTCATCTCGATGCCATCAAAGCCGCGAAGCAGGCAAAGCGGGCGGCGCGGCCAAAGAGACCGCCAGTCAAGCGGATGACCGAAGAGGAACTTCTGGCTGGCCTCGAGGGGATGGACGAACCGGGCACCGAGAAGGGGAAACCCTGATGCCTCGTCAGCTTGCCCTTCCGCCGAATCTGCCGCCGCGGCTGATCGCTCGAGAGGCCAGCGCCGCGTATGCGTGTCTCTCGCCCAACACCTTCGATGAAATGGTGAGGGATGGCAGGATGCCGAAGCCCCGAATGCTCGGCTCGAAACGTCTGGCATGGGACGTCCGCGAACTTGATGCTGCGATCGACGCTCTTCCCCGCGATGGTGAAGATGCGAACACCGTCGCCGCTGATGACGGTTGGGGAGAAGAGCATGCCCCGTAAGCTCCCGCCGCATGTCGAGCGCAATCACGTGAAGGGACACACCTACCTGTCCTTCAGGATAGGGAAGGGGCCGCGCACCCGGTTGCCGAGCGATCCGTCGTCGGCTGAATTTCGCGAAGCCTACGCGGCCGCCATGGCCGGCGAGACTCCGCCAGCGCGTGCCGCGATGCAAAAGGACGCGCCCGGGACCATCGGCGCCTTGGTGACCTCCTACATGCAGACCGCAGCGTTCATCTCTCTGCGAGACACGTCGAAAGCCGGCTATATGACGCGGCTTGAGACGATCCGAGTGGAGCACGGTCACCGCAGCGTCGCGGGCCTCACACGCGATCGGATCAACACCTTCATCCTGTTGCCCTACGCCGACAGGCCAGGCGCGGCACTCGACACGTTGAAGAAGCTGCGGATCCTGATTCGGCACGCGATCGAAAAGGGACTGCTGAAGCACGACCCGTCGGCGGGCATCAAACGACCGAAATCCAAGCCGATCAGGGCTTGGACCGATGCCGAGATGGCGGCCTATGAGGAACGGTGGCCGCTCGGCACGAAACAACGCACCGCCTATGCGCTGATGCTGGGAGTCGGTACGGCGCGCGTCGACGTTCACCGGATGACCTGGACGCAAGTCGATTCTGCCGGTGTTGGCTACACCCGCAACAAGACCGGCGTGGCCGTCGATATCGGGCTGGACACGGGCTTGCGGGCGGCATTGGACGCGGCGCCGCGGGAACACGTCACGATCATCAACACCGAGTTCGGCCGGCCCTTCACCGTCGATGGGTTCAGCGGCTTCATGCGGGATGCGATGACAGCGGCGGGACTGCCGCTCGATTGCAAGCCACACGGTCTACGCAAGACGCTCGGTCGGAAACTCGCCGACGCCGGCGTCTCGGCACACGACATCATGGCCGCGCTCGGTCACACGACGCTCGCACAGGCCGAACTCTACACCAAAGAAGCGAACCGGCGACGAGGCGGACAGCGCGCCGTCACCCAGCTTAACGACCATAAGGCGAACATCCATTCCCAAACCGCATCCGAGCGTTTGGGGAAAGTGGTCAAAACCGGTGGAAAATCAGAATGATGGGCAAGCCGATGGCGCTCCCTAGCGGAATCGAACCGCTCTCTCCACCGTGAAAGGGATCGTAATCCGTCCACGGTGGACCATAAACATTTTCGCAATTCAATAAAACCAATGGTTACAGCCACTTTCGGCAACGTGCGTCTATTGACGTTCACGGGTGTATATTGGACATGTGTTGGACACGCTCGTTTATCCACCGTGCACGGGATACATCATGGCTCGGACTGTCCAAGACGCGAAGCTTGAATCCCGCACCGCGCGCGACCGGCTCAAGAGCAGCGGCAAGCCTTACTTCCGCACGCTGGAGCCTGGCCTTCACCTTGGCTACCGCAAGCCCGTCAGTGGCCCCGGCAAGTGGGTGGCGCGGCATTACATCGGCGAGGGCGGTTATGAGATCGAGACGTTGGCCATTGCCGACGACTTTTCCGACCCCGATGGCGTGGCGATTCTGTCCTTTGGCCAAGCGCAGACGCTGGCGCGGTCCCGAATGGTGCTGCGCGCGCACGCTGCCGTCGGCAAGACCAAGCCCCTGACCGTGGCCGATGCCGTCGAGTCCTACATCCAATATCTGATGACGAATAAGAAATCGGGGCAGGAGGGGCGGTACGCCGCGGACGCCTTCATTCTTCCTGCCCTTGGCAAAATCGAGGTCGACAAACTGACTACTGACCAGATTCGGAAATGGCATGTCGGCGTTGCCGCCGCACCGGCCCGCATCCGAACCAAGCCGGGCGGAAAGCAAAAGTTTAAGCCTGACGTGTCGGATCCGGAACAGGCTCGCCGCCGCAAGTCGTCGGCGAATCGCATCCTGACCGTTTTGAAGGCGGCACTTAACCGGGCGTGGCGGGATGAGCAGGTCGCGTCTGATGGCGCGTGGCGACGGGTCGAGCCGTTCGAGGGCGTCGAGTCCGCACGGGTGCGGTATCTGACGTTGCCCGAGGCGTCTCGCTTGCTCGCAGGCGCTGACGACGACTTCCGGTTGCTGGTACGGGGCGCGCTGGAAACAGGCGCCCGGTATGGCGAACTGTGCTTGCTGACCGTCGCCGACTTCAACCCAGACAGCGGCACCGTGACAATTCGCCAGTCAAAAAGCGGGAAGGCCCGCCATGTGGTGCTGACTGCAGACGGCGCGGCGTTCTTTGCCGAGCGGACGAAGGGACGGCAGGGTGGCGAACCGATGTTCGTCAAAGCGGGCGGGGGACCATGGCTGCCGTCGCATCAAGCGGCGCCGATGGAAACCGCCAACACGCGAGCGGCGATCGATCCGCCAATCAACTTCCACGGCTTGCGGCACACATGGGCATCGCATGCGGTGATGGGCGGCGTCCCGATGCTGATCGTTGCGAAAAACCTTGGACACTCCGACACGCGCATGGTCGAGAAGCACTATGGGCATCTGGCAAGTAGCTTCGTTACCGATGCAATTCGAGCAGGTGCTCCGCGATACGACGGCACGGTTTAGATAGTTAATCTACACTTAACGAAGTCCACGGGCGTTGCTTGTTGACAACGGGGGCTCATTATGCAATTATCTGCGCGCAGTAGAAATCCGCACTAAGGGTTTTTATTGGTCAAACATAAGGTGCAACGCTCCCTGAGCGTGGCGCCTTTTTTCATATCTGCCATCGCCCGCCCGACATTCGTCGCGGCGGGTTTTTTCGTACCTGGAGCACACCATGAATTCCCAGACAGTAGACGAGTTCTGCCACAGCCACGGCATCAGCCGCGCTTTCTTCTACAAGCTTGCCGCGAAGGGGCAGGCCCCGAAAATCTTCAAGATTGGCCGATGCACGCGCATCAGCGACAGCGCCGCAATCGAATGGGTCGCGGCGCGCGAAGCTGCCAGCGTGAAGGTGGCGGCATGAAAATCACCGCGCTTGAAATCATCGCTGATCCCAAGCCCTGGAAGACCGGCGACAAACTCATTGCCAAATTCAACGTCGAATTTGCCGGCTTGCGGATGATCGACTGCCTTTTGATACGTGCCTCGCGGGGCTTTCTGCTTGCCCAGGTGCCCCGCGGCACTGGTCGCGACGAAGGCAAGCGTCTTGTCGAGATCGTTGAACCTGATGTCCGCGTAAAGATGGCCGAAGCGGCCTTCGCGGCCTTCACCATTCTCGGCGGGACCGAGAAAGCTGCCTAACCACGCATACCCGGCGAGATGTCTCGACCGGATTCAACGAGCCGCAAGCGCGGCAGAAAGCAACACCATGGAAACGATAGTGCCCGCCGCCGGCGATTGGCATCTCTGCATTGACGATGAAACATCAAGTAGCAAATTTCACCGTGTCACGATACTAGCTTGGGCAATTAGCCAAAACCCGGCGGCGTTGCCGGTGCCAATTACTCCGTTCGGGCGCGGTGACGTGTCGGGCGAATATATGGTCCAAGCGGTCAGCGAAAGCGCCGACCAATTCATCATATTGCCGAACGGTCCCGCGCTTGCTGGAAACGACTTCAACGGCGCGAAGCAGTGGTTCAAGCAGAAACGCCTTGCAGGTGCGGCATGACGGACCCGAAGCCCCTGAAGGGGCTGCGCGCGGCGAGCCAGCCGCCCGCGCCGGTCTATCCTACGCCAATGCCGCCAACCCTGGTCAGGGTGGCGCCGCCGCAAAAGGTCACGCCGCCGCCGAAGCTGATACAGTCCAGCGGCGAGTTCGTGGCCAATTTCCTTGCCCCGTCCTATTTGCTCGACGGCATCGTGCAGCGCCACTTTTGCTACAGCCTGACCGCGGCGACAGGAGCGGGCAAGACCGCAATCGCGCTGCGGCTCGCTGTGCACGTTGGACTCGGGCGCAAGCTTGGGGACCGGGAGGTGGAGAAGGGGCGGGTGCTCTACTTCGCATCGGAAAATAGCGTTGACGTGCAAGCGCGCTGGATTGCGATGGCAGAGCATTGCGGTTTCGACGTCAACACCATCGATGTTCACTTCGTGTCAGGCGCAAGCAAACTGTCCGAGATTGCGGAGCGCATCACGATTGAAGCCGCGGCGCTTGGCGAATTGGCCTTGGTCGTGGTCGATACATCTGCCGCGACGTTCGAGGGGACGGACGAAAACAGCAACGTGGACTCGCTGCAACACGCCAAGCGGATGCGCAGCCTGACCGAATTGAAGGGCGCGCCTACCGTCCTGGTCCTGTGCCATCCCGTCAAAAGCGCAACGAACGACAACCTGCTGCCCCGTGGTGGCGGATCCTTTATTGCCGAGATCGATGGCAACCTGTGCGCCCGCAAGAGCGATTCCGCGGTCGAGCTTCATTGGGCCGGCAAGTTTCGCGGGATGGACTTTGCGCCAATCCTGTTCCGGCTCGACACGGTGACAGCCGAGCGGCTGAAGGATGGGCGCGGGCGCTCCATGCCGACAGTGATGGCAACCCCGATGGACGACGCAGGAAAGGATGCCATGGCGGTCGCGGCGCGCACTGATGAGGACATGGTGTTGCGGGCGATCGACGGAAATGCGGGGGCATCATCGAACGAACTGGCAAAGGTGCTGGATTGGAAAATGCGGGACGGGCGGCCCTATGGCGTGCGCGTGCGGCGCGCGGCAGAGAAGCTTGCGGGTGACGGGCTGATAATGAAGCACCGCGGAGAGTGGACGTTGAGCGCGCGCGGGGAGAAGGAATTGAACCGCCTGGACAAGCGCGCGACCGGAACAGACGGGCGGAACAGCCTTGTTTCGATCCTGCCTCAAATGCCACCAAAACCGGTGCCCTAAAGCGGCCGGAACACGGACTGTTTCGTTCTGTTCCGATGACCAGAGAAACCCTTATAGAATGGGCAGAACATGTGTTCCGATACATGTTTCGATCCTATGTCGCGGGTGGGGGCATTTATGCCCCCGCATAGGGTGGAACAGAACAGTCTAAGTGTAGGGCTGTTTCGCTGTTCCGGTAGCTGCGCTTTCTTGCTTACTTCCTTGGAAAATGGAGCGTTTGCCAAGGAAGAGTTGTCCGCCGCCGCGCGCCTTTGCGATTATGTGTTGACTGGTATCAATACGGGCTGATTTGCAAAGCGCCTTAGATTGTAGTATGTTGCGCCTTCAATGACCCTGGTTCGCTCTATGAGCGCGCCGGGGCTTTTTCGTTTAAGCACGCGCTACTGTCCGTGCAAGTACACATAGGTCCAAGACTGTCCATCCTCGACGGCTACCTAGCAGAGCAACTGACCGACGCACTGGTCAACGCGGACATACCGCAGGCCGCAGTGGTTACTGCGCAGGAGATGAGCGGCCCGCCTTGGGATCCAGTGCTCACCGATGTCCCGCATGACTGCTCTGGCTGGACAGATAACTATTCGCAGATCGATCACGCCGACAGCAACGTGCAGGTCAATGACCGCAAGGTCTATGTGCTGTGCTCGACGCTTGCCATCACGCCGACGACTGCCGACACCGTGACCATTGCGGGCGCGACCTACGCAATCGTCAATGTGCAGCGTGATCCCGCTGGAGCGGCGTGGGTGATGCAATGTCGGACGTGACCCCGAGTGCGCGCCTTTCGCGCCGTCGCGCCAGCGGCCCGCGCTACCCCGCAGCGGTCCCAATGCCGCGCTTTCTTAGGGGGGAACCTTTCGGAGGGGGGGCCTTTTCCTTTCTCTCGCGCAACCGGGGTCAAAATTGAACGCCAAAAAGGCGATCAAGTTTTTGCAATCACTAAAAGTCCCGGAAGGTCCGGCGGCCGGCGAGCCGCTGCGGCTGGCTGCATTCCAGAAAAAATTCGTCACCGGTGCCTTGGCCAAGAACGTCAGCGTTGCGTGCCTTAGCATCGGCCGCGGCAATGCGAAGACCGCACTTTCCTCTGGCCTTGCCCTTGGCGAATTGCTCGGCGAGATCGGTGACACCCAGCCGAACCGTGAGATTCCAGTGGGCGCCCGCACGCGCGACCAGGCCCGGTTGGTCTGGAATTTCGTCGCCGGCTACGCCCGTTATTTGCCGGAGGATGTGCAGAAACGGTTGACCTTCCGCCGCGCTCCGCGGCTGGAGATCGAGTACACGGACGAGAACGGGACGCACTTGCTGCGCTGTCTCGCCGCTGACGGCAAGTCTGCTTTGGGCGGTGCCCCGACGCTCGCCATCATGGATGAGCGTGGCCACTGGGCCAAGGATAAGGGCGACGAGCTAGAACACGCTCTGCTGTCTGGCCTTGGCAAGCGCAACGGTCGCGCGCTGATCATCTCCACGTCCGCCCCCGACGACAATCACCCGTTTTCCAAGTGGCTCGATGAGCCGCAAGAAGGCGTCTATGTGCAGGAGCATCGGCCGCCGCCGGGCCTTCCTGCTGACGATCTGGAAAGCCTGCTGATCGCAAACCCCGGCGCCGTCGCCGGCATCGGTTCGTCGGTCGAGTGGCTGCAGTCGCAGGCCCGTCGCGCCATTGCGCGGGGCGGTTCGAGCCTGACCACGTTCCGGCTTTATAATCGCAACGAGCGTGTCAGCGGCGAGACCCGCGATTTGCTGTTGACCGTCGATGAATGGCTGTCGTGCGAAGCGGCCGAACTGCCGCCGCGCGCTGGTCAGGTGGTCATCGGGATCGACCTTGGCGGCAGCGCCAGCATGACCGCCGCCGCGTTCTATTGGCCAGACACCGGCCGGCTCGAATGCCTTGGCTGGTTTCCGACCGCACCCAATCTTGCCGACCGCGGCGCGTCGGATGGCGTCGGCGCCCGCTATGGCGAGATGGCCAGCCGCGGCGAACTGTCTACCCTTGGTCATGCTACCGTGCCCGTCGCGGCGTGGTTGTCGGAAGTGATGCGCCATATCGAGGGCGAGCGCGTCGCCGCGCTGTGCATGGACCGCTACAAGCAGGCCGAACTTGGTCAGGCCATCGATGCTGCCGGCATCCGCGCTCCGCTGATCTGGCGGGGCTTTGGCTTCAAGGATGGCAATGAGGATTGCGAGCGCTTCCGCCGCTCGTGCTTTGACGGTCTGGTAAAGGCCGCGCCGTCGCTGCTGTTGCGCTCTGCATTTGCGGAAACCGTCTGCCTTCGCGACCCAGCGAACAACATCAAGCTGGCCAAGGCCCGCAGTTTGGGCCGGATCGACGCCGCCTCCGCATCGGTGCTGGCCGTCGCGCAAGGCGCCCGCATGCTCGCCGCGCCGGCGAAAAAGGTCCGCGAGGCGATCTGGCTGTGAAGAAATACGATCGCTACAGCGCCCAGGTAATCAGTTCTCCACGCTGGAAAGTGGTTCGTCTGCTGGCAAAACGCCGCGACGGATTCCAGTGCGTCAAGTGCGGCGCGGCCGGTCGACTTGAAGTCGACCACATCAAATCCGTTCGTCTCGCTCCCGACCTCGCGTTCGATTTGGCCAATCTGCAGACGCTCTGCAAGCCGTGCCATTCCGCGAAAACGAAAATCGAAGTCGGCTTCGCGCCGATCGATCCCCGGCGCCAAGAGTGGCGCGATTTTGTCCGCGCCTTGGCGCATCCCAAACCGAAGGAGTCACTATGCTTACCTCTGTGAAAATTCAGAAGCGCCAGTCGGAAATCCGTCAGTCGCTCGCCGCGCTCGTTGGCAAGACCCAGCCGACCGAGGATGAGACCCGTTCGATGTCGACCCTCGACACCGAGTATCAGGGCAACGAAGCGCGATACCGTGCCTCGCTGATCGTGGAAGACACGGAACGCCGTGAAGCCGGCAACGAGATGGAAACGCGCAGCGATCGCAAATTCAGCGAAATGATCGACAAGTTCGAGCTTCGGCAGGTTGCCTTGCACCTGGACGAAGGCGCGAAGATCGACGGCGCCACCGCCGAAGTGATCGAGGAACTGCGCTCGCAGGGCGGCTATCGCGGCGTCCCGATTCCCTATGCTGCGCTGGAAATCCGCAGTGGCGAAACCATTGCCAGCGGCACCCCGTCGCCGGTCAGCACTGCGCCGATCATCGATCGCATTTTCGCCGGCTCCGTCGCCAGCAAGATGGGCGCGCAGTTCGTCAACATCGCGCAGGGCACGAACGAATATCCGATCACGTCGTCGTCCGTCGCCGGTGGCTGGGCTGCGTCGGAAACCGGTAACGTCGCCGGTCCGACTGTCTACAGCACCGCAAACCGCTCGCTGTCTCCCGACCACACCTTCGGCATTCAGATGAAGGTGACGCGCAAGGCGCTCAAGCAGAGCGGCGATGCGCTGGAACAGGCCGTGCGTCGTGACATGAACGGCTGTCTCGCCGAAGGCATGGACAAGGCCGTGTTCCTCGGCACCGGTGCGGATGGTCAGCCTTCCGGCGTTCTGGTCGGCTCCTACGGCATCACTTCCACCGCCGTTACCGCAGCGGCATCGTGGGCCGCGTTCCGTGGTGCGGTGAAGCGCTTCATGCTGGCAAACGCCGCCAACTCGCCGGCGGATGTCAATCTGCTGCTGCGCCCGGAAATCTGGGACGCGATGGACGATGACCTGATCACGAACACCGCTGTTTCGGAGTGGGACCGACTGATCAAGAACATTCCCGGCGTCGTCATGTCGTCGAATGCTCTTGCCGCGCCGGTCGGTTCGCCGCTCGCCAGCAATGCGCTGCTGACGACCAACGTCGGTGGCGTTGCGCCCATCTTCGTCGGCACCTGGGGCGCCATCGATCTGATCCGCGACGTGTACAGCGATGCGGCTTCGGGCGGTCTGCGCCTGACTGCACTGGCGACGATGGACGTCACCGTGTCGCGTGCCCAGCAGCTTCAGATCCTGACCGGCATTCAGTGATGGACGAGTTCGCCACCGTCATTGGCGAACTGGAGTTGCGCGCTGCCCGTAAAGGGCGGCGCCGGCTTCGTGGTCGCTTTCCGTATCGCAAGCGCGCTGTAATGAGCGATGGCGGTCGCAAGGGTGGCCGACCGCAGAAAGAGGAGTTCGCGCCGGGCGCGTTTTCCCATTCGATCAACAACGATGAGCAGGACCAGCATCTGCTCGTTGGCCACAGCTTCGACACGCCGCTTGCGTCCAAGAAAACCGGCACGCTGATTTTCGATGACAACGACGAGGCGCTGACCTTTGACGCCGAGATCACGCCGCAGATTGCCGACACGTCGTATGGCGCGGACATTTTGAAACAGATTGACTCCGGTCTGTCTGTGGGCATTTCGCCGGGTTTTCGCATCCCGCCGCCGCGCGCAGTCGCCAAGCCGGAAGTGTTTACCGATGAGGGGCACGACCCCGCGCGCGGCATGCACAACGCGCTTATTCGCACGATCTTCCAAGCGATCCTGTTTGAGTTGTCGGTGGTCACACGGCCAGCTTACGGCGAAGCGTCCATCGCGATCGATCCCGAAGACATGACGGACGAGGAAAAACTAGCGGCCGGCTGGACCATGAATGCCGCGGGGATCCTTGTACCGCCACCCCTGACAATCACGCGCGCGATGCCTGCCGCGCTGCGCTGGAGATAACGATGGCCACGACAATCAAACAGAACGAGTCCGAACCGCTGACCTATCCGGACGCGCCGGAAGGTCTTTCGGCCGCCGCGGTCGCAATTCCGGCGCCCGTGATCTGGGAACGGATCGAGGCCTACGTCGCGCACCGATGGGCCGAACGCGATATCGAATGGCTGGTGGAAGGTCCGGGCGAATGGTCGCCGCCGCTGGCGCCGGCCACGATCGCCACCGTGGAAGTCTGGTCCGCTGCGGATGAGTGGGAAGCGTGCACCCCGAACGCTTCCCCGTTCGGCGGCTATTGGCTGTCCGCAACTGGTCCGTTCCGCTTCACCGGCACGGTCGGACCCGGCGAGGTGCCTGCCACGGTCAGCGAGGCGTACCGTCGCTTGGCCGAATACATGGCGGCGAAGCCTGGCAAACCCGGCGCCACGTCGGAAAGCATCGACGCCGGCTCAATTTCCATTTCGCATTCGCGCTCGGCCTCTTGGCTGGCCAACGCGATGATCAATTCGGGCGCCGGCGATCTGCTGCGCTCATATCGGAAGGTTTGACCATGGGTATTATGGACCTGTTTCGCCGCTCGGCGCCGGCCGTTGAAAAGCGGTCTGCCGGAAGCGGTTTCACCGCGGAGATCATGCAAGCCCGCGAAGCCTACATCTCAGGTCGCCGCGGCATCGCCGAAATGACCGCCACCGCGCAGTCGTGCATCTCGCTATGGGAACAGGGCTTCACCTTGGCAGATGTTGACGGCACGGAACTGCTCGACCGTTGTTCGCTCGCGCTGCTCGGCCGGTCTTTGGCGGTTCGCGGCGAAGCGCTGTTTCTGATCCGCGACGATTTCCTCGTGCCATGTTCCGACTGGGATTTGCGGACGCGCTACGGCAAGCCCAGCGCCTACCGCCTGTCGATCCCAGAGGCGGGCGGCGGCACCACACAGACGGCACTTGCTGGCGAGGTGCTGCACTTCCGCATTGGCTGCGATCCCGCCGCGCCGTGGTACGGCAGCGCCCCGCTGAAACGATGCGCCCTGACCAGCGGCATGCTGCAGGCCGTCGAGTCGTCGCTTGCGGAGGTGTTTGAGAATATGCCGCTCGGCTCGCAAGTGGTGCCGTTCCCGGAATCGCAGGAGACGGACATGGCCACGCTGGGCCGATCATTCCGTGGTCAGCGCGGCCGCGTGCTACTCCGCGAGTCTGTGCAGGTCAGCGCAGCCGGTGGACCGGCGCCAGCGGCCGACTGGCGGCCCGCCGACCTGACCCCGAACCTTGAGCAGTCGATGGCCAAGGAAACGCTGGACGCCAGCCGGGACGCGATCTGCGGCGCCTTCGGCGTGCTGCCGGGACTCTTCAACAATGCGACGACCGGCCCGATGGTCCGAGAATCGCAGCGCCACCTTTGCCAGTTCACGCTGCAGCCGATTGCCGCGCTGGTTGCGGAGGAATGCAGCGACAAGCTCGGCGGTAACGTGGCGATCGACCTGATGCGACCGCTGCAAGCCTACGATGCCGGCGGCAAAGCCCGCGCCATGCTTTCGGTGGTGCAGGCGTTGGCTATGGCCAAATCTGGCGAGGTGTCACAAGCCGACATGGATTCAGCCTTCGCGCTGGTCGACCTTTAGGGGCGATGCCGGGCGGGACCATCCTGCCCGACCACGACTCTTTTACGCCCGACCAGCCTTCGCATATGCCTTTTGAACAGCGTCTATGTACCTTTGGGGCACCTCTGGAAATGTGCCCGGTCGGTTTCGGACCCGCTCAAAATCGGCAAAGGTGGACTTCTCATCCGACGCCAGTCTTTGCAATTCTTCTAGTACCGCTCGGATGGTCGGGTACCAGCTTTTGAGTTCTGACTGACTGACCTCCGCCGGGATTATTCCCGTTTTTGTGCTCATCTGGTTTAGGCCGATGTCATCGCTAACCAACTGCGTAAATTCTGATACCGCCGCTATAACTTCCATTGTTCCCCCGGTCTCGCGTTGATCGCGAGTCACTTGAGGATGGCACGTCAAACGGGCGCCCGCACTCGCTACCTTGGTCGCCGATTAATTAATCTTGAGAGGCAACATAAACCGCTGCAATATCAGTAATTTAGCCAAAACAAATATCTGTTGCAAGGCCTTACGTTTGGGAGAGGGGCGTGCATTGTCACTTCGCGGCCAACCCGGCCGATTAGGAGTTTGCCATGAAGAAGAAGCCTGACCTTGAGTTTGCCGAGCGCCTGCTGCTTTCACTCGTCAACGAAGCTGTGGCGCTCGAAACCAGCGCCGCGCGCGTCCGCATTCAGATCGCAAGGCTTGCAGCCGAGTTTGGTATCGCGATGCCGGAAGCGGAGCCAGCCTAAATCCACCGAAAGCTACCGGCGGATATTGGACATTTGTTGGACATTCGCTGAGGCCGGAGCGCTAAGCCATTGAAATGGCTGGTGCTCCCTAGCGGAATCGAACCGCTCTCTCCACCGTGAAAGGGTGGCGTCCTAACCGATAGACGAAGGGAGCAAGACGCTCGCCAGGCGCGACCGAATCGGGTCGCAGGCGGCGTTTCGCACGGCCGTAAAACTAAAGCCGAATCAGCGCGTTGCACCGATCCGCGGGCTGCCTAGGCGGACTCTTGCGATTCCAACTGCGACAGCGGGCGAACGTATAGTGGCGTTTGTTCGTCTCGGCAAGTCGTCTGAGCCGTTCAATTGAACGCAGATCGACAGCCGAGCTGGCTGCCTTGCGAGGGCGGGAAACACTTTCTCAATGCTGGGGCATTAGGAGAGGCCGGAACGGAGAATTCGATGGCACTCGGCGGCAAAAAACGGGAATCGCGCAAATCGGTTCGTCAGAGCGGGTGGGTAACCCTCGATGGCGGATTCGCCGCGCGGCCCTGCGTGGTGGTCGACGTGTCCAGCGCCGGTGCCAAGATCACGCTGGAGGAAGCGCAGACGCTCGGCCCGAAATTGCGGCTGGCGTTTTCGCGCGATGCCCGGACCGGACGCAATTGCGAGGTGGTATGGCGCCGCGGCAAGACGCTCGGCGTCAAATTTGTCGTGTAGCGATCGCCGCGCCTGATCTGACGACGACGAGCTCAGCCTTGCGGCCAAGCCCGTCGTCACGTCAGTCGGTGAGTCTGGATCCTATGAGCGTATCCGATCAGCGGCCGAAGAACAGCCACAGCAGAATGATCACCGGAATCGGGACGCCCAGCAGCCACAGCAGAATTCCACGTCCCATCATTCGCCTCCCACAATCGTTCACAATGAACTGTTGCAGGGGAACGCCAATATGAGCGTGTAGTTCCCTGGCGGCGTTGTCGCCTGGTTTCGTCGTTAGCCGTTCGGCAGATCGGAGAGCGGCAGCCCGATCCGACACGGCGCGGAGCCGTCGCGCGCGATCGCATCATGGATATCGCCATTGACGTCGGCCGCCTTGCGCGTGCGGGTCAGACGCCCCTCATGTTCGCGCGCGCCGGTCGGTACGGGGCGCCAGCCCGCGTCACCAACCGGTGAACCGGATGGCGCGCGTGGGTGTAAAATCAGGCTCACCAGTGCCCGGTGTTCGGCATCGACGACCACGGCTCCTGCGGCGCCAGCGCGGCACCCTTTTGCAGCAGCTCGATCGAATGCAGATCCGGCGAACGGATGAACGCCATCTGACCGTCGCGCGGCGGGCGGTTGATGGTGATGCCGAGTTTCATCAGCCGGTCGCAAGTGGCGTAGATGTCGTCGACCTCATAGGCGAGGTGGCCGAAATAGCGGTCCTCGCCGTAGCTTTCCTCGTCCCAATTATAGGTCAGCTCGACCAGCGGCGCGCCACGGCCCTTGACCTGTTTCAGCAAGGCTTCGTCTTCGGCGGCGCACAGAAACACCAGCGTGAATTTCGCCTTGTCATTGTCGATGCGGTTGACCTCCTTGAGGCCGAGCGCGTCGGAATAGAATTTCAGCGCCGCGTCGAGATTGCGAACGCGCAGCATGGTGTGCAGATAACGCATGATGGTGTCTCCCTGAGCCGGCACGAATTCACGACGACGTGCCGGGCGGTGAATAGCAGGAAAAATCCGCCGAGGGCAGGCGGGTCGATGACGGCGCGGATGCGGATCCGAAAAGGCCGGTGGCAGCCCGGTCACGCGATCGGCGTGGTGCCCGGCGGGACAGGAACGTGTCCTCGATTTCGGCTTCGCGGCGGAAGCTGGCGGCCAGCGATCGCGTCGCACCGACCGCGCCAACGAAAAAGAGCCCCGCCTTGGAGGGCACAGGGCTCTTTTGGGAGGAGGTCTTCCGTACAGAGGCCCCACCATCGCTGCGTTGCGGAACGCAGGCAATTCAACAAAGTGTGGCTGCGAATTTGGGCAATCGGTTCCCTCGATGGAGGCAATCCTGCGTGCAAAGCGGGCGAAATAGGTCATGCGGAATTCGCTATCGGCGATGCTTTGGTCGAACTTGCAGCGCGGGCGGCAAACTGCAAAGGCTGGCGCTGCCAATCTCATTCAGGTTTTGATGCCATGATCGCGCCGGACCTTCGCAGCGGGGTGAATCTGCTCGGTGACATGATCGCGCAGGCCTCGGTGATCGTTCCCTTCACCGGGGCCGGGATTTCCACCGAATCCGGTATTCCGGATTTCCGCTCGCCGGGCGGGCTGTGGGCCAGCAACCGGCCCATTCCGTTCGACGAATTTGTCGCTCGCCAGGATGCGCGCGACGAGGCCTGGCGGCGACGCTTTGCGATGGAGTCGACTTTCGCCCAGGCGCGCCCGGGACGCGGGCACCGCGCCTTGGCGGCGTTGTACAAAGCCGGCAAGGTGCCGGCGATCGTCACCCAGAACATCGACAATCTGCATCAGGCCTCCGGGATTGCCGGCGATGACGTGGTCGAGCTCCATGGCAATACCACCTACGCGCGCTGCATCGGCTGCGGCCAGCGCCATGAGATCGCGTGGGTTTACGAATGGCAGCAGCGCACCGGCCACGCGCCGCATTGCACGACATGCGATGAGCCGGTGAAGACCGCGACGATTTCCTTCGGGCAGGCGATGCCGGTCGATGCGATGCGGCGCGCCACCGAATTAACGCAGCAATGCGAGCTGTTTCTGGCGATCGGTACGTCGCTGGTGGTGTGGCCGGCCGCGGGTTTTCCGATGCTCGCCAAGGAGTGTGGCGCCAAATTGGTGATCATCAACAACGAGCCCACCGAACAGGACGAGATCGCCGATCTGGTCATCCGCCATGATATCGGCGAGACGCTGGGGCCGTTTGTCGGCAACTGACCTCGTATGATTCGCAGGTTCGCAAGTCTGTTCATAGTTACTGAAGTGTTCATTTTTTGTCTTTGCGGCGCGGGCGAGGATGTTATCTTTGCACATGAGATTCGCGGCGGTACTATCCTGAGTTGTTAAGGGACGGATCCGCCAGACGCCGTTGTCGCACCGACATCGGGCTTTGATTGATGTGTGGGGTCCGGGGTCATGGGGTCGGACAGTTTTGAGTCCAAGAGGCCAGGCGCTTCGCCATTGAGCGGTGCGGATTTCGGCAGGCACGCGGACGGCGAGTTCTCTGGCGGCCAGGATCACGATCGTTTGGGTGGGTTTGCCGGACTCGGCGACGCCAGCGCCAATCTTGTCGAGATCAGCGGCGTAATCAAATGGTTCGACGCATCGAAGGGCTATGGCTTCATCGTGCCGGACAATGGCTGGCCCGATGTGTTGCTGCATGTCACGGTGCTGCGCCGCGACGGCTATCAGACCGCCTATGAGGGCGCACGCCTGGTGGTGGAATGCGTGCAGCGCGCCAAGGGCTATCAGGCGTTCCGCATCGTTTCGATGGATGAATCGACCGCGATTCACCCGGCGCAGATGTTGCCGCCGCGCACCCATGTCAGCATCACACCGACCAGTGGACTCGAGCGGGCCCAGGTGAAGTGGTTCAACCGCTTGCGCGGATTCGGTTTTCTGACCTGCGGCGAGGGCACGCCGGATATCTTCGTGCATATGGAGACGCTGCGTCGCTTCGGCATGACCGAATTGCGGCCCGGTCAATTCGTGCTGGTCCGGTTCGGACCGGGCTCCAAGGGCATGATGGCGGCCGAGATCCAGCCCGAAGGCGGCGCCCCCGGCCTGTCGTCGCACTAGCCGCCTCGTTCTCGGGTCCGGACATCACCGCAGGACAATCGATCGAGTGAGCAATTTTGCTCATCGCGGATTTGTGAATCCCGCGCGCCCCGGAATCATCAAACCAGCTGTCTCGTCGCGTGCAGCGCTCTGGTCTTTGCCATGATCCTGAGGCAAAGATCGCGCGATTGACGCGGTGTGGCGAAGGGACGAGTTGCATTGATGGCGAAATTCCAGGTGATGAGGGCGGGCCGGGCACGGCTGGGCGCGGCGCTGGCGCTGATGGTCTTGGTGTTCGCCGCCACCACGGCGCGGGCCGCCAATCTCCAGACGCTGGAGATCGTCACCAAATCCGGGGTGCAGACCTTCGCGGTCGAAATGGCGACCACCGAGAAGGAAAAGGAAACCGGCCTGATGTTCCGCAAGGAGCTGGCCGACGGTCGCGGCATGCTGTTCGACTTCTCGCCGGAGCAGGAGGTGTCGATGTGGATGAAGAACACCTTCATTCCGCTCGATATGATCTTCATTCGCGCCGATGGCCGGATCCTGCGGATTGCCGAGAACACGGTGCCGCATTCGTTGCAGATCATCCCGTCGCGCGGGCCGACCAAGGGGGTGCTCGAGGTGATCGCCGGCACGGCGAAGAAATACGGCATCGCCCCCGGCGACCGGGTCGCCCATCCGCTGTTCAACAGCCACTGATTCGGCCGCGGCCAAAACCGCGGCTTGCTGGGGGGGCTTTAAGCGTGTATCGACAACGCTCCCAGCGACACGGCAAGCCTCACGGCAAGACATCGGGGTATAGCGCAGCCTGGTAGCGCGGCAGTTTTGGGTACTGCAGGTCCAAGGTTCGAATCCTTGTGCCCCGACCATCCCGCCGGCGATGCGACCGCGACCGGTCGACGCTTTTCACATCACGGTTTCACATCAGGGCCGGTCGGCCTCGACCCGCGCGCGCTCCGGCGCAGGCGCCGGGTCCGGCGACTTCACGGGAGCCGGCCGTGGCAGCGGCTTGTCCTGCCGCTTCGACCAGGAGATGTAGTAGGCCACCAGCGTCATGATGGCGATTCCGGTGATGCTGACGAAGATTTGCGCCGCCAGCGAGCCCGAGCTCATCATCAGCTCGAAATGGCCGACAAACGACAGAAACACGCCGACGCAGAACACCGCGAGCGATTGCTGGCCGCATTTGATCACCGGATCGAACACCCGCCATTCCAGCCCCGGCCAATCCTTCGGCACGAAGCGGATCACCAACACCACGATCACGGCGAAGTGCAGGAAACGATAGGGGGCCAGATTGGTCTTGTCGTTGGGATTGAAGGCGTCGAACAGCCAGGCCGGGAACAGCTCGCCGAATGCCGGGAAACGGCCCGCCATCGTCATCACCAGCGCGAACACCAGATAGGCGAGGCAGAAATACAGCATGGGCGCCGAATCGATGATTCTGCGCGCCCTCACGGTGCCGCCCAGCGCGCACCAGGCGCCGAACACGAACAGCAATTGCCAGCAATACGGATTGAAGTACCAGCTGCCGCCGGGATAGCCGGCCAGGTTCCACTCGAAATGCCGCGCTGCGAAATACAGCGCGAAAGAGGCCAGCATGGTGACATCGGGCCGGCGCAACATGAACCACAGCACCGGCGGAAACAGCCCCATCAGCATGATATAAAGCGGCAGCACGTCGAGATTGAGCGGCTTGAACTTCAACAGCAGGCCCTGGCGCAGCGTCTCGACCGGATTGTCGACCAGGCCGGCGACGTTGAATTCGTGGATGATGTCGGGGTCGCTATAGCGTTGCGCGACATAGCCGATCGACACGATATAGATCACGAACAGCACGATATGGGCGACGTAAAGCTGCCAGACCCGCTTGGTCAGCCTGGTGGCGCCGACAATGTACCCGCGCTCCAGCATCATCTTGGCGTAGACGAATGATGCGGTGTAACCGGAGATGAAGACGAACAGGTCGGCGGCGTCAGAGAAGCCGTAATTTCGGGTGGTGATCCAGTTTACCGCATTGTCCGGAATGTGATCCAGGAAGATGGCCCAATTGGCGATCCCGCGAAACAGATCGAGCCGCAGATCGCGCCCCTTGGAGGGAAGGATGGCGTGAATGTCCATGGGATCCGGAGGTCCATAGGTTAACTGGAAACGAGCGGCAGTGTCGGGGCACGATTGTCACGACGCTATAGACGGAATATACCAGACACGGCAACGAAACGGCCGGGCTCAGGAATCACAAAACGATCCCAAGTCGTCGAGGATATACGACGCCTGCCGCTTCGCCAAACCGTCGCAATGTCGCATCTGAACAGGCCGATCATTCCATGACCGCACGGATCTTCAAGCCCGCCAAAAACGCGATGCAATCCGGGACCGCCAAGACGCGGGAATGGCAGCTCGATTATGAGCCCGAGCAGCCCCGCGTGATCGAGCCGCTGATGGGCTGGACCTCGTCCGGCGACATGCGCCAGCAATTGACGCTGCGCTTCCACACCAAGGAAGACGCCGTCGCCTATTGCGAGCGCGAGGGGATTGCCTATCAGGTGATCGAACCCAACGAGCCGGCGCGCCGCCGCGCCGCCTATGCGGACAATTTCGCGTTCCGCCGCGCCGAGCCCTGGACGCATTGAGCCGCCACGGCTCCGGCCGCCACGACTCCGGCCGCCATAGTCATGCCGCGCAGCGGCTTGGCGCAAGCCGGCGGTGGTCCGAAACGGCGACGGTGCCAGCCGTCGCCGCAAAGTTGAGGTTGCACTCCTGCACTGTGCGGTGACACCATCGGGTGCAACGCGCCCCATTCTCGGCGTCAAACAATAACCGGCCCCCAACAACCGGATTCCCATGCCGCTGCATTCCACCATCGATCCCGCTTCAACCGAATTTGGCCGCAACGCCGAGGCGATGCGGGCGCTGGTCGCCGAATTGCGCGACAAGCTCGGCAACGTCGCCGGTGCCGGCGGCGAGGCCTCGCGCGCCCGTCATACGGCGCGCGGCAAGATGCTGGCGCGTGACCGCGTCGACCTGTTGATCGATCCCGGCACCGCATTTCTGGAATTGTCGCCGCTGGCGGCGCATGGCCTGTATGGCGGCGACGTGCATTCGGCGTCGGTCGTCACCGGGGTCGGCCGGGTGTCAGGGCGCGAATGCATGATCGTCGCCAATGACGCCACCATCAAGGGCGGCACCTACTATCCGATGACGGTGAAGAAGCATCTGCGCGCCCAGGACATCGCGCGGCAGAACAATCTGCCCTGCATCTATATGGTGGATTCCGGCGGCGCCTTCCTGCCGCAGCAGGACGAGATCTTTCCCGACGAACGGCATTTCGGCCGGATCTTCTACAATCAGGCGCAGATGTCGGCTTTGGGGATTCCGCAGATCGCCATCGTGATGGGATCGTGCACTGCCGGCGGCGCCTATGTGCCGGCGATGTCGGATGAGAGCATCATCGTGCGCAATCAGGGCACGATCTTTCTCGGCGGCCCGCCTTTGGTGAAGGCCGCCACCGGCGAGGTGGTAACCGCCGAGGAACTCGGCGGCGCCGACGTGCATTCGCGGCAATCCGGCGTCACCGATCACTACGCGCAGAACGACGCCCATGCGATCGGCATCGCGCGCAAGATCGTCGCGACCCTGAAGCCGCCGACCCGCGCCGCGCTCAACATGTGTGAGCCGCGCGCGCCGCTCTATCCGGCCGAGCAGCTCTATGGCATCGTGCCGGCCGAGCAGCGCAAGCCGTTCGACGTGCGCGACATCATCGCCCGCGTGGTCGACGGTTCGGAATTCGACGAGTTCAAGAAGCTGTATGGCCAGACGTTGATCTGCGGCTTCGCCCATATCTGGGGCTATCCGGTCGGCATCATCGCCAATAACGGCATCCTGTTCAGCGAGAGCTCGCTGAAGGGCGCGCATTTCATCGAGCTGTGCTGCCAGCGCAATATTCCGCTGGTGTTTTTGCAGAACATCACCGGCTTCATGGTCGGCAAGAAATACGAAGCCGGCGGCATCGCCCGCGACGGCGCCAAGCTGGTGACCGCGGTGGCGACCGCCAATGTGCCGAAATTCACCGTGGTGATCGGCGGCTCCTATGGGGCCGGCAATTACGGCATGTGCGGCCGGGCCTATTCGCCGCGCTTTCTGTGGATGTGGCCGAATGCGCGGATCTCGGTGATGGGCGGCGAGCAGGCCGCGATGGTGCTGAGCACGCTGCGGCGCGACAATATCGAGGCCAAGGGCGGCACATGGTCGGCCGAGGAAGAAGAAGCGTTTCGCGCGCCGACCCGCGAGCAGTTCGAGACCCAGGGCAGCCCGTATTACGCCACGGCGCGGCTATGGGACGACGGCGTGATCGACCCGGCCGATACCAGGCTGGTGCTCGGGCTTGGTCTGTCTGCCTCGGCCAATGCGCCGATCGAGCCGACCAAATTCGGCCTGTTCAGGATGTGATGATGGCACCGTCTGCATTGTATCGGCGATTTCGCACCCTGCTGATCGCCAATCGCGGCGAGATCGCCTGCCGGGTGATCCGTTCGGCGCGCGCCATGGGCTTGCGAACCGTCGCGGTCTATTCCGAGGCGGACCGCGACGCGCTGCATGTCGGGCTGGCCGACGAGGCGGTGCTGATCGGCCCGGCGCGCGCCCGCGATTCCTATCTCAGCATCGACAATATCATCGCTGCGGCCAAGCAAAGTGGCGCCGAGGCGATCCATCCCGGCTACGGCTTTCTGTCGGAGAGCGCCGAATTCGCCCAGGCCTGCGCCGACGCCAACATTGTGTTCGTCGGCCCGACCGCCGCGATGATCACCGCGATGGGCTCCAAGTCCGGCTCCAAGGAACTGATGGAAAAAGCCGGCGTGCCGTTGGTGCCGGGCTTCCACGGCGAGGCGCAGGACGAGGCGACGCTGGCGGCGGAGGCCGACAAGATCGGCTTTCCGGTGCTGGTGAAGGCTTCGGCCGGCGGCGGCGGCCGCGGCATGCGGATCGTGCGCTCGGCCGGAGAGCTGTCCGCGGCGATCGTCAGCGCCAAGCGCGAGGCCAAGGCGGCGTTCGGCGACGACCGCATGCTGATCGAGAAATTCGTGCGGAACCCGCGCCATATCGAGGTGCAGATCGTCGGCGACAGCCATGGCAATCTGGTGTCGCTGTTCGAGCGCGAATGCACGCTGCAGCGCCGCCACCAGAAAGTGATCGAGGAGGCGCCGTCGCCGACGCTCACCCCGGCGCAGCGCGAAACGGTGTGCGCGGCGGCGCGCAAGGCGGCGGGCGCGGTGAATTATGTCGGCGCCGGCACCATCGAATTCGTCTCCGACGGCCAGGATGTGTTCTTCATCGAGATGAACACGCGGCTGCAAGTCGAGCATCCGGTCACCGAACTGATCACCGGCGTCGATCTGGTCGAATGGCAGTTGCGCGTTGCCTTCGGCGAGAAGCTGCCGCTGACCCAGGACCAGATCAAGCTCAATGGCCACGCCATCGAGGCGCGGGTCTATGCGGAAAATCCGCACAAGAACTTCATGCCGTCGGTCGGCGCGATCAAGACCTGGCGCATGCCGGCGCAGACCAACGGCTTGCGGATCGACGCCGGCTATCGCACCGGCGATGCGGTGTCGCCCTATTACGACGCAATGCTGGCCAAGGTGATCGCCTGGGCGCCGACCCGCGATGCCGCGATCGACCGGCTCAATCGCGGGCTGGAAGACGCCGATGTGCGCGGCGTCACCACCAATCTGGCGTTCCTGTCGGCGCTGATCACCCATCAGCAGGTTCGCGCCAACGCCATCGACACCAGCTTCATCGAACGCGAGCTGACCGGGCTGACGCCGCCGGCCGCGACGCCTAGTGATCTTGAACTATGCGCCGCGGTGGCGACCATCCTGCAGGCCGAAGATCAGGCCGCGCGGGCGGACGCGGATTCGCCATGGCGCAGCTCGGGCTGGATGCCGGTCGGCCGCCGCAAGCGCGTCTTCGTGTTCCGCCACGGCCAGGGTGCCGACCATGTCGATCACCGCGTGACGCTGCTTTATGGCGGCGGGCCGTCGAGCTTGACGATCGACGCGCGCGAATTGGCATTCACCCAGGCGGCGCGCGACGACGGTCTCGACATCACCCTGGACGGTGCGCGCTCGCATGTGGTCGCCGACATCGAGGGCCACGAGCTGTATCTGCGGACCCGCAACGGACGTTTCGACCTGCACTGGGTCGATCCGTTCGGCGGCGAGGACGAAGAGCAGGTCGGCGACGACAAGATCGTGGCGCCGCTGCCCGGCACCGTGGTGGCGCTGCTGGTCGAGCAGGGCGCGCATCTCGACAAGGGCGCGGCGATCCTGACGCTGGAAGTGATGAAGATGGAGCAGACCCTGCGGGCGCCCTTCGCGGGCGTGCTGAAGGCTTTGAAATGCAAGGTCGGGGACATCGTCCAGGAAGGCGTCGAGCTCGCCGAGATCGAGCCGGACGCCTGAACCTCTCCGTTATGGCCGGGCTCGTCCCGGCCATCCACGTCTTGGACATTGTGCAAGTCGGGAAAGACGTGGATGCTCGGCACAAGGCCGGGCATGACTTCGTGTTGGTGGGAGCGCAACAATGAGCGAGACTGTCCGCATTGTCGAAGTCGGACCGCGCGACGGGCTGCAAAACGAGAAGACCCCGGTCAGCGTCGCCGACCGGATTGCTTTCATCGAGGCGCTGCTGGCCGCGGGCCTGCACACCATCGAGGTCGGCGCCTTCGTGTCGCCGAAGGCGATCCCGCAGATGGTCGGCTCCGACCAGGTGCTGCGCGCGTCGTTGCAGCGGCCCGGCGAATTCCACGTGCTGGTGCCGAACCTGAAGGGCTATGAGGCGGCGCGCGCCGCCGGCGCCACGGTGATCGCGGTGTTCGCCTCGGCCTCCGAAGGCTTTTCCCGCGCCAATATCAATTGCTCGGTCGCCGAATCGATTGAGCGCTTCAAGCCGGTGATCGCCCGGGCCCAGGCCGACGGCGTCAAGGTGCGCGGCTACATCTCCTGCGTGCTCGGCTGTCCGTTCGATGGCGAGGTGCCGGTGCAGGCGGTGGTCGATGCCGCCACCACCTTGTGGGATCTCGGCTGCTACGAAGTGTCGTTGGGCGACACCATCGGGGTCGGCACGCCGATGAAGGTGCGCGCGCTGCTGCGGGCGTGCGCCGAAGCGGTGCCGATGACGAGTCTGGCGATGCATTTCCACGACACCTACGGCCAGGCGCTGGCCAATCTCTATGCCGGCCTCGAAGAGGGCGCGCGGGTGATCGACAGCGCCGCCGGCGGCCTCGGCGGCTGCCCCTATGCGCCCGGCGCCACCGGCAATGTCGCGACCGAGGACGTAGTCTACATGCTGGAAGGCATGGGGATTCGCACTGGCGTCGACATCGACAGGCTGATCGCCGCGACCAATGATATCGCCGGGTTACTCGGGCGCCCGCCGGTCAGTCGGGTGGCGGCGGCGATCAATGCGAAGCGGCGAATGGCCAAGTAAGTTGGTGCTGCACCTCATGGTGAGGAGGTGCGAACGGCGTCAGCGCTTAGTTTCGTCATTGCGAGGAGCGCAGCGACGAAGCAATCCAGAAGCTCAGCATTCGGCGCCCTGGATTGCTTCGCTTCGCTCGCAATGACGCCTGGACGTTTTGATTCAAATACCTCTCGGGATGAGATCATCACATCACCGCCCGCCGTCCGGCCCCATCACCAGATCCGGCAGCCAGGTCGAGATTTCCGGGACCAGGCACAGCAGCACCACGGCGGCCATCATCAGCAGCACGAAGGGCAGGGTGCCCCAGATCACGTCGCTGAGCGGAATGTCGGGCGCGACGTTGCGGATGACGAAGATGTTGAGCCCGACCGGCGGATGGATCAACCCCATCTCCATCACGATGGTCATCACCACGCCGAACCAGATGATGTCGAAGCCGGCGGCGCGCAGCGGCGGCAGGATGATCGGCGCGGTCATCAAGATGATCGACACCGGCGGCAGGAAGAAGCCGAGCATCACCACCAGCACCAGGATCGCGGCAAGCAATCCCCAGCGCGGCAGCTGCATCGCCACTACGGATTCGGCGGCCGATTGCGAGATGTGCAGATAGCTCATCACATAGGAATACAGCAGCGACATGCCGATGATCATCATCAGCATGGTGGATTCCCGGATCGTCGATTTCAGGATCGGCGACAGGTCCGATGGCCGCCACACGCCATAGATCAGCGCGATCAGCAACAGCGCCAACAACCCGCCGAGGCCGGCGGTTTCCGACGGCGTGGCGTAGCCGCCATACAGCGCGATCATCACCCCGGTCAACAGGATGACGAAGGGCAGCACCCGCGGCAGCACGTTGAAGCGCTGCGCCATGGTGAATCGCTCGCGGCTGAGAATCGCGGAATCCTGTCCGGTGCGCTCATAGGCTAGCTTGGCGGTGGCGTATTCGGTGCGAAACCGCAGCACGGCGTAGATGCCGAACAGCGACACCAGCAGCAGGCCGGGGCCGATGCCGGCGAGGAACAGCCGGCCGAGCGATTTCTCCGCCGCGACCGCGAACAGGATCATGGTGATCGAGGGCGGCAGCAAAATGCCGAGCGTGCCGCCGGCGGCGATGATGCCGGCGGCGAAGCCGCCCGAATAGCCGCGCTTGCGCATTTCCGGAATCCCGGCCGAGCCGATCGCCGAACAGGTCGCCGGCGAGGAGCCCGCCATCGCGGCGAACAGCGCACAGGCGAACACATTGGCCACGCCGAGGCCGCCCGGCACCCGGTGCAGCCAGGCATGCAGCGCCGAATACAGATCCTGGCCGGCGCGCGACTTGCCGATCGCCGCGCCCTTGAGGATGAACAGCGGGATCGACAGCAGGGTGATCGAGGCCATTTCCTCATAGACGTTCTGCGTCACCGTATCGAGCGAGGCATTGGGCATGAAGATCGCCATGAACACCACGGCGACGGCGCCGAGCGCAAAGGCGATCGGCATGCCGGAGAACATCGCAAACAGCGTCGCGGCGCCGTAGCTGATGCCGATTCCGAGCACCGTCACGAGCGAGCCTCGCGGGCCAAGGAGGTGACGATCTGCAACAGGATCTGCAGGCACAGCAGGCTCATGCCGGCGGCCATCAAGCCATAGGGGATCGCCAGCGGCGGCGACCACATCGAATCCGTGACATGGCCGCCGACATAGGCCTCATGGGTCAGGGTCCAGGATTTCCAGGCGAAGAAGGCGCAGAACGCCAGGCTGGCGACGTCGACCAGCAGCAGCCGGATTCGATTCACCAGCGGCGGCAGCAGCCCGACAAAGGCCTCGATGCCGATATGGCCGCGCTGGCCCTGCACATAGGCGGCGGTGAGGAAGGTGGCACCGACCAGCAGAAACACCGCGGCTTCGTCCTGCCAATAGGTGGCGCTGTGGAACAGGCCGCGGCTCAGCACGCTGTAGCTGAGGATGCCGCAGGCCGCGATCAGCGCGATGGATGCGGCCACCACGATGAGATTGTTGAGCAACGCCGATGCGCGGTGCAGCGCCGCCAGCAATCCGTGGCTGGCGGCGGCTACGCTGTCGCGATGGTCCAGCCGAGGACCATGCATCATGCGGCGGTGTCGGTTGCGAGCTTCAGCAGCTTGGCGGTGGTGGCGGTCTTGGCGCCATAGTCCTTCCACGCGGTGTCGCGGGCGATGTCGCGCCATTTGCCGACGGTCGCGGCATCGAGCTTGCTGACCGTGGCGCCGGCCTTTTCGTAGACCTTGGCGACCTCGATATCGTCGCTCTGCGCGCCTTCCTTGCCGAAGGCTTCCAGTTCGCTGCCGACCGACAGAATGATGTCCTGATGGTTTTTCGGCAGCTTGTCGAAGATCGCCTTCGACATCATCAGCGGCTCCAGCATGAACCAGTAGGAGGCGTCGGCGCCCGAGGTCAGATGCTTGGCGACTTCCTCGAGACGGAACGAGATCAGGCTGGTGGAGGAGGTGATGCCGGCGTCGCAGGCGCCGGTCTGCATCGCCGCGTAGATTTCGTTGGACGGCACCGACAGCACCGCGGCGCCCGCGGTCTGCAACACCATGTCCATCTCGCGCGAGCCGCCGCGCACCTTGAGGCCCTTGGCGTCGTCCGGGGCCACCAGCGCCTTGCTGCGGCTGGCGACGCCGCCGGCCTGCCACACCCAGGTGATCAGCATGATGCCCTTGTCGGCCAGGAAGTCGGTCAGCGTCTTGCCGACCGGCTTGGTCTTCCAGCTCAACCCCTGCTCATAGGTCGAGACCAGGCCGGGCATCAGGCCGATATTGGTCTCGGGGAGTTCGCCGCCCGCATAGGGCATCGGATACAGCGACAGATCGAGCGCGCCTTTGCGCATCGCCGAGAATTGCGCCTTGGTCTTGATCAGGGACGAGCCCGGATAGACCTCGCCGACCAGCTCGCCGCCGCTGCGCTTGCCGATTTCTTCGGCGAATTTGCGGCACAGCCGGTCGCGGAAATCGCCGCTGTCGATGGTCCCGCCGGGGAATTGATGCGAAATCTTCAGCGTAGTCGCAGCCTGAGCGGGACCGAAACGCAAGATCGCGGGCGCGGCAAGAGCCGTCCCGAGAAGGTGACGTCGTGTGATCATGATGCTCTCCCTGGGTCGGTTCTTTTCTTTGTAGTAGCGTTGCTAAACCAAATGCAGCACCGGTGCAATTAGCGACTTGGTAGTCTGTGTGGGTGGGGGAATGGGCTCGGAAAGGCGCAGAACGCTGTCATCGCGTATCGCGCCGCACCATGTTGCATTGCACGCATTGCGGTGCGGTGGCCCAAAAGAAATTAACGTCGGGCGTAACATCGGAGGTTTCGAGACGTTGTCTCTATGGCGACTGACCGTTGCCCTTGAACCGCATCAACAGGATGACACAGCCATGACCATCAGCACCCGCATTGCCCTCGGCGTCTCGGCGGCCGCGATTTCGCTCAGCCTGGGCTTTGCCCCTGCCTTCGCCATGGATGACATGAAGAAGGACGGTATGAAGAAGGAAACGATGTCCAAGGACAGCATGAAGAAGGATTCCATGCACAAGGACAGCATGAAGAAGGACGCCATGAAGAAGGACGACGGCATGCACAAGGAAGGCATGAAGAAGTAATCACCGCAATCGGACCAGGCTCGTCCTTACGGTCGGGCCTGGTCCCTGCTTGGATTACATCGGTCGGCTGGCGCGCAATCGCGCGCTATTTGCGCTTCTTGCGCGCGGCATAGCGCGCGTCGCGGGCGGCCTTTTGCTCGGCCTGCAGCGCCAGTTCCTGGGCGGCTTTTTCCGCCTCGAGCCGCAGCTTTTCGGCGGCGGCCTGTTCGGCCATTTCGGCGTCCAGCTTCAGTTTCTCGGCCTTGGCGGCGTCGCGGGCGAGTTTGGCCGCGGCGCGGGTGACAGCCTGGGCCTCGCGCTCGGCTTGCCGCTGCAGCACCGCCGGATCATCGGGGCCGGGCTTCGCCTTGAACTTCTCCAAAAGGCTCTTGCGGGCTTCCATTGCCGCCTTTTGCCGGTCCGCGAAGCTTGGTTCCTTGAATCCGCTCATATTACCGGCCTTGTTGCTTTCTTTGTTGTGGCGAGCCGCGCATCTGCCGTGGCAGTTCTGGCGCTGGCCAGGATCGATCGTGCGGAGCGGTTTACAGCCGACAGCGCCGCAACGCATCAATTTTCTGCGTTTTCCATCGTTGCGCGGGAAATCAAGCGTGATTCGGTCGGCTGGTTCCGCCGGCAGCGCCGCCCAGGCGCGATTCGGTCACTGGGAGCGTTGTTGTGAAGTCTGGCGGCGATGCGCTAGAACGGCGGCGGTTTGCGATCGCCAAACCAACCGCCGCAAGCCAGCCGTCCAAAGGGAGACCTCATGCCCGTAAATCACCGTGCCGGCGCCGCGATGGCGTTCGTGCTGGTTGTCGCTTGTTCGGCCGTCGCATCGATCGCGCCGGTCTCCACCGCAATGGCTCAGTCCACAGGAAAATCCAAAATCATGACCACAGCATCAGGCCTCAAGATTGAAGACAGTCAGGTCGGCACCGGCGTCTCGCCGCAAAAGGGCCAGATCTGCGTGATGCATTACACCGGCTGGCTCTATGAGAATGGCGTCAAGGGCAAGAAATTCGATTCCTCGGTCGACCGCAACGAGCCGTTCGAGTTTCCGATCGGCAAGGGCCGGGTCATCGCCGGTTGGGACGAGGGCGTCTCGACCATGAAGGTCGGCGGCAAGCGTACGCTGATCATTCCGCCGGCCTTGGGCTATGGCGCGCGCGGCGCCGGCGGCGTGATTCCGCCGAATGCGACGCTGATGTTCGACGTCGAATTGCTCGACGTCAAAGGCTGATCGCTGACGGTACGCCATCGCGCGCCGGCCCGGCCACCAGGTCGGTGTTCGGCGCGCGCAAGGCGCGTCAGGGTTCCTTCCGCCCGTTTCAAGGCGATCATGACCGAGCTTTCCGAATCCGATTCTGCCGAACCGCTGGCGCTGGCACGCATCGCCCATGTGGCGATGCAGGCTGGCGCCATCCTGGCGCAGAGCGGCGCGTCGGTCCGGGTCGTTCATGAGGGCGCGCGGATGGTCGCCGCCGGCCTCGGGGTCGAGGTGCTGGGCCTGCGATCGGGCTATGCGTCATTCGAGATCACGGTGGCGCAAGGCCCGCGCGCCGTGACGCGGATGATGCAGATCGGTGCGCATGGCGTGAACCACCGGCTCGATTTCGCGGTGCGCGAGCTGGTGCTGCGGGTCGCGCAGGGCGGCATGACGGCTGAGGCCGTCGAGGCCGAATTGAAACGGCTGCAGCGCGAGACGCCGCGCCATTCGCCGTTGCTGGTGGCGCTGGCGACCGGCGCGGCCTGCGCCGCGTTCGGTCGGCTGCTGGGCGCCGACTGGCCGGCCTTTCTGCCCGTGCTCGCCGGGACTGCAATCGGGCAGGGGGTTCGGCATTGGCTGGGCGTACGCCAAGTCAACGTCTTCGTGGTCGCGGCGATCGTCGGCTGCGTGGCCGCCACGCTTGGCGGTTTTGGCGCCCGGCTCGCCGGCAGCGCCACCGTCGAACTGGCGATGATGGCGTCGATCCTGCTGCTGGTGCCCGGCGTGCCGTCGACCAACGCGCAGACCGACGTGATGGACGGCTATCCGACGATGGGCAGCGCCCGCGCCGTCACGGTAATCATGATCATGGTGTTCGCGGTGACCGGGCTGTGGCTCGCCGAATTCGTCCTGAGGATTCACTCGTGACCGCAACGCTGGCCGCAATGCTTCCGCATCTGGCGCATCAGGCCGTGTTCGGCGCCATCGCCGCGGCGGGATTCGGCGTACTGTTCAATTTCGGCGGCCGCGCGCTGGCCTGGTGCGCCGTCGCCGGCGCGCTTGCGCTGGCGGTGCGCACGCTGGTCCAGCAATTTGGCGGCAGCCTCGAGGCCGCGACATTTCTGGCGGCGATCGCGACCTCCTGCGCGGCGATCATCTCGCGGCGCTGGCTCGGCCCGCCCTGCCACGCGATCGCGCTGGCGGGCTGCATCCCGATGGTGCCGGGCGCGTTCCTCGGCCAGGCGATGCTCGGCTATATGGCGGCGGCGGCCGACACCTCGGGCGCCTCGACGGCGGCGATCGTCGCCTCGTCGCAGGCCTTCGTCCGCGTGCTGTCGATCGTCGGTTCAATCGGCGCGGGCTTGGCGATTCCGGCGTATTTGCTCAAAAGCAAGCATTTTTAGAGCAATTCCGGTTCTATAGAATCGGCATGCCGGCATGCTGGGCGGCTCTCGTTGTCGGATCGACCGCTAACGCATCCGACTCATGACACCGCGCGGCGCCGCCGAAACGCTCGATGCAATCGAACACATCTGCCCGGGATAGGTGCCTGCTACGAGAGGCTTCGCGATCGGCATGCTCGGCTCCGACACGGTGTCGGCGTGGCGGATGTAGTCGAAGCTATCGTCGGCACGAAGACTCGTCATCCTGAGCAAGGCGTCGATGAAGTGATCGGCAAGGGGCTGAAGCGTCCGATCGGTCTTGCGGATGATGCCGACCCGCCGATTGAATTGCGGGGATTCCACGGGCTTGAAGCAGAGCCCGGTCATGTTGCCCAGTTCGGCCGCGGCCGACGGCAGAATGGCGACGCCGACGCCGGCGCGGACCATGCCGAGCGCGGTCGACATGTAATTGGACTCCATGGCGATATTCAGCTCGCAGCCTTCTCGCTCCATCGACCACTCGAACAGCACCCTGACGCTGCTGTTTTTCCGGGTCAGGACCAGCGGGTAGGGAGCAAAGTCCTTGATCTGCACGACCGGCATCGATGTGTTCAAAGGATGCTCGGCGGGGAAGAACGCGCACAGGCTGTCGGACAAATAGTCCTGCACCTTGATCCCCTTGTCGGAGCTGATACGCGTCCCAATGCCGAAATCGACATCCTCGGCCTTCACCAGCTTGATGATTTCCTCGCCGACCACGTCCAGCACATCGATCACGATGCCTGGGTTCTGCGCTTGAAAATCCACGATCACGCGCGGCAGAAACGTGGCCGCGACCGAGGGCAACGCCGCCACCCGGATGGTCCCGCGCTTGGCATAGGTGATGTCGGACGCCGCCAGCAGAACCTCCTCCATGTTCGTGGACAGGCGTTCCATCAGCGGCAGGATGTTGCGACCCGCCGGCGTCAACTCGACCCGGCGCTTGTTGCGATCGAACAGCCGAATGCCGAGCTGCTGCTCCAGCGTATTGATCTGCACGGTCAACGTCGGCTGCGAGACATTCAGCTCCTGTGCCGCGCGGGTGAATTTCAGATGCCGCACCAGTGCCAGAAAGGCGCGAACCTGGCGAAAGTTAGGGGGAAGCGTCATGATGAACCGTTGCTCTTTCTCGCCTCTGCTTGGAAGGCCTCGTCAACCGACGACATCTGCGCAAGCTAGCGTCCGCCGAGCGCGGCCGCAGGAAACTTTAGACTAGCGCATCGGGCTCGGCGGATGATTGATCATTGTCATGACATAACAGCAAATCGCTCCGCCCAGACAATCATGCGCGTCGATGCTGCGTCGGTTCGGCCGCTTCCTCGGCCACGATGGCGGTTGGGAGGATTGACAAGGCGCTCTGGGTGATGACGACGCCGCGATCCGGGTGTCGCGGCGTCTTGTCGCGCATCGTTTCGCTCCTTACTCGGCCGCCGCGGCCATGGCCGCAGTCCCGGGCTTGTCGCCAGCGGCGGCCTGGATGGCGGTGATGGCGATGGTGTAGACGATGTCGTCGACCAGGGCGCCGCGGGAGAGGTCGTTGACCGGCTTGCGCAGGCCCTGCAGCATCGGCCCGACGGAGACGACATTGGCGGAGCGCTGCACCGCCTTGTAGGTGGTGTTGCCGGTGTTGAGGTCGGGGAAGACGAAGACATTGGCGCGGCCGTCGAGCGGGCCGCCCGGCGCCTTCTGGCGCCCGACGCTGGCGACGGTGGCGGCGTCGTATTGGATCGGGCCGTCGACGATGAGGTCGGGGCGCAGCGCGCGGACCTTGTCGGTCGCCCGGCGCACCTTGTCGACGTCCTCGCCGGCGCCGGACGCGCCGGTCGAATAGGAGATCATCGCCACCCGCGGCTCGATGCCGAAGGCGGCTGCGGAATCGGCCGACTGGATCGCGATCTCGGCGAGTTCGTGATCGGTCGGATCGGGGTTGATGGCGCAATCGCCATAGACCAGGACCTGGTCCGGCATCAGCATGAAGAACACGCTGGAGACGATGCTCGATCCCGGCGCGGTCTTGATCAGCTGCAGCGCGGGGCGCACTGTCGAGGCGGTGGTGTGAACGGCGCCCGAGACCAGCCCGTCGACGTCGTTCTGCGCCAACATCATGGTGCCGAGCACCACGGAATCCTCCAGCGCGATCTCGGCCTGGAGTTTTGTCAGGCCCTTGGCCTTGCGCAATTCGACCAGCGGCGCGACGTAGCGGCCGCGCTGCTGCTCGGCGTCGACGATCTCGAGATTGTCCGGCAGCTCGATGCCATGCGCCGCGGCGACCTCGCGGATGCGCTCGGGCGCGCCGAGCAGGATGCAGCGGGCGATGCGCTTGTCGGCGCAGATCGCGGCGGCGCGGATGGTGCGCGGCTCCTCGCCCTCGGGCAGCACGATGCGGCGCAGCGCCGCACGCGCGCGCGCGACCAGGCGATGGCGGAACACCGGCGGCGGCATCAGCGTCTCGACCGGCAGATCGAGCCGCAGCGCCAGCGGCCGCGTCTCCACCTTCTCGGCGATGAACGCGATCACCCGTTCCATGCGATCGCCATCGGCGCGACTGACATGGGCCGACAGATTGGCCAGCTTCGACGCGGTGGTGAACGTGTCGTCGTCGGTACACAGGACGGCGAGCCGATCGAGCGGGGCGGAAGCCAGGATCGCGGCGAGCTCGGGGGCCGGACGCCCGCCGCAGGTCAGCACCAGGCCGGCCAGCGCCATGCCGCGCTGCGCCACCAGCGCGGTGGCGAGAATGGCATCGCTGCGATCGGCCGGCGTCACCACCAGGGTTTCCGGCCGCAAGGTCCCGATCAGCTTCTCCGGCGAGCGCGCCGCGACCACGACGTTGAGCACGCGCGTGGTGTCGATGCCGCCGCGATTGAGGATGGTCAGGCCGAGCGTGTCGGCGATGTCGATCAGATGCGGCGCCAGCAGATGCGCGGCACTCGGCACCGCGGCGAGGATCGGCACCGGGTTCGATCCGTTCAGCGTCAGCGCGCCGCGCTCGGTCAGCGCCAGGGCGGCGGCGGCGTCGATGCAGCGATTGATCAGCAGGCCGGCGATCGGCCGGCGGCCGTCGTCGCCATATTGCTCGGCGGCGGCGGCGGCCTTCGCCGCCAGTGCTGCGGCATCGTGCGATCCGCCAGCCAGCACCGGGATCAGATCGGCGCCGAGCGAGCGGATGATCTCGATGTTCAGCCTCGTGGCGATCTGGAATTCGACGTCGGGGATCAGGCCCTCGACGATGACGATGTCGCAATCGGCCTGAACGGTGTCGACCATCGACACCACTTCTTCCATCAGCCCGCCGAGCTGGCCGGAGCGCACCATCTCGGCGGCGTGATCGAACGCGATCGGGTCCGGGGTGCGGACGCCGCACAGCGTCCGGGCGAAATGCGCCGCCAGATCGAGATCGCCGGAGCGGATTTCGGGCTGCATGATCGGCTTGACGAAGCCGACCTTGACGCCGGTGAGTTGCAGGGCCCGGACCAGGCCCAGCGTCATCGATGTGAGGCCGGCCTCGCGGGAGACCGGAACGAGATAGAACGTACGATGGCGGGAATTATTCATTGGAATGCTTTCGGCGACCGATCGAGGAGTTGCGCGCGCCTGCGATCAGGCGATGTGAAGGTCGGAGGGCTGGGCGGGAAAGCCGCCCGACGGGGAGATCCCCAGAATGGCGGTGGCGTCGCGGGCGATCAGGCCTTCTTCATCGGTGGGGATGACGATGGCGGTCGGTCGCCGGCTGCGGCTGATGCGGCCGCTGCGCCCGCCCACGGTGCGCTCATTGGCTTCGCGATTGAGGGTGAAGCCGAACACCCGCAGGCTCTCGATGGTCTTGGCGCGTAGCAGTGCCGAGTTCTCGCCGATGCCGCCGGTGAACACCAGCGCGTCGAAATTGTCGAGCGAGGCCGCAAGCCCGCCGATGTGGCGCGCCAGCCTGTGCACGAAGACGTCGAGGGCGAGGATGGCGCCGGGATGGCCTGATTGCGCGGCCTGCTCCAGCGCCCGGCAATCGCCGGATAGTTCGGAGATGCCGAGCAGCCCGCTTTGGGTGTTCAGCATGGTCTCGACCTCATCGAGGCTCATCCGGTTGGTGCGCGCGACATGCGCCACCACGCCGAAATCGATGTCGCCCGAGCGGGTGCCCATCACCAGCCCTTCCAGCGGCGTCATGCCCATCGTGGTATCGACGCTCACGCCATTGCTGACCGCGGTGGCCGAGGCGCCATTGCCGAGATGGGCGATGACGATGCCATGATCCTGCGGATCGAGCCGCAGCAGATCGACCGTCTGGCCGGCGATATAGCGATGCGAGGTGCCGTGGAAGCCGTAACGCCGCACGCCCTGGTCGCGATACAGGCGCTGCGGGATCGCATAGGTGAAGGCGGCGGCGGCGATGGTCTGGTGGAACGCAGTGTCGAACACCACGACCTGGGGGATCGCCGGCAGGCCCTGCGCGCAGGCGCGGATGCCGAGCAGATTGGCCGGATTGTGCAGCGGCGCCAGCGCCGCGACCGCCTCGATGTCGGCGATCACCTCCGGCGTCACCAGCGCCGAGGCGGAGAACCGCTCGCCGCCATGGACGACGCGATGGCCGACCACGACGATGCGATCGAGCAGGCGCTGCTCGGCGAGATAGCGCAGGATCGCCGCCAGCGCCGAATCATGGCTGCCGCCGTGCAGCGAATTGACCGTCTTGGTATCAGCCGATTTGAGCACGATCCGCGCCTCCGGACGCCCGAGGCATTCCGCCAGACCGCTCGCCAGCGGACCGCCGCCCGACGCCGGAATCACCGAGAATTTGAGCGACGACGAGCCGCAATTGATCACCAGGACGAGCTCGGAAATATAGGCCATTCTTCGATCTCACTTATTGGGAGGACGATGTCGGCGCATGGCAAATGCCGGGGCGCCGAACTCGAGCAAGGACTAAGTCTTCAAAGGACGCACGACTCCGCCGCCGGCGGTCGTGCGTCCGCGGTCGCCTTTACAGATGAGTTATGGAGCTGAGCGGCTCAGCCCCCCGGGGCGCTCACGCACTCCGGGGGAGTCGCAGCCATTAGCGTTCGACGCAGAGCGCCACGCCCATGCCGCCGCCGATGCAAAGCGTCGCAAGGCCCTTCTTGGCATCGCGCTTTTGCATCTCGTGCAGCAGGGTGACGAGGATGCGCGCCCCCGATGCACCGATCGGATGGCCGAGCGCGATCGCCCCGCCATTGACGTTGACCCGCGCCGGATCCCAGCCCATCTCGCTGTTCACCGCCAAGGCTTGAGCGGCGAAGGCTTCGTTGGCTTCGACCAGATCGAGCTGCTCGACGGTCCAGCCGGCCTTGCGAAGCGCCAGCCGACTGGCCGCGATCGGGCCGGTCCCCATGATGGCAGGGTCGACGCCGGCGGTCGCCCACGACGCGATGCGCGCAAGCGGGGTGAGGCCGCGGCGAACCGCGTCCTCTTCACGCATCAGCACCAGCGCCGCGGCCCCGTCATTGAGACCCGAGGCATTGCCCGCGGTCACGGTGCCATCCTTGGCGAAGGCCGGGCGCAGCTTGGCCAGCGTCTCTGCGGTGGTGCCCGCCTTGGGATATTCGTCGCTGTCGACCACCACCTCGCCCTTGCGGGTCTTCACCGTGAAGGCGACGATCTCGTCGGCGAAGCGACCGGCCTGCTGGGCGGCCGCGGCCTTCTGCTGCGAACCGGCGGCGAAGGCATCCTGCTGCTCGCGCGTGATCTGGAAGGCCCGCGCGACGTTCTCGGCGGTGGTTCCCATGTGATAGCCATGGAAGGCTTCCCACAACCCGTCCTTGATCATCGTGTCCTGCAGTTCGGCGCTGCCCATCTTGGTGCCGGCACGCAGATGCACGAAATGCGGAGCCAGGCTCATGCTTTCCTGACCGCCGACGACCATGATGTCCGCATCGCCCTCGCGGATGGCCTGGTAGCCCAGCGCGACACTGCGTAGTCCAGAACCGCAGACCTGGTTGATGCAGAACGCGCTCGCGCTCGCCGGAATGCCGGCGGCCATCGCCGCCTGGCGCGCCGGGTTCTGACCCTGTCCGGCGGTGAGCACATGGCCAAGGATGACTTCGTTGACCTCGGCGGGTTCGGTCTCGGCGCGGCTCAGCGCCTCACGGATCACGGCCGCACCCAATTCGTGCGCCGGTATGCTGGCAAGACTGCCGTTGAACGATCCGACCGCGGTGCGGGCGGCAGATGCGATGACGATGTTACTCATGATGTTGTCCTCGAACGACGGATTAGAAGAAGTACAGACCGATAAGGAAAATCGGCAGGGTGATGACGAGGGCCGTGGCGCAGTAGCCCATGATGTCGCGCACCCCGAGTCCGGCGATGGCCAGCGCCGGCAGTGCCCAGAATGGCTGCGCCATGTTCATCCACTCTTCGCCATAGGCGATGGCCATCGCCGACTTGCCAAGATCGACTCCGAGCGCCTGCGCGGCCGGCATGATGAACGGGCCCTGGATCACCCAATGACCGCCGCCCGACGGCACGGCGAAATTGACCAGGCCGGAGGAGAAGAAGGCCAACACCGCGAAATTGTCTTTGTTGGCGATCTCGACGAACAGGTTGGTGATCAGTCCGCCCAGGCCGGAATGCTCCATCATGATCTGGATCCCGGCGTAGAACGGAAACTGGATCATGATCCCGGCGGTGCCGCGGGCGGCGTTGGTGATCGCCCGCGCATAGGCCATCGGCGTGCGATGCAGGAGGATGCCGGCGATCAGCATCATCAGGTTCACGGTGTTCACCGTGATGTTGAAGCCTTGCTTGCTGAAATAGAGAAACAGGTAGGCGATGCCCAGGGCGGCCACCACCCAGCTCAGGATCTGGCTCTCTTCCATCCGTTCCGCGATCGAAGCGTCCGGCTTGAGTTCGCGGCGCGTGCTGACCTCGGGTTGCAGCAGCTTCGGATCGATCGTCACGACGTCCTTGTCCGCGGGGTGCATCATCCGGCAGACGAGTGGCAGCAGCACGATCAACGCGCCGGTGATGAAGTAATTGTAGTTGGTGAAGAGCGTGTCGGTGATCGGAATGAGGCCGATGGTCTTCTCCATCGGGTTGCCCTTGGTCGCCGCGACCAGCGCTACCGATGCCGAAAGCCCGCCATGCCAGGTCATGAACCCGATATAGGCCGAGGCGATCAGCAGGCGATAATCGGCCTTGGGAATCCGCCGCGCCACTTCGCGGGCGAACATGGCGCCGAGCACCAAGCCGAAGCCCCAGTTGATCGTGCAGGCGACGGCGGAGGCGAAGGCCACCAGCATCACGCCTTGCACCGGCGTGCGGGCGAACGCCGCCAGCCAGCCCATGGCGCGATGGATCGGGTCGGAGCTTGCGAGCGCATGGCCGGTGACCAGCACCAGCGCCATCTGCATGGAAAATCCCAGCAGATTCCAGAAGCCGCCGCCCCACATTTCGACCATCTGGATCGGGCCGGTCGGCGTCAATGCGATGCCGAGCACGAACACGATGATGGTGAGCAGGATGGCGAAGATCAGCGGGTCGGGCAGGTAGCGGCTGACCAATCCGGTGAGGCCGCGCGACAGCGCGGTGATCGGATTGAAGCGACCCGCATTCGGGACCGGGTCAATTGAAGAGGCAGACATGGCTGAGGGCTCTCTTGGCTGGAGGTTGGCCACCGCGCCGGCGTGAAGCCGCCGGCGCGGGCGGGGGTCAGATCGCGATAGGCATGACGCAGACGTCGGACGGCACGATCAGCGTGCAGCCGGTGGCGGCCAGCACCTGATCTACGCTGACACCGGGGGCGGTCTCCTGCAGGACGAGGCCCTCCGCCGTTGGAACGATGACGGCGAGTTCGGTGACCAGGAGGTCGATACGCCGCACCGAGGTCAACGGCAGCGTGCAACGCTCGATGATCTTCGCCACGCCCTTGGCGGTGTGGGTCATGGCGACGATGACGCGCCGCGCACCGCAAACCAGATCCATGGCGCCGCCCATGCCCGGCACCATCTTGCCCGGCACCATCCAGTTGGCGAGCTGGCCCTGTTGATCGACCTGCAGACCGCCGAGCACGGTGACGTCGAGATGGCCGCCGCGGATCAGGCCGAACGAGATTGCGCTGTCGAACACGGCGGCCCCCGGCACGGCGCCGATCGGGCTGCCGCCGGCGTCGCTGAGATCTTCCGATGCAAGCCCCGGCTCAGGCCCCATCTCCATGCCGATGATGCCGTTCTCGGACTGGAACATGACATTTACGCCCGCCGGCAGATAGCGCGTGACCAGCGTCGGCAGGCCAATGCCGAGATTGACCAGGTTGCCCGCCTTCATCTCGAGTGCGACGCGCTTGGCGATCAGAATCTTTTCATCCATGGGAGTTCTCCTTGGCAACGAGGTAATCGACCAGCACGCCCGGCGTGACGATGCTATCCGGCAGGATGCCGCCCAGCGGAACGATGTGATCGAATTCGGCCATGACCGTCGCGGCGGCCATCGGCATCAGCGGGTTGAAGTTGCGTGCCGTCAGCGAATATTCGAGGTTGCCGTGGTAGTCTGCCGTCTTCGCCTTGATCAGCGCGAAATCGGCTTTCAGCGGTTTTTCCAGCAAATAGACCTCGCCATCGCTTTCGATGACTTGCTTGCCTTCTTCAACGACGGTGCCGACACCGGTCGATGTCAGTACACCGCCAAGGCCGAAGCCGCCGGCGCGAATGCGTTCGGCCAGCGTGCCTTGCGGCACCAGCTCCACCGCGATGGTGCCGGCGATCATGGCCTTCTGCGTTGCCGGATTGAGGCCGATATGCGAGGCGATGACTCGCGCCACGCAGCCGGCGTCGATCAGCTTGCCGATGGCAAATCCCGGATGTGCGGTGTCATTGGCAATGATGGTGAGATCCCGCGCGCCGCGCGCCACCAGCGCATCGATCAGGCGCAGCGGAGATCCCACGCCCATGAATCCGCCGATCATCACGCTGGCGCCGTCTGGGATCAGCGCGGCGAGAGCTTGGACTTGGAGCACTTTACTCATTTTGCCTCTTTCTTGATTGGAAGTGATGGCAGTTGCTCGCTTGCATTCCCTGCACGCGAACCAACGACCAGGCGAAGGGGAGGGAGTGTTCAACGTGTCGTGGTGTCGCCCGGCTTTTCCTTCCGGGGCGTAGCGCTGGCCAAGCTGTTTGAGGTGTGCCTCGCAGGGTTGTCCCAAGTAACAGAGCAATGAACGTGCCAATGTCGTCTTGGGCCGCATAGCTTGAGAAACAACGATTATGCGCGATGCGCGGCGCGTGCTGGCGCCCCGCGAACCTTCGTGGCTGTGCAACTTCACGTCGGACTGCGCAAAGAATTGCGCAACTCTTGAGGCGTGACAAATCGGGGCGCTGCCGCAGAGGGGTTTGCCGTAGTTGCCATCCAAAATCTAATATGCAACGCAGTGCCGGGCGCCCCCGCATCGGCGCCGCATGGCGGGATTTCGAGTGAGTGACGTACAACCAAGGCGTTGGTTAGGGGCTTTGTGGCGCGGGCAACCGGGGGCAAGCGGCGCGTTTTGGCGCAAGCTACGACGGATGCCGCACTCGCTGCGCGGCAAGTTACTGTTGCTCTCTTTGATCGTGGTGTCGTTGCCGATCACGACGACCGGTTATTTCCTCGAACGTGAGGGACAACAGGCAGTTCTCAAGGAGAAGCAGGAGCGGCTGTTCGGGCTCGACCGCCTGCTCGATGCGCAGCTCGGCAGCGGCTTCGAGGCGCTGCTGGCGGATTACGCCGGCGACAAGACCGATCTTGCCGCCCAGGTTCGCTACCTCAACGCACGCCTGACCGCCGTCACCGATCAGATGGCCGCGGCCAACCCGGGTGTCGGCGTCGGTTATTATGACAAGGCGCTCAACGCGATCGTCACCTACGGTCCGAGCGCGCTCTACGGCGGCACTGTCGGACAGCCGATTCCGCCCGACCATCCCGGTTGGACGGTGATGCGAAGCGGCCAGCCGGCGGTGGAGAACGGGCCCCAGGTGCGCGGCCAGATCCTGAACGCGATGTGGCCGATCGTGCGCGAAGGCCGGGTGCAGGGCTATATCTGGGCCAACCAGCTTTCCGACGATGTCGATCGTCAGACCGCCGCGATGGATCGCGCGGTGATCGGCGTCACGGCCGCCGGCGTGCTGCTCGGGATCCTGCTGACCCAGGCGATGTCGCGCGGTCTCACCCGCGACGTGCGCACTGTGACCGACGGTCTCGTCCGACTGCGCAGCGATCTGCACCACAACATTCCACCATTGCCGGGCGAAATCGGCGAGATCGCCGCCAAGGTCAATGACATGGCGCAGGCGCTGCTGGATGCGCAGTCGCTCACCGCGGATATCGTCCAGAGCATCGCCGACGGGGTTATCGCCATCGACCGGGCCGGCCTGATCACCGCGATCAACCCGGCGGCGTGCCACATGCTGGGTGTCGTCGAAGCACAGGTCATCGGCAAGCCCTACAACTCGCTGTTCGACCCGGCGGCGCCGTTTGCCAGCGTGTTGCTCGACACGCTCGAGCACGGCGGCGACCATGTCGACGTCGCGGTGGAAATGCCATTGCCGCAACAGATGCTGGTGGTCAATGCCAGCAGCAGCCTGCTGCGCGACAGCCACGGCTCGGAGATTGGCGCTGTGATGGTGTTGAAGGACCGCACCGAGCAGAGCCGGCTACGGACCCAGGTGATGCGCGCGGACCGGCTCGCCGCATTGGGCGAGCTGATGGCTGGCGTGGCGCACGAAATCCGCAACCCGCTGACCTCGATCCGGGGGTTCGTCCAGTTTCTTGCCGAGTGCGACGATGTCCGCGAGTGGCGGCGCTACTCGCCGGAGATCATCCGCCAGGTCGATAGCCTCAATCGCATTATCGGCGAGCTCTTGGAATTCGGCCGCCCGCGTCCGCCCGCTATTCGGCCGGTGCAGCTCAACGATCTTGTCCATGAGGTGACCCGGCTGTCGAGCCACAACGCCGATATTCAGGTCCGGCTCGCGCTCGCCGCGGAGTTGCCGCTGATCGAGGCGGACGGCGAGGCGCTGAAACAGGCGCTGCTGAACCTGCTGATCAACGCGATGCAGGCGATCGAGACCGCCGGAACCGTGCGCATCGAGACCCGCGCGGAGGCCGACGGCGAAACGGTTGCGGTCAGCATCAGTGACGACGGCTCGGGGGTCTCGCCGGAAGACCTGGAGAAGATCTTCGATCCGTTCTTCTCGACCAAGCCGCAGGGCACCGGCCTTGGCCTCGCCATGGTCCACCGTATCGTCGATGCGCATCACGGCACCATCGCGATGACGAGCGCGCCCGGCACCGGAACGGTCGCCACGCTTCGTCTGCCGCGCGTGCACGTCAAGAAGGACAGTGTTTGATGCCGCATTCGCCCGCGGTCCTGATCGTCGACGATGACGAGGCGATTCGTCATATGCTCGCCGCCGTGCTGGGCAAGGAAGGGATCTCGGTGATCGCCGCGCGCGATGGGGCGGAGGCGGTGACCCTGTTCGGAGCCCATCGGATGCCGGTGGTGCTGATGGACATCCGCATGCCGCGCCTGTCCGGCATGCAGGCGCTGGCCGAGATCCACAAGATCGATCGATCGGCGGCCGTGATCCTGATGACGGCTTTTGCCGAGGTCGAGACCGCGGTGCGGGCGATCAAGGAGGGGGCTTTCGACTACATCATCAAGCCGTTCGACATCGAAGAGCTCAAATTGCTCGTCGGGCGCGCGCTGCAGATGCGCGGATTGCGCGACGACAATGCGGCTCTGCACCGCGCCTTGTCGACGAGCTATCAGACGCAACGGATCCTGACGGCCAGCCCGCGCATGGCCGATCTTTTGCGCACCATCGCCAAGGTCGCCAAGAGCCAGGCCACCGTGCTGGTCACCGGCGAGAGCGGCACCGGCAAGGAATTGGTGGCCAATGCGATCCACTACAGCAGCCCGCGCGCCGCAGGGCCGTTCGTGAAAGTCAATTGCGCCGCGATACCGGACGGTCTGCTCGAAAGCGAGTTTTTCGGGCACGAAAAGGGCGCCTTCACCGGCGCCATGGTGCGCCGGCGCGGGCGCTTCGAACAGGCCGAACACGGAACCTTGTTTCTTGACGAGGTCGGCGACATTTCGCCTGCGCTGCAGGTCAAACTGCTGCGCGTGTTGCAGGAACGCACCTTCGAACGGGTCGGCAGCGCGGAGCCGATCCACACCGACGTTCGTATCGTCGCGGCGACCAATCGTGACCTCGAGGCATTGGTCCGCGAGGGCCAATTCCGCGAGGACTTCTATTTCCGCCTCAACGTCGTCTCGCTGACCACCGTTCCACTGCGCGAGCGGCCCGAGGACGTGCAGCTATTGGCCAATCATTTTCTGCAGCACTTCGCGGCGGAGAATAGCGTCGACGTCGAAGGCTTCGACGATTTGGTGATGGATTGCCTGCTGCGCTATCCGTGGCCGGGCAATGTCCGCGAATTGTCCAACGCGATCGAGCGTGCGGTTGTCATGAGCACCGGGCGCATCATCTTCGCGGACGATCTGCCGGAGCGCTTCGGCACAAATGGCCCGATCGCCACGATGCCATCGCCCGCCGAGGTGCCCGTGGAGAGCGAACAGGGGCTGCGCGCGCTGGTCAATCAATACGAGGCCCGGGTCATCGCCGAGAGTTTGGAGCGCCATGGCGGAAATCGCGTGCGCACGGCGCAGGCGCTCGGAATTAGTCGGCGTTCGCTGCTCTACAAATTGCATGATTACGGCATCGATTGAGGCATAGAGCGATTCTAGACGGGCGTATCGCAGTTGGTTGCCTGGAGTCGCCGGTGCGTTGCATGCGAGTGGAGTCATTCCAGCCGACGCCGCAGCAAACGGCGAGGATTGTCGGCGCGGGCCCACTAACAATTTGCAGTCACCTGGCCGCGGCGGATAATCGCGTGTGGCTAATAATCGAGTATTCGATTGAGTTTCGTACGTGATTAGTGTGGTCGGAAAATTATCATGTCGTTTCTGAATTACAGTGATCAATTAAATTCACTTCCTTAATTCTGCTGCCTCTGACACAAACGATTCACCCACCTTTGCCGGGCCGCAGAAATCCCTTCAGCATTTCTCCCTCAGGCCCGGTCGACGAGAGGCTGCGACATCCCCGTCAACCCCACAGGTTGATCTCACGAAATACGTTTGATGCCGAGGTATCCATCCTGTCACCGGGTGGAGCCCGGCGAGAGGACCGACATGCTAGCCCTGCTTGGATTGATAACGATTCTGGTCTTGTTGACAGTCATCTTGACCAACAAGCTTTCGCCATTGGTCGCCTTGATCATCATTCCCATCGCCGCGTCGTTGATTGGTGGGTTTGGTCCACAAACGGCGACCTTCATCGTCACCGGCGTCAAGAATATCGCGCCGACGGCGGCGATGTTCGTGTTCGCCATCGTGTTTTTCGGCATCCTCACCGATGCCGGCATGATGGATCCCATCATCGACCGCATCCTCAAGGCCGTCGGCATGAAGCCGACCCGGATTACGGTCGGATCGGCGCTGCTCGCCTTGATCATCCATCTGGACGGGTCCGGCGCCGTGACGTTCCTGATCACCATCCCCGCCATGTTGCCGCTGTACGATCGGCTCGGCATGCAGCGTCGCATTCTTGCGCTCGTTGTCGCCTTGGCTGCGGGGGTCAACTTTCTGCCCTGGACGGGTCCGGTTCTACGCGCTTCCGCCGCGCTTAACGTGCCGGTGACCAATATCTTCACGCCGCTGATTCTGGTTCAGCTCGTTGGTCTGATCTTCGTCTTCTCGGTGGCCTGGTACATGGGCAAGCGCGAGGAACGTCGCCTCAATCTGGGTGCGAGCAGCGTGGTCGTCGCGGGCGGCGATGCCGAAGAAGTCGCCTTCAAGCGCGTGCTCACCGATGCCGAAACGAAAATTCGTCGTCCGCACCTGTTCTGGGTCAACATTCTGCTTGCGCTGGTGATCCTTGGGACGATGATCTCGGGATACGTCGCTGCGCCCCCGATGTTCATGATCGGCACGGTTCTGGCATTGATGATCAACTATCCGAACGTCAAGGACCAGAAGGACCGCGTCGACGCTCACGCCAAGGCCGCCCTGATGATGGCTTCCATCCTTTTCGCCGCCGGCGCGTTCACCGGCATCATGGGCGGAACCGGAATGATCAAGGCGATGGCGGCGGCCGGCGCGACCTACGTTCCCGCCCAGCACGCCCAGGCGATCCCGTTCATCACCGGCATCCTCTCGATGCCGCTGAGCCTGCTGTTCGACCCCGACTCCTATTACTTCGGTGTCATGCCGGTTCTTGCCAACGTCTATCACAGCTTCGGCGGCGATCCGATCCATGTCGCCCAGGCCTCGATCCTCGGCCAGATGACCACCGGATTCCCGGTCAGCCCGCTGACGCCCGCGACCTTCCTGATCATGGGCCTCACCGGTGTCAGCCTCGGCGAGCATCAAAAACTGGCGATACCGTTCCTCTTCGCCGCGACCGTTCTGATGACGATCACGGCCACTATTCTCGGTGTCATTCCATCCCCGTTCGGCTGATCTCGAGCAATCTGAACTTTCACTTTAAGGAGTGGAGCTATGCGTAATATTCGAATTGGTGCTGGCGCCGGGTATTCCGGTGATCGTATCGAGCCCGCGGTGGAACTCGCCGAAAAGGGCGGGATCAACTACCTGGTGTTCGAATGCCTGGCGGAGCGCACGATCGCGATCGCGCAGAAGGCCAAGTTGGCGGATCCCGCCCAGGGCTATGACCCGCTATTGGTCGAACGGCTCGAAGCGGTGCTGCCGATCTGCAAGAAGAACGGCGTCAGGATCATCACCAATATGGGGGCTGCCAACCCCGTGGCGGCTGCGGCCAAGGCGCGTGAGGTCGCGGGTCGGCTGGGATTGGGCGATCTCAAGATCGCCGCGATCTCCGGCGACGACGTGATCGAAGCGCTGAAGGCGAGCGACGTGAAGATCACCGAGACCGGCGAGCCTGCCAGCAACATGCTCAACAGCCTGGTCTCGGCGAATGCCTATCTGGGCGCCGCTCCCATCGTCGAGGCCCTGGCGAAGGGCGCCGACATTGTCATCACCGGGCGCGTGGCCGATCCGTCCATGTTCCTCGCACCCTTGGTCCATGAATTCGGCTGGGCGCTGGACGATTGGGACAAGATCGGCAAGGGAACGGCCGTCGGCCATCTGCTGGAATGCGGCGGCCAGGTGACGGGCGGTTACTATGCCGAACCCGGCAAGAAGGATGTCGCCGGGCTTGCCCGTCTGGGCTTCCCGATCGCCGAGGTGTCGGAAGATGGCGCAACAATCATCACCAAGGTCGCCGGATCCGGCGGCAGGGTGACGGAGCACACCTGCAAGGAGCAGATCCTTTATGAAGTGCACGATCTGGCGAACTATCTGACGCCGGACGTGACGGCCGATTTCTCCAAGATCAGCTTCACGGAAATCGCCCCGGACCGGGTCCGGGTCGAAGGCGCCACCGGCCGCGCGCGGCCGGAGACGCTGAAAATCTCGGTGGGCTATGTCGATGGCTATATCGGCGAGGGCCAGATGTCCTATGCGGGTCCGGGCGCGCTCGCCAGGGCTGAACTCGCGCTGGAGATCGTCAAGGAGAGGTTGAAGCTGACCGGCGTCAAGGTCAGCGAATTGCGCTGCGACCTGATGGGGATCAATTCGATCCATCGGGACGTGTTGGCGCCGGTGCCCGAGCCGACGGAAGTGCGGGTGCGCGTGGCCGGTCGCTGCGACAGTATGAAGGAGGCGGTGCGGATCGGCAATGAAGTCGAGACGCTCTACACCAACGGTCCCGCCAGCGGTGGTGGCGCGACCAAATCCGCCAAGCAGGTCGTGGCGATGCTCTCGGCCCTGTTCCCGCGCGACAAGGTCAATCCCGTCATCGACTATCTGGAGGCTTGAGGATGAAACTCTTTGACATGGCCCATTCCCGCACGGGAGATAAGGGCGACATCTCGAACATCTCCGTCATCGTCTACGACCAGAAGGACTATGACCGGGTTCGCGACTATCTGACAGCGGATCGTGTGTCGAAGCACTTCAAGGGCATCGTGACCGGCGAGGTGGTTCGTTACGAGGCGCCCACGCTCGGCGCGCTGAACTTCGTCATGCAGGGTGCCCTCGGCGGCGGCGTCACGCGGTCGCTGGCGCTCGACGCGCACGGCAAGTGCCTGGCGTCGGCTCTGCTGGCGATGGACATCCCCGACGCAAACTAGCAACCGAAGCTGGCCGGCGGCCCGCCATGCATGGCTGGCCGCCGGCCGTTTGCTGCGCGCGCATGCGCGATAACCAACGCCGCCGCGGCCGCGGTTCGACACCCCCGGGGGCGGCGATAGCGTTGATCGCACGACCGCGCACGTCGCGACCGCGACGCAGCCCGCATTTCATCCATAACATTTTGAAATAATTGGCGATCCCAGCAGGATTCGAACCTGCAACCCACGGAGTAGAAATCCGTTACTCTATCCAGTTGAGCTATGGGACCGTCGGCGCCTTCATATCATCGCCGAAACAAAAAATCCGCCCTCGGCCGGAACTTTTCCGAACCATTTTGCGCTGCCGCGCGTCAAATCCACGCCGGGCGTTGTGTTCGGCGGCATCACACGCGATGATGCGTGAAGCCGGACCGGTCTGTGACGTGGGCGGTATTCTCGGCTGGCGCTGCGATGTCCATTCTGGGCAGCGCGGGCCATCAGGCTGTCACCTTTGGCGGGTTTGGTTTCGGCAAGCGGCGTTGGCCCGCGCAGGGGAGTCTCTCATGATCGGTTTGCTTCGCGCCATCACGCTGTGCGCCACCTTGGCACTTGGGCTGGTTGGCGCGCAGGCGGCGGACAAGCCCTTCCAACGCGAGGACCTGGCCGATTCGGCAATCAAGCTCGAGGCCCAGATCAAGACCGAGGCCGGCGCGGTCAACAAATCGGCGGCGACGCTGCGTTCCGATGCCGACGCCGCGTTCAAGCGCGGCGATTACCGCGCCGGCTTGCAGATCATGGGTCAGATCGTGTCGGTGGCCCCCGGCGACAGCAGCAATTGGCTGCGGCTGGCAAGGACCATCTTCCAGATCTACACCCCGACCAGTTCCGAACATACCTTCCTGATGGAGCGGGCCTCGACCGCCGCCTATCTGGCCTATCAGCGCGCCGGCAATCCGGCCGAGGAGGCCGAGGCGCTGGCGCTGCTGGGCCGGGCGATGTCCGAGCGCAAGCTGTGGCGCCCGGCGCTGGATGCGCTGCGGCTGTCGCTCGAGCTGCGCGAGGTCGCCGAGGTGCGCGGCCAATATGAGCGACTGCGCGACGACCACGGCTTCCGACTGCTGGATTATACCGTCGATTCGGATGCCGCTTCGCCGCGGGCCTGCTTCCAGTTCTCCGAGGATCTGGCCAAGCGCACCGATTTCGCCCCGTTCCTGGCGCTGGCCGGCAATGACAAGCCGGCTCTGAGCTCCGAGGACAAGCAGCTCTGCGTCGAGGGGCTCAAGCATGGCGAGCGTTACAACATCAATCTGCGCGCCGGGCTGCCGTCGACCGTCAAGGAAACCCTGCCGAAATCCGCCGAGTTCAATATCTATGTCCGCGACCGCAAGCCGTTCGTGCGCTTCACCGGGCGGGCCTATGTGCTGCCGCGCAGCGGCCAGCGCGGGATTCCGCTGGTCAGCGTCAACACCAAGGCAGTGTCCGTGCAGGTGTTCCGGATCGGCGACCGCAATCTCATCAACACCGTGATCGGCAGTGATTTTCAGCGCAGCCTGAGCTCCTATGAACTGGCCGATCTCGGCGGCGAGCGCGGCCAGAAGGTGTGGACGGGCGAGCTCGAGACCGCCACCGAACTGAATGCCGAGGTCACCACCGCATTCCCGGTCGACCAGGTGCTGGGCGACCTGCAGCCCGGCGTCTATGTGATGACCGCCGCCGCCAAGGGGCCGGGCTCCGATGATGGCGGCACACTGGCGACGCAATGGTTCATCATCTCCGATCTCGGGCTCACCGCGTTCTCCGGCCATGACGGCATCCACGTCTTCGTCAATTCGCTGGCCTCGACCGATGCGGTCGGCGGTGCCGAGATCCGGCTGGTGGCTCGCAACAACGAGATTCTCGCCACCCGCAAGACCGACCCATCGGGTCACGTGCTGTTCGAGGCCGGGCTGGCGGGCGGCGAGGGCGGGTTGTCGCCAGCGCTGCTGACGGTATCGGCGCAAGGTAGCGACTATGCCTTCCTCAGCCTGAAATCCAATCCGTTCGACCTGACCGACCGCGGCGTCGCCGGCCGCGCGGTGCCGGCCGGTGCCGACGCCTTTGTCTATGCCGAGCGCGGCGTCTACCGCTCCGGCGAGACGGTTCATCTCACCGCGCTGCTGCGCGGCGGCCGGGGCAATGCCATGGCCGGCGCACCGCTGACGCTGGTGGTCGAGCGCCCCGACGGAGTCGAATACCGCCGCGACATGGTCGCCGATCAGGGCGCGGGCGGCCACAGCCTGAGCCTGGCACTGAATTCCGCGGTCCCGACCGGCACCTGGCGGGTTCGCGCCTTTACCGATCCAAAGGCGTCATCGGTCGGCGAAACCACCTTCATGGTCGAGGATTACGTCCCGGACCGGATCGAATTCGACATTTCGACCAAGGACAAGCAGATCAAGGCTGAAGTTCCAGTGGAACTTAAGGTCGATGGCCATTTCCTCTATGGCGCGCCGGCCTCCGGGTTGCAGCTGGAAGGCGACATGCTGGTGAAGCCGGCGGAGGGCCGGCCCGGCTATGCCGGCTACCAGTTCGGCATTGCCGACGAGGAGATCGCCAGCAGCGAGCGCACCCCGATCGAAGGTCTGCCCGAGGCCGATGCCGATGGCGAGGCCACTTTCCCGGTCAGCCTGGCCAAGACGCCGTCGTCGAGCCGGCCGCAGGAAGCCGAGATCTTCATCCGGATGGCGGAGGCCGGCGGCCGCGCGGTGGAGCGCAAGCTGGTGCTGCCGGTGGCGCCCGCAGCGCCAATGATCGGCGTCAAGCCGCTGTTCAACGGCAGCAACGTCGGCGAGGGCGACAACGCCAAATTCGACGTCGTATTGGTGGATCCGGACGGCGCGCAGCTGGCTCGCGGCGGGCTGCGCTATGAATTGCTGAAGATCGAATCCCGCTACCAGTGGTATCGGCAGGGCTCGTCCTGGGAATTTGAACCGATCAAGAGCACCAAGCGCGTCGCCGATGGCGATCTGGCGGTTGCCGCCGACAAGCCGGCGCAGATCCAGCTCTCGCCGCAGCCTGGCCGCTATCGGCTCGACGTCAAGACCGCCGACGCCAATGGTCCGCTGACCTCGGTGCAGTTCGATGTCGGCTGGTATTCGGACGGCAGCGCCGACACCCCCGACCTCTTGGAGACCTCGATCGACAAGCCGCAATATAGCTCCGGCGAGACCATGGTGGTGACGGTCAATGCGCGCAGCGCCGGCAAGCTCACCGTCAACGTGCTCGGCGACCGGCTGCTGACCACCCAGACCATCGACGTCAAGCCAGGCCGCGCGCAGCAGCGGATTTCGGTCGGCCAGGATTGGGGCAGTGGCGCCTATGTGGTGGCGACGCTGCGCCGGCCGCTCGATGCCGCGGCGCAACGCATGCCCGGCCGCGCCATCGGCTTGAAATGGTTCGGCATCGACAAGGCCGCGCGGACGCTGTCGGTCGCGCTGTCGCCGCCGGCTCTGGTGCGGCCCTCGACGAGGCTGATGCTGCCGGTCAAGCTCGGCGGCCTCAATCCCGGCGAGGACGCCAAGATCGTGGTCGCGGCGGTCGATGTCGGCATTCTCAATCTGACCAATTACAAGCCGCCGGCGCCCGACGAATTCTATCTCGGCCAGCGCCAGCTGAGCTCGGAGATTCGCGACCTTTATGGGCAATTGATCGACGGCATGCAGGGCACGCGCGGCCAGATCCGCTCCGGCGGCGATATCGCCGGCGCCGAGATCCAGGGCAGCCCGCCGACGCAAAAGCCGCTGGCGCTGTATTCCGGCATCGTCACCGTAGCGGCCGACGGCACCGCGACGATCCCGTTCGATATTCCGGAATTCGCCGGCACCGCGCGGCTGATGGCGGTGGCGTGGACCGCCACCAAGGTCGGCCACGCCAATATCGACGTCACGGTCCGCGATCCGGTGGTGCTGACCGCGACGCTGCCGCGCTTCCTGCTCCGGGGCGATCGCGGCACCATGAGCTTCGACCTCGACAATGTCGAAGGCGCTCCCGGCGATTACACCATCAATGTCACCACATCCGGCCCGGTGACGGTCAGCGGCGATCCGCAGGCCACCGTGACGCTGGCGGCCAAGCAGCGCAGCTCGATGGCGCTGGCGCTGGAGGCCAGCGACGGCGCCGGCACCGCGCAGCTCGACGTCGACATCAAGGGACCGAACGGGTTGACGCTGGCGCGGCACTACACGCTCGAGGTCAAGCCGGCGACGCAGATCCTGGCGCGGCGCTCGATCCGCACGCTGGCCAAGGGCGAAAGCCTGACGCTGACCTCGGACATGTTCTCCGATCTGATACCGGGCACCGGCGGGGCGTCGTTGTCGGTCAGCCAGTCGACCGCGCTCGACGCCGCCACCATCCTGAAGGCGCTGGATCGCTATCCGTTCGGCTGTTCCGAACAGATCGCCAGCCGGGCGATGCCGCTGCTCTATGTCAATGATCTGGCGGCCGGCGCCCATCTGGCGATGGATAGCAGCGTCGACCAGCGCATCAAGACGTCGATCGACCGGCTGCTGGCGCGGCAGGGCTCGAACGGCTCGTTCGGGCTGTGGTCGGCCGGCGGCGACGATGCCTGGCTCGACGCCTATGTCACCGACTTCCTCACCCGCGCCCGTGAGAAAAACTATGCGGTGCCGGATCTGCTGTTCCGCAGCGCGCTCGACCGCATCCGCAATATGGTGGTGAATAACGCCGAGCCGGAGAAGGACGGCGGTCGCGATCTGGCCTATGGGCTCTATGTGCTGGCCCGCAACGGCGCCGCGCCGATCGGCGATCTGCGCTATCTGGCCGACACCAAGCTCGACCAATTGGCGACGCCGATCGCCAAGGCGCAACTGGCGGCGGCGCTGGCGCTGGTCGGCGATCGCACAAGGGCGGAGCGGGTCTATGCGGCCGCGCTGGCAAGCCTGAACCCGAAGCCGGTGCTGCAATTCGGCCGGGTCGATTACGGCTCGGCGCTGCGCGACGCCGCGGCGCTGGTGACGTTGGCCAGCGAGGGCAATGCCCCGAAGGCGACGCTGATCAACGCGGTCGAACGCGTCGAGGCGGCGCGGGGGCTGACGCCCTATACGTCGACGCAGGAAAACGCCTGGCTGGTGCTGGCGGCACGGGCGCTGGCCAAGGAGACGATGGCCCTCGACCTCAATGGCAGCGCGGTGAAGAGTGCGCTGTATCGCAGCTATACCGCCGCCGACATGGACGGCCAGCCGGTGACGATCACCAATACTGGCGAACCCCCGGTGCAGGCAGTGGTCTCGGTCACCGGCGCGCCCTATATGCCGGAACCGGCGGCGGCGAACGGCTTCAAGATCGAGCGCAACTATTTCACGCTCGATGGTAAGCCGGCCGATCCGGCTCAGGCCAAGCAGAACGACCGCTTCGCGGTGGTGCTGACGATCACCGAAGCCAAGCCGGAATACGGGCACATCATGGTGGCGGATTATCTGCCGGCCGGTTTCGAGATCGACAATCCGCATCTGGTGTCGTCCGGCGATGCCGGTAAACTGGACTGGATCGCCGATGGCGCGGAGGCCACCCATAGCGAGTTCCGCGACGATCGCTTCAATGCCGCCATCGACCGGGCGGCCAATGACAAGGCGGTGTTCACGGTGGCCTATGTGGTGCGCGCGGTTTCGCCGGGGACATATGTGCTGCCGCAGGCCTATGTGGAGGACATGTACAACCCGTCGCGTTATGGCCGCACAGGAACCGGCACGATCGAAGTGCGCTCCGCCAGATGACCGACACGATCGCCACAGAGCCGGCGCTGTCGCCCGGTCCGTCTCGTTGGCGCGCGGTGGTGATGGCCGTCGTGCTCGCCATCGGATTGATTGCCGCGGGCTTTACCGCCTGGGCGATGGCGCTGGGGCCGCTGCCGCTGGCCGAGGCGCGTCAGGTCTCGACCACGGTGGTCGACCGCAACGGCAAGCTGCTGCGCGCCTATGCGATGGCCGACGGCCGCTGGCGCTTGCCGGTCGATGCACAAAGCGACGTCGACCCCGGCTATCTCAAGCTGCTGCTGGCCTATGAGGACAAGCGGTTCTGGTCGCATCACGGCGTCGACCCGCTGGCGATGGGGCGCGCCGCGCTGCAATTGCTGACTCGCGGCCACATCGTCTCCGGCGGCTCCACCATCACCATGCAATTGGCGCGGCTGATGGAGCCGCGGCGGCAGCGCTCGCTGACCGCGAAAATGCGCCAGATGGTGCGCGCCGTCGAGCTCGAACGCCGGCTCACCAAGGATCAGATCCTCAATCTGTATCTGGCGCTGGCGCCGTTCGGCGGCAATCTCGAGGGCGTCCGCGCCGCGTCCTTGGCCTATTTCGGCAAGGAGCCGAAGCGGCTGTCATTGGCCCAGGCCGCCTTGCTCGTCGCCTTGCCGCAATCGCCGGAAACCAGAAGGCTCGATCGCCATCCGGCGACCGCGGAGGCCGCGCGCAACCGCGTGCTCGAGCGCATGGTGCAGGAGGGCGTGGTCAGCGCCGAGGATGCCGCGCAGGCGAGGGCGGTGCCGGTCAAGCGCGAGCGGCGCCGGATGCCGATCCTGGCGCCGCATTCCGCCGACAAGGCGGTGGTCACAGACAAGCATCAGGCGGTGATCCGGCTGACGCTGGATGCTGCCATTCAACGAAACCTCGAGGCATTGGCGCATGACCGCGCCACGGCGCTCGGGCCCGACATCTCGGTGGCGATCCTTGCGGTCGACAATGCCAGCGGCGAGGTGATCGCCCATGTCGGTTCGCCGGCCTATTTCGACGACCGCCGCGCCGGGCAGGTCGATATGACCCGCGCGATCCGCTCGCCGGGTTCGACGTTGAAACCCTTTATCTACGGCATGGCGTTCGAGGACGGCTTCGTTCACCCCGAAAGCCTGATCGACGACCGGCCGGTCCGCTACGGCACCTATGCGCCGGAAAATTTCGACATGACGTTCCAGGGCACGGTCTCGGTCCGCCGTGCCTTGCAACTCTCTTTGAACGTGCCGGCGATCGCGTTGCTGGACCGGGTCGGCGCCAGCCGGCTGGCGGCGCGGATCAGGCAGGCCGGTGCCGATCTGGTGCTGCCGACCAATGAGGTGCCAGGCCTGGCGATGGGATTGGGCGGCGTCGGCATCCGGCTGCACGATCTGGTGCAGCTCTTCAGCGGCATCGCGCGCCTCGGCAACGTGTTGCCGCTGCAGGAAATTACGAGTGATAACAATGTGAAACGGGAGCCTTTGCGCCTGATGGATCAGGTCGCCGCCTGGCAGGTCGGCAATGTGCTGATCGGGACGCCGCCGCCGGAGAACGCCGCGCATCACCGCATCGCGTTCAAGACCGGCACCAGCTACGGCTACCGCGATGCCTGGTCGGTGGGCTTCGATGGACGGATGACCATCGGGGTCTGGGTCGGCCGTCCCGATGGCGTCCCGGTGCCGGGCCTGGTCGGCCGCAGCGCCGCGGCGCCGATCCTGTTCGACGCCTTCGCGCGCTCCGGCAAATTGCCGATGGCACTGCCGCGGGCGCCGCACGGCACGCTAATCGCCAGCAATGCCAAGCTGCCGCTGCCGCTGCGCCGGTTCCGGCCCGCCGGCGAATTGGTTCGCAATGGCGGCGGGCAGGCGCTGCGCATCCAGTTTCCGCCGGATGGCGCACGAATCGATGCCTTGGGCCCGGCCGCGGCGGGATCGCTGCCGGTCAAGGTCGCCGGCGGCGTGCTGCCGCTGACGATGCTGGTCAACGGGGTTGCGGTCGGGGACATTGGCCGTCGCCGCCAGCGTCTGGTCGAACCGCCCGGACCAGGCTTTGTCCGCCTCACCGTGATGGATGCGTCGGGCGCTGCAGACACAGTCGTCGTCAGAATCCAATAGGACGCGGCTAACTAGTTGTCCGGCTATTGGTTTCAGCGTATGCGAAACCGATGTCCGAGATCTCTCCAAAACCCCGCCCAAAACCCGGATTCGGCGCGCCGCGCGACGACCGCAAGGGCCGCAATCCCGGCCGCGGGCTGATCGCCGCGCTCGATTTCGTCACCGCCAGCCATGTTCGCGCGGTGGCGTTTCTGGCGTTGCTGGGTCTGTTGTTCATTCTGCCGGGCTTTTTCAATATTCCGCCGATCGATCGCGACGAGGCCCGCTTCGCGCAGGCCACCAAGCAGATGGTGGAGGCCGACGATTTCGTCGATATCCGTTTCCAGGACGAGGTGCGCTACAAAAAGCCGGTCGGGATCTATTGGCTGCAGGCGGCGGTGGTGGAAACCGCCTCCGAGCTCGGCCTGCCACGCGCCCAAGTCCGGATCTGGCTGTACCGCGTGCCCTCGATGCTGGGCGCGATCGGCGCGGTGCTGATGACCTATTGGACCGCGCTGGCCTTCGTCACCCGGCGCGGCGCCGTGCTGGCGGCATTGATTATGTGCAGCTCGATTCTGCTCGGCGTGGAGTCCCGGCTGGCCAAGACCGATGCGTTCTTGCTGTTCACCGTCGTAGCCACGATGGGCGCGATGGCACGGATCTATCTGTCCTGGCAGCGCGGTGAGGAGGCCGATCGAAAAGCTTGGGCGGTTCCGGCGATCTTCTGGACCGGGCTGGCCGCAGGCATCCTGCTCAAGGGGCCGTTGATCCTGATGTTGGTGGTGCTGACGGTCGGCACGCTGGCGATTCTCGATCGGTCGGCATCGTGGCTGTGGCGGCTGCGGCCGCTGTGGGGATCGCTGTGGCTGCTGCTGCTGGTGCTGCCCTGGTTCGTTGCGATCTATCTGCGCGCCGGCGACAGTTTCTTCGCCGACTCGATCGGCGGCGACATGCTGAGCAAGATCACCCACGGGCAGGAGTCGCATGGCGCGCCGCCTGGCACCTATTTCCTGCTGTTGTGGATCACGTTCTGGCCCGGCGCGCCGCTGGCGGCGATGGCCGCGCCCGCGGTGTGGCGGGCGCGCCGCGAGCCCGGCGCACAATATTTGCTGGCCTGGCTGCTGCCGTCCTGGATCGTGTTCGAACTGGTGATGACCAAGCTGCCGCATTATGTGCTGCCGCTGTATCCGGCAATCGCGATCCTGACCGTTGGCGCGCTGGAGCGCCGCGTGCTGTCGCGCTCGTGGCTGACCCGCGGCGCCGCCTGGTGGTTTGCGATTCCCGCCATCCTGCTTACCCTGGTCATCATCCTGGCGATCGCGTTGACGCGTCAGCCGGCGTTTCTGGCCTGGCCGTTCGTGGCCGCCTCGCTGATCTTCGGCCTATGGGCGTGGCGTCTGTTCGATCACAATCACGCCGAGGGCTCATTGCTGAACGCGGTCATGGCGTCGCTGTTTCTCAGCATCGCGATCTTCGGCGTGGTGCTGCCGTCCCTGACGCCGCTGTTTCCCAGCGTCGAGATCGCCCGCGCGCTGCGCAGTGTGGTCTGCGTCGGGCCGAAGGCCGCCGCCGCCGGCTATCACGAGCCCAGCCTGGTGTTCATGACCGGCACCTCGACGCTGCTCACCGACGGCTCCGGGGCGGCGGATTTCCTCGGACAGGGTAGCTGCCGCTTCGCGCTGATCGAGAGCCGCAGCGAGCGGGCCTTCGCGGCGCGGGCCGAAGCCATCGGGCTGCGATACAACGTGGCGGCCCGGATCGACGGTTACAATTACTCACAAGGCCGGACCATCTCGGTGGCGGTATTCCGCTCCGAGGGTACGGAATAAGATGGAATCGCGCGAGGCTGTGGCGGCAGCGGCAGGCTACCCCGCGCGATTGCTGTCGTTGCTTGTGGGCGCGGTGGTGCAAATCCTGCGGTCGCCATCGCATAGCCGCCGCGCGGCGGCGGCGCGCTATTGGGCGCGGCGGGCATTGCTGCTGACGGCGATCATGGCGGGCGCGATCGTCGGCCTGATGTATGCGCTGGACGCGATCGAGATCGGGTTGATGCCGCCGCGCGGTACCGCCGCGCTCTGGCCGGTCCGGATCCTGACCGACTTCGGAAAATCCAACTATGTGCTGTCGGCACTGGTGGCGATCCTGATTGTGATTGCGCTGCTGCTGTCGACCTTGCGCGGCGTGGGACGCCGGGTTCTGGTCAGCGTTGGCATCAGGATGCAGTTCGTCTTTCTCTCGGTACTGCTGCCGGTCCTGGCCGGCGAGGTCATCAAGGGCGCGGTCGGGCGTGGCCGGCCATTCGTCGGCGGCAGCGCCAATCCGTTCAATTTTTCGCTGCTGTCCTGGAAGGAAGCCTATTCGAGCTTTCCCTCGGGGCACGCCACCACCGCCTTCGCGCTGGCTTTCGCCATCGCGGCGCTTTGGCCGCGGGCGCGCGGCGTGATGATCGCCTATGCCTTGCTGATCTGCGCCAGCCGGCTGGTGCTGCTGGCGCATCACCCCAGCGACGTGGTCGCAGGCGCGCTGTTGGGGCTGGTCGGCGCGATGGCGGTGCGTTACTGGTTCGCCGCGCGTCATCTTGCCTTTATCATTCGCCACGATGGCCGCATCGATCCGCTGCCGGGGCCATCCTGGAGCCGGCTCAAAAAGGTTGCCCGCGGGGCCATCGCCCCATAGAAGCGAGCCCTGCGGAGCCCGCCCGGCGCGGGTTCCCGACTGCGACTTGTTCCGAGAAATGGATAATGCTTTGACAAATTCCGGCGCTGCTCCCGCTGTGTCGATCGTGGTGCCGGTCCGCAACGAAGCCGATAATGTGGCCCCGCTGATTGCCGAAATCGCCGCCGCGCTCGACGGCCGCTGGGCCTTCGAGATCATCTATGTCGACGACGGCTCCTCCGACGCCACGCCGCAGCGGATCTCGGCGCTGATGCAGCAGCGCGATAATCTGCGCCAGATCCGCCACGCCCAATCCGCCGGCCAGTCGGCGGCGGTGCGCACCGGCGTGCGCGCCGCGCGCGGCGCGCTGGTGGCGACGCTGGACGGCGATGGCCAGAACAATCCGGCCTTCCTTCCGGACCTGATTTCGGCGATCGAATCCGGTGGCGAGCGCGTCGGTCTGGCCGCGGGACAGCGGGTAGGACGCAAGGATACCGGCTTCAAGAAGCTGCAATCGCGGGTCGCCAACCGGGTGCGCGGCGCGATCCTGCGCGACGGCACCCGCGATTCCGGCTGCGGCCTGAAGGCATTCCGCCGCGAGGTGTTTCTGGCATTGCCCTATTTCGACGGCCTGCACCGGTTCCTGCCGGCTCTGGTGCGGCGCGAGGGGTTCGAGATCGCCTATGTCGACGTCACCGACCGCCCGCGCCACTCGGGCGTCTCCAATTACGGATTCTTCGATCGGCTGTGGATCGGGCTGATGGATCTTGCAGGGGTGTGGTGGCTGATCCGCCGCAAGAAATCGACGCCCGATGCGACCGAGGTGAAGTGATGCTGATCCAATTCGGGCAGGAGCTGAGCGACTATCTGTACGATGTGTTCGTCGCCAAATTCGATTTCTGGCTGGCCTTCGGCCTGGTGGCGCAGCTGCTGTTTACCGCGCGCTTCCTGGTGCAATGGATTTCCAGCGAGCGCGCGGGCAAGAGCGTGGTGCCGATGGCGTTCTGGTTCTTCTCGATGGGTGGCGGCTTGATGACGCTGGTCTATGGCATCGCCAAACGCGAGCCGGTGATCATCCTCGGCCAGGCGATGGCGACGGTCATCTATGTGCGCAACATCATGCTGATCGTGAAGAACCGCAGCCGCGGCTCAAAGACGCTGAGCAATTGAGCCACCGTCCGCTCGCGGCTGCGATCACGGCTCCAATTATGCCTTGGCGGCGTTGAACGCCGCAAACCCACGCTCCAGATCGGCCTTGAGATCGTCGAGGCTTTCCAGTCCGATATGGAGCCGCAGCGCCGGGCCGCCGGGCTGCCACGGCGTCACGGTGCGATAGCTGGCGCAGTCGAACGGAATCACCAGGCTCTCGAAGCCGCCCCAGGAATAGCCCATGCCGAACAGCTGCACGGTGTCGAGCAGGGCGTCGACGGCCTGTTGCGGCGCCGGCTTCAGCACGATGCTGAACAGGCCGGAGGCGCCGGTGAAGTCGCGCTTCCAGATCGCATGGCCGGGATCGGATTCAAGGGCAGGGTGCAAGACCCGGAGCACTTCCGGCCGCGCCTCGAGCCAGCGCGCCATCTCGAGCGCGGATTGCTGATGATGCGCCAACCGCACCGCCATTGTCCGCAGTCCGCGCAACGCCAAGAACACGTCGTCCGGTCCGGCGCAAACCCCGAGCAGGCGGATCGCCTCGGAGACCTGCGGCCAGGCTTTCGCATTGGCCGAGATGGTGCCGAACATGATGTCGGAATGGCCACCGATATATTTGGTCGCGGCCTGGATGCTGATATCGACGCCCTGGTCCAGTGAGCGGTGATACAGCGGCGTGGCCCAGGTGTTGTCGTCGATCACCAGCGCGCCATGGTCGTGGGCGACGGCGGCGATCGCGGGGATGTCGGGCATCTCGAAGCTTTGCGAGCCCGGCGCCTCGACCATGACGGCGCGGGTATTGGGCCGAATCAGCGCGGCGATGCCGGCGCCGATCAGGGGATCGAAATAGCTGGTCTCGACGCCGAACCGCGCCAGCAGCGTATCGCAAAAAACTCGCGTCGGCCGATAGGCGTTGTCGCAGACCAGCAAGTGGTCACCTGCCTTTAAAACAGCCAGCAGTGTGGTCGAGATCGCCGACACGCCGGAGGGCGTTAGCCCGACGCCGGCACACATCGGTCCTTCCAGTGCCATCAGCGCCTGCTGCAGCGCTTTGGTGGTCGGGTTTCCGTGACGGCCATAACTGAACTCGCCGCGATGGGCGTGCAGATCGGCGGCGGTCGGGTACAGCACGGTCGAGCCGCGCACTACCGGCGGATTGACGAAACCCTTCTGCGCCAGCGTGTCGCGACCTGCGGTCACCAGGCTGGTTTGAGTGCTGAGCGAGGCGGACGTGCCGCGAGCGTCGGAGGATGTCATTGGTAGGTCACTAGCCAAAATCGGTCATCCGCAGCCGCGGCGACCCATGAAAGATGCCGCGCCAGGCGGCTGCCGGGCGGTCTGCCTAATAGCAGGTCACAGAACATCGCCGTCAACCCCTTGACCCGGCGCTCAACTCGTTCTGTGATGCATGGCAGAGTTCTTGTGGCCGTGCGTTGGGGCTTGCCGCGATTCTGATGGACCGTTTGTCCGACCCCACCGGGTTTGACCGGCTGACGGGAGCACGGATGACGTGGACAAGGGCGCGGCGGGACTCTTTTCGACAGCACCAAGACAAGAATGCCGATATAAGCGGCCAGGATATCCCTTGAAAGGCTTCGCCATGAAACGCGTATCTCTCGTTCTTTCTCTCGCTCTCGCCGCCGGGTTCTCGATCCAGGCGGCGGACGCGCAGACCCTGAAGACGGTCAAGGACCGCGGGATGTTGTCCTGCGGCGTGAGCCAGGGCCTTCCCGGCTTCTCGTCTCCCGACGACAAGGGCAATTGGACCGGCCTCGATGTCGATGTCTGCCGCGCCATTGCGGCCGCGGTGCTCGACGATCCGAGCAAGGTGAAGTTCGTCCCGCTGTCGGCCAAGGATCGCTTTACCGCGCTGCAGTCCGGCGAGATCGACGTGCTGTCGCGCAATACCACCTGGACGCTGTCGCGCGATACCTCGCTCGGTGTCAATTTTACCGGCGTGACCTATTATGACGGCCAGGGCTTTCTCGTGAAGAAATCACTCAAGGTGAATTCGGCGCTGGAATTGAACGGCGCCTCGATCTGCGTGCAGACCGGGACCACCAACGAGCAGAATGTTGCCGACTATTTCAAGGGCAACAACATGAAGTACGAGGTGATCGCCTTCGCCAATGCCGACGAGGCGATCAAGGCCTATGAATCCGGCCGCTGCGACGTCTTCACCTCCGACGTGTCGCAGCTCTACGCCCAGCGCCTGAAGCTGGCGAATCCGGCCGATCACGGCGTGCTGCCCGAAGTCATCTCCAAGGAGCCGCTCGGCCCGCTGGTTCGCCACGGCGACGACCAGTGGTTCGACATTGTGAAGTGGACCCTGTTCGCGATGATCAACGCCGAGGAGCTCGGCATCAACCAGTCGAACGTGATGGAGATGGCGAAGTCCGACAAGCCGGAGCTGAAGCGGGTGTTCGGCACCGACGGCAATCTCGGTGAGCAGCTCGGTCTCACCAAGGATTGGGTGACGCGGATCGTCAAGGCGGTCGGCAATTATGGCGAGTCCTTCGACCGCAACGTCGGCTCCGGCTCCAAGCTCGGCATTGCGCGCGGCCTCAACCAGCTCTGGAACAAGGGCGGCATTCAATACGCGCCGCCGATCCGCTGATCGAATCGCAGATGGCGATCGAAGCCCGCCCACCGCCGGCGCAATATGTCGCAAAACTGCGCCGGCTGCTGGGCGGGCGGTCCGGATGGAAAGGACTCGTGGTCCAGCTGCTGTTCGTGGCGGCGCTGGCCTGGGTGTCCTACGAGGTCTTTGACAACGCCCGCGACAATCTGCGCAATCAGAACATCGCCTCGGGCTTCGGCTTCATGTCGCAGACCGCCGGCTTCGGGGTCAGCCAGACGCTGATCCCCTATACGGAATCCGACAGCTACACCCGGGTTTTCCTGGTCGGCCTGGTCAATACTTTGTTGGTGTCGGTGATCGGCATCTTCTTCGCCACGGTGATCGGCTTCATCGTGGCGTTGGGCCGGCTGTCGCCGAACTGGCTGTTGTCGCGGATCGCCGGCGGCTATGTCGAGCTGGTGCGCAACCTGCCGCTGCTGTTCCAGATCCTGTTCTGGTATCTGGCGGTGCTCGGCGCGCTGCCGACTCCGCGGCAAAGCGTATCGGTGTTCGGCAGCATCTTCCTCAGCAATCGCGGTTTCGTGGTGCCGAGCCCGATCGCCGAAGCCGGGACGACGGGCTTTCTGGTCGCGCTGGTGATCGCCATCGTGATCGCGCTGCTGCTGCCGGTCTATGCCAGGCGTCGGCTGTTTAACACCGGACATCTGCTGAAAATCTGGCCCTATGTGATCGGGGTACTGATCGGGCTGCCGCTGCTCGCCATCGCCATTTTCGGCAAGCCGTTCCATTTCGAGATCCCGGCGCTGCGCGGCTTCAATTTCGTCGGCGGCGCGCGGGTCGCGCCGGAATTCGTCGCGCTGACCCTGGCGCTGTCGACCTACACCGCCGCCTTCATCGCCGAGATCGTGCGCGCCGGCATCCAATCGGTCCATAAGGGGCAGATGGAAGCCGGGGCCTCGCTCGGCCTGTCGCGCGGCGCGACCCTGCGTCTGGTCGTGGTGCCGCAGGCGCTGCGGGTGATCCTGCCGCCGCTGACCAACCAATATCTGAACCTGACCAAGAACTCCTCGCTGGCGGTGGCGATCGGCTATCCCGACCTGTTCTCGGTGTTTGCCGGCACCACGCTGAGCCAGACCGGGCAGGCGATCGAGGTCATCGCCATCACCATGGGCGTCTATCTGTTGATTTCGCTGGTCACCAGCGCGCTGATGAGTTTCTACGGGTGGCGGATCGGCCGGAGCATGGGTGCATGAGCGAACTGGCCGCATCGGCGTTTGTCGCCAAGGATCTGGTGCCGCCGCGCAACGCGCCGGTCCGCACCACGGGTTTTGCCGGGCTGGTGCGAACCCGTCTGCTGAATTCGCCGACCAACATCATCCTGACCATTCTGGGCATCCTGCTGCTGTATTTCACCGTGGTGCCGTCGGTGAAATTCCTGCTGATCGACGCTGTATGGACCGGCGACAACCGCGACGCCTGTCTTGCCGAGACTGCCGGCCACACGGTCGGGGCCTGCTGGCCGTTCGTGGAGGCAAAATTCTCGCAATTCATCTACGGCTTCTATCCCGAGCCGGAGCGCTGGCGCGTCGACCTGACCTTCGGCCTGGCGGCGCTGCTGTTGCTGCCGCTGCTGATTCCGCGCGCGCCGGCCAAGGGCCTCAATGCCGGGCTGTTCTTCATCGCCTTTCCGGTGGTGGCGTATTTCCTGCTGCATGGCGGCGGGCTGCACGCCTTCGTGATGAGCTGGACCGCCGACATGCTGTCGGGCCTGGTCGGCAGCATCGGCACCGCCGGGCGCAAGCTGGCGCAATACGGCTCCGTCGCGGCTTTGGCGGGCACCGCGATCGGCTGGATCGCCGCGGCGTTGGCGGTGCTGATCTGGCCGCTGACCGCGTTGCGCGATCTGATCCAGTCGTCCAGCCATCCGCTATGGGCCGATCTGGCGGCGAGCGCGGTGATCGTCTCGCTGCTGGTGTTCGTGATCACCGGCGGGGCGCGCAATGGCTGGCGCGTGCTGCTGACGTCGCTGGGGCTGTTCGCCGGAATCGCCGTGGTGATCGTGCTGCTCGAGCTCGATCGCGGGGGGCTGCCGATCGTCGGCACGCGGCGCTGGGGCGGCTTGCTGATAACGCTGGTGGTGTCGGTCACCGGCATCGTCGCCTCGATGCCGATCGGGATCGCGCTGGCGTTGGGACGGCGCTCGACGATCCCGCTGATTCGGGTGTTCTCGGTCGGCTTCATCGAATTCTGGCGCGGCGTGCCGCTGATCACAGTGCTGTTTTTCGCCACCTATATGCTGCCATTGTTCCTGCCCGGCAATTTCACCATCGACGGATTGGTGCGGGTGCTGATCGGCATTGCGCTGTTCGCCGGCGCCTATAATGCCGAAGTCATTCGCGGCGGCTTGCAGGCAATTCCGCGCGGCCAGGCCGAGGCCGCCAGCGCGCTCGGGCTGTCCTATTGGCGGACCACCGGTCTGGTGGTGATGCCGCAGGCCTTGCGCCACGTCATTCCCGGCCTGGTCAATTCCTTCATCGCGCTGTTCAAGGACACCTCGCTGGTGTCGATCGTGGCGCTGTTCGATCTGCTCGGAAGCCTGCGGGCGTCGTTCGCCGATCCGGTGTGGTCGACGCCGACAACGCTGTTCACCGGCTTCGCCTTCACCGGGATGATCTACTTCGTGTTCTGCTTCGGCATGTCGCGTTATTCGCTATTCGTCGAACACCGGCTCAATGCCCACCGGCGCACCTGAGAGACCAAGTTGATGGCCGAAAAACCGATCGTTTCCGTCGCCGGACTGAACAAATGGTATGGCGACTTCCATGTGCTGCGCGACATCAGCCTCGACGTCGCCAAGGGCGAGCGCATCGTGATCTGCGGCCCCTCGGGCTCCGGCAAATCGACGCTGATCCGCTGCGTCAACGCGCTGGAGGAATTCCAGGAAGGCGAGATCGTGGTCGACGGCATCGATCTCGGCCCGAGCCTGAAACATGTCGACGAGGTGCGCCGCGAAGTCGGCATGGTGTTCCAGAGCTTCAATCTGTTCCCGCATCTGACCGTGCTGGAAAACTGCACGCTGGCGCCGATCTGGGTCCGCAACATTCCGAAAAAGGACGCCGAGGCCGAGGCGATGAAATATCTCGAGCGGGTGCGGATTCCCGACAAGGCCGACAAATATCCCGGGCAGATTTCCGGCGGTCAGCAGCAGCGCGTCGCGATCGCCCGTGCGCTATCCATGAACCCGAAAGTGATGCTGTTCGACGAGCCGACCTCGGCGCTGGATCCCGAAATGGTCAAGGAAGTACTCGACACCATGGTCGACCTCGCCGAGGAAGGCATGACCATGATGGTGGTGACCCACGAAATGGGCTTTGCCAAACAGGTCGCCAACCGCGTGGTGTTCATGGACGCCGGCCAGATCATCGAGGCCAACGCGCCGGAAGAATTCTTCTCCAATCCGCAGCACGCGCGGACCAAGCTGTTTCTCGGCCAGATCTTGCGCTGATAGTTCGGCCTCGGGGAGAGCTGCGCCACTGCACTGACCGTCGTGGTGAGGAGCGCGCAGTTGCGCGCGTCTCCAACCATGAGGAATGTTGATCGGAAGCGTTGCAGCGCGTCGTGTCGTGCATCCTTCGCGACACGGGCCTTCGTCTGCCGCATCCCCCGACCGCATCCTGAGTAGCGGCGCAGCTTCACGATCTCGCGGCTCCGATGAGCCCGAGGTTTGCGCAGGAACGCCCCTGAGAAGTGAGGGGCGGGGGCGCGCCGTGAGGCGCGGGAGTGGTGGTTGTGCGCGATCGGCTTGCGAGGCCGGTCGCGTCGCCTCAAGGGCGCGCCCACCGCGGCGATTTTCGGTTTTCGGCCCGTGCTTCCGGGGACAGGCGCGATACCGTTGCACCGCTTGATCCCGACGGTTTCCCGCCGTTCGCCTGTCCCGCGTCCAGCCAACTAACCAGTGGCAGGCTCTCATAGTGGAGCCGGACGGGGACCCAAAACCTCCCGGGGCATGCTTGCGAGGCACGCGCGCGGGACGCCGCATCCAACCGGGCTTCGCCATCGCTGGCTCCGCCCGGCCATTGACCCCGCTGGTTGCCCAGCGAAGTGCTCTGTCCCGCTTCACAAGCGCCCTCGAGAAGCGCCCCTCACGGACAGGACGATAGGAATATAATCAGATGACCATCTCCTGTCAAATAGTATCTGCGGTGCATGCGAGCCACGACCAAGCGACGGCTTGACGGACGCCGCAACGATGGTGTGCTAAGCGGCAACGAGGCGTTTCCATCGGAAGGCAGGGGCATGAAGATCGCGGTTGCGACCAAGGACTGGGCTACCATCACCGGCCATGCCGGCCAGACGCCGCGCTGGCTGGTCTATGACCTGAGCCAGCAGCGCGCCGGCCAGCCGCTGCCGGAGCCTGCGCGGATCGAACTGACCAAGGAGCAGTTGCCGCACTACTTCAAGGACGACGGCCCGCATCCGCTCGACGGCGTCGAGATCATTCTGGCCAGCAGCGCCGGCGACGGCTACGTCCGCCACATGAAGAAGCGCGGCGCCGACGTGATGCTCACCGGCGAGACCAATCCGGCCCGCGCCATCGATCGCCTCGTTGCCGGCGAAACGCTGCCAGACCAGCGCTTCGACATCACGACCTCGCTGTGCCGGCTGCGCGATCTGTTTTCGCGGCATTGAGGCGGCGTCGCGCGGGGCGCGGCGAATTTTGAGTTTCCGGCGCCCCACACGGCTAGGAAGATAGGAAATAGTCCAGAATTCGGCGACGATCATGCCGCGGCGGCATGCGCTACCGGATCACGGTCGACAGCGACGAGTAGCGCTTGGCGGGCTTTGGCTTGCCGGTACCGATCTGGTCGAACAAGTCTTTGACGCGTTCGGCGGGCGTCGCGTCCTCGGTGAAGAGATTGTCGTGCTCGGCTACGGCGGCCCGCGGCGCGTAGGTCACCGGGTCGTACAGCCAGGGATCGAACCGCTCGCTTGCACCGCCGCCCAACAGCGCGCCGACGGCCAACAGCAGCGCGAGCGAGGCCAGGGCGACGGCGGAGGAATGTCTGAAGATCGGCATGGCGTCGTGCATCCTTGTTTCCGCAAGGATGCGTCTGCAGGCATGACTCCGGAGTTGATGACGGCGCCGGTTCTGTGTGCACGGTTGCTTCGGGGTTAACCGTGCCGAGCAATTTCGATCAAATCGGCGGCTGCTGCCGACGCAGGTTGCCGCTGTTCAACGACAAATGCGTAGTACCGGCGTCACCATATGGCTCGCGACCAACTGGTGGCCGGGCGTGTCGATCACATCGGATTGCGCGGCCTCACGCCGTTTCGAACGGCACGTCGATCGTGCTGCGGGTTTCCAGCCATTCCGGCACCGGCAGGTTCTTGCCGCGCATGAAATCGGGGTTGAACAGCTTCGACTGATAGCGGCTGCCATAGTCGCACAGGATGGTCACGATGGTATGGCCGGGGCCGAGATCCTTGGCCATCCGGATCGCGCCGGCGACATTGATGCCGCTGGAGCCGCCAAGGCACAGGCCTTCGTGCAGCAGCAGGTCGTAGATGATCGGCACCGCTTCGCCGTCCTCGATCTGGTAGGCGTCATCGATCACCGCGCCTTCGAGATTGGCGGTGATGCGGCCCTGGCCGATGCCCTCGGTGATCGAGGAGCCTTCGGATTTCAGCGCGCCGTGCTTGTAGTAATTGTACAGCGCCGAGCCCATCGGGTCGGCCAGCGCGACGCGGATCTTGGCGTTGCGGGCCTTGAGGCCGAGCGACATGCCGGCCAGCGTGCCGCCGGTGCCGACCGCGCAGACGAAGCCGTCGAGTTTGCCGCCGGTCTGCGCCAGGATTTCCGGCGCGGTGGTGTCGATATGGGCCTGGCGGTTGGCGATGTTGTCGAACTGATTGGCCCAGATCGCGCCGTTCGGCTCGGACTTGGCGAGCTGGTCGGCGAGGCGGCCGGACAGTTTGACGTAGTTGTCGGGGTTGGCATAGGGCACCGCCGGCACTTCGATCAGCTCGGCGCCGCATAGCCGCAGCATGTCCTTCTTCTCTTGGCTCTGGGTTTTCGGAATCACGATCACGGTGCGAAAGCCGAGCGCATTGGCGACCAGCGCCAGCCCGATCCCGGTATTGCCGGCGGTTCCCTCGACCACCACGCCGCCGGGCCGCAGCGCCCCGCGCTTGACCGCGTCGCGGATGATGAACAACGCCGCGCGGTCCTTCACCGACTGTCCCGGATTCATGAACTCGGCCTTGCCCAGAATGGTGCAGCCGGTCGCCTCCGAGGCGTGGCGCAATTTGATCAGGGGGGTGTTGCCGATGGCCGCGACGACGTCGTGATGAATGGTCATGCTGTGGGGATCTACCGGATTGTTGGGGATGGTGGCGCGAGCCTAGTGGAGCGCGTTCGACCGCACAAGGCAGCGCCCACGGCGCCGCGCGGCGGCGCGATCATCGGGCCTTGGCGAATACCACCTGGCGGACGTCGATATTGCCGGACAGGAATCCGGCCTCGCAATAGGCCAGATAGTATTCCCACAGCCGCCGGAAGCGATCGTCGAAGCCGAGCGGTGTCAGCGTCGGCCAGGCGGCGCGGAAATTATCTCTCCAGGTCGCGATCGTCTTGGCATAATCTTGCCCGAAGATGTGCTCGCGAATGACAGGAACGCCGAATTTCTCGCCGAGCGATTTCAGCACATTTGGCGAGGGCAGCATTCCACCGGGGAACACATAGCGCTGGATAAAATCGACTTCGCGGCGATAGGCCTGGAAGAATTTGTCCTGAATGGTGATGGCCTGAATTCCCACCAGCCCGCCGGGCCGCAGCCGGTCGCGCAGTTGTGAGAAATATTGCGGCCAGAATTGCTCGCCGACCGCCTCGATCATCTCGATCGAGGCGATGCGGTCATATTGGCCGCGCTCGTCGCGATAGTCTTGGAATTTGATCTCGACCTTGTCGCCGAGGCCCGCCTGCTGCACGCGCTGTTGCGCGAAGTCGCGCTGTTCCTTGCTGATGGTGAGGCCGACCACTGAGGCGCCGCAATGCTTGGCGGCGTATTCGGCAAAACCGCCCCAGCCGCAGCCGATCTCCAGCAGGCGGTGTCCCGGACGCAGATCGATGGCTTCGGCGAGGCGGCGATATTTGTTGGTCTGCGCCGCGGTGAGGTCCTGGGTGTGCTCCTCGAACAGCGCCGACGAATAGGTCATGCTGGGGTCGAGCCAGGCCGAATAGAACGCATTGCCGATGTCGTAATGCGCGAAGATGTTGCGCTTGGCCTGGGCGCGGGTGTTGCGGTTGAACCAGTGCCGCACGATCTGGACGAAGCGCATCAGCGGGTTATCGCCGAGCATCGCCTGGATCAATTCGTGATTGATGCAGAACAGATAGAGGAATTGGGTCAGGTCCGGCGTGTCCCATTCGCCGTGTAGATAGGCCTCGGCGATGCCGATATCGCCGCCATTGAGCAGGCGCGAGGCAAAGCCGTAGCCATACAGTGTCATCGCCGCCGAGGGGCCGGGCTCCTGACCGCCGAGCCGGACCTTGCGGCCGTCGGGCAGGGTGACGTCGAGCGTGCCGCGCCGCAAGCGCGAGCCGAATGAGAACGCCAGCCTGACGATGCGCGGCAGATCGGCCAGTTCGGCATCGACATTCTCCGGCGTCAACGCGACCAGCTGCGGGTCCACGCTGCCATCGAACAGCAACTCTGTCTGGGCAATGGTCTCATAGGCCGCGCGAATAGACTGCTGGTCGACCTTCATTGGACTGAAGCACCTTTCCGAGAACCGGGCTTCGGTGCGGTTGCCGATAATGCCCTCTCACTCAACTGATCATGACGATCATAGCCATCATGGGGGCCACTCGCAAAGTTTGGCTGCGGCGGCGCGGGCGGGCGCGGCACCAGGCGCGCGCCCTTGATCCACAATCGCAGCGCCTCCCAATGGATCGCCGCCATGATCTTCAACGTCACCAGCGGCAGCGAGGCGAAGGCGCGTAGCAGCGCCCTGGTGGTCAGTTCCTGGCGGCAGCCGTGGAAGGTCGCGGCCAGCAGCGGGCCGTCGCGGTCGGTTTCCAGAATCCGTAGCTTGACGCTGTCGCCGGGCGGCGCCACCCGGAAGTGATAGCGCATTGCCATCTCAATGAACGGCGAGACGTAGAACAGCTTGTCCTGCTCCTGGCGGAGCCCGGCGGCGCTGATCTCGCCTGGCCGCACCGGCAGCACATAGGCGTGGATGTCGCCGAAGGTATTGCGGACCTCGTAGATCACCAAAGCGAGGTCGCCATTGGCGGCGTAGCAGAAATAAGCCGACAGCGGATTGAAGGTGTAGCCGAGCAGGCGTGGATAACATAGCAGCCACACCCTTCCGCCGGTCAGGTCGATGCCATGCGCCGTGGCGCAACGCTGCGCGTAATCGCGCAATGACGAGCCGTCGCGCGGGCCGTGGTCGGATTGGCGAAAGCTGTACAGCGCCGCGCGGTCGACACCAAAAAGCGGCGACAGCCGGTCGGCCTGATCGAGCCGGCCGAGATCGATCAGCAGGCTCATCACCCGATAGCTGAAGCGATGGCCCATCGGCTTGAGCCGGGCATGCATCACGTCGCCGACATACAAGGCTGCCGCGGCCGGGCCGGCAGTCGCTGGGGCGATTTCGGCGGGATGCGGCATGGCTATTCCGCGGCCTGGGCGAATTCGGGCGGCGGCCCGCGCCATGGCACCGGGGCGCCGAGCGCTTGCGCCACCGCGAGCCCCGAGCGCAAGCCGTCCTCGTGGAAGCCATAGCCGGTCCAGGCGCCGCAGAACCAGGTGTTATGCTGGCCCTGGATCTCGCCGAGCCGCTTTTGCGCGGCGAAGGCGGCGGCGGTGTAGTGCGGATGGTCGAAGCGATATTGCCCGAAGGTCAGCGCCGGATCCGGCGCGAAAGGCGGGTTGAGGCTGACGAACAGCGGCCTGGCATCGTCGATGCCCTGCAGCCGGTTCATCCAATAGGTGACGGCGACGTCGTTGAGCGGCGTGCCGTCGCGGCGCCAGCGCAGGAAATTCCACGACGCCCAGGCGCCTTTGCGCTTCGGCATCAGCCGCGGATCGCGATGCAGATAGACCTGGTTCGGCGCATAGCCGATATCGCCCAGAATGCCGCGCTCGTCATCGCTGGGATCGGCCAGCATCGCCAGCGCCTGATCGCTATGCGCGGCGATCACCACATGATCGTAGGTCTCGCGGTTGCCGTGGCTGTCGCTGACGATGACGCTTTGCTTGGTGCGTTCGACCGCGGTCACCGCGCAGCCCAGCCGCAACCGCTCCTTGTTGCCGGCGATCAGCTTTTCGACATAGCGCTGGCTACCGCCCTTGACCGAGCGCCACACCGGACGGTCGTAATGCAGCAGGCGATGATTGTTGAAGAAGGCGATGAAGTTTTCCGCCGGGAATTCCAGGATGCGATCGGCGGGCGCCGACCAGATCGCGGCGCCCATCGGCGCCAGATAATCCGTCAGCAGCCGCGGCGCGAATTGACGCAGCGCGAAATAGTCGCCGAGCGTCAGCCCGGCGAGCCGCCCGGCGGCGAAATCGGCGACGCTGCGCTCGTTGAAGCGCAAGATGTCGCGCAGCATTCGCAGATAGGACGGCGACAACAGATTGCGCGGTTGCGCGAACAGGCCTTTGGCGGTGTCGAACCAGGTCGAGCCGCCACCTTTCCATTCGAACCGGCCGGCGTCGGCGGAGACCGCAAAGCTCATGCAGCTTGCCACGGTCTCGACGCCCAGATGCGCGAACAGCGCGGTCAGGTCGGGATAATTGTGTTCATTATAGACGATGAAGCCGATATCGACCGCGATGGGAATACCGTCATAATCGACCGTGACGGTATGACTGTGGCCGCCCGGCCGCAGCTCGCGCTCATAGAGCGTCACGGGATAACGGCGCGACAGCGCCCAAGCGGCGGCGTTGCCCGCGATTCCCGTTCCAACAACTGCGACGCGCATTCTCAGCCCCCGTGACCCCAGCTCCCGAGATACGATCCTCCGCCGACAAAGTTTCAGACGGCTCGCAGCGCAATTTCAGGAAATGGACCCGACGAATCCTCCGTTGCCGAATTTAGACATGAAATCTTTGTAAGATTCGCCGCATTCGGCACCGGCGTCAAGTATATGAAATGCCCTTGAAATATGCCTTTGTGAGACGTTCGTGTGGGCCTCGGCGAATCGGCGCCGGGCTTTGCCGCGCGCGAAGCGGGAGATGCCTCTGTGCGGCGCACCTTCCGGTCGCTACAATGCCGTGCTGATTTCATGAAAGTGTTCTCCTGTGAACCTGTCGCAACTGACTGGTGAAATAGATCGTGCGGCGTCGCGCTCCCGGCAGTCGCGCTCCCGGCACGGGATCATGCCGCCGTCGCCCCCGCGATGCGCCGGAATGTCGCGGGCATGAGCAAATCATTGAGTGGCTTCGTACGCTCGGTCAGGCTGGTGGCCGGTCTCGCCGTTGCGGCGGCGACCGGCGGCTGCATCCTGACCGCCGACCTGCCGGACCCCGCGCTCGATGTTCCGATCGGCTACAAGGCGGCGGCCGCCAGTGCGGTCGAGGCGCCGCCGGCGCTGGATTGGTGGCGCGGCTTTCGCTCCAAGGAACTCACTGAGCTGATCGAGGAGGCGCAGACCGTCAATCTCGACATTGCCGCGGCGAGCGCGCGGATCATCCAGGCCGACGCCCAGGCGCGGATCGCCGGCGCGGCGTTGTTGCCGAGCATCAGCGGCAGCGGCGGCGCGACGCGGGCGAAGAGTTCGACGGCGTCCAGCGGCGTCACCACCAGTTCCGGGCGGACGTTCAACACCTTTTCGTCGTCGCTCAGCGCCAGCTACGAGATCGACTTCTGGGGCAAGAATCACGACGCCGTGCTGGCCGCCGAGCAATTGTCCACCGCCAACCGGTTCGACCGCGACGTCGTCGCGCTGTCCACCATGGCGGCGGTCGCCACCGCCTATTTCCAGGTGCTGGCGGCGCAGGACCGGATCCGCACCGCCGAGCGCAACATCGGCAGCGCGGGGCGGATCCTCGACGCCTTCAAGCAGCGCCTCAACGCCGGCACCGGCAGCGATCTGGAAGTCGCCCAGCAGGAGAGCGTGCTGGCCAATCAGCGCGCCGCGGTGCCGCTGTTGCGTCAAACCCTAACGCAGAATCTCAACGCGCTGGCGACGCTGGTGGCGCGTCCGCCGGAATTGGTGCGCGTCGCCGGCGGGTCGCTGAACCGGATCGGCTCGCCGCGGGTGACGCCTGGCCTGCCGTCGGACCTGCTGACGCAACGCCCCGACATCAGGCGCCAGGAAGCCCAGCTGGCGCTGGCCACCGCCAATGTCGGCAGCGCCCGGGCGCAATTCTTTCCCAGTATCCAATTGACCGGGCAGGGCGGCTATCAAAGCGCGGCGCTGGCGGCCTTGTTCACCCCGCAGGCGGCGTTCTATAGCGCCGCCGCCAGCCTGACCCAGCCGATCTTCGATGGCGGTCGGATTCTCGGCAATTTCGAATACACCAAGGCGCAGCAGGACGAATTGCTGCAGACCTACCGCAAGACGGTGGTGTCGGCCTTCGCCGATGTCGATACCGCGCTGGATGCGATCCGCCAGACCAGCGAACGGCTGCGGCTGCAGCGCATCGTGGTGTCGTCGTCGCGGCGCGCCTTCGGCCTGGCCGAGCAGCAATTGCGCGCGGGAACTGCCGACATCGTCACCGTGCTGAACACCCAATTGACACTGTTTCAGGCGGAAGATGCGCTGATCCAGACCCAGCTGTCGCGGCTGCTGGCGATCGTCAGCCTGTATCAGGCGCTGGGTGGCGGCTGGGAGCCGAAGTTGGAGAGGTCGGTCAATGCTCTTTAGGCCGGATTCGGGGCCAGCGACGAATGCCAGTGACGTTCGGCCGGTGGCGTCACGGACGCGACGGCGGATGCTGGCGCTGCTGGTGACCGCGGCGATCCTGGGGGGCCTTGGTTATATGGCCTGGACCTCGTTCCACCCGAAGCAGACCGCCGGCCGGGTGCGCCCGAATCTGACGGTGCCGGTGCTGGCCGCGACCCCGAAGGTCGAGGATGTGCCGGTCTATCTCGACGGCGTCGGCGCGGTGCGCGCCTTGAACAATGTGACGGTGCGCGCCCAGGTCGACGGCAAGCTGATGTCGATCAATTTCAAGGACGGCCAGGACGTCAAGGCCGGCGACGTGCTGGCCGAGATCGATCCGGCGATCTACCAGGCGCAATACGACCAGGCGGTCGCCAAGAAAGCGCAGGACCAGGCGCAGCTCGCCAATGCAAAGATCGATCTGGCGCGCTATCAGCAGCTCGCCGCCTCCAATGCCGGTTCCAAGCAGCAGGCCGACACCCAGAAGGCGACGGTGGCGCAGCTCGAGGCTCAGGTCCGTTCCGATCAGGCCGCGATCGACAACGCCGCCGTGATGCTGGGCTATACCAAGGTGGTGGCGCCGATCTCGGGCCGCACCGGGCTGCGGCAGGTCGATGAGGGCAATATCATCAAGGCGTCGGATGCCACCGGCATCGTCGTGATCACCCAATTGCAGCCGATCGCCGTGCAATTCAGCCTGCCGCAGCAGCAGATCGTGCGGGTCAATGCCGCCGCCGCCAAGGCGCCGCTGCCGGTCGATGTGTTCGGCAATGACGGCGTCACCGTGGTCGACAGCGGAACGCTGACCGGGATCGACAACCAGGTCGATTCCACCACCGGCACGGTGAAGCTGAAGGCGGAATTTCCCAATGCCCGGTTGCAGCTATGGCCCGGTCAATTCGTCAATGTCCGGCTCAAGGTGGATACGTTGCCGCAGGCGCTGGTGGTGCCGACCTCGGCGGTGCAGCGCGGTCCCGCCGGCACCTTCAGCTATGTGATCGGCGAGGACGACGTGGTGAGCGCGCGCGCCGTGACGGTGACGCAGCAGAACGAGACCGAGGCGGTGATCGCTAAGGGTCTGACGCCGACCGATCGGGTGGTCACCACCGGCTTCGCCAATCTGTCCGAAGGCGCCAAGGTCACGATCGGCAGCGATGAGCAGACGCCGACGCCCGATCTGGCGCCGCCGGCGCGCAAACGGCGCGGCGAGGGCAAGGGGGCGGGCCAGGGATCAGGCAAGGGATCGGGCAAAAAATCGGGCGAGGGTCACGGCGGCAAGCGCCAAGGCGCCGCAGCGGACGGCGCGGCCAAGACGGCGCAGCCATGACGCCGGGCCGTAAATATTAGCATGCGTGATGTCGCAGCCATGAGGTTGCAGCCATGAGCGTCTCGGAACCGTTCATTCGTCGCCCGGTGGCGACCTCGCTGCTGGGAATCGCGCTGCTGCTCGGCGGCCTGCTCGGCTATTGGGGCCTGCCGGTGTCGGCGCTGCCGCAGGTCGACTTCCCGACCGTGCAGGTGACGACGCAGCTGCCCGGCGCCAGCCCGGACGTGGTCGCCTCGCTGATCACTGCGCCGCTGGAACGCCAGCTCGGCCAGATCCCGTCGCTGACGGCGATGAAATCCACCAGTTCGTTCGGCGTCAGCCAGGTCTCGCTGCAGTTCGACCTCAACCGCGACATCGACGGCGCCACCCAGGACGTCCAGGCCGCGATCAACGCCGCCGCCGGCATCCTGCCGAAAAATCTGCCCTATCCGCCGACCTACGCCAAGGTCAACCCGGCCGATGCGCCGGTGATGACGCTGGCGCTGACCTCGCCGACCAGTTCGCTGCGGGCGATGAGCGACATCGCCGACACGCTGCTGGCGCAGCGCTTGAGCCAGATCAGCGGCGTCGGCAAGGTGACGGTGCTGGGCGGGCTGAAGCCGGCGGTGCGGGTGCAGGCCGATCTGTCGCGGCTGGCCGCTTACGGCATTTCGATGGAGGATCTGCGTAGCGCGATCGCCGGCGCCAACGTCTCCGGTCCGAAGGGCTCGCTCGACGGCAGCCAGCAGGCCTACACCATCGCCGCCAACGACCAGATCGCGGCGGCCGACGCCTACAAGCCGATCATCGTCGCCTATCGCAACGGCGCGCCGGTGACGATCGGCGATGTCGCGCGCATTGTCGACGGGCTGGAGAACGACCGCACCGGCGGCTGGTACAACGGCACGCCGGCCGTCATCCTCGACATCCAGCGCCAGCCCGGCGCCAATGTGATCGAGGTGGTGCGCCAGATCCGCGCCGAAATCCCCAAGGTGCAGCGCGCGATTCCCGCCGGCGTGAAGCTGACCGTGGTCTCCGACCGCACCGTGACGATCCGCGCCTCGGTGCACGACGTGCAGTTCACCCTGCTGCTCAGCGTCGGGCTGGTGACGCTGGTGGTGCTGTTGTTCCTGCGCTCGATGCGCGCCACCATCATCGCCGGCGTGGCGCTGCCGCTGTCGCTGATCACCAGCTTCGGGGTGATGTATTTCGCCGGCTTCAGCCTCGACAATCTGTCGCTGATGGCGCTGACGATCGGCACCGGCTTCGTGGTCGACGACGCCATCGTGATGATCGAAAACATCGTCCGCCACATGGAGGACGGCGAAAGCCCGATGCAGGCGGCGTTGAGCGGCGCCAGCGAAATCGGCTTCACGGTGATCTCGCTGACGGTGTCGCTGATCGCGGTGTTCATCCCGCTGTTGTTCATGTCCGGCCTGGTCGGCCGCATGTTCCGCGAATTTGCGCTGACGCTGACCATCGCGGTGGTGACGTCGGCGATCGTGTCGTTGACGCTGACGCCGATGATGTGCTCGCGGCTGCTCAAGCACGCCGGCGAGGAGCGCCAGATCCCGGGCCTGGCGACGATCAGCGGCTGGATCGATCGCTCCGCGGAATCCTATCACCGCACGCTGCTATGGGTGCTGCGGCATCAGCGCGCGACCCTGGTGGTGACCTTCGTCACCATCGCCGCCACGCTGGTGCTCTATGTGGTGGCGCCGAAGGGCTTCCTGCCGCTGCAGGACACCGCCTCGATCACCGCCGTCACCGAGGCCGGTCCCGACGTCTCCTTCGCCGAGATGCAGGCACGGCAGGCCGAGACCGCCGACGCCATCAAGGCCGATCCCGACGTCACCGGCGTGGTCTCGGTGATCGGCGCGGGCTCGGTCAACCCCACCACCAATGTCGGCCGGCTGGTGATGAATCTGAAGCCGCGCGGCGAGCGCCAGGCCGATGTCTCCGCGGTGATCGCGCGGCTGAAACAGCGGGTCGCGGCGATTCCCGGCATGACGGTGTATTTCCAGGCGGTGCAGGACGTCCAGATCTCGACCCAGTCGAGCCGCTCGCAATATCAATACACATTGACCGGCACCGACGCCGCGCAGGTCGGGCTGTGGGCCAACAATCTGGTCGCCGAAATGCGCCGCGATCCCCTGTTCCGCGACGTCTCGTCGGAAGCCCAGAATGGCGGCCTGCGCGCCGCGCTCGACATCGACCGGCAGCGCGCCGGCCAGCTCGGCGTCAGCATTCAGGCGGTCAACGACACGCTGAACGACGCCTTCGCCCAGCGCCAGATCTCGACCATCTACGGCCAGGCCAATCAATATCGCGTGGTGCTGGAGGCGATGCCCGAGTATCAGCACGATCCCTCGGTGCTGTCGAAACTCTATGTGCCCGGCAACAATGGCGCCCAGGTCCCGCTCTCGGCGGTGGCGACCATGACCCGGACCACCGCGCCGCTGGCGATCTCGCATTATGACCAATTTCCGGCGGTGTCGCTGAGCTTCAATCTGGCGCCGGGGGCCGCGCTCGGCGACGCCGTGAAGGCGGTCGCGGCGATCGAGCAACGGATCGGCATGCCCGGTGCCATCGTCGGGCTGTACAGCGGCGACGCTGCCGAATTCTCCAAATCGCTGGCCGGCCAGCCCTGGCTGATCCTCGCCGCGCTGGTGACGATCTATATCGTGCTTGGCGTGCTGTATGAGAGCTACATCCATCCGATCACGATCCTGTCGACGCTGCCCTCGGCCGGCGTCGGCGCCATCCTGGCCCTGATGCTGTTCGGCCAGGACCTGTCGGTGATCGGGCTGATCGGCATCATCCTGCTGATGGGCATCGTCAAGAAGAACGCCATCATGATGATCGACTTCGCGCTCGAGGCCGAGCGGCACAAGGGGATGTCGTCCTATGAGGCGATCGTGCAGGCCTGCCGGCTCCGCTTCCGGCCGATCATGATGACGACGCTGGCGGCGCTGTTCGGCGCGCTGCCGCTGGCAATCGAAAGCGGGACCGGCGCCGAATTGCGGTTTCCGCTCGGCATCTCGATCGTCGGCGGCTTGCTGCTGAGCCAGCTGCTGACGCTCTACACCACGCCGGTCATCTACCTGGCGCTGGACCGGCTCAATCGCCGGGTCGAGCGCGCGCTGCCGCCGGCCGAGCCGGCGCCGCCGATTGCCAAGCCGGCCGGGGAGACGCCCTGATGGCGTCGATGTCCGCCCCCTTCATCAGGCGGCCGGTCGGCACCACGCTGCTGGCGATCGGGCTGCTGCTGCTCGGCATGGTGTCCTACGTGTTCCTGCCGGTGGCGGCGCTGCCTAATGTCGATTTTCCGATGATCATGGTGACGGCGTCGCGGCCGGGCGCCGATCCCTCGGTGATGGCCGCCACGGTGGCGGCGCCGCTGGAGCGCCGGCTCGGCGAGATCGCCGGCCTCGACAAGATCACCTCGACCAGTTCGCTGGGCTCGACCCGGATCCAGCTGCAATTCGCGATGGGCCGCGAACTCGACCGCGCCGCCCGCGACGTCCAGGCCGCGATCAACGCCTCGATCAGCGATCTGCCGAGTGATCTGCCGACCTTGCCGAAATTCCGCAAATTCAACTCCGCCGCGTCGCCGGTGTTCATCCTGGCGCTGACCTCGAAGACGATGGCGGCGAGCGCTATCTATGATGTTGCCGACACCGTGCTGGCGCAGCGCATCGCCCAGGTCCCCGGCGTCGGCGACGTCACCGTCTCGGGCGCCGACCAGCCGGCGGTGCGGATCGCGCTCAATCCGGTGGCGCTGTCGACCGCCGGCATCTCCACCGATGCGGTGCGCACCGCGATCGTCGCCGCCAATCCGCTGGGGCCGGTCGGCAGTTTCGACGGCGCGCGACAAAGCGAGACGCTGTCCACCAACCGCCAGATGCGCACCGCGGCCGAATTCCGCGACATCGTCGTCAAGAGCGGCAATGGCAGCACGCTGCTGTTGTCCGACATCGCCACGGTGTCGGACGCGACCCGTTCGAGCCGGACCATCGCCTGGTTCAACAAGCAGCCGGCGGTGCTGATCCAGATCACCAAGCAGGGCGACGCCAACGTCATCGAGACCGTCGACCGGGTGAAGGAATTGCTGCCGGAACTGAAGCAGTGGATTCCCGCCGGCGTCGATATCTCGGTGGTGACCGACCGCACCGGCACGATCCGCGCCAGCGTCGACGACATGCAGTGGACATTGCTGGCGACCGTGATGCTGGTGATGCTGGTGGTGTTCGTGTTTCTGCGGCGGGCGACGCCGACCATCGCGGCCGGGATCGCGGTGCCGCTGGCGCTGGCCGGAACCTGCGCCGGAATGTGGCTGTCGGGATTCTCGGTCAACAATCTGACGCTGATGGCGCTGGCGATCGCGGTCGGCTTCGTGGTCGACGACGCCATCGTGATGATCGAGAACATGTACCGCAATCTCGAACGCGGCATGGCGCCGATGCAGGCCGCGCTCGATGGCGCCAGGCAGATCGGATTCACCGTGCTGTCGATCAGCCTGTCGCTGATCGCGGCGTTCGCGCCGCTGATCTTCATGGAGGGCATCGGCGGCCGGCTGTTGCGCGAATTCTCGCTGACGCTGACCTTCGCCATCGTGGTGTCGACGGTGGTGTCGCTGACGGTGACGCCGATGATCTGCGCGCACTACATCCGCGCGCCGGTTTCGGCCAAGGAGACCTGGTTCGACCGCTTTGTCGAAGGCGGGCTGGCGCGCATCGTCGGGTTCTATGAATGGACGCTGCGCGCCGTGCTGGGGTTTCCGGGGCTGACCATGCTGGTGTTCGTCGCCACCATCGCGCTGACGGTGACGATGTTCATCAAGATTCCGAAGGGCTATTTTCCGAGTGACGATTCCGGCTTCGTGATCGGATCGACCCGGGCCTCGGCGGACATCTCGTTCCAGGCCATGAAGCAGTTGCAGGAACGTTTGGCCGATATCGTGATGGCCGATCCGGCGGTCGACGGGGTGGGCTCGGTGCTGGGCGGCGGCAGCCGCGGCGGCTCCAATCGCGGGGTGATGTTCATCAACTTGAAGTCGCTGGCGGAGCGTGGCGGCGTCACCACCGAGCAGGTGATCGACCGGATGCGCAAGAACCTCGGCACCGTGGCCGGCATCAAGCTGTTCATGTTCGCCGCGCAGGATTTGCGCGGCGGCGGCCGGCAGAGCGATTCCAACTATCAATACACCCTGACCAGCACCGATCTCGATCTGTTGCAGAAATGGGCGCCGATCGTCGGCAAGCGGATGCAGAGCGTGGAGGGCATCACCGACATATCGAGCGACCGCGATCCGGGCGGTCTGGAACTGACGCTGTCGATCGATCGCGACACCGCGTCGCGGCTCGGCGTCCGGGTTCAGGATATCGACAACGCGCTCAACAATGCGTTCTCGCAGCGGCAGATCTCGACGGTCTACACCCAGCGCAACCAATACCAGGTGATCCTGGAGATCGATCCGAATTTCCAGACCGACCCTTCGGACCTGGAACGGATCTTCGTCGCCAGCAGCAGCGGCGCCCAGGTCCCGCTGTCGGCGGTGGTGCATGCCAAGCGCGGTCTCGCTGCGCTGGCGGTGTATCATTCGCAATCGATGCCCTCGACCACGGTGTCGTTCAACACGCTGCCGGATGTGCCGCTGCAGGAGGCGACCGCGAATATCCAGCGCGCGGTCGACGAATTGCACATGCCGGAAGGCATCCGCGGCTCGTTCGACGGCCAGGCCAGCGATTTCCGCGACTCCAGCGCCAAGCAGCCGGTGCTGATCCTGGCGGCGTTTATCGCGATGTATATCGTGCTGGGCGTGCTCTATGAGAGCCTGGCCCATCCCTTGACCATCATCTCGACGCTGCCCTCGGCGGGGCTCGGCGCGCTGCTGGCGCTGCAGGTCACCGGCACGCCGCTGACCATGGTGGCCTTTATCGGCATCATCATGCTGATCGGCATCGTCAAGAAGAACGGGATCATGATGGTGGATTTCGCCCTGGAGGCCGAGCGGATCCGCGGATTGTCCTCGGCGGATGCGATTTTCGAGGCCTGCATCGTCCGGTTCCGCCCGATCCTGATGACCACGATGGCGGCGCTGTTCGCGGCGCTTCCCCTGGTGGTGGCGGTCGGGCCGGGCACCGAATTGCGCCGGCCGCTCGGCATCACCATCATCGGCGGGCTGTTCGTGTCGCAGATCCTGACCCTGTACACGACCCCGGTGATCTACCTGCTGATCGACCGGTGGCGACAAAAATGGGCGCGGGCGCCGGCCGCCGCTCCGGCCGAATAGGCGTCCGCCGCCGATCGCCATGGTTGAAGCCCCGCGCGGCGGGGCGTATAGCGAGCGATGTCCAAGATATTGAAACCTGAAGCCGGGGCGCCCGAGCCGATCCCGGAATGCGCGCATTGCGGCAAGCCGGTGCCGCTATGCATCTGCGACAGCATCACACCGATCGAGAATCGGATCGCGCTGTTGATCCTGCAGCACCCGCAGGAGCAGGACCGCGCGCTCGGCACCGCGCGGCTGGCGGCGCTGCATTTTCCCAATGCCGTGGTGCGGATCGGGCTGTCCTGGCCGAGCCTGTCGAAGGCGCTGGGGCAGCAGGTTCAGGATCCGACGCGCTGGGCGGTGCTGTATCTCGGCTCCGCCAAGGTCGCCGATCTCGACACCGACCGCGATATCGTGGCGATCGGCCGCAAAAGCGAGATCCTGGAGAATCAGCGGGCGATTCTGAAGGATCTCGAGGGCATCGTGCTGCTCGACGGCACCTGGAGCCAGGCCAAGGCGCTGTGGTGGCGCAACGCCTGGATGCTGAAATGCCAGCGGGTGATCCTCGGGCCGAAAGCGCCGTCGCGCTACGGCGTGCTGCGCAAGGAGCCGCGCCGCGACGGGCTGTCGACCATCGAGGCCGCCGCGATGCTGCTCGGCAGCCTGGAAAAGCGCCCCGATATCGAGGCAACCTTGCTGGGCGCCTTCGACCGGATGCTGGCGCGCTATCGCGAGGTCCAGGCCGAGATGCCCGAACTGGCGCCCAAGCCGAAGAAACGCGATTACCGCCGCAAGAAGCGGGCCTGAGCCCCTGGGCTGCGGTTGCCTATCGGGCTTCGGCCGTATATGAGATCGCCCATGGGGCCACGTGGCGGAGTGGTTACGCGCCGGTCTGCAAAACCGTTTACCCCGGTTCAATTCCGGGCGTGGCCTCCAGCATCATGACGACTTTCACAGGAATTGGCCGGGACAGATCGGTTCCGGCTTAATTTGCGTCGTGGAAAATCGGGGCAGGGCGATGCGCCATTATGCGCCAGATCAAAGCCGGCCGCCGCGAGGCGGGCTAGACCATGCCAACGGGGCTTCGGCACCGGAGAGCAGCATGTTCAGCAGCAAACCACAGCAGCAAAAAAAACCGCCCCCACCGAAACGATATGAGCCGCTACCGGAACAGGATTTCGGCGGTGGCGATATTTGTTCACTGGAAGAGCAGCCTTCAACCGACGACGATATGCCGCTCGACTGAGCCGGCTGTGTTGTCGCGTTGAAGTGGAAACGGCGCAGCCGGGCCGCTGCCGCGACGTTGTCGCGCGCAGATCAGACCCGGTGATCGCCCGAAATTTGCTTGATGAATTGTCGGTCGTGCAGGCGCGCGGGCGCCGCGTCGATTCGTGACGCTTGCGCATCGCCCCCTGCAATCGATCTCAGCAGGAGGCGTGCCAGCCCTCGGGGAACGGCATCAGCGGCCATTCGAGCTGATTGTCGTTGGCGGGGCGCGGCACGAACCGCAAGACGTTCGAGCGCGGCCTGATGCCGTTGTGGAAATTGTCCTGGGGTCCGGTCTCGATCGCATCGGCGACGATATCCAGCATCTGATCGTATTCGGCTTCTGTCATGACCCGCTCCTGTTGCCAGGAACGTCGCAGAAACAGTTTTGAGCCGGGTTGAATTGGTCGCTAAAATTGTAACGATCGCCGTCGCGGCGAGGGCGTCGCGTGGTGGGTACGCCCGCCGATGGCGCGGGATGCTGCCCGGCTGCTGTGAACCAGATCACGGTCTCCGATCGCCGTTCATGGCAACTGCGTCGTCAGGGCAACCCGGCGCAGGAGACGAATATGACCAGCGAGGTTCCGTGGTTTCGTCATTGGCGATGGCCAGACCATCGCGCGGCATTGCTGGGTGCAGCGGTCGCAACGGCGCTGATCGGCTTGGCCGCTGCGCAGCCGATCGCGACCCCGGCGCAGAAACGCGCCTGTACGCCTGACGTCTATCGGCTGTGCGCCAGCGAAATTCCGAACCGCGCCGCGATCACCGCCTGTCTGCGCCGCAAGCGCGGCAGGTTGAGCGAAGCCTGTCGCGCGGTGTTCGAACAATAGATCAGCCAATGCGGCAGCTGTTGCGATGACAGAGGGTGGCGGGCCCGCGAATCGGACCGCGAGCGCTCGGGCGCCGCTTCCACACGGTCTGACCAAACGCACCGATCAAACGCAAAACGCACCCCGGAGGGTGCGATTTGGAGCCATTGGAGTGGCTTAAAAAGTGTTGGCTCCCCGGGCCGGATTCGAACCAGCGACCAACCGGTTAACAGCCGGTTGCTCTACCACTGAGCTACCAGGGAACAGAGCGAAGCGAAGCTCGCGAGGCAGCGTATAACAAAGCGATCCGGGCTTGCAAAGCACAAATCCACATGGCGCTCGCAACAGCTAAAACCGCTGCAATACGGGATTTTACGCGGCTCGACCGCGTTTCGGCCGTTCCAACTCGTCGGATGCGCGCCGATTCGACCGGCGAATTCGGCCGCCGCCGCGCCAAACGATTCGCGCCGCAGCGGTGCCGGATACCGGACGGCGGCATTGCTGGGGATCGTCATCAAGCCGGGTTGTCGCTTGATGTTGCGTTTTGCTGCGTCTTGCACCAAGGATGACGCGGTTTCCAGCAAGGCAAGGGGTACCGATGTCCGATTTCGTGACCGCACGACACAATATGGTCGATGGTCAAATCAGGCCGAGCAGCGTGACCGATTGGCGGATCATCGATGCGATGCGTTCGGTGCCGCGCGAGGCCTTCGTGAGCGAGTCCCAGCGCGCGCTGGCTTATCTCGATATCGATATCGAAGTCGGCGGCAACGGCGCAGTCAAACAATACCTGATCCAGCCCGTGGTGACGGCCCGGCTGCTGCATGCCGCGGAGATCACATCCAGCGACCATGTTCTGGTGGTCGGCAGCGCCACCGGCTATGTGGCCGCGCTGGCGGCCAAGCTCGCCGGGCGAGTGACGGCCAGCGTCAGCGATGCCGCCACCGCAGCCCAGGCGACAGCCATCCTGGACGGCCTTGGTTTCGGCAACATCACCGTCCGGACCGCCCCTGCGGCGGCCGGGTGCCCGGAGGATGCGCCCTTCGACGTCATCATTCTCAACGGCGCCACCGAAATCGTGCCGACCAATCTCTATCAGCAGCTGAAAATGGGCGGGCGGCTGGTCGGCGTGTTTGCCATGCAACGGCCGCAACGCGCGAAGATCGTGACGCGGTCGGCTGGCGATTTCGGCGACCGGGTGTTGTTCGAAACCTCGCTGCCGGTTTTGCCGGAGTTGCAGCGCATGCCAGCATTCGTTTTTTAGTCGCGTTGGCGCCGATTTCTGCATTCGAATCAGAAGTGTGGCTCGGATGCGCCAGCCTGAGAGTTTCGACCGCGATGCGGGGGCAGGGGTTTCGTCGGCCCGAAGCGTGGCATAAGGTATGGTGGGACATTCGGGCGCGCGGAATTTACGAGTTCTTGCAACGCGTGTAAGGCCTTCGGATGTCCTCGCGATGGTTGAACGGTAGGATTGGATTGCCAAGAATGCGTGGCGTGAAACGAGCGACCGGCTCAGCTGTGACCGGCATTCTAATTTTATGTTTGGGTGCGGGCCCGGTTTGGGCCGACACGATCGAGTCGGCCCTGGTGCGGGCCTATCAGAACAATCCGCAGCTCAACGCGCAGCGCGCGTCGGTGCGCTCGGTCGACGAGAACGTGCCGCAAGCGCTGTCGGGCTACCGTCCGCGGATCGCGGTGACCGCAAGCGGCGGCTATCAATACACCGACGTCGAGTCGCTGACCGGCGTGGCTGGTCAATCCGCCAAACTCAAGGGAACGCAAGTTCCGCGCGCCGTTGGCGCGACGATCTCCCAGACCTTGTTCAACGGCCAGCAGACGGCGAACCGGACCCGTGCGGCCGAAGGCCAGGTCTCGGCCGCGCGTGAGGGATTGCGGGTGCTGGAGCAGTCGGTGCTGCTCGCCGCTGCTACCATCTACATGGATTATTTGCGCGACGCGGCGATCGTCGAGGTTCAGCGCAGCAACGTCCGGGTGCTCGATCAGACCCTGAAGCAGACCAACGACCGCTTCAATGTCGGCGAAGTCACCCGAACCGACGTGGCGCAGTCGGACGCCCAGCTTGCCGCCGGCCGCAGCCAGCAACTGACCGCGGAATCCAATCTCGTAACCACCAAGTCGAATTTCCGCCGAATCATCGGCAACGAACCCACCCGGCTGGCGCCCGGCTCGCCGGTCGATCGCTTCCTGCCAGCGACCTTGCAGCGCGCCATCGACCTGGGTTTGACCAACAATCCGAACGTCACTGCGGCGATGTTTGGCATCGATGTCAGCCATCTCAACGTCAAGGTCGCCGAGGGCGCGCTGTTTCCGACCCTGAGCCTGCAGGCTAGCGCCCAGCAGGCCTACGAACCTTCGATCTCGGTCGATAAGCAATTCGTCGCTTCGGGAATCGCGCAATTGTCGGTTCCGATCTATCAGGGCGGCGGCGAATACGCCTTGATTCGGCAATCCAAGGAGACGCTGGCGCAACAGCGGCTCAATCTCGAGCAGGTGCGCGACCAGGTTCGCGCCAGCGTGGCGCAGGCTTGGGGCCAGTTGCTGGCGGCGCGGGCGCAGGTGTCCTCGGCTCAGGCCCAGGTCAAGGCGTCGGAGATCGCCGTCAATGGCGTGCGCGAGGAAGCCAGGGCCGGTCAGCGGACCACCTTGGACGTGCTCAATGGGCAGCAGGCGCTGGTCAATGCGCGCGTCGCTCTGGTGACCGCGCAGCATGACCGGGTCGTGGCGTCCTACGCGGTGCTCAGCGCGGTGGGCCGGTTGTCGCCGCAGGTACTTGGTCTGAAGACCAACATCTACGATCCCAGCGTCCACTATCACCAGGTCCGCGACAGCTGGTTCGGCGTTCGCACGCCGGACGGTCGCTGAGCCGCGGCCTGTCGGGGTTTCGTCTTGTCGTCGAGAGCCCTTTGCTTGCAATCACTTATCGGCATGACGTAGCGTCCTGCGAAAGAGCAGGGCGATTCGTGGCGCGATGGCGTTGGCAGTTTGTAAGGCCCGGCATGCGCCAGTTCGCGTCCGCCCCGACGATGATTGCAATGCGCTTGATCTGGGGACAAGTCCGGTTCGCTCGATGAATGTCGGTCCGACTTTGCCGGAATCGTCCCCGCTTGCGCCGCTTTGGTGTAAAACGCCTGCACCGGCGTTGATGATGTGGAGTCCGAGATGACGCAGCCTGCAAAGGTCCAAGAGCCCTCCATGGAGGAGATTTTGGCGTCGATTCGCCGTATCATCGCCGACGACGAAGCAAAGCCGGCTGCGACACCACCCTCGCCAGTTCCGGCGGCGAAGCCCGAAGCTGCGAAGCCGGTGGCGCCGGCCCCGAAGCCTGCGGCGATGAGCAATGATGCGCCCGCTGCGCCGGCTCCCAAAGCCGCGGCCGCACCGCCCAAGCCCGTCACGGCAGCTGCGAAACCAGAGCCGACGCCGCCTCCGGCACCGCCGGCCAAGGCCAGCAACGATCAGGACGATATCGACGCCTTGCTAGCCGGACTCGACGCCACGACAACCGAAGACGAGGTGAGGCCGCCGCAGCCGGACGGCGACGTCTTCGAGCTCACCGACGACATGGCGCTACCGGACCCGCCGACCCCGTTGCCGGGGCCGTCTTATCAGAAGCAGGCGATTGCGGCCGATCTCGAATTCGCCGAGGCGACGCCACCGATCCAGCCGCCGCGTGAGCCGGCCTTCGAAGCCCCGCCGGAGCGGGCGGTCGAAGCGGAACACTGGGCATCCGAACCGGCACCACAGCAAATGCTGTCACGCTCGACCGCCTCGGCGGTGGAATCGGCATTCAATTCGCTGGCCAACACCGTGCTCAGCAATAACGCCCGCACGCTGGAAGATCTGGTCAAGGAAATGCTGCGGCCGATGCTGAAATCTTGGCTCGACGACAATTTGCCGACGATGGTCGAGCGCATCGTCAAGGCCGAAATCGAACGGGTCTCCCGCGGCCGCTGAAACGGCCGGGCGGTTCGCGCAGCGAATTGATGGCCCCGTTGTGGTTGACTTGCGCCGCGCCGGAAGGTTTCTAGCCGCATGAGGCGGGTGCTTTCCGCGCGCTGCCGGACGCCTTTCGGCTTGATTGCATTGCCATGATCGAAAAAAACTACCAGCCCGCCGAGATCGAAACGCGCATCGCGCGCGCCTGGGAAGACGCCGGAGCCTTCAAGGCCGGTCGTGCCGACCGCCGCGACGCCGAGCCGTTCGCCATCGTGATCCCGCCGCCCAACGTCACCGGCTCGCTGCATATGGGCCACGCGCTCAACAATACGCTGCAGGACGTGCTGTGCCGGTTCGAGCGGATGCGCGGCCGCGACGTGCTGTGGCAGCCCGGAACCGATCATGCCGGCATCGCCACCCAGATGGTGGTCGAGCGGCAGCTGATGGAGCGCCAGGAGCCGAGCCGGCGCGACATGGGCCGCGAGAAATTTCTCGAACGGGTGTGGCAGTGGAAGGCGGAAAGCGGCGGCGTCATCGTCAACCAGCTGAAGCGGCTCGGCGCCTCCTGCGACTGGTCGCGCGAGCGCTTCACCATGGACGAGGGGCTGTCCCGCGCCGTCGTCAAGGTGTTCGTGCAGCTGCACCGCGAGGGCCTGATCTACAAGGACAAGCGCCTTGTGAACTGGGACCCGAAGCTGCTCACCGCGATCTCCGATCTCGAAGTGCAGCAGATCGAGGTCAAGGGCCATTTGTGGTATCTGCGCTACCCGATCGAGGGCGCGACCTTCGACCCGGCCGATCCCGACAGCTTCATCGTCGTGGCCACGACGCGGCCGGAGACCATGCTGGGCGACAGCGCCGTCGCCGTCAGTCCGGACGACTATCGTTACAGCCACGCGGTTGGGCGCAATGTCGTGTTGCCGCTGGTCGGCCGCAAGATTCCGATCGTCAGCGACGAATACACCGATCCCGAGAAGGGCTCGGGCGCGGTGAAGATCACGCCGGCGCATGACTTCAACGATTTCGAGGTCGGTCGCCGTCACAATCTGCGCCAGATCAGCATCCTCGATACCGAAGGCCGGCTCGATCTGGTCGACAACGAAGCCTATCTGCACGGCCTGCCGGAAGGCGCCGCGGAATTCGCCGCCGAGATGCACGGCATCGAGCGCTTCGCCGCGCGCAAAGCGATCCTGGCGCGGCTGGAGGAGTTCGGCTTCCTCGAGAAGGTCGAGCCCAACACCCATATGGTGCCGCATGGCGACCGTTCCGGCGTGGTGATCGAGCCCTATCTCACCGACCAGTGGTATGTCGACGCCAAGACGATGGCAGCGCCCGCGATCGCAGCGGTGCGCTCCGGCGCCACCGCCTTCGTGCCGAAGAATTGGGAGAAGACCTATTTCGAATGGATGGACAATATCCAGCCCTGGTGCATCTCGCGGCAATTGTGGTGGGGCCATCAGATTCCGGCCTGGTACGGCCCGGACGGCAAGGTGTTCGTCGCCGAGACCGAGGAAGAGGCGGTCGGCAACGCGCTCGGCTATTATGTCGAGCAGGAAGTGCTGACGCCCGAGCAGGCGCATGACATGGCGGAGGACGCCGGCAAGCGCGACGGCTTCATCACCCGCGACGAAGACGTGCTCGACACCTGGTTTTCCTCGGCGCTGTGGCCGTTCTCGACACTCGGCTGGCCCGACGACGACGCCGACGTCAAGCGCTACTACCCGACCAATGTGCTGGTCACCGGCTTCGACATCATCTTCTTCTGGGTCGCCCGGATGATGATGATGGGCATGCACTTCATGAAGGATGTGCCGTTCCCCACCGTCTACATCCACGCCCTGGTCCGCGACGAGAAGGGCGCCAAGATGTCGAAGTCGAAGGGCAACGTCATCGATCCCTTGCACCTGATCGACGATTACGGCGCCGACGCGCTGCGCTTCACGCTGGCGGCGATGGCGGCGCAGGGCCGCGACATCAAGCTGGCGCCGCAGCGGGTCGAGGGCTATCGCAATTTCGCGACCAAGCTGTGGAACGCCAGCCGCTTCGCCGAGATGAACGAATGCGCGCTGCCTGAAGGCTTCGACTACAAGACCGCCAAGCAGACGCTGAACCGCTGGATCGCGCACGAGACCGTGGCGGCGACCCGCGAGGTCACCGAGGCGATCGAGGCCTATCGCTTCAACGACGCCGCGGGCGCGGCGTATCGCTTCGTCTGGAACGTGTATTGCGACTGGTACCTCGAACTCGCCAAGCCGGTGATGATGGGCGAGGACGGCGCCGCCAAGACCGAGACCCGGGCGATGGTGGCGTGGGCGCGCGACGAAATCCTCAAGCTGCTGCACCCGTTCATGCCGTTCATCACCGAGGAATTATGGGCGGTGACCGCGCCGCGCGACGGGTTGTTGGCGCTGGCGCCGTGGTCACGCAAGCGCGGGCCGTCGGCCGAGGAATTGTCGCTGCTGGCGGCGTCGGTGGCCGGCGATCCGGTGGCGATGCCGACCATCATCAACATGCCGGAGCCGGCGGCGGATTTCCGCGACGACGCCGCCGAGGCCGAGATCGGCTGGGTGGTCGATCTGGTCACCGCGATCCGCTCGCTGCGCGCCGAGATGAACATCGTGCCGGCGACGCTGACGCCGCTGATGCTGATCAAGGCGTCCCCCGACATGCAGGCCCGGGCGCAGCGCTGGAGCGACGTGATCAAGCGGCTGGCGCGGGTCGGCGAGATCTCCTTCGCCAACGCCGCGCCGCAGGGCGCGGTGCAACTCTTGGTGCGCGGCGAAGTCGCGGCCTTGCCGCTCAAGGGCCTGATCGATCTGACGGCGGAGAAGGCCCGGCTCGACAAGGAACTGGCGAAGGCCGAGGCCGACATCAAGCGGGTCGACGCCAAGCTCGGAAACGAGAAATTCATCGCCAACGCGCCGGACGAAATCGTCGAGGAGGAAAAGGACAAGCACGCGGCGGCCGTCGCGCGCAAAGCCAAGATCGCCGAGGCGCTGGAGCGGCTCAAGACCGTGGGGTGAGGACCGTTGCTGCGCGGTCAGAGTCTCTCGGTCGACGAACATGAGCAAGGCTCTCCACGTGATCACTTTTGAGATCAGTCGAGGGCCTTTGCGTTCTCCAGACGAGAGACGACCGCCTCCAGATGAGCAGAGGCGATTGCGTCCAGCTCGCTGCCGAGCATCCGCAGACGACCGGTCTGGTGAACGATGAGCGCACCGATCAGAAAGGCAAACAGAGTGCTCGTCTCAAGACGGGCCTTCGCTTCGCTGAGGTGACCCAATGCGCGAAGCGCATCGTGCACCAGATCGAGCGTGTCATTCAGACGTTTGTTCAACTCCATATCAAAGTTGTGACTTAGGCCCCGCGGCTTTAGTCCGTGCCAGAGATACAGGCCCAGCGCCACTTCGTCCGGCTTGTCTCGATAATACGAGAGAAACGCGAGTGCGCTTGCTTTTAGTTTGGTCCGCGGGCTGCGCGCAGTGCGGGTTGAACTCAGAACCCAGTCTTTCAGTCGGTCCAGGGATTCCATCAGCAATTCGGCATAGACGGCCTCTTTCGAGGGAAACAGGGGGTAGATCGCGCCGGTCGTACAGCCGGCTTCAGCGGCGATCGCCCGCATGGTTGCGCCATCGAGACCGTCGCGGGCAAAAACCCGCCAAGCGCCGTCAAGCACCAGCCGCCGCCGCGTCTGATTGATCGCGACGTCGCGGGCTTCCTTGCTGGTTCCGAAATCCGGTTTGACGGGCGGCAACGGTTTCATTCGACGGTTCTTCCTCGCCTCCCACATACATCATTGACATAGATATAACAACGTTATTTAAATCACCCAACGTTTTGTGGGAGTGACGCCATGTCTGTAACAGCAGGCCAATCTTCGAGCTACGTATCGGGCCTGGCCGACCGTCCCCTTGTCGGCGAGACGATCGCGATGGCGCTGGATCGGGCCGCCGAGGCCTGGCCCGAGCAGGCTGCAGTCGTTGCTCGCGAACAAGGCGTGCGGCTCAGCTATGCGGCGCTGAGAGACCGCGTCGAGGCGGTCGCCCGCGGACTCATCGCGCTCGGTCTCGCCCCCGGCGATCGAATTGGGATCTGGTCACCAAACAATATCGAGTGGGTGTTGACCCAATTCGCCGCGGCAAAAGCCGGTCTGATTCTGGTAAGCCTCAATCCGGCGTATCGTTGTTCGGAGATCGAGTATGCCCTCAGAAAGGTCGGCTGCCGCGCCATCGTCTGCGCGACATCTTACAAGACCAGCCACTACCTCGAGATCCTGGCCGAGGTCGCGCCGGAACTGAAGACCTCGCTGCCCGGCGCCCTTCGTGCCAAGTCGCTTCCCGACCTTGCGATCGTCATCCAGATCGGGGCTCCCGCATTCCCAGGAGCGATTGCATTCGAAACCCTTGCTTCGCCGGGTGACGCTGTCGACACGTCTTTGGTTGAGGTGGCGAGCAAGGTCGGATTTGACGATCCAACGAACATTCAGTTCACCAGCGGCACCACCGGTGCGCCCAAGGGCGCAACGCTCACGCATCACAATATCCTCAATAATGGCTTTTTCGTCGGAGAGGGGATCGGACTGGGCGTTGGCGACCGGGTTTGTATTCCCGTTCCTTTTTATCATTGTTTTGGCATGGTGATGGGAAACCTTGCCTGTCTCACGCATGGCTCGACCATCGTCATCCCCAGCGCGGCCTTCGACCCGGGCGCGGTGCTCTCCGCGATCGAGGAGGAAGGGTGTACGGCGCTCTACGGGGTGCCGACGATGTTCATCGCGATCCTGGAGCACCCCGAACTCGACGGTTATCGGCTCGGTTCGCTCCGTACCGGCATCATGGCGGGTGCGCCGTGTCCTATCGAAGTCATGCGGCGCGTCGTGGACATATTGGGCATCCGAGACATCACCATCGCCTATGGCATGACCGAGACAAGCCCGGTCAGTTTTCAAACAAGCCGGATCGATACGCTTGAGCGACGTGTCTCGACGGTCGGACGCGTACACCCGCACATCGAAGTCAAGATCGTCGACGACAAAGGATCCATCACGCCGAGGGGGACGCCCGGCGAGTTGTGCACGCGGGGATATTCCGTAATGCGTGGCTATTGGGGCGATGAACAGCGCACCGTCGAAGTGATCGATCAGGCTGGCTGGATGCATACCGGCGATCTAGCTACCATCGACGCTGAAGGCTACTGCAACATCGTTGGCCGCATCAAGGACATGGTTATCCGAGGCGGCGAGAACATTTCTCCGCGCGAGATAGAGGAATTTCTGCACACCCACCCCGATATCAAAGATGTTCAGGTCTTCGGTGTACCCGATACCAAATTTGGCGAAGAACTGTGCGCATGGGTTCAGCTCCGCGCCTCATGCCGGCTCGACGAAGAGGATGTCCGTAGCTACTGCCGCGGCAAAATCGCCCACTACAAGGTGCCTCGCTATGTGCGCTTTGTTGAGGCGTTTCCGATGACCGTCACGGGCAAGATCCAGAAATTCGTCATGCGCGATCGCATGCGCGACGAGCTTCTTCTGGCGGAAACCAGGACCGCCTAGCACCAGCATCGCCCTCATCGGGGCCGAACCGGACGTATCGAACAGCTTAACCAGCTCAACCAGGAGAACCAGCCATGAGCGTATACGTCGAAAAGGAGGGTCCCGTCACGACTGTCATCAATGACCGGCCCAATGCACGCAATGCCGGTGATCCGGAGACTGCGGATGCCCTGACCAAAGCATTTCTTGCCTTCGACGCCGATCCCGATGCCAAGGTTGCGGTGTTTTGGGGAGCTGGCGGCGCCTTCTGTGCCGGTTGGGATCTGAAATACGCCGCGGGTCTTTCTGATCGGACGCGGTTCCAGACCGAGATCGTCGAGGGCCTCGCATTCGCGCCAGGCTCTGGGCTCTCCCCTCGCGGCCCGCTTGGTCCCTCGCGATTGGAACTCTCGAAGCCGGTGATCGCCGCGGTAGAAGGCCCGGCCGTGGCCGGCGGGATGGAGTTGGCGCTCTGGTGCGACATCCGTGTCATGGCCGAAGACGCCTATTTCGGGGTGTTTTGCCGGCGCTGGGGCATTCCACTTCTGGATGGCGGCACCGTGAGGTTGCCCAGATTGGTGGGCCAAGGGCGCGCGATGGAAATCATCCTGACAGGGCGCAAAGTTACGGCGGAGGAATCCTACCGTATCGGCTTGTGCGAAAAGATAGCGCCGAGGGGCGAGGCAAGAGCCGCCGCTGAAAACATGGCGCAGGAAATCGCCCGTTTCCCGCAAGCGGCGGTGCGTGCGGACCGGGCCAATGTTCTCGAGACATACGGACTGCAAGTCCGCGAAGCGCTCAAGCGCGAATGGGCGAACGGGCTCGAAGCCCATCACAAGGAAGGCGCGGACGGAGCGGCCCGCTTCTCCGCCGGAAAGGGACGCCACGGCGACTTCGCAGATATCGCCTAGGTCGTGGACTCAAACCGCATCCTTAGACGGGCCGCGGCAAGCAGGACGGCAGCAAGAACGTTTCGAGCGGTTTTGTCGTAGCGGGTGGCGATGCGGCGGAAGTGCTTCAGCTGTTGAAGAAGCGTTCGATCAGGTTGCGCTGGCGGTAGAGGGCGGGATCGACGGAGCGCTGCACCTTGCAGTCGCGGCAGGTCGGGATATGCACCCGGCCGCCGCGGCTTTCGACCAGATCGACAAGCGCGCGGGCGTCGTAGCCGCGATCGGCGACGAGATCGCGGCCCGGCGCAAGCCCTTCGAGCACGACCGGCGCGACGGTCTTGTCCGATGCGTGGCCCTGCGACAGCACGATGCGCACCGGCATCCCGGCCTGATCGACCACCGCATTGATCTTGGTGCTCAGTCCTCCACGAGAGCGACTGGCGTTATCCGGGCCCCCTTTTTTCCGCCGGCGGCGTGTTGGTGAGCACGGATGATGGAGGAGTCGATCAGTTGCAGCGACTGCGGCGACTTCGCCGCCAAAGCCTCAAAGATGCGGACCCAGATGCCCGCCTTGGCCCAGCGATTGAAGTGATTGTACACCGTCGTATAAGGACCGTAGCGCTCCGGCAGATCGCGCCACGGCGTCCCGGTGCGCAATACGAAGAAGATCCCATTGAGAACCTTGCGGTCGTCCAGCCGCGGCCGACCATTTTTCTTGCCCTCCGCTCCAGGCAGCAGCGGGGCGATGACCGACCACTCGGCGTCCGTCAGATCGAAGCGTGCCATCGAGGCCTCCCTTTTGGAAACCGTGAATCACTCCGACAGCGGGGTGCCTACCAGGCCTTTCGCAGGCTGGCGGTGCCGCCATAGCTGGCGGTGCGGTCGGAAAATTCGCCGTTGAAATTGGCCGCCACGGTGAAGTCGTTGCGCAGCTTCATCTCGGCGCCGAGGGATACCAGCGCGAGGTCCTGGGCGGGCGTGGCGCCGTTGACGATGAAGCTCGCACCTGGCAGCGACTGGAACGCGGCGGTGAGCGACGGATCGGTGACCCAGTCATGCGCCCAGGCCAGGCGGCCGCGCAGCGTCATCGGCTGCTCGGCGATGACGGCCAGATGGTCGAAGCGGGCGCCGAGTTCGGAGCGGGTGTCGGTGCTGCTGCGGCCCGCATAGCTGAGCGCGAACACGCCGCCGGTCTCGGCGTAAGCCGGGGACTCCAGTTTCTGGATCTGCGCCGCCACATAGGGCGTGACGCCGAACGATGCCAAAGCGGTGCGGTAGCCGGTCTCGATCCGGCCGCCATAGCTCTGCGCTTCGAGGCTGGCGGTGAGATGATTGCCGAGCGCCATGCGATCGGTGTCGATCCAGTGCTGCGCGCCGAATGCCGCCGCCGCCACATAGGCGGCGCCGATATTGCTGCGGCCGTGAATGCCGCCCTGGACCACGTTGCTGCGGCCGCCACCGAGTCCGTCGGCGAGCGACCAGTTGGCGGTGCCGCCGGCCAGCGCGACGCCGACCACGGTATCCGGGTTGAGGTGATAATCGAGGCCGGCGGCGAGGCCGCCGGCGCGGGCGGTGAGGTCGCTGGTGCCGGCTGTCGCGTTGCCGTTGCTGGTGGCGTAGCCGCCATAGATTCCGGCCCAGCTATTCCAGCGCGGCTCGAAGCGCGGCGCCATCGGCGGGGCCTTCATCGCCTGCGCATAGGCCAGCGCGATATCGGCGGGCAGGGCCGCGCGCTCGGGCGCGAAGCCGAGCGCACCGGCAGTGGAGCCGCCGCGGCCGCTCAGCGTCGGATCCAGCATGGTGCCGAGGAATTGGCTGCCGAGCTGGAACGCGGCCTGCTGATTGCCGGTGGCCCCTTCGCCGGAGACCGCGGCGAGGCCGCTCTTGAGGTTGTTGCCGCTGAGGCCGGCCAGTCCCACGAAGGCCGGCGGCAGACTGCCGCCATTGTTGAAGAAATTGTTGATCGCGCTGGCGACGTTCTGCTGGTTGGTGGGAAGGCCGCCGCCGATCGTCGGATTTGGCGAAGTCGGAGTGTTCGGGGTGGTCGGGGTGGTCGGCGTGGTCGGCGTGGTCGGAGTGGTCGGAGTTTGTCCGATCACCGCAGTCAGGGTCAGGACGACGTCGGTGCCGGTATAGCTCAGCGCGGTGGTGAAGCCTGGGAGCGTGCTGTTCAGGCCGGCGAATTTGGTGCCGCCGAGGCCGCCGGTGGCCGACAGAACGGTGTAGCTGCGATTCAGATAGGTGCCTGCCTGATAGCTGGCCTGCACGGTGCCGCCGCTCAGCGACGCGGTGCCGCTGACATTGGTGCGGTCGGCGTCGGTCGGCGAGAGTTCGACCATATAGAGCGCGCCGCTGGCAAAGGCGAGGTTGCCGCTGACGCTGAGGGTGCCGATCGAATTGCCGGGCGCCAGCATGCCGCCCGAATTGACCGTGACATTGCCGACGGTGCCGGTGCCGCCCAGCGTGCCGCCGCTGTTGATGGTGGTGTCGGCCGCGATCGAGCCGTTCACCGCCAGCGTGCCGCCATTGATGATGGTCGCGCCGGTATAGGTGTTCGCGGCGGTCAGAATCGTGCGACCGGCATCGACCTCGACGGTACCGTTGCCGTTGATCAGGGGGGCGAAGCTGTAGTTCGACGTGGTGTGGTTGAACACGATCTTGCCGGTGCCTGAGACGAATTGGACAAACGATGCTGTGAGCGTGCCCGGTGCGACGGCCGTGGTCCCGGCGGCGGCGCCGATGTTCAGCGTTCCGATGGAGCCCCCACCATTTGCGATAGCGATGAAACGCGACGTCGTCAGCAAGCCGCCTCTGCTGAGCGTCAGGACACCGGTGCCGAGATTTCCTACCACAACCGCGGAGGAACTGGCCCATACCGAGCCGGGGCCATCGATGGTGACATCGCCGGTTTGACCGGCATTAATGCCGATGAATGAATTCAAGGTTGTGGCCAGCTGGCCGCCGTCGCGGATCGTGAGCGATCCGGGGCCTGTTGAGCCCAAGATGATAGCGGCCGAGGCGGCCAAACCACTCAACCTCACGGGGGAATTTGTCAGGGTGCTCAGGTAGGCGGAATCGCCAGCGGCGGGGACACCGTTATCCCAGTTGCCAGCAGTGAACCAATCTGACGAATTCGCGCCGGTCCAGTTGATGGCGGCGGCGCGCGCCGGGTTGGCGGCCTGCAGTGCCAGAAGGCTGATCGAGGCTAAAAGTGCGGCGCGGGTCAGGCCATTTCGTTGTTTTACCGACACCGTTCCGGCAGCTGGTCGGGCATTCCCATTCCAAATCATTCAGCATTCCAAAATCATGCATTCCCAAGGCCTTAAGGCTGTACGGGCTGTTTTCGTGCTTAACAATGAACGCAGATGCGAATGATTGGCTTTGACTTCGGGATCCCACGAGGTGTTGCCGTTTTGGTACAGTTTGCTGAATGATTGTGCACGAACTATCAGTCAGGGAAGCGCTTGCTGGCAAAGCGTGCACCGCGCAGGCCATAGCGCCACGGCAGATCGATCGCCTTGGAGATGCCGATTCGCCGGCCGGTGACGATGTCGGGCTCGGCGTTGCGGCGGTGGATCGCGAACGGAGGTTGGTCGAGCGGTAGGCCGTTGTGCCGGTCGGTGATCGCCAGCGCCTGGGTCAGTTTGCCGGGGCCGGAACATAGCGCGCGGTCGTCGGCGAGCCCGCGACGCTTGCGCATGGCGTCCACCCCATGGGTCGGTTGCAAGGCCCGGATCAGCACCGCGCTGGCCGAGCCTTCGGCTTCGCAGACAAAATTCACGCACCAATGGATGCCGTAGGAGCGATAGACATAGGCGAAGCCGGGCGGGCCGAACATCACGGCGTTGCGTCGCGTTGGGCCGTTAAACGAATGCGCCGCCGGATCGCTGTGGTGATAGGCCTCGACCTCGACGATGATGCCGCCGACGCCGTCGACCAGCAGCGTCGCGCCGATCAGCTCGGGCGCCACCGTGTGGACGCTGCGGGCGAAAAAGTCGCGGGGCAGCAGCGGGCCGGGGCGGAGCAGGCGCGGGGCAGCTGGAGCGCGGGGCATGGCAGGGGACACGGCCGGGAGCAGGTTGGTTACAGTTTGAGCATTATTCCAATGGATGATCCCCAGCAAGGCGCGCAGGTTGCGGGACAACGCCCTGCGGATTAGGTAAGACAGCTACAGATTGGATTGCCATGGTCGTCGTCGTCGATACAGTTTCCGCCAGCCCGGTGCGCCCGCGTCATCCTGAAAAGGTGGCGCGGCCGGATTCGCTGTCTCCGAAAAAGCCGGACTGGATCCGGGTGCGCGCGCCGACAAGCCGCGGCTATGCCGACACCCGCGCCATCGTCAAGAAGAACGGCCTCGTGACGGTGTGCGAGGAGGCCGGCTGCCCGAATATCGGCGAGTGCTGGGACAAGAAGCACGCCACCTTCATGATCATGGGCGACACCTGCACGCGGGCCTGCGCGTTCTGCAATGTCCGCACCGGGATGCCCGGCCCACTCGATGCGCTGGAGCCGGAGCACGTCGCCGAAGCCACCGCCAAGCTCGGCCTGGCGCATATCGTGGTGACCTCGGTCGATCGCGACGATCTCGCCGATGGCGGCGCCGCGCATTTCGCCGCCACGATCCGTGCCCTGCGCGAGCAGTGCCCGACCACCACGATCGAAATCCTCACCCCGGATTTCCTGCGCAAGCCCGGCGCGTTGGAAACCGTGGTGGCGGCCAAGCCCGACGTGTTCAACCACAATCTGGAGACCGTGCCGTCGCGCTATCTCACGGTGCGGCCTGGCGCGCGCTACTTCCATTCGATCCGGCTGTTGCAGCGGGTCAAGGAAATCGATCCGACCATCTTCACCAAATCCGGCATCATGGTCGGGCTCGGCGAGGAGCGCCACGAGGTGCTGCAGGTGATGGACGATCTGCGCAGCGCCGATGTCGACTTCCTCACTATCGGACAATATCTGCAGCCGACGCTGAAGCATCACGCGGTGATGCGTTACGTCTCGCCGGAGGAGTTTTCAGGCTACGAGTCGATCGCCTATTCCAAGGGCTTCCTGATGGTGTCGGCCAGCCCGATGACCCGCTCGTCGCATCATGCCGGCGATAATTTCACCAAGCTGCAGGCGGCGCGTGCCGCGCTGGCTCGCTGAGACGATTGCGATGCCGCAGTTCCAGAGCAAGCGCCGGGTCCACCACAGCGCGGCCGAGATGTTCGACCTGGTCGCCGACATCGAGCGCTATCCGGAATTCGTGCCGCTGTGCAGCGCGCTGAAGATCCGCCAGCGCCAGACCAAGGACGACGGCACCGAGGTGGTGACCGCCGACATGACGGTGTCGTTCAAGCTGATCCGCGAGACCTTCACCAGCCGGGTGACGCTGGACCGCGCCAATCTCAAGATCCTGGTGGAGTATCTGCAAGGACCGTTCTCGAAGCTGCAGAACCGTTGGACCTTCGAGCCGCGCGGCGACGAGGCCTGCGACGTCGGGTTCTTCCTCGCCTATGAGTTCAAGAACCGGATGCTGGCGATGGTGATGGGCACGATGTTCGACACCGCCTTCCACCGCTTCGCCGCCGCCTTCGAAAAACGCGCCGATGCGGTCTACGGCCGCGCCCATGCCGGCAAACTGTCGGTTAGTTAGTCGCGCGCAATAAGTCGCGCGCAATAACGAATGCAGTCATTCCGGGGCGCGCGCAGCGATAGCTGCGAGCGAACCCGGAATCTCGCTCCAGTGCTCGGCCGTGCCGCGAGATTCCGGGTTCACTCGGCCCATAGCACGTCGAAGACGTGCGTAATACCAACGGTCGTTGCCTTTCGTTCGTCATGCCCGGCCTTGTGCCGGGCATCCACGCCTTGAAAGCAGTGCCTGATCAAAGACGTGGATGGCCGGGACAAGCCCGGCCATGACAAGATTGAGAGTCAACGGCAAAGTCCGTTGGTATAACGAACTGACGGGCCTCACGCCCCGGAATGACACCGAGACGGGTGGGGCGGATTGCTTGTTACTCAAACCGCCACCGAGCAGGTCTCAGCTCTTCTTCGGCTTCGGTTTTGCCGGCGTGGTGCGGCGTCGCGTCACGGCGGCGCGGCGGGGGCTGCGCGCCACCCGCAGGCGTGCTGGGCTCACCGCGGCGCGCGGCTTGGCCGCCACCTTGGGGCCGCGCGCCAGTTCGATCAGCATCCGCAGGGCTTCGACGACCGAGCGTTGCCGCACATTGCTGCGTCCGATCGCACCAAAACGGTGTTCGCGGTGGGTGATGCGGCCGTCGCGGGCGGCGGCCGCGAAATGCACCAGGCCGACCGGCTTGCCCGGCGTGGCGCCGCCGGGTCCGGCGATGCCGGTGATCGAGACCGCCAGATCGACCTCGGCGTGCTCCAGCGCGCCGATGGCCATGGCGGTCGCGGTCTCCTTGCTGACCGCGCCGAAATTCGCAAGCGTCGCGGTCTCGACGCCGAGCATCGCGTGCTTGGCCTCGTTGGAATAGGTGACAAAGCCGCGATCGATCACCGCGCTGGAGCCGGGGATCTCGGTCAGCGCCGCGGCGACCAACCCGCCGGTGCAGGATTCGGCGGTGGCGATGGTCAGCTTGCGCGAGCGGCACAGATCGAGCAGCGAGCGGACGAGAGCGCGGGCGTCGCTGCTACTCATCTCAACCGTCCAGCCCGTCGGGGCCCCAGGGCAGCCGGATCGTCGCGCAAGCGGTGGCGGCGATGCCTTCCTCGCGGCCGGTGAAGCCGAGCTTCTCGCTGGTGGTTGCCTTGACGGCGACGCGCGACACCGGCACGCCGCTGATCTCGGCGATTTTGGCGCGCATCGCCTCGCGCAACGGGCCGATCTTCGGCCGCTCGCAGATCATCGTCACTTCCAGATTGGCGATGCGTCCGCCGCGCGCGGTGACGCGGTCGATCGCGTATTTCAAGAACTTGTCGGAGGCAGCACCCTTCCATTGCGGATCGCTGGGCGGAAAATGCGAGCCGATGTCGCCATCGGCCAGCGCGCCGAGGATCGCGTCGACCAGCGCATGCAGCCCGACATCGCCGTCGGAATGCGCCAGGAAGCCGCGATTGTGCGGCACTTTGAGCCCGCACAGCATGACATGGTCGCCGTCGCCGAAGGCGTGGACGTCATAGCCGGTGCCGGTGCGGATGTCGCCGAGCAGGGCGCCGAGCCGGGACTCCTCGCGGACGAAATCTTCCGGTGTGGTGAGCTTCATATTCGCAGCATCGCCTTCAAAGGTTGCGACCGTCAATCCCGCCCATTCGGCGATCGCGGCGTCGTCGGTAAAATCATCGCGGCCGTCGCGCGCGGCGCGGCGGTGGGCGTCCAGAATAACGTCGAAGCGGAACGCCTGCGGGGTCTGGGCGATCCGCAGCCGGGCGCGCTCCGGCGTCGCCGCGACCTCGCCGTCGGCATCGACTTGTTTGATAGTATCGGTGACGGGGATGACCGGCAGCGCCGCGCCGGTCCGGCCGACGGCCGCGATGGCGCGCGAGATCAGCGCCGGCGTCACGAAGGCGCGCGCCGCGTCATGGATCAGCACGATGTCGGGTGCGAGGCCGGCCAGCGCTTCGAGGCCGGCGCGCACCGACGCCTGGCGGGTCGCGCCGCCGCTGACGCAGGGGTGGTAGCTCAGCCCGTTCACAGCTGCATCGAACAAAGCGGTATCGTCCGGATTGGTCACCGGCTGCACCGCAAAGATCTCCGGGTGCTGACAAAATGGCTCCATCGCCCGCGCAATCACCGCGCGGCCGGCCAGCGTACGGTATTGTTTGGGGCCGCCCGAGCCGGCGCGAAGGCCGCGACCGGCGGCGACGATAATAACGGCGGTGCGTTGAGATTTCGACATCGCGCTCAGCAAATACCTGCGGTGAAAGGGAAAAATTCGGCGTTGCGAAGCACAGCCCTTACCACGCCGACGCCACTATTCATCATGATTCCATGCGTTTGAGGAGGCTTTGCGCATTGCTGCAATGCACTTGCAAGTCCCGTAGAACTGGCTAAACTGTAGGCAACGACACGTGATGCCCAACAAATGAGCCGGTGCCGTCTCGATGATGCGGTGGCTAGAGAATGAGCAGACCTTGACCGGCCCCAACCTATCAGGTTCCACGCCTTTGCGAATTGGCAATATTGAGGTGGCCAATCGGGTCATCCTGGCGCCGATGTCCGGGATCACCGATGCGCCGTTCCGACGCCAGGTCGCGGCGCTTGGCGCCGGCCTTGTGGTGTCCGAAATGACCGCCAGCGAGGATCTGGCGCGCGGCCGCGCGATGTCGATCCGGCGTTGCGACGTCGGCGGCAGCGGCGCCCATGTGGTGCAACTGGCCGGCTGCAAGCCGCGCTGGATGGCCGAAGGCGCGCGGATCGCGGAGGCGGGGGGCGCCGATATTATCGACATCAATATGGGCTGCCCGGCGCGGCATGTGACCGGCGGGGCCTCCGGCTCGGCGCTGATGCGCGATCTCGATCACGCGCTGAAACTGATCGAGGCGACGATCGCAGCGGTCAAGGTGCCGGTGACCTTGAAGATGCGGCTGGGCTGGGACGATCAATCGATCAACGCGCCCGAATTGGCGCGGCGCGCCGAGGCCGCGGGCGTGCAACTGATTACCGTCCACGGTCGCACCAGATGCCAGTTCTACAAGGGCGAGGCCGATTGGCGCGCCATTCGCGCGGTGAAACAGGCGATTACCATTCCGCTGGTGGTCAATGGCGACATCACCTCGTTCGACAGAGCGATGACGGCGCTGCAGCGATCGGGCGCCGACGCGGTGATGATCGGTCGCGGCGCCCAGGGCCAGCCCTGGCTGCCCGGCCAGATCGGCCGCCAGTTCGAGACCGGGCTCGCCGAGCCGGCGCCGGCGCTGGCCGATCAGCTCAACTATCTGCGGATTCTCTATGACGATATCCTCAGCCTTTACGGGATGCAGATCGGGCTTCGCCACGCCCGCAAACATCTCGGCTGGGCGCTCGAGGTGGCCGCTGCCGGCCACGCGCCGCAAGCGGCATTGAAGAGCTGGCGCGCCCGAATCCTGACCGCGGAAGATCCGGCTGCCGTGCAGCATTCGCTCGGCGAGGCCTATGACGATTTCGCCTGGAGTGCCGCCGCATGAACGCCGTCGCAGAACCACGCCGCACCCCGCCGACCGACAGCGACGCCATTCTCAACGCGCTGCCGAACCCGGTGTTGCTGATCGCGCCCGACGGCAAGATCATCGACGCCAACATGGCCGCAGAATCCTTCTTCGAGATTTCGACCCAGTTCCTGCGCCGGCAGTCCTTGACCGAATTGGTGCCGTTCGGCAGTCCGCTGCTGGCGCTGATCGATCAGGTCCTGCTCAGCAATTCGCCGGTCAATGAATATAAGGTCGATCTCGGCACGCCGCGGATTGGCGGCGACCGCCAGGTCGATCTGCACGTCGCGCCGATGCCGGAGCGGCCCGGCCACATCGTGGTGATGCTGCAGGAGCGCACCATCGCCGACAAGATGGACCGGCAGCTGACCCACCGCAGCGCCGCGCGCTCGGTGATCGCGCTGGCGGCGATGCTGGCGCATGAGATCAAGAATCCATTGTCGGGCATTCGTGGCGCGGCGCAGCTGTTGGAGCAGGCCGCCTCATCCGAGGACCGGATGCTGACCAGACTGATCTGCGACGAGGCCGACCGCATCGTCACTTTGGTCGATCGCATGGAAGTGTTCGGCGACGATCGGCCGGTGGCGCGCGGCCCGGTCAACATTCATTCGGTGCTGGATCACGTCAAGCGGCTGGCGCAGTCCGGCTTTGCCCGCAATATCAAGTTCATCGAGGATTACGATCCGTCACTGCCGCCGGTGCTGGCCAATCAGGATCAATTGATTCAGGTCTTCCTCAATCTGGTGAAGAACGCCGCCGAGGCCGTGGTCGATCTGGGCAGCGACGCCGAGATCCATCTGACCACCGCGTTCCGGCCGGGCGTGCGGCTGTCGGTGCCCGGCAAGAAGACGCGGGTGTCGTTGCCGCTGGAGTTTTGCGTCAAGGACAACGGTCCCGGCGTGCCCGAAGACCTGCTGCCGAATCTGTTCGATCCCTTCGTCACCACCAAGCCGTCGGGCTCGGGGCTTGGTTTGGCGCTGGTGGCCAAGATCGTCGGCGACCATGGCGGAATCATCGAATGCGAATCGCAGCCGCGCAAGACCACGTTCCGCGTGCTGCTGCCGATGTTCAATATCGAGAAGCCCTACATTAAGAGCAACGGCGAGGACGTGCCGGCGACGTCGCCCGATGCCTCACAGACTGCAAGATGAGGACTGACAATGCCCGCAGGTAGCATCCTAGTCGCCGACGACGACACCGCGATACGCACCGTGCTCAACCAGGCGCTGTCGCGCGCCGGATATGAGGTGCGGCTGACAGGAAACGCCGCGACGCTGTGGCGCTGGGTCAGCCAGGGCGAGGGCGATCTGGTGATCACCGACGTGGTGATGCCGGACGAGAACGCCTTCGACCTGCTGCCGCGGATCAAGAAATTGCGGCCGAACCTGCCGGTCATCGTGATGAGCGCGCAGAATACCTTCATGACGGCGATCCGCGCCTCGGAGAAGGGCGCCTATGAATATCTGCCCAAGCCCTTCGATCTCAAGGAGCTGATCGCGATCGTCGGCCGCGCGCTGGCCGAGCCGAAGGACCGCGCCGCCAGCTACGCCGACGACCCAGAATTCGATTCGATTCCGCTGGTCGGCCGCTCGCCGGCGATGCAGGAAATCTATCGGGTGCTGGCGCGGCTGATGCAGACCGACCTGACGGTGATGATTTCCGGCGAATCCGGCACCGGCAAGGAATTGGTGGCGCGCGCGCTGCATGATTATGGCAAGCGTCGCAATGGCCCGTTCGTCGCCGTCAACATGGCGGCGATTCCGCGCGACCTGATCGAGTCCGAGTTGTTCGGCCATGAGCGCGGCGCCTTCACCGGCGCCAATACCCGCGCCTCCGGGCGGTTCGAGCAGGCCGAGGGCGGCACGCTGTTTCTCGACGAAATCGGCGACATGCCGATGGAGGCGCAGACCCGGCTGCTGCGGGTGCTGCAGCAGGGCGAATACACCACGGTCGGCGGCCGCACCCCGATCAAGACCGACGTCCGGATCGTGGCGGCGAGCAACAAGGATTTGCGCATCCTGATCCAGCAGGGCCTGTTCCGCGAGGATCTGTTCTTCCGGCTCAACGTGGTGCCGCTGCGGCTGCCGCCCTTGCGCGAGCACATCGAGGATCTGCCCGATTTGGTCCGGCATTTCTTCGCGCTGGCCGAGAAGGACGGATTGCCGGCCAAGAAACTCGACGCCGCGGCGCTGGAGCGGCTGAAGCAGCATCGCTGGCCCGGCAATGTGCGCGAGCTGGAGAACCTCGCCCGGCGGTTGGCCGCGCTTTATCCACAGGACATCATCACCGGCTCAGTGATCGATGGTGAGCTGGCGCCGCCCGCGGTGGTGTCCAGCGGCAGCGCCCAGCACGGCGTCGACAATCTCGGCGGCGCGGTCGAGATGTACCTGTCCTCGCACTTCTCCGGCTTTCCCAACGGCGTGCCGCCACCGGGGCTCTATCATCGGATCTTGCGTGAAATCGAGGTGCCGCTGCTGACCGCGGCGCTGGCGGCGACCCGCGGCAACCAGATTCGCGCGGCGGATCTGCTGGGGCTCAATCGAAACACGCTGCGAAAGAAGATTCGCGACCTCGACATTCAGGTCTATCGGACCGGCGGTTGAATCCGGCCGCCGGCGCGCAATGGCGAATTTGCCTGGAATGCTCGTAAGTTTCCGGGGAGACCGCGCCGTCGAATAGTCGTAATTTGGCAACATTGTTGTAGGAATGCATCAGTCGACGCCAGAGTCCGGCGTTCGTCCCGCGTTCACGCTCACCTATTGCCAGAATGACCAGCGCAGATCCGTCGACCGAGCCTTTTGAACCGTCGATTGCCGAGCCACGCGCGGGGCGGCTGCGCCGGCTGATCGTGCCCCTTGCCGTGGCGCTGGCGCTGATCTCGGCAACTCTGACCTTCGTGGTGCTGACCGGTCTGACCTGGATCGCGCCGACGCGGGACGTCGTGGTGACCTTCCTGCTGATCAACGCCGCCACCGTGCTTCTGCTGGTGGTGATCATCGTTCGTGAAGTCTGGAAGGTGGTGCAGGCCCGCCGCCGCGGTCGCGCCGCCGCGCGGCTGCACGTCCAGGTGGTGAGCCTATTCTCGGTGATCGCAGTGCTGCCGGCCGTTCTGGTGTCGATCGTCGCCAATGTCACCATCGACCGCGGGCTGGATCGGTTGTTCTCGGGGCCGACGAGGGCGGTGATCCAGAATTCGCTGATCGTCGCCAATGCCTATCTGCACGAACACGCCCAGATGATTCGCGGCGACATCCTGGGCATGGCCAACGACATTTCCAATGCGAGACCGCTCTACGATCAGGACCGCCGCTCATTTCGCGAATTGCTGACCGCCAGTGCGGCGGCGCGCAATCTTCCCGGCGCCATGCTGATCGACAAGGACCGCCATATCCTGGAATCCGCGCAGACCGGCATTCAGCGCGACTTCGACGTGCCGGCGGCCGAATTCCTGAAAAACGTCAATGCGAAGGAGCCGCAGATCGCGGTCTTCATCGAGGCCAATTACGTCGCCGCGGTGATCCGGCTGCGCGGCTTCGATGACACCTTCCTCTACGTCGCCCGGCTGCTCGATCCGCATGTGGTCTCGCAACTGCGCCAGACCCAGGCCAGCGTCGCCGAATATGCCAAGATCGAGTCGAGCCGGCTCGGCTTTCAGGTGACGCTGGCGTTGCTGTTCACGGTGATCGCGCTCACGGTGCTGATGTCGGCGGTGCTGATCGGATTGAATTTCGCCAATTGGCTGGTGGCGCCGATCCGGCGCCTGATGGGCGCCGCCAATCTGGTCTCCACCGGCGATCTGCACGTCCAGGTGCCGGTGTTCAAGTCGGAGGGCGATCTCGCCCATCTCGGCGAGACCTTCAACAAGATGACCCAGGAATTGCGCAGCCAGCGCGACGAGCTGGTCAGCGCCAGCGACCTGATCGACAGCCGCCGTCGCTTCATCGAAGCGGTGCTGTCGTCGGCCTCGGCCGGCATCATCGGCGTCGACGGCTCCGGCAGCATCGGCATTCTCAACCGGTCTGCCGAAAAGCTGATCGGTCATTCGGAATCCGAGACGCTCGGCCATCCTTTGTCGGAGGTGCTACCTGAACTCGACGAGATGATGAAGTCGGCGCGCGAGGGCTCGCAGCGGCTGGTGCAGGGCCAGATCGCCATCACCCGCGACGGCCATGAGCGCAATCTGTCGGTGCGGGTCAGCGCCGAGCAGACCAGCCATTCGCGCGACAGCTACATCATCACGCTGGACGACATCACCGAATTGGTGTCGGCGCAGCGCACCTCGGCCTGGGCCGACGTGGCGCGGCGGATCGCACACGAGATCAAGAATCCGCTGACCCCGATCCAGCTTTCGGCGGAGCGGATCAAGCGCAAATTCGGCAAGGTCATCACCGAAGACAAAGCCATTTTCGAGCAGTGCACCGACACCATCGTCCGCCAGGTCGACGACATCCGGCGCATGGTCGACGAATTCTCGCGCTTTGCCCGGATGCCGAAGCCGGTGATCGAGGGCGAGGACGTCGCCGACACGGTACGGCAGGTCGTGTTCCTGATGCGGGTCGGCCATCCCGAGATCGAGATCGAGGCCGAGATCAGGGACGAACCGATGCGGGCGCGGTTCGACCGCCGGCTGATTTCGCAGGCGCTCACCAACATCATCAAGAACGCCACCGAGGCGATCGACGTGGTGCCGCCCGAGCAGCTCGGCAAGGGCCGCATCGACGTGATCGCCGCCCGCGATGGTGAGGACATTGTCATCGACGTGATCGACAACGGCATCGGCCTGCCCAAGGTCAGCCGGGCGCGGTTGCTCGAGCCCTATGTGACGACGCGGGAGAAGGGCACCGGGCTTGGTCTGGCGATCGTCGGCCGGGTTCTGGTCGATCATGGCGGTCGGATCGAGCTCAACGATGCCTCGGAGATTCGGCCAGGGCAGCGCGGCGCCTGGATGCGGCTGCGCTTTTCGATTTCCGGACAGGCCCCGACCGCCGAATCCAGTGAACCCAACCGCCCGGCCGGTAACGAAACCACAGCAGTAGCTGTCAGCAGCAGCTGAGATGACAGGCGCGACCCATGGCAAATGACATTCTGATCGTTGATGACGAGGCCGATATTCGCGAGCTCGTGGCCGGCATTCTCGACGACGAGGGCTTCACCACGCGCACCGCGCGCGACAGCGATTCGGCGCTGGCGGAGATCGCCAACCGCCGGCCCAATCTGGTGTTCCTGGACATCTGGCTGCAGGGCAGCCGGCTCGACGGGCTGCAATTGCTGGAGCAGATCAAGCGCGAGCACGCCGAGGTCCCGGTGGTGATGATCTCCGGCCACGGCAATATCGAGACCGCGGTCGCGGCGATCAAGCGCGGCGCCTATGACTTCATCGAGAAGCCGTTCAAGGCAGACCGCCTGATCCTGGTGGCGACGCGGGCGCTGGAGACCTCGCGGCTGAAGCGCGAGGTCAAGGAGCTGAAGCAGCAGGCGCCGAGCGCCTCGACGCTGACCGGCCGCTCCGCCTGCATGAACCAGCTGCGCCAGACCATCGAGCGCGCCGCCAAGGCCAATAGCCGGATCCTGATCGTCGGGCCGAGCGGCTCCGGCAAGGAGCTGGCGGCGCGGACGTTGCACAATGCCTCTGGCCGTTCCGAAGGGCCGTTCGTCGTCATCAACGCCGCTGCGATCACGCCGGAGCGGATGGAAATCGAATTGTTCGGCGTCGAGCAGTCCAATGGCGAGCAGCAGCGCAAGGCCGGCGCGCTGGAAGAGGCCCATGGCGGCACGTTGTTCATCGACGAGATCGGCGACATGCCGCGCGAGACCCAGAACAAGATCCTGCGGGTGCTGGTCGATCAGACCTTCCAGCGCTCCGGCGGCACCGCCAAGGTCAATGTCGACGTCCGCATCGTGTCCTCGACCGCGCGCAATCTCGAGGAGGAGATTGCCGAGGGCCGGTTCCGCGAGGACCTCTATCACCGCCTCTCGGTGGTGCCGATCCGGGTGCCGCCGCTGTCGGAGCGCCGCGAGGACATTCCCGAACTGATCGAATATTTCATGGAGCAGATCTCGCTCGCCACCGGCCTGCCGAAGCGGCAGATCGGCCAGGACGCGATGGCGGTGCTGCAATCGCATGTCTGGCCCGGCAACGTCCGCCAACTGCGCAACAATGTCGAGCGGGTGATGATTCTGGCCAGCGGCGGTCCCGAAGTGATCATCACCGCCGACATGCTGCCGCAGGATGTCGGCTCGATGGTGCCGACGATGCCGACCGGCAATAATGGCGAGCACATCATGGGACTGCCGTTGCGCGAGGCCCGCGAAGTGTTCGAGCGCGACTATCTGATCGCGCAGATCAGCCGGTTCTCCGGCAACATCTCGCGCACCGCCGAATTCGTCGGCATGGAGCGCTCCGCGCTGCACCGCAAGCTCAAGGCGCTCGGCGTCGGTTGACCGGCGTCGCCGTCCTCGCATCATCATCAGCATCATCATTTCCGGAACAGTCTCATGGCTCGCATCGCCTATGTGAACGGCCGCTATCGCGACATGCGCGACGCCTGCGTCAGCATCGAGGATCGCGGCTATCAATTCGCCGACGGCGTCTATGAGGTCTGCGAGCTGCGCGGCGGCAAGATCGTCGACATGCCGCGGCACATGGCGCGGCTGCAGCGCTCGCTCGGTGAATTGCGGATCGCGATGCCGATGCCGCTTTCGGCGTTGCAGGTGGTGCTGCATGAGGTGGTGCGGCGTAACCGGGTCAATTATGGGCTGGTCTATCTGCAGGTGACCCGCGGCGTGGCGCGGCGCGATCACGGTTTTCCGGCCGGCGTCGCGCCGAGCCTGGTGGTGACCGCGCGGGCGCTGAATTATGCCAAGAACCAGGACACCGCGGCGCATGGGATCAAGGTGATCACGCTGCCGGAGAACCGCTGGCCGCGGGTCGATATCAAGTCGACGGCGCTATTGCCGAACGTGCTGGCCAAGCAAGCGGCGCGCGAGCAGGGCGCCTATGAGGCGTGGTATGTCGATCGCGACGGCCTGGTCACCGAGGGATCCTCCAGCAACGCCTGGATCGTCACCCAGGACGGTCGTGTGGTCACCCGCTCGGCGGAATCCGGAATCCTCGCCGGTGTCACCCGGGCGGTGTTGATCGAAACCCTTGCGGCACTGCAAATCAAATTCGAGGAACGCGCCTTTACCGTCGACGAGGCACTGCAGGCCGCGGAGGCCTTCGTCACCGCGTCGAGTCAGATCGTGATGCCTGTCGTGGCGATCGATGGCCGGATCATTGGCGACGGTACGCCAGGTCGGATTGCCACGCGTTTGCGTGAGCAGTTCCACCGATTTTCGGCATTTTCCTGAGTTTTGTTGCCTCAGTAACACAGCTTTTGCGGGAACCTGCTTGCCTAACATTGGCACCTGACGTCTAATCAACCTGTCGGTCTCCGGAGGGGGATCTCAGGAAGGCTGACACCGAGACCATGCTCCGCAGAGAGCAGCGTCGCGGCAAAAAAAATTCAAAACATACTGCGGGACAAGAAAATGGCGGCAGACCGCGCACAAAACCTTCAAGACACATTCCTGAACCACGTTCGCAAGACCAAGACTCCTCTCACGATTTTTCTTGTGAACGGGGTCAAGTTGCAGGGCATTGTCACCTGGTTCGATAATTTCTGTTTGTTACTCCGGCGCGATGGTCATTCGCAGCTGGTCTACAAGCATGCGATCTCAACCATCATGCCCGGCGCACCGATCCAGTTGTTCGAAGGTGGCGAGGACGCTCCAGCTTGAGCTTGACCTGATTGGAACCCCGCAGCCTTGACGGGGGCGCCGACCGGCCGCGGTCGGTGCATGACGAGCAGACCGGACGAGTAATCGTCGTCGGCCCGTATTTGCGCGCGCGTCGCGGCGATCCCGATTCAACCGACAGCATTGCGGTGCGCGGCTCCGACGCTCGTCTCGACGAGGCGGCGGGGTTGGCGCGTGCGATCGATCTGGTGATCGCCGAATTGGTGCTGGCGCCGATCGGGCAGATTCGCCCGGCCACTTATCTCGGCAAGGGCAAGGTCGAGGAGATTCTCGGCATCATCCAGGGCCACGAGGCCGACCTTGTGGTGATGGATTGCGCGCTGTCGCCGATCCAGCAGCGCAATCTGGAGAAGGCCTGGAATACCAAGGTGCTCGACCGCACCGGCTTGATCCTGGAAATCTTCGGCCGCAGGGCCAAGACCAAGGAAGGCGCGCTGCAGGTCGAGCTGGCGCATCTGAACTATCAACGGTCGCGGCTGGTGCGGTCCTGGACCCATCTGGAACGGCAGCGCGGCGGCTTCGGCTTCATGGGCGGCCCCGGCGAGACCCAGATCGAGGCCGACCGCCGGCTGATCGGCGATCGCATCACCAAGATCGAAAACGAGATCAAGAAGGTGCAGGGCACCCGCCGGCTGCACCGCGCCGGCCGGCAGCGAGTGCCGTACCGCGTCGTCGCCTTGGTCGGCTACACCAATGCCGGCAAGTCGACGCTGTTCAACCGGCTGACGCGCTCCGAGGTGCAGGCCGCCGACATGCTGTTCGCCACGCTGGATCCGACCTTGCGCGGGCTGACGCTGCCGCATGGCGGCAAGGCGATGCTGTCCGACACCGTCGGCTTCATCTCCAACCTGCCGACCCAGCTGGTGGCGGCGTTCCGTGCCACGCTCGAAGAGGTGCTGGAAGCCGATCTGATCCTCCACGTCCGCGACATTTCGCACGAGGACGCCGAGGCCCAGCAGCGCGACGTCGACGCCGTGCTGCGCCAGCTCGGGATCGATCCCGAAGCGGGCGGGCGGATCCTCGAGGTCTGGAACAAGATCGACCGCTTCGAACCGGAGCAGCGCGAGAATCTCAGCAACATCGCCGCCAGGCGCCCGGCCGAGCATCCGTGCTTCATGGTGTCGGCGGTGACCGGCGAGGGCATCGACGAGCTGCTGGCGGCGATCGAGCAGCGGCTGGCCCTGAGCCGGATCGCGCTCGACCTGTCGATCGACGCCGCCGATGGCGCCGGCATCAGCTGGCTGCATCGCAATGCCGAGGTGCTGCGCAAGGACCTGCATGAGGGCCGGTTCGAGATGACGGTGCGGGTCGACGAGACCAAGCGCGACATCGTCGTGAACCGGTTCGGCGCCACCCCGCATCCGGACGAGCACTGAGCGCCTGCGCCTTTGCTGCGTTCGCAATCCAGAACGGCATCATTCCGGGTTCATTCGGCCTGCTGCCTCGCGCCCCGGAATGACCCGTTCGAGGAGGTCGGGTGCGCCGCCTAAGTAATTGGAAAAACGAAGGGAAAAACCCGCCGGCCGGGCCAGTTAAAGGTGGTTTGCAGACGCCGGATCGGCTATAAATCGCCGATCAGATTCTCACCGGAAATCACCATTGTCCGACACCGACGATAACAAGCCCGGGGAGCCGCCGGCGCCTTCGGATATCCGCCCGATTTCGATCCTCGACGAGATGAAGCGCTCGTATCTCGATTACGCCATGAGCGTGATCGTGGCCCGTGCGCTGCCGGATGCGCGCGACGGTTTGAAGCCGGTGCATCGCCGGATTCTGTTCGCGATGTACGAAAACGGCTTCGAATGGAATAAGCCCTATCGCAAATCGGCGCGCACCGTCGGCGACGTCATCGGTAAGTATCATCCGCATGGCGACCAGTCGGTCTATGACGCGATGGTGCGGATGGCGCAGGAATTCTCGATGCGCGTGCCGCTGATCGACGGTCAGGGCAATTTCGGGTCGGTCGACGGTGATTCTGCCGCCGCGATGCGTTACACCGAGTCGCGCCTGACCAAGATCGCGCAGGGCCTGCTCGACGACATCGACAAGGACACCGTCGATTACCAGGACAATTACGACGGCTCGTTCCGCGAACCCCGCGTGCTGCCGGCGAAATTTCCGAACCTGTTGGTCAACGGCGCCGGCGGCATCGCGGTCGGCATGGCGACCAACATCCCGCCGCATAATCTCGGCGAGGTGATCGACGCCTGCGTCGCGCTGATCGACGATCCGGCGCTGACCATCGACGACCTGATCAACATCATTCCGGGCCCGGATTTCCCCACCGGCGGCATCATTCTGGGCCGCGCCGGGATTCGCGCCGCCTATCAGCTTGGCCGCGGCTCGATCGTGATGCGCGGCAAGGTGACGATCGAGCCGGCGCGCAAGGAGCGCGAGGCCATCATCATCTCGGAAATTCCCTATCAGGTGAACAAGGCCACCATGGTCGAGCGGATCGCCGAACTGGTGCGCGAGAAGAAGATCGAGGGCATCTCCGATCTGCGCGACGAATCCGATCGCGACGGCTTTCGCGTCGTCATCGAGATGAAGCGCGACGCGGTGCCCGAAGTGGTGCTGAACCAGCTGTACCGCTTCACGCCGCTGCAGACCAATTTCAGCGCCAATGTGGTGGCGCTCGACGGCGGCCGTCCGCGGGTGATGAATCTCAAGGACCTGCTGACGGTGTTCATCGCCTTCCGCGAGCAGGTCGTCACCAGGCGCACCAAGTTCCTGCTCAACAAGGCCCGCGACCGCGCCCACATCCTGGTCGGTCTGGCGATCGCGGTCGCCAATATCGACGAAGTCATCAGGGTGATTCGGACTTCACCGGATCCGGCCACGGCGCGCGACATATTGATGGCGCGCGACTGGCCGGCCAAGGACGTCGCCACGATGATCATGCTGATCGATGATCCGCGGCATCGGCTGGCCGACGACGGCACCGCGCGGCTGTCGTTCGAGCAGGCCAAGGCGATTCTGGATCTGCGGCTGGCGCGCCTGACGGCGTTGGGCCGCGAGGAAATTTCCGAAGAGCTCGACAAGCTGGCGCTCGAGATCGCCGATTATCTTGAGATCCTGCGCTCGCGCGCGCGGGTCCAGAGCATCATCAAGGACGAGCTGACGGCGGTGAAGGCTGAATTCGCCACGCCGCGCAAGACCACGATCATCGAGCAGGAGGGCGAGGTCGAGGACGAGGACCTGATCCAGCGCGAGGACATGGTGGTGACCGTGTCGCATGCCGGCTACGTCAAGCGGGTGCCGCTGTCGACCTATCGGGCGCAGCGTCGCGGCGGCAAGGGCCGCTCCGGCATGGCGACCCGCGAAGAGGATTTCGTCAGCCGGCTGTTCGTGGCCTCGACCCATACGCCGGTGCTGTTCTTCTCGTCGCGCGGCCAGGTCTACAAGGAAAAGGTCTGGCGGCTGCCGATCGCGCCGCCGAACGGCCGCGGCAAGGCGCTGATCAATATCCTGCCGCTGGAGCAGGGCGAGGGCATCACCACCATCATGCCGCTGCCCGAGGATGAATCCTCCTGGGCCGAGCTCGACGTGATGTTCGCCACCACCCGCGGCACCGTGCGGCGCAACAAATTGTCGGACTTCGTCGATGTGCGCCGCTCCGGCATCATCGCCATGAAGCTCGATGTCGGCGAATCGATCGTCGACGTGCAGATCTGCACCGATCGCGACGACGTGCTGCTGACCGCCGCTGGCGGCCAGTGCATCCGCTTTGCGGTCAATGAGGTCCGCGTGTTCCAGAGCCGCGCCTCGATGGGCGTGCGCGGCATGTCGCTGGCGAGCGGCGACCAGGTGATCTCGCTGACCATTCTGCGCCATTTCGATGCGGCGCCGGCCGAGCGCGCGCTGTATCTGAAACAGTCCGGTGCCATTCGTCGCGCCGCCACCGGCGAAGACGCCGCCCCCAATGGTGACGAGGCCGCGATCGCCGAATTGGCCGCCGAGGCTGAGGGGGAGGAGGTGGGCGCGTTGGATTCGCTGGCTCCGGAACGTTACGCCGAGATGTCGGCCAACGAGCAGTTCGTGCTGACACTCAGCGAAAACGGTTACGGCAAGCGAACCTCGTCGTTCGAGTACCGCACCACCGGCCGCGGCGGCAAAGGCATCGTGGCGATGGCGGTCAACAGCCGCAACGGCAAGCTGGTGGCCTCGTTCCCGGTCGACGACCACGACCAGATCATGCTGGTGACCGACAAGGGCCAACTGATCCGCTGCCCGGTCGCCGGCATCCGCATCGTCGGCCGCTCGACCCAGGGCGTGACCGTGTTCGACACCGCCGACGACGAGCATGTGGTGTCGGTCGAACATATCGGCGAGGACACTGACAGCGGCAACGGCGGCTGATCCGCCGCCGATGGAGGATCCTTCTCGGCCGATGCAACGCTGCGTTCGATTGCTCGATCTCTAGGCAAGGTGATTTGCTTGAGAGCGGAAACCTTGCTACCCTGAGTAGAGCGGGGGAGCGAATATGGCTGATCTCGGGGACGGAACGGATTCTACAACCCAGCGCGGCACATTCCAGTGGCTCGCAAGATGGAGCCAAAGTCATCCGCGCGAAGCCGCACTAATTTTTGGTGGTATGGCGGCATTTATTGCGGTCGCCGCGGTAGGAATATTTGGGATTGACACCGAGGCAAGGATACGGCCCGCGCTTTATCTCGTTTTCGTGGGTGTTCTTGTTGCGATCGTTACGGCCATGCTACACGATCCTTGGATTATGAATCTCTTAAAGTGGTCTGTTTTGTTCGTCTGCATTGCGTGGGTGTTAGTTTTCGCCTTTTCCAAACTAAATCCTCAGAGCCAAGGTCTCGCTTGTTTTGCCAACCTTTTGATTGACTGTCGAACCACAGCGGACACCGTGGCTGAACGGGCCAATCCCCCGCCTCCAACCCCAATTAAGACAGAAGTCGCGCCCCCTGCTGCGACAAATTACGATGTCTTTTTCCAATTCGCAGGCGCAATCGACCGCAGTGATGTCCGGTCGGTGATGAAGAAGATTGGGGATGCCGGTTGGAAGGTGGAGGGGGTTGACGGCGGCGGGCAGCGAACACCCTCTGCCGCGAACACCGCCGCCGTGCGATACCGCGATCAATCAGACGACCCGACGGCACGGACCTTAGCGGATTCCCTTAACGCTACGAAATTGATTTCGAGATCAATAAAGCCGGAGCGAAATGACGGCGTGGCAAAAGGAACGTTGGAAGTCTGGATCAGTCGGTAATTGGAATCCGTCTGGTAGCCGAGCTGAACGATCGCCACGAATCGAAAGGCCCCCGGCGGGCACACTGGGGGCCTTCGATGGAGCTCCTGGAGGCAGAGCTTGGTAGAACCTGAAAACTGTTAGTGACGCTTGGCGGTCACCAGCCGGGCTTCGCGGATATGGGCGGTCCGGCTTGAGGCGCTGCGCAGGCAAGAGGCCGAGATGTTCGGCCAAGTCTGCTGCGAGCAATCCGCGTTCACCGGGCGGATATCGAGACGGTCGGCTTTGGCGAGAGCCACCGGCACGCTGGCTTCAACCTGGGGGGCAAAGCCCGGCAACACGGTCAAAGCGGCGGCTACGAACGCTGCAACGGTAATTGCTGAAAGAGCCTTGATCATGACGGTCCCCTGTCATCTTGGCCATTTGGCCAGTCAGATTGGCCTTTGCGGCCATTTGGTTTGTCGCTTCCCAATGCTGGCGGTTTATCCAGCCTCGGTTTCATTCGGTCTTCATCGCTGCGGAAATCAGGTTTCGTTGGTCCGCAGAAATGTGTCGTTACTCAATTTCCGAGAAACATGGGGCTGAAAACATGAATGTTTTCAGTGTCCTTGCTTCCATGTGGAGAAGACGCGCATACCCCTCATTTGGTTCAAGGCCGTTCGGAAAATATAATTGCGCGACCGAGCCGAATTTTACGGAACCCGGTCGGCTTGCAGGCGACTTGCCGGCACGCTAGAGGGGGGGATGCCCCGCATCGCGCTGTATCCAGGTTCATTCGACCCCGTCACCAATGGTCATCTCGACGTGGTTCGCCATGCCGTCGGGCTGTGCGACCGGCTGGTGGTGGCGATCGGCATTCACCCCGGCAAGAAGCCGCTTTTTGCCATCGAGGAGCGCCTGGCGATGGCCGAAGCGGTGTTTGCACCGATCGCGGCGGCGGCGAATTGCGCGTTCGATTGCACCACCTATGACGGCCTGACCATTACGGCGGCGCAAAAGATCGGCGCGCGGATCATGATCCGGGGGCTGCGCGACGGCACCGATCTCGATTACGAGATGCAGATCGCCGGCATGAACGAGACCATGGCGCCGACGGTGCAGACCGTTTTTCTTCCGGCCTCGGTCGGCGTGCGCCCGATCACCGCCACACTGGTGCGGCAGATCGCTGCGATGGGCGGCGACGTCTCGGCCTTCGTGCCGGACGAGGTCGCGGCCAGCCTGAAGTCAAAATTCGCCGGTTGACCGGCTTTACCCTGATCGGAGTTTCCATGATCCGAATTGTTGGCCTTTTCGCCGCATTGCTGTTTGCGGTTCCTGCACTGGCGCAATCGCTGCCCGCCGGACTCGATAAGTCGAATGCGATCGTCATCGACACCACCAAGGGCCGTATCGTCGTCAAGCTGCGCCCCGATCTGGCGCCCAAGCATGTCGAGCGGATCAAGCAGCTGGCGCGCGACGGCTTTTACAACAACGTGCCGTTTCACCGGGTGATGGCCGGCTTCATGGCGCAGACCGGCGACGGCCAGAACTTCAACGGCACCGGCGGATCGAAATATCCGAACCTGAAGCAGGAATTCTCCAAGGTGCCGTTCAAGCGCGGCATTGTCGGCATGGCGCGGCGCGGCGACAGCGTCGATACGGCGAACTCGCAATTCTTCATCATGTTCGGCGACGGCCCCAGCCTCAACGGCCAGTACACGGTGATCGGCGAAGTGGTGTCCGGCATGGACGTGGTCGACAAGCTGAAGAAAGCCCCGCCCGGCTCGGCGAGCGGCAGCGTCACCGATCCCGACAAGATGGTGAAGGTCCAGGTCGCTTCCGACATCAAGTGAGTTGGCGCGCGTGAGCGCGTCCCATTTCATTCCAACAGAAAGCTAGCCACATGGCAGTTACCGAAAACACGCTGATCCTCGAAACCACCCAGGGTCCCGTCACCATCGAGATGCGCCCGGATCTGGCGCCGGGCCACGTCGCCCGGATCAAGGAACTGGTGCGCGAGGGCTTCTATGACGGCATCGTGTTCCATCGGGTGATCGAAGGCTTCATGGCGCAGACCGGCTGCCCGCAGGGCACCGGCACCGGCGGGTCCGGCAAGAAGCTGAAGGCCGAATTCAACAAGGAGCCGCATGTCCGCGGCACCACCTCGATGGCCCGCGCGGCGAGCCCGGATTCGGGCGACAGCCAGTTCTTCATCTGCTTCGACGACGCCTCGTTCCTCAACAACCAGTACACGGTGTGGGGCAAGGTCACCGAGGGCATGGAGAACGTCGACAAGATCAAGCGCGGCGAGCCGGTGAAGGATCCCGACAAGATCGTCAAGGCCCGCATGGCGGCCGACGACGCGGCGTAACTGACGCTGACCCTCATGGTGAGGGCGCGCAGCGCGCGCTCTCGAACCATGATGGATCCAGCAACCTCGTCCTTCGAGACGCGGCGAAGACGCCGCTCCTCAGGACGAGGGGCGCCTTGGGGGCGGCCTGATGCGCACCGATCTTTTCGACTTTGACCTGCCGGCCGCCAGCATCGCGCTGCGGCCGGCGAGCCCGCGCGATTCCGCAAAGCTGCTGGTGGTGCGCCCCGGCGCGCCGCTGCAGGACCGCGTCGTCAGCGATCTGACGCAATTGCTGCAGCCCGGCGACCAGCTGGTGGTCAACGATACCAAGGTGATCGCGGCGCAATTGAGCGGCCGCCGGATCAGCCGCGACACCGAGCCGAAGATCGAGGCGACGCTGATCAAGCGGCTCGATGGGGCGCGCTGGCAGGCGCTGGTCAGGCCGGCCAAGAAGCTCGAGCCGGGTGACGTCGTGCGCTTCGGTCATGAGGGCCGGGTCTGCCTGCTCGGCGAACTCGACGCCCGCGTCGAGGCCAAGGGCGAGGCCGGCGAGATCACGCTGGCGTTCACCTTGCACGGCCCGATGCTGGATCAGGCGATCGCCGAACTGGGCGCCACGCCGCTGCCGCCCTATATCGCATCCAAGCGCGCGCCGGACGAGCGCGACCTGGCCGACTACCAGACCATGTTCGCCGCCCATGAGGGCGCGGTGGCGGCGCCGACCGCCGGGCTGCATTTCACCCCGGCGCTGGACGCCGCCTTGGCCGCACGCGGCGTGACGCTGCATCGCGTGACGCTGCATGTCGGCGCCGGCACCTTCCTGCCGGTGAAGACCGACGACACTGCCGAGCACAAGATGCATGCCGAATGGGGCACGATCAGCGCCGCCACCGCGGCCGCGCTGAATGCGGCGCGCGCCAAAGGCGGGCGCATCGTCGCGGTGGGCACCACCTCGCTGCGGCTCTTGGAAAGCGCCGCGCGCGAGGATGGCCGGATCGAGCCCTTCGCCGATCACACCGCGATCTTCATCAGCCCGGGCTATCGCTTCCGCGCCGTCGACATGCTGATGACCAATTTCCACCTGCCGCGCTCGACGCTGTTCATGCTGGTGTCGGCGTTCAGCGGGCTCGACACCATGCAGCAGGCCTATGCGCACGCCATCGCCGGCGGCTATCGGTTCTATTCCTATGGCGATGCCTGCCTGTTGTTCCGGGACACTGACCGATGAGCGTGCCGAATCACTTCGAGCTGCTGGGAACCGATCACGACGCCCGGATCGGCCGGCTGACCACGCCGCATGGCGTGGTGCGCACGCCGGCCTTCATGCCGGTGGGGACGCTGGGGGCGATGAAGGGCCTGCACTGGCGCGAGGTGCGCGACGCCGGCGCCGATATCGTGCTCGGCAACACCTATCATCTGATGCTGCGGCCGGGGGCGGAGCGGATCGCCGGGCTCGGGGGCCTGCAGAAATTCACCGGCTGGAACGGGCCGATGCTGACCGATTCCGGCGGCTTCCAGGTGATGTCGCTGGCGCAGCTGCGCAAGGTCACCGAAAGCGGCGTCAAATTCCGCTCGCATATCGACGGCGCCGCGATCGATCTGACGCCGGAGCGCGCCATCGCGGTGCAGCTGCTGCTCGGCAGCGACATCGCGATGCAGCTCGACGAATGCGTGCGGCTGCCGGCGGAGCGCGACGACATCGACCGCGCGATGCAGCTGTCGCTGCGCTGGGCGCAGCGCTGCAAGCGCGCCTTCGAGACCGCGCCCGAGGGCCACATGCTGTTCGGAATCGTGCAGGGCGGCGACGTGCCGCAGCTGCGCCAGCAAAGCGCGCGCGGCCTGATCGAGATCGGCTTCCACGGCTATGCGATCGGCGGGTTGGCGGTCGGCGAGCCGCAGGAGGTGATGCTGGCGATGATCGAAGCGACGGCGCCGCTGCTGCCGCAGGACCGGCCGCGCTACCTGATGGGCGTCGGCACGCCGCAGGACATTCTCGAAGCGGTGGCGCGCGGCATCGACATGTTCGACTGCGTGATGCCGACCCGCAACGGCCGCCATGGCATGGCGTTCACGCGGTTCGGGCCGGTCAATCTGAGCAATGCGCGCCACGCCGACGATCCGAGGCCGCTCGACGAGGCCAGCGCCTGGCCGTCGACGCGCGACTGTTCGCGCGCCTATCTGCATCATCTGGTGAAGTCGGGCGAGACGCTGGGGGCGATGCTGCTATCGGAAATCAACATCGCTTACTATCAGCAGCTGATGAGCGAGATCCGTGACGCCATCGCCAAGGGCGTGTTTCCCGAATTCCGAGCACAAACCCGCGCCGATTGGGCGCGGGGCGATATCGCTCCCCGATAGGCTGCGCGATCTAGGCACAGACCGCGGGCGGCCGCGCACTCGGCGGGCGATCGGTCGCCCGGCGCCGGTCACGGCTTCTGATCTTGCACCCATCGAGAACGGTCGGCGAGATATTGCCCCGTGACCAGTCAGCGCGGGCCGCAGGCAGGACGCTGCTGCGCTTGCGGGCCTTTGTGCGTTATCCCCGCGCGATCACAATCACGCGCGGCAGCGATTTGCCAGCCGGGTCCAGGTTGCAGCTGATGATGTAATGTTATAACGTTACATCCACTCTCCTCAACAGGCTGCTGAACCATGCAAAAACTTCCCGTTACGGTTCTTTCCGGTTTCCTCGGCGCGGGGAAGACGACCTTGCTGAACCATGTGCTGAACAACCGCCACGGCTTGAAAGTCGCGGTGATCGTCAACGACATGAGCGAGGTCAACATCGACGCCGACCTGGTTCGCGACGGTGGCGCGAACCTGTCGCGGACCGATGAAAAGCTGGTCGAAATGAGCAATGGCTGCATCTGCTGCACCTTGCGCGACGACCTGTTGAAGGAGGTTCGCGGCCTCGCGGATTCTCGACGCTTCGATTATTTGCTGATCGAATCGACCGGCATCGCCGAGCCGCTGCCGGTCGCCGCGACGTTCGATTTCCGCGATGAGAACGGCGACAGCCTGTCCGACGTGGCGCGGCTCGATACTATGGTAACGGTGGTCGACGCCGTGAATCTGTTGAAGGATTATTCTTCCACGGACTTCCTGCGGGATCGTGGCGAATCGCTGGACGACGACAAGCGCACATTGGTCGATCTGTTGGTCGAGCAGATCGAATTCGCCGACGTCGTCGTGCTCAACAAAATGGGCGACGCCACCGCGATGCAGCGCGATAGCGCGCGGAAAATCATCAGGGCTCTCAATCCCGATGCCGATCTCATCGAAACCGATTTCGCTCGGGTGCCGTTCGACCGCGTGCTCGACACCGGCCGCTTTGATTTCGAGAAAGCCCAGCAGCACCCGCTCTGGTACAAGGAACTATACGGCTTTGCGGATCACCAGCCGGAGACCCTCGAATACGGCGTGACCAATTTCGTCTATCGCGCGCGGCGCCCGTTCGATCCGGTCAAATTCCAGCAATTCCTGCGCGAGACCTGGCCCGGCGTGATCCGCAGCAAGGGACATTTCTGGTTGGCGACGCGGCCGCAATGGGTCGGCGAACTCAGCCAGGCCGGCGCCATCGTGCGCAGCGAAGGCATGGGGTTCTGGTGGGCCAACATTCCCGCCGAGCGCTGGCCCGACGATCCGTTCTGGCGGCAATCCCTGAAGAAGAACTGGAACGATATCTATGGCGACCGCCGCCAGGAGATCGTCTTCATCGGCACCGGCATGGACGAGGCCGATCTGCGGCGCCGGCTTGATTCGTGCATGGTGCCGGGCAAGCCCGGCATGGACGTCGCGGGCTGGGCGAATTTGTTCGACCCGTTTCCGGCATGGAGGCGCGCCGACGAGGTCGCCTGATCGCCGGCACTGGCAGCGTTTCGTCGCGCGCCGGGCAGGGCCGGCGTCGATTGGATTGGCGGCTCAGGCCCAGCGCCGTTCGGCGTCGGCCATTGCGGCGCCGTAGAGGATCAGGCAGGGACCGTGGGGTTTCTCCGCGGCCAGCCGCGCGGCGATCTCGCGCAATGAGCCTGCGATCACCTTCGGCGTGGCGGTGCCGAGGCTTTCCACTACGACGGTCGATGTCTGCGGCGACAGCCCGCGCGCCATCAACTTTTCGGCCAGCGCCGGGAAGGTGGCCTTGCCCATGAACACGCAGGTCGTGGCGCCGGGATCGGCCAGCGCCGCGATGTCGAGGTCGGCCGGCAGCGCGCCGCCGACATCGTGGCCGGTGACCATCTGCACCCTGCGGGCCACCGAACGTTTGGTCAGCGAGGCGCCGAGATAGGCCGCCGCCGCCGACGCGGTGGTGATGCCGGGCACGATCTCGATCGGCACGCCGGCGTCGCGTGCGGCGCAGATCTCCTCGTCGGCGCGGGCGAAGATCGCCGGATCACCGGCCTTGACCCGGACCACGCGCTTGCCGAGCTGGGCGTAACCGATCATCAGCCGGTTCAGTTCGCTCTGCTTCGGCGAGGGATGCCCGGCGCGCTTGCCGACCGCGATCAATTCGGCATCGGCGCGCGCGAATGACAACAGCGCATCGCCGGCCAGATCGTCATACAGGATCACGTCGGCGGCGCGCAGCCGCTCCACCGCCCGCAACGTCAACAGGTCGATGTCGCCAGGGCCGGCTCCGACCAGGGCGATGCTGCCGATCGGACCACCATCGGGATTACTCATGGACCACACCCGTCTGTGAATTCGGCCGAAACCGGCGATCGTAATCCGCCGCATAGAGCGCGCTGTCGGCAAAATCCTCCGCCGCCAGCGCCGGCCCGACCAGGATCAGCGCGGTGCGCTCGATCGCGGCGTCAGCGACCTTGGCGGTGATGGTCGCCAGCGTCGCGCGGATCACGACCTGGTCCGGCCAGCTGGCGCGCACCACCACGGCGACCGCGCCGTCGGCGCCGTAATGCGGCAGCAGCGTCGTCACCACCTCGGCGAGGACGTGGATCGACAGATGGATCGCCAGCGTCGCGCCGGTGGCCGCATAGGCGGCAAGATTCTCGCGCGGCGGCATCGCCGAGGCGCGGCCGGAGGTGCGCGTCAGCACCACGGTCTGCGCCACACCGGGCAAAGTGAGTTCGCGGCCGAGCACGGCGGCGGCGGCGGCGAAGGACGGCACCCCGGGGGTGACGGTGTAGGGAATGCCGAGCGCGTCGAGGCGTCGGAGCTGTTCGCCCATCGCGCTCCAGATCGACAGATCGCCGGAATGCAGCCGCGCCACGTCGAGCCCGGCGGCGTCGGCCGCGACGCATTCGGCGATGATGGCGTCGAGGTCGAGCGGCGCGGTGTCGATCACGCGGGCGCCAGGCGGGCACAGTGCCACGATCTCGCGCGGCACCAGCGAGCCGGCGAACAGGCAGACCGGGCAGCGCGCCACCAGATCTTGCCCGCGCACCGTGATCAGGTCCGGCGCGCCGGGGCCGGCGCCGATGAAGTGGATGGTCATGACAAGTCCTCGTTGATGGCGGCGGCGGCAGTCGCGGTGCGATCCTCCGACACCAGGCGGGCAACGACGAGCCGGGCGCCTGCGCCGGCCGCCGCGAGTGCTGCCGCCTCGCAGACGCTGCCGACGCCGCGATGGCGTTGGATGGTTGGTGAGCGGGTCGCTCCATCCGCGGCGGCGCTTTGCATAGCTGCGGCCGTCACCGGTTCGATCGGCAGATTGGCGGCGCTGGCGACGGCGCGCAGCCCGGCGTGGGCGGCTTTGTCCGCAGGCACCGCAATCGCTGTGACGGTGCCGCCGGTCTGCGCGATGGCGGCGTGCAGCGCTTCGCCGATCGCCTGCGCGCTGGCCTGATCGCGAAATCCCAATCCAATGATCAGGCGGCTCATTTGGTGACGCTCCATTGCACCACCGGCATCGCCGCGCGCCAGCCGCTCATGCCGCCGACCGGGGCGGCGCGCTCCACCGACAACCGCAGCAGGCTGCCGCCGTGGCGCGCCTGCCGCGCGATCAGCTCGGCTTCGGTCTCAAGCGTCACCGCATTGACCACCAGCCGCCCGCCGGTCGGCAGCGCCTGCCACACCGCATCGAGCACGCCGTCGCGGCTGGCGCCGCCGCCGACGAAGATCGCATCCGGAATCGGCAGGTCTTTCAGCGCTTGCGGCGCGCTGCCAAGCCGGAGATCGAGATGCGGCACGCCAAGCGCGAGGGCATTGGCCCGGGCATTGGCGAGGCGATCGTCGCGCGGCTCGATGCCGATCGCCCGATTGGCCGGATCCGCCAGCAGCCATTCGATTCCGATCGCGCCGGAGCCGGCGCCGATATCCCACAGCAATTCGCCGCCGCGTGGCGCCAGCGTCGACAGCGTCACCGCGCGGATCTCGCGCTTGGTCAGTTGGCCGTCGTGCTGAAACAGGGCGTCGGGCAGGCCGGCGATGCGCGGGATGATGATCGCGCCGGGCACGGCGATCGCCTCGATGGCCAGCGCCACCGGCGTGCGGATATCGTCGAACGCAAAGGCGTCGGCCGAAATCGTGCGCATTCGCTCGCGCGGGCCGCCCAGCGCTTCGAGAATGGTCAGCCGCGACGGGCCAAATCCCAGGCCCGCGAGATAGGCCGCAATCTGCGCCGGCGCGGCGCCATCGCGCGCCAGCAGGATCAGCCTTGCGCCGCTGCGCAGATGCGGGCGCAGCAAGGCGATCGGACGGGCGTGCAGCCCCAGCGTGACGGCGTCCTCGAGCCGCCAGCGCAGCCGCGCCGCGGCCCAGGCGAAGGTCGACGGCGCCGGAATTGCGCAGGTTTCCGTATCCGGTACCGCCTCGGCGATCACCGCGCCGGCGCCGTACCAGAACGGATCGCCCGAGCACAGCGCCGCCACCCGGCGGCCGCGCTGCGCCAGCAGCTTCGGCAAGGAGGCGGCGAAAGGACTCTCCCATCTCAGCGTCGGCTTGCCGAGCGCCGCGACCAGCGCCAGATGCCGCGCTCCGCCGACGATCAGTTCGGCGTCGCCGAGGAGGCCGCGCGCTGCCGCCGACAGCCCGTCGAGCCCGTCCTCACCGATTCCGATCATGGACAGCCAGGGTGGTTGCATGTCATCGCTCGGCATCATGACATCCTGTTCGAGCAACCAGCGCCGCGTTCTGATCCTCGGCGGCACCGCCGACGCCAACCGGCTGGCGCAGGCATTGGCCGGCGCGCCCGGTATCGATGCCGTGCTGTCCTATGCGGGGCGCACCGACAATCCGACGCCGCCGCCGATCGCTTGGCGCGTCGGCGGCTTCGGCGGCGTCGCCGGGCTCACCGACTATCTGCGTGCGCAGCGGATCGGCCGCGTCGTCGATGCCACCCATCCGTTCGCGGCGCAGATGAGCGCGCATGCGGTCGCTGCCTGCGAGCGGGCGGGGGTGCCGCTGCTGGCGCTCGAGCGGGCGCCATGGCAGCGCCAAAGCGGCGATCGCTGGATCGAGGTTGACGATCTCGATGCCGCAGCCGTCGCAATCGGCGCCGCGCCGCGCCGGGTTTTTCTCGGCATCGGCCGGATGCATCTGAACATCTTCGCCGCGCATCCGCAGCACGCTTATCTGGTGCGGCTGGTCGATACGCCGCTCGCGCCGCTGCCGCTGCCCAATGCCGAAGTGATCGTGGCGCGCGGGCCGTTCGCGCGCGCCGCCGATCGCGCCATGCTGACAGAGTTTCGCGCTGATCTCATCGTCGCGAAAAATGCCGGCGGCGATGCCGCCTCGGCCAAGATCGAGGCCGCGCGCGATCTGGCTCTGCCGGTGGTGATGGTGCGGCGACCTTACGTTCCGGCGCGCGAGGTGGTCGATTCCGTCGCCGCGGTGCTGCGCTGGCTCGGTCACGATGCCACTCCAACGGAACGCGGCGTGTAGACGAACGGCTTGCCGTTGCCGCGTTCGATCAGCCTGGTCTGGGTTGATCCGATCATCACCAGCGTGCGCATGTCGGCGCGCTCTGCCGCCGCCTCAGCGAGCGATACAGTGTCGATCGCCTCCCTGGCGTCGCTGATGGCGCTGGCGAAGATCACCGGCACGTGGCCTGGCAATTCCCCGCGCAGCAAGTCGAGCGCACGGCCGAGCTGCCATGGCCGCGCCTTCGACAGCGGGTTATACAGCGCGATGACGAAATCGGCCTGGGCCGCCAGCCGCAGCCGACGCTCCACCAGCTGCCACGGCTTCAGATTATCCGACAGATTGATCGCACAGAAATCGTGGCCGAGCGGCGCGCCGATCCGCGCTGCGGCCGCGAACATCGCGCTGATGCCGGGCAATACTCTGATATCAAGCTCGCGCCATGACGGATCGCCGGCATCGACCGCTTCGAACACCGCCGCCGCCATCGCGAATACGCCGGGATCGCCCGACGACACCACGACGACGCGCCTGCCTTGCGCGGCCAGCCGCAGCGCGTGCCCGGCGCGGTCGAGCTCTTGACGATTGTCGGAGCCGTGACGGGTGAGGCCGGGCCGCTCGGCGACGCGGGCCACATAGGGCGCGTAGCCGATCAGATCGGTGGCCTGGGCCAGCGCGGCGGTGACTTCCGGGGTCACAAGATCGGCGGCGCCGGGCCCGAGGCCAGCGATGATCAGCGATCCGCTCATGGCCGTCGTCCTTGGCCATGGACCAGGATCACCGAGAAGTAGGGCGCCTCGTCGTCGGTCTTGTCGGCCAGCCGCATCACCTTCTGCTCGGCCATGGTGCCACGCTCGACATAGACCGCGCGCTCGGTGAGCCCGGCATGATCCAGCGCGCGGCGCACTTTCGGCAGATTGCGGCCGAGCTTCATCACCACCAGCGCATCTACACCAGCGAAGCGTTCGCGCAAGCTGGCCTCGTCGAGCGTTGCCGGCACCACGCTCAACACGTCGTCGCCGAAGGTGATCGGCATGTCGCTGGCGGTCCAGCAGCCCGACATCCCGGAAATCCCCGGCACCACCACGACCTTGGCTTGGCCTTTGAGCCGGCTGTGCAGATGCATGAACGAGCCATAGAGAAACGGATCGCCCTCGCACAGCACCGCGACGTCGCGGCCGTCGTCGACATGACCGAGAAGCCGTTTGACGCAGCCGTTGTAGAAATCGCGTAGGCAGGCATTATAGGCGGGGTCATCGACCGCGATTTCGGTGGTGACCGGATATTCCATCGCTTCCTCGACCACACCGGGCGCGAGCATGCCTTCCACCAAACTACGAGCATTGCCGGCGCGGCCGGGTTTGCGGAAATGCGCGATGACGCGGGCTTGGCCGATCAGCCGCGCCGCCTTGACGCTCATCAGCTCGGGATCGCCGGGGCCGAGCCCGACGCCATAGATCGTCGCGGCGCGGCTCATTCGATGTCACTCGCCACAGCGTTGACGGCGGCGGCCGCCATCGCGCTGCCGCCGCGCCGTCCGCGCACGATCACGCTCGGCACCAGGGCGTAGTCGAGCAGCGCGTCCTTGGATTCGGCGGCGCCGACGAAGCCGACCGGAATGCCGATCACCGCGGCCGGCGGGGCCACGCCCGGCTCCTGCAGGATCTCCAGCAGCCGGAACAGGGCGGTCGGCGCGTTGCCGATCACCACCACGGCGCCGGCCAGTCGGTCGCGCCACAATTCGATCGCCGCGGCGGTCCGCGTGGTGCCAAGCCGCGCCGCCAGTGCTGGAATGCGCGGATCGCTCAATGTGCAGATCACCTCGTTATCGGCCGGCAACCGCGCCCGGGTGATGCCGTTGGCGACCATCTGGGCGTCGCACAGGATCGGCGCGCCGGCGCGCAACGCATGCGCCGCGGCCACACTGAAGCCCCCGGTGAAGACGATGTCGTCGGCGACCTCGACCATGCCGCTGGCGTGGATGATCCGGACCGCGACTTTCTCGTCGGCGGCATCGAAGCGGTCGAGCCTGGCCTCGGCGCGGATGATGGCGAAGGAGCGCGCGTAGATCGCGGCGCCGTTTTTCTCGTAGACGTAGCTCATGAGGCGGCCTCGGAATGGGTCGGTGTCGGGGCGATGCTGGGCGGCAGCGTGGCGTGGGTGAGCGGCGCTGCTCGCAGACCGGAGGCCAATGCCAGCTGGACCAGCGCCGCGCGGGCTGAGTCCGGACCGGGCTTGTCGCACAGGGCTTTCAACCGGCGCAGCGTCGAGGGCGGCAGGTTGGAGGCCGCGTCGCATTGCGGATCGACCTGGCCATCGCCCGGAACGATCGCCAGCGCGATGCCCTTGGCGGCGGCCATCGCGGCGACCCGCGCGACGGCGTCAGGCCAGGGCAGGCCGCCGCCCAGCCGGATCAGAATTCCGCGGGCCTGCGCCAGCGTGGTCGCGATCAGCGGCTCGCGCGCATGCGGATCGACGAGATCGCGCAGATTGGCCAGATGCAGGCGCGGCAAGCCATCAGCCGCGCGCGATGCTGCCGCGAAAGCGGCGAGGTCATCGTCGGCAAAGGACAGCACCACGAGTTCGGCGGCGGATTGCTCGAGGCCGGGCCGCGGCGAGACCGTTCGCTCGACTAAGTTGGCCGCTGGCGCCTGGCCAGGCGCGTGTTGATCGCAGTGATCCATAGGCAAGCCTCGTCGCCGGATGGGCCGCGCAAAGCGCGAGACCCAGACATGCGGCGAGCGGACCTGCACTCCGATCGACCAACGTCTTCACTCCGAAACACCCCGCCCGGAATGGCGAACAAAGCAGGCGACGGCAGGTTTCCTGGCTTGCGGGTCATCGCCGGCACCACCTTCCCAGGTCGAGACCCAGTGGTTTTCGGTGCAGGCTTTCCGCTCACAGTTGCGGGGGCAGCTCCGGCTTGGTCCGGATCCGGCAACTTGCCGTATCCTGACACCCGGTATTCCCTTTTCGCCCTGTCCGCAGACAAGGCACCATCGGCTGCGGGTTCAATCTGACGGAAACGCCGGGAAGTCAATCCTCCACACGGCGCGATCGGCCGCGGCTTGCGCCCGATGGTCCTGCGGCTGCACCGATGTCACTCGTCGCCGCTGCGTCGCGGGCGCGCGCGCTCGATCGCGGCGCGTAGCAGCGCCAGCGATCGATACAACCCGTGGACCGCCTTGCTGACCGGCAGGATGGCGAAGAAGCCGATCACGATGCCCAGATGCAGCGTCAGCACCAGCCCCATCGCCGCGGTCTCGCGCAGCGCCAGCACCGCAAGGCCGCTCCCGGCCACCAAAGCGAGCAGGACCAGGAACACGATGTTAAGCCGAATCTCGGCGGCGGCGGAGAGGGCGCGGTCGGCGCGCCGTTCCAGCAGCAACAGCCCGCCGATCCCGATCAGCATCGTCACCCCACCGATGCCACCGGCCAGCACCGGCAGGCTGGTCAAGGAGTAGGGCGCCGCGACGGCGTAGACGTGATGATAGAATGCCGCGATCAGCGTCGCGGCGAGGCTGAACGCGAAGCCCGCCACCATCACGTGGTGAAACCATCGGCGTTGCTGGGAGAATTTCTCGTCGGCGTCGTTGCAACCGGGGCCGCCGCCGCCGAGATTGCGCAGCGTTACGATATCCAGCACCGCGGGATACAGCGCGCGCAAGATGGCCTTGGTCCCGGCGCGGGGGGTGATCGCGCGCCAATAGCTTGCCGCGCTGATGCCGATCGCCAGCATCGCCGACAGCAGCGTCGCCGCGGCGGCCCCGGCCATGATCGGCCACGGCACCACCCGATAGAATGCGCCCGGGCCGTGATGGGCGGCAAACAGCACATTGGCCGGCACCAGCAGCAGCGTGGCGATCAGCATCGACGCGGTGATGCCGCCGACGATGGCGGCGACCACGCGGGCATTGGCGCCAAAGCCACGACCCAGCCAGCGCGGCCAAGCGTAGTCGGCATAGGAGCGCTGGCGCAATTCGGCCAGCGTGTTCGGCAGGTTGATCGCGAAATGATGCGGCGGCGCGTATTGGCAGGCGTACCAGCAGCCACGGCAGTTGTGGCACAGATTGGCCAGATAGGTGAGGTCGTTGGGCGCGAAATCATGCTTGCCGGCGATCGCCGGAAACACCGCGCACAAGCCGTCGCAATACATGCAGGCGGTGCAGATTCGCAGCACCCGCTCGGCTTCCAGGTCATCGGGCGGCATGACGCGCGGCCTCCTCGCCGGCGAGGCGTCCGAACACCGCCGACAATGTGACGCCGAGGCCGGCCAGATAGCCGCGGCCGAGCACATTCGCCGCCATGATCATGCCGGCCGCGAAGATGTTCTCGAAACGGCTGCCGTCGGATTTGATCACCCGCATCTGCGGATCGACGGCGACGCCGAAATGGGTGAAGGTCAGGCCCGGTCGCATCGGGTAGGCCGCGAAGGGCGGCACCGCGAGCGCGACCGCGCCATGCGATTTCGCCGGCGCCAACTGTGCGGTGCGCCGTTGGATTAATTCGCCGCCGGCGATCGCGGCGTTGAAGCCGCGCGTCGTGGCTTCCAGCGCTGCCGGGTCGAGCCCGAGCTTGACCGCCAGCGCCGCGATGGAATCGGCCTCGATCGGCGGCAGCGCTGTCGGCAGCGCCCGCGCCCGGCCATGGGCGTCCATAATCAGATAGGCGATCTGGCCGGGGCATTGCGCGATCCGCTCGCCCCAGCGGGCATAATGCGTCTTGCGCGCGTCCTCGCCCTCGTCGTGGAAGCGCTGAGCGTTGCGGTCGACCACGATGCCGGAAGGGATCGCGGTGATGCGGGTGACGATGCCGCCGTCGACCGGCGGACCGCGGGCATCGACCGCAACGATGTGGCCTTGCGACGGATCGCCGACCGGCCTGGCGCCGGCATCGAGAAGCATCCGCAGCACCCGTCCGGTGGCATAGGGCGTTCCGCGGACCACCAGCCCGTCGGCGGCGTCGCCGAAGCTGTCGCGCAACCAGGCGCGATCGGATTGATGGCCGCCGCAGCACAGCACGAGCGCCTTCGGGCTCACCAGTTCGGTGATGCCGCCTCGATCGATCACCACGTTCCCGCCTTGGCCATCGCTGGTCGGCAAAGCCACGACCTCACTGTCATAGCAGATCTCGATGCCGATCCTGGCGGCTGTGGCATAGAGCGCATTGATCATCGTCTTGCCGCCACCGAGAAAAAATGCGGTGCGCTGCGAATAAGGCATCACGCCGCAGCCTGGATCCTGCAATGCCACGCCATTGGCCTGCAGCCAGGGAGCGATCGTCGCTGAGCCGCGAATCAGCACACGCGCCAGCGTCGCGTCGGTCGCGCCCCTTGTGACGCGGTGAAGATCGTTCATGAACGCGTCTTCGCCATAGCTGTCCGGGACGTAGCAATGCGCGGTGTCATGCATCAGGCGGAAATTGCGGGCGTGGCGGGTGTTGCCGCCGCGCAGGCTCAACGGCGCGTGTTCGACCAGGCGCACCGTGGCGCCGTGGCGTCGCGCCGCGATGGCGGCACACAAGGCCGCGCTGCCGCCACCGACCACCAGCACATCGATCTTGGTCGAGGCGGACACGGTGCTCATGATCGCGTTCGATCGATCATGTCGGGACCACATTGGTGTTAGGGGACGATCGCCGCACTGAGTGGAGCGGCGGCCTTGCATTGTCAACCGCGCGGCAAGGCGCGCTGCGTCCGACGATCGGATAGCGCGGCTGCGCTTGCGTGCGGCGACCGACCATGCTCTGTCTTCGCCGCTTTCGGAGCGGAGCCGCGGCAATCGCCGCGCCGGGGCGGCAGAACGGCCAATCGATGCGAAAAATTCTGGTGATCGGCATCGGAGCCGGCGATCCTGACTTTCTGACGATCCAGGCGGTCAAGGCCTTGAATCGGGTCGACGTCTTCTTCGTTCCCGACAAGGGCGCCGAGAAGGCCGCGTTGCGAAACCTGCGCAGCGCGATCTGCGAGCGTTTCGTCGAGCGCGCGGATTATCGCACGGTCGCGATCGACGTGCCGCAGCGGGCGTCATCGGGCAATTATCAGGACGATGTCGATCGATGGCATGCGGAGCTTGCCGATCTGTATCAGCAAAGGTTCGAGGCGTGCCTTTCGGATGGTCAGGTCGGAGGCCTGTTGGTGTGGGGCGATCCCGCGCTTTACGACAGTACGCTGCGGATCATCGAGCGGGTGCGCGCCAAGGGTCTGGCGCTGGACTATGAGGTGATCCCCGGCATCAGCAGCGTGCAGGTGCTGGCCGCCAAGCACCGGATTACGTTGAACCAGATCGGTGAACCCGTGCTGTTGACCACCGGGCGCAAGCTCGCGGAGGGGTTTCCGGATGACGCCGGCAGCGTGGTGGTGATGCTGGACGGCACCCAGGCCTTTGCCCGGCTGCGCGATGCAAATCTGGAGATCTTCTGGGGCGCCCATCTCGGGACCCCCGACGAAATTCTGATCGCCGGACCACTCGACGAGGTCAAGGACAAGATCGCAACGATACGGCAGGAGGCGCGCCAGCGGCACGGCTGGATCATGGACGTCTATCTGCTGCGACGGGCCGATCGATAAAGCCGGGCCCGGACATCTGCTCAGGAGAATGAGCGGTCAAACGCTTGACTGCCGGGTGTCTTGGCTTCCGGGCGTTTGGGCCGGCAGGTTCAGCCCAGGCGGGGCTGCGCTTGATGCCAAATCTTGTCCCGCTTGGGAGCTAACCCAGGCTAGCGATTTCGTTAGGTGGCTAGCTCACCAAGCCGGGTTAGCTGAGTGCAAAGCGACGACCGTGCGTGGGCCCGATCCATCGAACACAAAGTGGGCGGTCTGTGCGCGATCAGCTGCAGACGATGCGCTTCATCGAATGCTTGGTTACGAATCCGTAACCGCAAGTATCACAGGTCCACAGATAGCTGACGACGCTATCGGTCATGAAGGCGGATGCTTCTGCGGCAACCATCGAGTCAGCACAAACCGGGCAAGTCGGCAGCTCACTTCCACGCGGCGCGGGACGAGGCATATTGGTCGACAGGACTTCAGCGAGTGCTGGCATCGTGACCTCCTCTGAGATTCAAGTTGCCCAAACTATACACTCGGAACTCTGACGAAGTCGCAACATAAATGCGTTCGTTTTGAGAAAATCGATTCTGCATTGCAGCGGGTGATGAACTGATCGTGAGCGGCCGCAAGCGTGCTGCTAACTCATCCGGTTCCAATGCAAGAGCCGCTGATATCAGCCTCTTTCGGACCGCACTGACTCGCGGCGCGGGCGGCGGCGCGGCAATCGTCGTGCCTTTGTTTCGCCAGCACCGTTGATGGTGCGATGCGAACACGACGAGCGCGGCGCGGCATGATAGAAGGTCGCGAAATCGTGACGTCCTGCCGCAGCGCACACTGTCGAGGGGCCGCGCCAGGACGTCTGCGGTTTCAGTCCGACGTTTCACCCTTGCTTGAGAGAGATCCATGTCCCAACCGCCGCGCCGCCCGCGTACTCTGAACGATGCCCGCACCGAGGCCGAAGCCGTGTTCAAGAAAGCCACCACCAAGGAGCCCGAGGCGCCGCCGAAGCCGACCGCGATCCCCGGCATCAAGGAGCAGGTGTCGCTGCGGATCGATCAGGACGTGCTGGAGCATTTCCAGGAGGACGGCCCCGGCTGGCAGGACCGGATCAACGCGGCGCTGCGCAAGGCGGCAGGGCTGTCGTAGCCCGCGCTCAGCTTGCTGTGCGGGCCGGCGTCACGCGCTTCAGGTTCAGCAGATTGCCCGACAGGATCAGCACCGCGCCGAGCGCGGTGTAAAGATCGATCCGCTCGGCATAGAGCAGCCAGCCGGCGGTGGCGGTCAGCGGCACCCGCAGGAAGTCCATCGGCACCACCACGGTGGCATCGGCATAGAGCATCGCCCGCGCCATGCAGTAATGCGAGAAGGTGCCGCAGAACGCGATCACCACGATCCAGCCCCAGGCATAGGCGCTCGGCCAGTGCCAGAAATACAGCGCCGGGGCGAAGCCGATGACCGACTGGATCACCAGCATCCAGAAGATGATCGTCAGCGTGGTGTCGGTCCGGGTCAGCGATTTGACCAAGGTGATGGAAATGCCGAAGCCGACGGCGCCGGCCAGCGCGATCAACTGTCCCGGATTGACCGTGCCGGTTTCGGGACGCACGATCACCACCACGCCGATCAGGCCGAGTATGATCGCGCAGACCTTCCAGAAGGTCATATGTTCGCCGAGGAACGTCACCGCCAGGATCGCGATCCAGATCGGCATGGTGAATTCGATCGACACCACCTGGCCCAGGGGAATCATCGTCAGCGCGAAGAACCAGCAGCTCTGCGCCGCATAATGCACGATATTGCGCGCGACATGATGGGCGCCGCGCGCCGACCGCATCGCGGCAAAGCCGCCGGCGGCATGAACCAGCGGATATAGCATGACGAAGCCGATGGTGGAGCGCAGTTCCATGATCTGGAACACGTTCAGCTCGCGCGTGGTCTCGCGGCCGGCGATCGCCACGATCAACATCAGCGTGAGCCACCCTGCCATCCATAGCGCAGCCCTGGTGGTGGAAGGCTTTCGGGTCATGGCAACGCGCTGTGAGGGGTGACAGCGCGGAACGCGCCAAGACGGGCTCACAGGCTCTATCTGCGAGATCGACCGGCTTGGCAACCGCCGCGGCGGGACGGCTTGAGCGAATTCCGGAGGTCAATTTGATGCGATGCGGGAGAGCCGGCCTTGCGGCGCTGGTGGCTTTGGTCCAACAAGCCGGCGACCAATTGCAAGGATGTCATCGATGACGCAGCGATCCACTTCGGCCAATTTCGTCACCGCCTTCGCCACCGGCTGGCCCGAAGCCCAGCCCGACCTGATGGTGCTGTCGCTGACCACTCATGAGGGCGTTCAGGATTTCGCCTTCAACAAGGAGCAGGCGCTGCTGATCGCCAAGACCATCAAGCAGACCGCGGCTCAGTTGGTCGAACCGAAGAAATCCTGATCCAATCGGCTGGACGCAGGTCGCGCGCCGGGCAGGGCCATCACTGGCGGGAGGCTTCCCAGCGTCCGCTGCAGGGGATGCCGCCGGAGGCGCCGTTCCACTTGCCGGCCCCGGTGTTGCCGCTGAGCTGACCATTCGCGTAGGTTCCGCGAATCGTAACCCGGACGTTGCCGGCGCGGCCGACCCGGCCGGAGACCTCGGCGTCCGACGCCGTGATCTTGCCGTCCGTCACCGTCAGCGGATAGCGCGCCGACGGCTCGCAGCTGCCGGCCTTGGTAATGACCGTCACTGTCCACAACCCGTCAAATGCCGTCTCCGCCATCGCGGAACCGACCGGAATCCCAGCCGCCGCGACGGAAGCGACGAGCAGACGAAGGCTGTTCAAGCGCATCAATTAAATCCCCTGAATTGGATGGGCACCCGACAAGGCGCCCTGATATGCGAAGTCTGCTGTGTGAAGTTTGTTGCAATGCAGCAAAATATCTCTCGGTGTCAACGGGCTACCATCGACAATGTTCCATAAATTTCCTTTATTGGCTTAGCGCTGCGGCTCAATCCGCCAGTTTCGGCGCATTGGTGGCGAATTGCTCATCCTGCGGCTGGGCCGGCAGTTCGCCATTTTCCTTCGCCGAATCGATCACCTGGGCCAGCAATTTCTGACCGAGCGGAGCGAGGGCGCGCTCCCATAATTCGCGGGCGGTTTCGCCCTTCTTGACGAAGCACCATTCCTGGGCGGCGATCGCGCCGGCGTCCATCTGGTCGGCCAGATGATAGATCGTGCCGCCGGTGACCGGATCGCCTTCGCGGATGGTCCATTCCACCGCGGCGATGCCGCGGTGACGTGGCAGCAGTGAGGGGTGATAGCCGATGCCGCCGAGCCGGGCGGCCGCCAAGGCGCCGCGGCTGATCCTTGCATGGCTGTGGGCGGTCACGATCAGATCGGTATCGGAGGCGATTTCCGAGGCCTCCACGCGCTTCGGGTTGGCCTGGACCGTCACCTCGACGCCGGCGGCCCGCGCCGCAACGGCAAGCCGGTCCTCGGGATCGGTGACCACGACCCTGACGATGTCGATGCCATGCTGGCGCAGCATGGTGAGGGTTGTCGCTCCGAAATGGCGAGAGCCGACCAGGGTGATGCGCATGATATTCCTGTTCGACAGCGAGAATGGGCTTTGCTGACGCCGCTGCCGAGAGAGCCGCGGATGAACAGGCAAAAAGGCAGGTTTGACGCTAACACTGGCAGGGGACCCGCGTCCACAGTCAGTTACCTGCGTGCGTAACCTTGCCGGTTATCGTCCGGATTGATCGCAGGACCGCCCGGTGACACCGATTAGCCGCCCCAGCGGTAGTTGAGCCGCATAGTGACCAGATCGACGTCCTGATGGATGCGGTCGCTCGCAAAGGCGGCGCCGGAGGGTTTGACTGTGCCGACATTGGTGAAGGTGATCAGGCGGTCCTGCATGAACATGTGATCATAGGCGACGCCGACCGACCAGTTTGCGGCAAAGCCATATTCCAGGCCGACCCCGACCACGGCGCCCCAGCGATTGTCCGTCACGGTATCGCTGATCTGCGTCCCGGTCGCCGTGAGGTATCCCAGATAGCGATCGTTGGTTACCGCGCCGCCGGCCTTGATGTAGAGCAGGGTGTTGCCCCAGGCATTGCCGATCTGGCCGGTGAAAGTGCCGAAGGATTCGACGCGGGTGGCATTGACGACGGCCGGAAACGGCACGCTTTGGTTGCTGCCGTTGAAATCCGCCCAGTTGCCCTGGGCTTCGATGCCGAACACCAGGTTGGCGGCCTGCCAGCGATAGCCGAGCTGGCCGCCGGCAGTGCCGCCGCTGGCATTGTGGCAGCCTTCCGAGACCAGGAAGGTTCCGGCCGTATTGACGAAATCCCAGCACTTCTGGCTGGTCCCCCAGCCGCCATTGGCGCCCAGATAGAAACCGCTCCACCGATATACCGGTGCGCTCAGCGCAGCCTTGGCGTAGGGGGCGACGTCGGCTGCGGCGGCCGAGGTCACCAGCGCAAGGGCGCCAAAACTGCCGATCAGGAATCTGCTCATTGCATGTCCTCGGTGGCGTGCTTGTGAACGAATCAATCTATGCGAGCAGCCTAAGCGGGTTCGCCCGTTTGCTTGTCTCTCTTTTGGTACATGGCGGAAGAATCGCCGGTCGGGGCATGGACGGCCAGCGCTGCGGGCTCGGCCAATAGGTTTCCCGGCATGCGGCCGACTGGCGCCTGCGGCTTGGACCCAATGGCGGATCTGGCGCCAGCACCGCACCGAAAGGGCCGGGTCTGTCCGCGATCAGGCGAGGTGCAAGGAAATTCATGGTGAGCGCGGAGGGATTCGAACCCTCGACCCCATGATTAAAAGTCACGTGCTCTACCGACTGAGCTACGCGCTCACGTGCCGCGCTGTGTAGGGGGCAGGCCCGCCGCGGTCAATAGCGGGCGCGGGTGCCGCAATCCGGTTTAAGCCGGATTGGCTCATTTGCACAGATATTTAGCCGAAACATTTCGTGCGCTCAATCAACCCAGGGTCGATCCGGACAAGCGGCCCTAGCCGGCCACCTTGATCTTGTCGCGATGGACCTCGGACGCCACCGGCTGCGGGGCGGGGATCTTGGCCGGCAGCGACACCCGCCGCAGCCCGATCAGCTCGGCGGTGCGGACGCTCGTATTGCGCCAGAAGGTGAAGGAATTGATCCGGGAATTTTCCAGGATGGCGATGGCGACCGCCGACAGGAATGGCAGGCTTTCCAGCACCAGCACCGCGGCGAAAATGTAGATCTCGGTGACCTGCTTGAAGCTGTTGGAGGCCACCAGCACCGCGGCGCCGGCCAGCAGCAGCACGCCGATCACCGCTTCCCAGAATGCCTGGAACTCGACCGACATCAGCGAGAAACCGCCCTTGGAGGTGCGGGCGAAGGCCAGATGCTCGGTGATCAGCCCCTGCGCCACCGCACGCGACACCGTCCATTGCACCGACATCGCGGCGATCATCGCGCCCAGCATTTGCGGGATCTTCACCGGCACGCGCAGCCGGTACATCGCGACGAAATGGATCAGCGACACCACAAATGAAGCGATGATCGGAAAAGTGAGGATCTTGTCGGGAATCGCGATGTCGGCGAAGGCTACGATCGGCACCCAGATCAGATTGAGGATCGCCACCACCACGCCGAGGCTTTCGGCGCCAAGCCAGTTCAGCCAGCCCAGCGCGAATTCGCGCTTCTGGTCCTGCGACAGCCGGCTGGCGCCGGGCAGAAACCGCCGCCAATGCTTCTTGATGATCTGGAAGCCGCCGTAAGCCCAGCGATGGCGCTGCTTCTTGAACGCCTCATAGGTGTCGGGCAGCAGCCCATAGCCATAGCGGCGGTTGGTGTAATGGGTGAGCCAGCCGTGCTCCATGATCTCGAGTCCGAGATCGCTATCCTCGCAAATGGTGTCGCCGGCCCAGCCGCCGGCCATGTCCATCGCGGCGCGGCGGATCAGGCACATCGTGCCATGCACGATGATGGCGTTGCATTCGTTGCGCTGAACCATGCCGATGTCGAAGAAGCCGGCATATTCGCCGTTCATGATGTAATGCATCAACGACCGGTCGCCGTCGCGATGGTCCTGCGGCGCCTGCACCAGGCCGACCCGCGGATCGTCGAATGCCGGCACCAGATCCTTCAGCCAGTTCGGCTCGACCATGTAGTCGGCGTCGATGATCCCGATGATCTCGGCGTCGGCGGCGGTGCGATCCATCGCGATCCGCAGCGCGCCGGCCTTGAAGCCCTCGACCTTTTCGGCGTTGATGAATTTGAAGCGCTCGCCGAGTTCGCGGCAATGATCCTGGATCGGCTGCCAGAACTCCGGATCGGGGGTGTTGTTGATGATCACCACGCATTCGAAATTCGGATAATCCAGCCGTGCCACCGCATCCAGCGTCAGCTTCAGCATATCCGGCGGCTCGAAATAGGCCGGAACGTGGATCGACACTTTCGGCGTCTTGACGGCCGCTGCAGCCTCGGTTTCGGCCGATGTCCCGGAGGCTCGCGCGAGCAGCAGCGGCGCGGGGGGCTTGGCCAGCAGCCGCTGCGGCTTGCGGCCAAACGCGACCGCGGCGATCTCCTCGACCCGCGCCAGCGCGATCAGAACCAGCGGCACCAGCAGGATCAGGCCGAGGGTCAGCGCGAAGGCCGACCCGAACACGAAGTAATGCCCGGTCCAATAGGCAAAGATGGTTGCCACCCAGGCGCCGACGCCGTGCGCCGCCGAGGACAGCAGCAATGCCTGCATGGCCGTGGGGTAGAGCAGTTGGAGGATCGGCAGCGACAGGAGGATGCCGACCAGCAAGGCGATGCCGGCCTGTTTCCAATAGGTCTCATCGACGACCGGCCCGGTCCAGGCGAATTTCGGCTCGCGCGCGGCGTTCAGGATACCCCAATAGGGACCGACGCCGCCTTCGAAGAACTTCCAGGGCTGATCGATCGCCTCGACAATATTGTAGTCCATCCCGATCGCTTCGGCGCGATTGACAAAATTGCGCAGTGTCACCGCCTGCTCGAACGGGCCGGGGGTGGCGCTCTTCAGATTATACCCCGCGCTCGGCCAGCCGAATTCGGCGATCACGATGCGCTTGCCCGGAAACGCGTTGCGCAGTTTCTGATAGATGATCAGCGCCTGATCCACGGCCTTCTTGTCGGAGAACCCCTCCCAATAGGGCAGGATGTGCGCGGCGATGAAATCCACCGACGACGCCAATTCCGGATGATCGAGCCAGATGTTCCAGATTTCGCCAGTGGTGACGGGGACATTGACAGAGCTCTTAACTCGCTGGATGAGCTTGATCAGGTCCTCGACCTTCTGCTCGCCGCGATAGATGGTTTCGTTGCCGACCACGACGGCGTTGACGTTGCTGTTGTGCTTGGCCAGATCGATCGCCGACAGCATTTCGCGTTCGTTGCGATCGTCGTCCTTGTCGATCCAGGCGCCGACCGTGACCTTCAGCCCGACTTCATTGGCGATCGGCGGCACCATCTCGACGCCGCCGGTGGACGAATACAGCCGGATGGCGCGGGTCAGCGGCGCCAGCACCTTCATGTCGGCGCGAATACGGTCGGCGTTGGGGATGTTATCGACGTCGGGATGGCCGCTGCCGTCGAATGGCGCATAGGACACGCTGGGCAGGATGCCCTTGAAATCGGGAGCCTGCTGCGACTCTCTCAAAATGCCCCAAAGGCCAGCGTGAGCGGCAGCGACGACTAGCAGAACGGCGACGACGGCGCGCATCGCGACTAAACCATACAGGGCCAACACGGCGGGAAAGCGGACCCGCCCCCGAGGTCCGACCAAGGCTGCGGCAAATCAAGCATCGCTCTGCCACGTGGATTACAAATCGGCCGAACACCCGCGGCCGACCAAACTCACACTACCGCTGCGGCAATTCGACGGCAGCGGCCGAGATGCCGCCACGTCGAATTTCAGTGTTCAGCAGCACCGTGTCAATTCCGTTTCACAGCGGCCATTCTATTTCGCCGCCGGAGGTGAGGCCGGAGCCGCCGCCGGCGCCGCATTTGCTGCGCCGGAGGGAGCCGGTGAGGCCGCCACCTCTTGAGGCTGCGCATTCGGATTGATCCAGCAGGCATGAACGCGCCCACTCAGGCTATCCGGCGCCTTCGGGTCGATTGTTCCAAATCGCACGAGGCACCTGAACGCCGCCTGAACGTGACCGCCGGGGCAGCCAAACCGGTCGTAAAGGTTGAGGTGTCTGAACGCGGTGTCGAGGTCGTCGCGCCACATCAGCGCGACCACACGCCGGCCCAGCCAGACGCATTCGGGATTGCCGGCCGGCCCGTTGATCGCCTGCGCGGCCTCGACGAATTCGTTGGTCTTGCGCTGGCTTTCCTTGAGCGGATCGACGGCCGGGGCGGCCGTATTATTGTTCGTCGCCGGCTTGCTGGGCTGATCCTGGGCGCGAAGGTCACCGCTTTGGGCGATTGCCCCGCCGATGCCGATCAGCAGCGCCAGCCCAGGCGCGGCCAAACAACGCAAGGCCGCATTTTGGAACTCGAGCACCCGTCGTCGCATAATGTCCCCGATATTGTTGCCCGTCACGGCGCAGTGCCGGTCTGATGCGGTTCGAATAGGTCACCAATATGTCAGTGATCCGTTCAGATTCCCATGACGGACATTTACGATTTTGTCCAGCAATCGCGCTGTGTCAGTTGGCGCAGGCAATCGTGTTTTGTTGATGGTGGTCTCCAAGCGATGGGTGCCATGATGACGAGGTCGCCGGATTAGCGGCGGCTGCGCTTGCCGGCGCCAAGGCTGCTTCCCTGAGCCAAGGCTGCTCCCTTCATAGGGCAGCTCCCTCGATAACCGCGACAAACCTCGGCTGCCGCTGGCAGCCCCCTTGGCAGCGAGCCAACGACCGGCTAATCGACGGACTCCATGGAGGACGAAAACCATTTCGCTTCGCACGCCACTGGCGCTTCTCCTGCTATCGTTTTGCACAATCATCGCGGTGTGGTGGCTGATCGCCACGCCGGTGACGCTGGCGCGCGCACCGATCGATCCGGCTGCCAAGCTGGAATGCGTGTCCTATGCGCCGTTCCGCGCCGCCCAGACGCCGTTGGATCCGACCACCCAGATTGATAAGGCGCAAATCGCCGAGGACATGGCGCAACTGGCCAAGATCTCGAAATGCGTGCGCACTTATTCGGTCGACAACGGCCTCGACCAGGTCCCCGAGCTGGCCGGTGCCGTCGGTCTCAAAGTGATTCAAGGAATCTGGCTCGGCAATAACCGGTTCAAGAACCTGTCGCAGATCGCCAAGGCTGTGGCGCTGACCAAGGAATATCCCGGCGTGATCGCCTCGGTGGTGGTCGGCAATGAAGTGCTGCTGCGCGGCGAAATGACCGCCGCCGATCTCGCCGCGACGATTCGCTCGGTCAAGGCGCAGGTCACCGTGCCGGTGACCTATGCGGATGTCTGGGAATACTGGCTGCGCAACCGGGAAATCTACGACGCGGTGGATTTCGTCACCATCCACATTCTGCCCTATTGGGAGGACGTGCCGGTGCGCGCCAGCTATGCCGCCGCCCATGTGGATTCGATCCGCAAGCAGATCGCGGCGGCGTTTCCGGCCAAGGAAATCCTGATCGGGGAAACCGGTTGGCCGAGCGCCGGCCGGATGCGCGAGGGCGCGTTGCCGTCGCGCAGCAACCAGGCGCGGGTGGTGTCGGAAATCCTCGGTCTGGCGAAGCGCGAGAATTTCCGCGTCAATCTGATCGAGGCCTATGACCAGCCGTGGAAGCGCAAGCTCGAAGGCACTGTCGGCGGTTATTGGGGCTTGATCAATTCCGACAAGCGGGAGCTGAAATATCCGGCCGGGCGGCCGATCAATAATTTTCCGCAATGGAAGCTAGGGCTCGCCAGCGGGCTGGGTCTCAGCCTGCTGGTGTTCGGGACCGCGTTGCTGACGCTGCGGCGCCGGCCCTGGTCGCCGCGTCTGATGTCATGGCTGGCCGTGGGGTTGTCGGCGACGGCGTCGGGGATTCTGCTCGGCGTCGCCGTCGATAAGCTGCTGCACGAGAGCTACACCACGGGCGGCTGGGTGCAATGGACGCTGCTGCTGGCCAGTGGGATCGTGACGCCGTTGCTGGGCGCTCACGCGCTGATGGCCGGGCGCTCGCTGCCGACGTTTCTGGAATTGATCGGTCCGCGCGAGGGCAGGGGCGGCTCAGTGCTGACCTATGCGCTCGGTCTGGCGCTGATGGTGACGACCCTGATCGCGGCGGAAACCGCGCTGGGATTCGTGTTCGACCCGCGATACCGCGATTTTCCGTTCGCGGCGCTGACGATGGCAGTGCTGCCGCTGTTCAGCCTGATGGTGCTGAACCGTCCGCAAAACGGCGTCCGTCCGATCGCCGAGGCGGCGTTCGCCGGCCTGTTCCTGGTCGCCGCGGTCTATATCGGTTTCAATGAGGGGCCGAAGAACTGGCAATCATTGTGGACCTGCGCGATCTATGTGGCGCTCGGCATCACGCTGTGGCGGGCGCGGGCCGTGCAAATCCCAAAATGAGCAGGCCGATGGCCAGCCCCGACAGGCCGACATTATAGAGCACGATGCCGAAGCCGGCGGCGATCAGGCCGCCGGTCAGCAGCACGATCGACGGCCGGATCAGGTGCAACACGGCGATCACCACCGCCACGATGCCGAACACCGAATTCTGGAACAGCGCGGTCATCAGGATCCGGGTCTTGCACAGCATGCTGTGCAGCCCGGCGTCGCAGGCCAGCGCCACGGTCGAGAATTCGATCGCCAGATAGCGCAGATACAGCGCGTAGCCGACGGTCAGAAAGCCGACGATCAGCAGCCACTGCACTTGGTACGGCGTCAGCCGGAACGGTTGTTTTTTCATCAGGCAATTATGCGGCGATTGTCGGCGCAGGACAAGTCGCGGCGAACGTCCGCTGGGTGTTTCATCGCAGACCGAAGAATGTCGTCAACGACGGCTGTTTGGGCGGCGGTGGCGGCGTCGGTGCTGGAGCCGGCGGGGGTGGCGGCTCGGGCTGGTTGCTGGTGAGCTTGGGGGGCATTTTGCGGCGTGCCGGACGCGGCGCCGGCGCCGGGACGCTGTTCGGCAGGCGCTGCCCGTCATACACCGCAGGCTCGCAGAAGCGCTTGCCGGCGCTCAAACGGGCGCAGAGCTTTGCCGCGGCCGCGGCGTCGTCCAGCGGACCCGCGACCAGGCGCAACTGGGTGCCGCGGCCGTTTTCACGCTCCTTGATCATCATGATGGGCTGCAACGAGGCCAGCGGCTTGTCGCCATGCGAGAGCCGGGACCAAAGACTGCGCAGGCCTTCGATCGAATTCGCATAGCCGAGGTCGACGCCGAACTGGGTGCGCTGCACCGGGATCGCCGCGACCTCGGCGTCATCGGTTTCGGCCTCGTCGGCCTCGGGCGCGGCAGATGCTTCCCCTTTTTTCGCCGGTGAGGGCTGGAGCAGCGGCGTGGTCGCCGAATCCGGCGGTGCCAGAATCGATCGGGCCGGCATCAGCGGTGTCACCGCGGCGACCTTGTCGGCGTCGGCCTTGACCTCGTGCTTGACCTCGACGCTGTTGACTTCGGCCTTGGCGACCGGTGGAACCGCGGTCTCTGATGTGCTCGGCGCAATTTCGGCGGGCGTGGTAGCCCAGGACGGCAACGCCGTGGTCTCCACCGCGGCAATGGAGGGCGTTGCGCGAGCCCCCGACGACTCGACCGGTCCCTTCGCGGGTGGCCGATGCGACGACGTCGTGGCCGGCTTGTCGGCGCCGGTGATGGGCGCGCCGGCTTGAACGCGGGCGATCGATCCGGTGACTGAATCGAGGCCCTGCTCCAGGCTGCCGAGCCGCGAGAACAACCGGTCGCGGTCGCTATTGAGAGTATTGATCGCCGAGGCCAGCCGGCTGGTTTCGCTCTCGCTCTGTTTGGCGAGCTGCTCGATCAGTTGCGATTGCTTGGCAAGATCGGCGGCCGCCAATTGTGCGCGCCGCGTCTGCGTCGGGGTCTGGCTGGCCAGAATGGCGATCACCAGCGCGCCGACCGATCCGGCGGCCCACGCCCCCAGCCGCCATTTGGCGCGATGATCGAATTCGTCCTCATCCGCCACAAAACGCGCAAGCCAGCCGCCCGAATCTTCGGTCGCAAAACTGTCAGCCAGATCGTCGGTCTTTCTCGCCATAGGTCGCCCAGCGACTCCGGTAGCCACACGAATCAGATGCAAAACAGTAACAGGGAAATAGCCGTTCAAGGCGGCTGCGGCACGGCTTTAGCCCCATCAAAGCTGTTTCCACTTCGGCTCAAAACGCTCTATGAGGGCGGCAGCGCCACATCACGGAAATTCCGATGACCGTCAGATCCAGCCTCACCATCGTCCTCGCGGCCGGCGAAGGCACGCGCATGCGCTCGTCGATCCCCAAGGTGTTACATCCGGTGGCCGGGCGGTCGCTGCTGTCGCATGTGCTGGCCGCGGCGCCGCGCGGCGACGCCGACGCACTGGCGGTGGTGATCGGACCGGACCATCAAGCCGTCGCCGACGAGGCCAAGCGGGCGCGGCCGGACGCCGCGATTGTCGTCCAGCAGCAACGCCGCGGCACCGCCCATGCGGTCCTGACTGCGCGCGAGGCGATTGCGCGCGGCGCCGACGATCTGTTGGTGGTATTCGGCGATACGCCGCTGATTACCGCCGCGACCCTCGCGCGGCTGCGCGCTGCGCTGCAGGACGGCGCGGCGCTGGCAGTGCTCGGCTTTCGCGCCGCCGACCCCACCGGCTATGGCCGGCTGGTGGTCGAAGGCGAGCAATTGGTGGCGATCCGCGAGCAGGCCGACGCCAGCCCCGACGAGGCCCGGATCACGCTGTGCAATGCCGGGGTGATGGCGTTCGACGGCCGCACGGCGCTGCGGCTATTGGACGGCATCGGCCATGCCAACGCCAAGGGTGAGTATTATCTCACCGACGCGGTCGATATCGCGCGCCAGCTTGGGCTGCGGGCCAGCGTCATCGAAACCAGCGAGGACGAGGTGCGGGGCATCAACACCAAGGCGCAATTGGCGCAAGCCGAAGCGGTGATGCAGGCGCGGCTGCGCCAGGCGGCGCTCGACGCCGGGGTCACCATGATCGCACCGGATACCGTCTATCTGACCGCCGACACCAGCTTCGGCGTGGACGTCACCATCGAACCCTTCGTGGTAATCGGTTCGGGTGTGAGCATCGCCGATGGCGCGGTGATCCATTCGTTCTCGCATCTGGTCGGCGCGACGATCGGCAAGAAAGCGCTGGTCGGGCCCTATGCCAGGCTGCGGCCCGGCACAATGATCGGCGAGGGCGCCAAGATCGGCAATTTCGTCGAGACCAAGGCCGCAGTGCTGGACGCCGGCGCCAAGGTCAATCACCTGACCTATATCGGCGACACCCATATCGGCGCCGGCGCCAATATCGGCGCCGGGACCATCACCTGCAATTACGATGGCTTCAAGAAGCACCAGACCGTCATCGGCGCCGGCGCCTTCGTCGGATCGAATTCGTCGCTGGTGGCGCCGGTGCGAATCGGCGCCGGCGCCTATGTTGGCTCGGGATCGGTGATCACCCGCGACGTCGCGGACGACGCGCTGGCAGTGGCGCGCGGCGAGCAGACCGCGCGGCCGGGCTGGGCGAAACGATTGCGCGACATGCGGTCGAAGGCCAAGGATGCTGCCAATCCCGCAGCCAAGCCTGCGGGCAAGCCGCCGGGCGGTTCGACGGTTGGTTAATGCCGGCGCGGCGCGGACCGCGCCGCTTGACCCTGTCGCAATCCGAAACAAATATTGTTACCTTTGCCTTCGCCGAACTCGGTAAGACGGGTCTTCGGTAAGACGGGTCTTGCGCTGGCGTGGTGTCGGCCAATCTGGAGATATCAATCCGCATGTGCGGCATTATCGGCATTCTCGGACGCGGTCCGGTTGCGGGGCAACTGGTCGATTCACTCAAGCGCCTGGAATATCGCGGCTACGATTCCGCCGGCGTCGCGACGCTGGAAGGCTCGCATCTCGAATGCCGTCGCGCCAAAGGCAAATTGAAGAACCTCGAGGCGCGCCTGCAGGCCGAGCCGCTGCTGGGTCATATCGGCATCGGCCATACCCGCTGGGCCACCCATGGCAAGCCGACCGAGGTCAATGCCCATCCGCATGCCGCCGCCGGCGTCGCGGTGGTTCACAACGGCATCATCGAGAATTTTCGCGAATTGCGCATCGCGCTGGAAAAGCACGGCGCCAAATTCGCCAGCGAGACCGATACCGAGGTGGTCGCCCATCTGGTCAATTCCTATCTGGTGAAAGGCTATTCGCCGCGGGACGCGGTGAAGACGGCGCTGCCGCAGCTGCGCGGCGCCTTCGCGCTGGCCTTCCTGTTCGCCGATCATCCGAACCTGATGATCGGCGCCCGCAAGGGCTCGCCGCTGGCGATCGGCTATGGCGAAGGCGAAATGTATCTCGGCTCCGATGCGATCGCGCTGGCGCCGTTCACCGACGATATCAGTTACCTCGAGGACGGCGACTGGGTGGTGCTGAACCGCGAGGGCGCGGTGGTACAAGACGCGCAAGGCGTCGTCGTTGAGCGCGACACCATCAAATCCGGTGCCTCGGCCTTCATGGTCGACAAGGCGAACTACCGTCACTTCATGGCCAAGGAAATCCACGAGCAGCCGGAAGTGGTCGGCCATACGCTGGCGCATTACATCGACATGGCCAGTGAGCGCGTCGCGCTGCCGCTGACATTGCCGTTCGATTTTCGCGATATCCAGCGGGTATCGATCATTGCCTGCGGCACCGCGAGCTATGCCGGCTTCATCGGCAAATACTGGTTCGAGCGGCTGGCGCGGCTGCCGGTCGAAATCGACGTTGCCTCGGAATTCCGTTATCGCGAGGCGCCGCTGCGCAAGGGCGATCTGGCGATCTTCATTTCGCAATCCGGCGAGACCGCCGACACGCTGGCGGCGCTGCGCTACGCCAAGGAGCAGGGGCTGCATACGCTGTCGGTGGTCAATGTCCCGACGTCCACGATCGCCCGCGAGAGCGAGACCGTGATGCCGACGCTGGCCGGACCGGAGATCGGCGTCGCCTCGACCAAGGCCTTCACCTGCCAGCTCACTGTGCTGGCGGCGCTGGCAGTGGCGGCCGGCAAGGCGCGCGGCGAATTGAACGGTCCGGACGAGGCGCGGCTGGTGCACGGCCTGATCGAGTTGCCGCGGCTGATGGCGGCGGCGCTGGCGACCGAGCCGCAGATCGAGCGGCTGGCACGCGACATCGCCAAGTCGCAGGACGTGCTCTATCTCGGCCGCGGCACCAGCTATCCGCTGGCGCTGGAGGGCGCGCTCAAGCTCAAGGAAATCTCCTACATCCACGCCGAAGGCTATGCCGCCGGCGAACTCAAGCACGGCCCGATCGCGCTGATCGACGAGAAGATGCCGGTGGTGGTGATCGCGCCGTTCGACCGGGTGTTCGAGAAGACCGTCTCCAACATGCAGGAAGTCGCCGCCCGCGGCGGCCGCATCATCCTGATGACCGACGCCAAGGGCGCCGCGGAGGCCACCGTCGAATCGCTGGTGACGATCGTGCTGCCCGACATGGCGGCGGCGTTCACGCCGATCGTCTATGCGATTCCGGTGCAATTGCTCGCCTACCATACCGCCGTGGTGATGGGCACCGACGTCGATCAGCCGCGCAATTTGGCGAAATCGGTCACCGTCGAATAGGCCAGGGATCACTGCGGCCGGCGCGGGACGTCCGCCGGCGACCGCCGGTGTGAGCGGAAGCCCCTTGATTTCAACGCTTTAGATGCACAATTTTAACCGCCTCGATGATCGAGGGGCGATCACCGGATCCGCTCGCACGACTCCCCGAATTGTCTGCTAGAATGTGACAGCCCATCGTGGTCCCGGCCACGATCCAAGTTTCAATTGATTTGGACGTTTGATGAACGATCAGGATTCAAAACCACATCACGGTGACGTCGTTGCCGACCCGCCGCGCGGCTTCATGGCACGCGTCCGGAATTATTTCCTAACCGGCTTGGTGGTCGCCGGACCCGTGGCGATCACCTTCTATCTGACCTGGTGGTTCGTGAACTGGGTCGACGGCTTCGTGCGGCCGTTCGTGCCGGTCGACTACCGGCCGGAGACCTATCTGCCGTTTCCGGTGCCGGGCTCGGGGCTGGTCGTCGCCTTCGTGGCGCTGACCTTGCTGGGCTTCCTCACCGCTAATCTGATCGGCCGCACGTTGGTCGATCTCGGCGAGCGCGTGCTCGGCCGGATGCCGGTGGTGCGGGCGATCTATCGCGGCCTCAAACAGGTGTTCGAGACGTTGTTCTCCGGCTCGGGGTCGAGTTTCCGCAAGGTCGGCCTGGTCGAATTCCCGTCGCCCGGGATGTGGTCGATCGTGCTGATTTCGCAGCCGCCCAGCGTCGAGATCGAGGCCAAGCTGCCGGGACAGGACGAGCATATTTCGGTGTTCCTGCCCTGCGCGCCGAACCCGACCACCGGCTTCTTTTTCTATGTGCCCAAGAGCAAGGTGATCCTGATCGACATGACCGCCGAGGACGCGGCCACCCTGATCATGTCGGCCGGCGTGGTGCAGCCGGGCTCGGACCCGCAGAAGAAGATCGCCGCCCTGGCCGAAACCGTGCTGGCGGCGAAAGCCGCCAATGAGCCGGAATCGGCATTCTCGCGGCATCGGGTCAAGGCGCCGGACAAGGCCCCTGACAAAGTCGACCAGGCCTAACCGGCCCCGAGCAGCGGCAGCGCCTCGTCGCGCTCATAGAGATAGAGCAGGCAGCGCAGCGCTTCGCCATGCTCGCCGGTCAGTTTCGGATTGTCGGCGAGAATCCGCAGCGCTTCGTCGCGGGCCTGGGTGATCAGCTGGGCGTGGACCTCGGAGCGCGCGATCCGGTAGCCCGGCAACCCGCTCTGGCGGGTGCCGAGCACGTCGCCTTCGCCGCGCAATTTCAGATCCTCCTCGGCGATGCGAAAGCCGTCGGTGGTCTCCTTGATCACCTTCAGCCGCTTGGCGGCGATCTCGCCCAGCGGCTCCTTGTAGAGCAGCAGACAGTTCGAGGCCTCGGAGCCGCGGCCGATGCGGCCGCGCAATTGATGCAATTGGGCAAGGCCAAAGCGCTCGGCGTTCTCGATCACCATGATGGTGGCGGCCGGAACGTCGACGCCGACCTCGACCACGGTGGTCGCCACCAGCAGCGGCGTCTCGCCAGCGGCAAACCGCGCCATCGCGGAATCCTTGTCGGCGCCGCGCATCTTGCCGTGAACGATGCCGACTCTGTCGCCGAACCGCTCTTTCAGGCTGTCGAAGCGTTGCTCGGCGTCGGTCAGATGCGCGACGGTTTCGGATTCCTCCACCAGCGGCACGATCCAGTACACCAGCTTGCCGGCATCGAGCGCGCGGCCGACGCCGTCGATCACCTCGTTGAGCCGGCTGCTCGACATCGTCCGGGTCTCGATCGGCTGGCGGCCGGCCGGCTTCTCGCGCAATTCGGAGATGTCCATATCGCCGAAATAGGTCAGCACCAGCGTGCGCGGGATCGGGGTGGCGCTCAGTACCAGTACGTCCACCGCGTCGCCCTTGGCGGTCAGCGCCAGGCGTTCGCGCACGCCGAAGCGATGCTGCTCGTCGACCACCGCCAGCGCCAGCGCGTTGAACACGACGTCATCCTGGATCACCGCATGGGTGCCGACCAGAAGATCAATCTCGCCGGCCGCGAGCCGGGCCAGAATGTCGCGGCGCTCCTTGCCTTTCTCGCGGCCGGTGAGGATTGCGACGCGCAGGCCGGCATGGGCGGCCAACGGCGCGATGGTCTTGATGTGCTGGCGCGCCAGGATTTCGGTCGGCGCCATCAGCGCCGTCTGCTTGCCGACCTCGGCCACGGCGGCGGCCGCCAGCAGCGCCACCACGGTCTTGCCGGAGCCGACATCGCCCTGCAGCAGCCGCAGCATCCGCACCGGCCGGGTCAGGTCGTCGGCGATCGCGGCGGCGGCGTCGCGCTGCGAATTGGTCAGCGCATAGGGCAGGGCGTCGATGATGCGGTGGCGCAACGCGCCGTCGCCGGCATTGCGGGTGCCGGCGGGGCGGCGTAGCTGCGCGCGGACCAGCGCCAGCGCCAATTGTCCGGCGAGCAATTCGTCGAAGGCCAGCCGCGACCAGAACGGCCCTTCGGGGAGGATGTCGGTGAGTTCAATCGGGACATGGACGCGTTGAAGCGCCTCGGCCAGCGGCGGAAACGAGCAGCGCCGCAACACTTCGGGGCTGATCCATTCCGGCAGCGCCGGCAGCTTGGCGAGCGCCAGCGCGATCGCCCGCCGCAGCGAGCCGATCGCCAGCCCCTCGGTCAGCGGATAGACCGGATCGATCCCGGTCAATTGCGCGAAGCCGGCCTCGTCGACCACGCGGTCGGGGTGCACGATCTGCAGCGTGCCGTCGAACATCTGCGCGGTGCCGGAGACGTAGCGCTTCTCGCCGACCGGCAGCAGCTTTTCGACATAGCCCGGCTTGGCGCGGAAATAGGTCAGCACCACGTCGCCGGTCTCGTCGCTGGCATAGACCAGATGCGGCGCGCGCGAGCGGCCGGCCGGCGCCGGGCGATGGCGGTCGACCGTGACCTCCAGGGTGACGATGCTGCCCGGCACGGCGTCGCGGATCTTGGGCCGGTCGCGGCGGTCGATCACGCTGGCCGGCAGATGCAGCAGCAGGTCGACTAGCCGCGGCGTGTCATCGCGGCCGAGCAGATAGCGCAGCAATTTATCCTGCTTCGGGCCGACTCCGGCCAGGCTGGTGACGGGTGCGAACAGGGGATTGAGAAGGACGGGGCGCATCGAACCGGCTCGAACCATCGGGCTGCAGGGAGGGCCTAGGCTTGGATGCATTTTGGGGCGATTGCAATGCGCGATCGGAGGCTGACAGCGGCGGGCGCGACCGCTATATCAACCCCGCCCGGCACGTCCGGGCTTTCGCCGTTGGCGCAGTATTGAATTGGGCGGGTTTGACCATGACGGGAACGACACGATCGAGCGGCGGCCTGGATGACCGGCGCAAGCGGCTGTTGTTCCGCTGCTGGCACCGCGGCATGCGCGAAATGGACCTGATTCTCGGCCGCTTCGCCGATGCGCAGATCGGCATTCTCACCAGCGCCGAGCTCGACGATCTCGAAAAGCTGATCGAATTGCCCGACGCCGACCTCTACGCCGCGGTGGCCAGCGACGCGCGGCTTTCCCCCGATCTGGGCGGGCAGATGTTCGAACGGATCAAAGCGTTCAAGATCGCGGAAGCGCTATGAAAGCGCCGTCGCGATCGCCCGCCGAGCTGCTGGCGCCCGGCCGCGCGCTGACCTTCGCCAATGTGGCCGAAAGCGCCGAGGGGCTGATTATCTCCGATCTGGCGCGCGCGGTGGCGGCGCGGCCGAAACCGCCGGCGGTGTCGCTGGCGGTGATCTGCCGCGACGGGCCGCGGATGCAGCAGCTGGCGCGCAGCCTGGAATTCTTCGCGCCCGATCTGGCGGTGATGCAGTTCCCGGCCTGGGACTGCCAGCCCTATGACCGGGTGTCGCCGCATGGCGGCATTCTGGCGCAGCGCCTGACCACGCTGGCGCGGCTGGCGCGGCTGGCCGGCAGCACCAAGCCGCTGATCGTGCTCACCACCGTCAACGCCGCCGTGCAGCGCGTCCCGGCGCGCGAGATCGTCGCCGCGCAGGCGCTGTCGGTGGCGCCCGGCAATGTGGTGCCGATGGATTCGATCGTGGCCTGGCTCGAGCACAATGGCTACAACCGCTCCTCGACGGTGCGCGAGCCCGGTGAATACGCGGTGCGCGGCGGCATCCTCGATCTGTTTCCGGCCGGGCTCGACCAGCCGGTGCGGTTCGACTTCTTCGGCGATACGCTGGAATCGATCCGCGCCTTCGACGCCGAGACCCAGCGCACGCTGATGGACATGCGCGCGCTCGATCTGGTGCCGATCTCGGAGTTTCAACTGGTCACCGAAACCATCAAGCGGTTCCGGATGGGCTATGTCGCCCAATTCGGCGCGCCGCGGCGCGACGATCCGCTCTACGAGGCGGTCAGCGAAGGCCGCCGCCATCCCGGCATGGAGCATTGGCTGCCGCTGTTCCAGGAGCGGATGGATACACTGTTCGATTATCTCGACGGCGCGCCGGTGGCAATCGAGCCGCAAAGCGAGGATGCCGCCACCGCGCGCTTCGCGCAGATCGCCGATTACTACGACGCCCGCCGCGAGGCGATGGAGCTTCCCGGCGGCGGCGCGATCTATCAGCCGCTGCCACCGGACCGGCTCTATCTCGGCGAAGACGAGTGGCGCAAGCGCCTGGAGGATGTCGCGCTGGCGCGGCTGACGCCATTCGCGGTGCCCGAGGACCAAGCCGGCGTGATCGACGCCGGCGCGCGGGCCGGCCGCAACTTTGCCCCCGAGCGCGCCGACCCCGCGGTCAATGTATTCGCCGCGCTGGTGGCGCATGTCCAGGCGCTGCAGGCGGCGCGCAAGAAGGTGGTGGTGGCGCTGTGGAGCGAAGGCTCGCGCGACCGCATGGCGAGCATGCTCAAGGACCACAAGCTGCTCAACCTCACCTCGGTCAATTCCTGGCGCAGCGTGCAGGCGACGCCGCGCAACGAGGCGATGCTGGCCGTCGTCGGCATGGAATTCGGCTTCGAGACCGACACCGTCGCGATCATCACCGAGCAGGATATTCTCGGCGATCGGCTGGTGCGGCCGCGCAAGGCGTCGCGCAAGCTCGACAATTTCATCTCCGAGGTCACCAGTCTCGCCGCCGGCGATATCGTGGTCCATGTCGAACACGGCATCGGCCGCTTTGTCGGGCTGCAGACGCTGGAGGTCGGCGGCGCGCCGCATGATTGCCTCGAACTGCGCTACGCCAACGAGACCAAGCTGTTTCTGCCGGTCGAGAATATCGAGCTGTTGTCGCGCTACGGCTCCGACAGCGCCAATGTCGAGCTCGACCGGCTCGGCGGCTCCGGCTGGCAGGCCCGCAAGGCCAAGCTGAAGAACCGGATTCGCGAGATCGCCGGCGAATTGATCAAGATCGCCGCCGAACGCCATCTGCACGAAGCGCCGAAAATGCCGGTGGAGCCGCATCTGTATGACGAGTTCTGCGCGCGCTTCCCCTATGAGGAGACCGAGGACCAACTCAGCGCCATCAATGCGTCGCTGAAGGATCTCGAAAGCGGACTGCCGATGGACCGGCTGATCTGCGGCGACGTCGGCTTCGGCAAGACCGAGGTGGCGCTGCGCGCTGCGTTTGCGGTGGCGATGGACGGCAAGCAGGTCGCCGTCGTGGTGCCGACCACGCTGCTGGCGCGCCAGCATGCCCGCACATTCACCGAGCGATTTCGCGGTTTCCCGGTGAATATCGGCCAGGCCTCGCGGCTGGTGCCGGCCAAGGAACTGACCAGGGTCAAGAAGGGCCTGACCGACGGCTCGATCGACATCGTGATCGGCACCCATGCGCTGCTCGGCAAGGCGATCAAGTTCAAGGATCTCGGCCTCTTGGTGGTCGACGAGGAGCAGCATTTCGGCGTCACCCATAAGGAACGGCTGAAGCAGCTGCGCGCCCAGGTTCACGTGCTGACGCTGAGCGCCACGCCGATTCCGCGCACGCTGCAGCTGGCGCTGAGCGGGGTGCGCGAATTGTCGATCATCGCCTCGCCGCCGGTCGACCGCCTCGCGGTGCGCACCTTCATCGCGCCGCACGATCCCCTGATGATCCGCGAGGCGTTGCTGCGCGAACGCTATCGCGGCGGTCAGGCGTTTTATGTAGTGCCGCGGATCGAGGATCTCGCCGGGGTCAAGGATTTCCTCGACAAGCATGTGCCGGAGATGAAGGTTGCGGTCGCCCACGGCCAGATGCCGCCGACCGTGATCGAGGACATCATGACGGCGTTCTATGACGGCAAATACGACGTGCTGCTGTCGACCACCATCGTCGAGTCCGGCCTCGATATTCCCAGCGCCAACACGCTGATCGTGCACCGCGCCGACATGTTCGGCCTGGCGCAATTGTATCAGCTGCGCGGCCGCGTCGGGCGCTCCAAGCTGCGCGCCTATGCGCTGTTCACGCTGCCGGCGCAGCAGAAGGTCACAGCGCAAGCCGAGCGTCGGCTCAAGGTGCTGCAATCGCTGGAGACGCTCGGCGCCGGCTTCCAGCTCGCCTCGCACGATCTCGATATTCGCGGCGCCGGCAATCTCTTGGGCGAGGAGCAGTCCGGCCACATCAAGGAAGTCGGCTTCGAGCTGTACCAGTCGATGCTGGAGGAGGCGATCCTCAACCTCAAGGCCGGCGTGGTCGAACCTGTCGCCGATCGCTGGTCGCCGCAGATCACCATCGGCATGCCGGTGCTGATCCCAGAAGACTTCGTCGCCGATCTGGCGGTGCGGCTGTCGCTGTATCGCAGGCTCGCGGATCTGGAGACCGACGACGAGATCGAGAATTTCGCCGCCGAGCTGCGCGACCGCTTCGGCGTGCTGCCGGACGAGGTGCGCTATCTGTTCAAGATCGCCGCGATCAAGGCCTATTGCCGCCGCGCCAATGTCGAGAAGGTCGATGCCGGGCCGAAGGGCGCCGTGATCAGCTTCCGCGACAACAAATTCGCGCAGCCCGATCGGCTGATCTATTTCATCCGCCAGCACGGCCAGGCCGCCAAGGTGCGGCCCGACATGAAAGTCGTGTTCCTGCAGGATTGGGACACGCCGGAAGACCGCCTGATCGGCACCACCGAAATCCTGCGCCAACTCGCCAATCTGGCGGAGGACCGCAAGGCGGCGTGAGCCGGGATTTGGATGCGGTCAGCAAACTCGATGATACGCATCAGCCAGCCACCCGCACACCGCCTGCGGCATCGCGTGGACGTGGCCCGGAAAGCTGCCGCCGGGAAAGCCGACATGGCCGCCTTGCGCCGGCTGCCATAGCGTCACCTGCGCGCCGACATCGGTCGCGTCGGGCAGGGAGGCGGCAGGCACGAACGGGTCGTTGCGGGCGGTGAGCACCAGAGCCGGGACGCGGATCGCACCGAGGTGCGGCCTGGCGGAGGCGCGGCGATAGTAATCGTCGACGCCGGCAAAACCGTGTAGCGGCGCGGTGAAGCAATCGTCGAAATCGCGTAGCGTATTGGCGGCGATCAGCCGATCGCGATCGAACAGATTGGGATGCTGCTGCCATTTCGCCAGCGCGTTCGGCTTCATGGTGCGCAGAAAACGTTGGGTATAGACCAGCCAGTTGAAGCCGTGATCGATCTCGGCTCCGGCGGCGGCGAGATCAAGCGGCGCCGAGATTGCCGCCACCGCGCTGACCATCGAGGCGGCACTTGAGCCTGCTTCCTCGGCCCAGCGCAGCAGCGCATTGCCGCCGAGCGAGACGCCGGCGGCCAGCACCGCCGCGCCGGCGCGCTCGCGCAGGCGGCCGAGCATCCAGCCGATCTCCTCGAAATCGCCGGAGTGATAGGAGCGCGGCGCCAGATTGAGCTCGCCCGAGCAGCCGCGAAAATGCGGTACGCTGAAATTCCAGCCGCGGGCGCGCGCCGCCTGCGCGAAGGCCACCGCGTAGTGGCTGGCCGAACTGCCTTCGAGCCCATGGAACAGCACCAGCCACGGCGCGCCGGGCGCCGCGATCAAATGGTCGACGTCGATGAAGTCACTATCGGGCGCGCGCCAACGTTCGCGCCGATAGGCCGGGGTCTCGGCCGCATAGGGCCGCGACAGCAGCGCCGGCCAGATCGTCTGCAGATTGCCGCCGGGCAACCAATATGGCGCGTGATAGTCCCAAAGCGCGGTCATGCGGCTCTATCTGTTCCCCGCGTCACGCGCCGGCCCAATAGCGTGTGCGTAGCTTGCCGCGTGTCGAACCATGAATAAGCTCTGCTCATCCTCGAGCGGCTTCCTCAGTATTCCTCTCAAAGACGTATCAATGGTACCAAGGCGTCAACGTCGTCATTGCGAGGAGCTCTTGCGACGAAGCAATCCAGTCTGTGGGTGGCGCTCCTGGATTGCTTCGCTGTCGGACGGCGCTGCGCGCCGGCCTCGGCTCGCAATGACGGAATGATGGCCCGGTTCTCTGGGGGCCGTCAGACTCTCACGACGCCGCGCGGCGGGCGTCCTGCTCGGTCAGCCGCGTGAGGATTGATCGCGCGGTATCGGTCGGCAGCAGTGTCGCCACCGTCACTTCGGCATCGATCCGCTGGTCGGGCCGCGGGCCATGCGAGGTCTGCTTCATCACGCTCGAGAGGCGCCGCGCGATGGTCTGGGCACTGCGCAATCCGGTCTCGGCGAAGGCCACCAGGATCGAGCCGTCGTCCTGCAGCACGCCGAAATCCATCCGCCGCATCAGCCGGCTGACGATCCGCGCCGCGTCGAAGGCGGCGCGCGGGTCCGGCCGATTGAGCTTGAACCGGGCCACCGACATGCCGCCGCCGCTTGCCTGGGTCTGGTAGACCGCAGTGGCAAAGTCGCGATCGAAGGCGTCTTGCGTCAGCAGGCCGGTGCAGGGATCGATCAATCCACCGGCGTCGAGCGATTTGAGGACGCGGCTGAGACGGGCCTCGAAAGCGTGCAGCCGGATCAGCGGCAGCGCGCTCATCACGGTATGCGCCGGGTCGCCGAGTGCATATTCCAGGTTCGGCAGATCATAGGTCGGGGTCGGGCCGGCGGCCGCGACCACGATCGGCAGATTGCGAAACCGGGCGTCTTCGGACAGCACGGTGAGGAAGGCGTCGACCACCCGCGGGCTGAAGCCTTCGCCGAGGATGATGCCGTCGAGATCGCGGCTATTGAGATGTTTGGCGGCGGCTTCGACGCTGAGCGCACCGACCACGCCGAGGCGCTCGCCCAGCGCCACCGACAAGGCCGGGTAGGCGGCGCCGCGGCCGATCAGCAGCACGGTGGCGTCTTCGATCGGGTCGGTCGGCGGCAGCTGCGGCAGCGATTCGGCGTCGAGCCGTCGCAGCACCGTCGCATGCAGCGTCCGCACCCGCAGTGCCGCGCGCAGCCGGGTGCCCAGCCGGTCGTAAAGCACATCGGTGGCGACGAAGGGGATGGCCTGATCCGTCGCATGATCGCCGGGATTGATCGCGATCAGCGGCACATAGGGAACCATCGTGGCGATCTGCTGGGCCAGTGCCGGAAAGCCCGGCTCGGCGTCGCTGCCGCAGACGATCACCGCGGCCTGTCGTAGCCGCTGCACCGCATTGCTGGCGTCGCTCCAGCTTGAATCGATCACCGGGAACAGCTTGGCCTCGGACAGCGCCATCATCAGCGCTGCGGGGTCGCCGGCCGTCACGACTAGAATGGGGGCTTGGGTGGTCATGTGTCAGAGTCGCTCAACGCTGCATTTCACCAGCGTTGGACTTTAGATCGACGCTGTTAATGCCGCGTCAACGGCGTTGCCGACTCCTCGCCGGAGCGCCCGGGGGGATCGCGAAACGCCTCCACCATCAAGGGGTTGAGCCCAAGTTCCGAGAGCGCTTCGCGGGCCCTTGCGTTGTCATTGGCGCGCCCGGCGAGCCGGTAGCCGCTCAACCGGTCCGGCAGCGCCGTCAACAGCGCCCCCTGGCCGAGGCGTTTGGCCCATTCCTGCAGGTCCTGGGCGAGGAAACGATAGCCACCCACGGCCATGATCGTCGGCGGTGGCGCCGTGATACAGACCGCGCCGCTGCTGCGGTCGAGCCGGGCGGCGTAGCCGGTGTCGACATAGTCGGTTTGCGGCTCGGAGCTCGGCACGCCGGACGGTCCCTGCGGCTGATAGGCCGCCAGCACGATCATCGGGCCGCGCAGCCCCAGCGTGCCGTGCGGCGTCACCAGGATTTCGCCCGCGGTCGACGAGCCCATCACGTCGCGCGGCGCGCCGTGCGGCCCGGGCTGGATCGTGGCCGGCACGCCATCGGGCGATCGCCGCGCGCCGAACAGGCCGGCCTCGCCGAACAGATAGATATCGGTGAATGACACCGAATTGGCCGACCAGGTCGCGCTCGAGGCGACCTGTTCGGGCGCCCGCCACAATCCGATCACCGTGCGCAGCGACGGCGCGCGCGCCAGCAGCCCGGTATCGGCCAGGCGCAGCGCCAGCGGCGCCGGCGCCACCAGGGCCTCGCAATTGAATTCGACGATCTGTCGCTCGGCGACGTCGTCATCGAAGGGGTGATGCAGCGCCAGCGTGCCGCCACTCAGCAGCCACACCATCAGCGAGGAGGCGAGGCTGGCGAAGGACGACGGCGCCACTGCCGACATCACCGTTGCCCCCTGCGCCATCCCACTTTCGAGAAACACCACGAGCCCGCCGGCAATCAGATTGAGATGGGTGCGCGGGATGGCGCGAAAGCCGTCGGCGGTAACGTCGAACGAAATGATCGCGGCGCGCCGCCCGTCCTGCGTGGCCGGCGCGACGGCCTCGTCGCTCTTGTAAAGTGCGGCGTCCAGCGAGGCCATGCCTTCGGGCAGATCGTCGCCGAAGCCGCAGACATGGCGAATCGAAAACGCCTCGGCGGCGGCGTTCATCGCCAGGTCGGCGTGGTTGACGCCGTCGATCTTGCCGGCCGCGACGATCGCGCGGGCGCCGGTCCGGTTCAGCGCCATGGTCAATTCGGCCTGCCGCCACAGCTGCGGCAGCAACGCCACCACCAGTCCGGCGCGATGCGCCGCCAGCACGGTGAGGATAAATTCGACGGTATTCGGCAGTTGCACCGCGATCACCGAATTGGGCGGCAGGCCGGCGGCGGCGAAATGCGCCGCCAGCGCCGCGATCGCGCGGTCGGCTTGCGCATAGGTGAGGCGCTTGGGCAATTGGGCGCTGACCCGCATCTTGTCGGCGGGATCGACCAGCGCCAGCGCGTCGGGCTGCCGCGCCAGGCTGCGGCGAAACAGCCCGTCCAGGGTCGGTGAGATGTTGGTCTGGCTCACGGGATCACCTTTGCTGGGTCGAGGGACGCTGCCACCAGGTCTCCGGGAGATAGCCGGTCAAAGCAGTTGCCTTGGGCCGTTCTATCCGATTCCATCGGGCGATCCATTGCTGTTGAATGCTGTAGAGCGGAACCCCGTAGAACCCCGAGATCAGCACCCGGTCGAGCGCGCGCACCGCCGACACGAAAGCCGGGCGCTCGCGGGCCTCCAGCATCGCGGCGATCATCACGTCGATCGCCGGGTCGCGCGCCCCCATGTAGTTCCGGGTTCCCTTGGTGTCGGCCGATTCGGCGCCCCAGTAGAACGACTGCTCATTGCCGGGCGACAGCGACTGGTCCCAGCGGTTCTGGATCATGTCGAAATCGAAAGTGAGCCGGCGCTGATCGAACTGCACCGCGTCGACGGCGCGGACCGCGACCTTGATCCCGGCGCGCTTGAGACTGCCCGCATAGGCCAGCGCGATGCGTTCCTGGTCGCGGGTGCTCACCAGGATTTCGAAGGCCAGCGGCTGGCCGGTGTCGTGCCGGCGCATCACGGTGCCGTCGAGCTCGTAGCCGGCCTGCGCCAGCAAGGACAGCGCCTTGCGCAGCGCGTTGCGGTCGCGGCCCGAGCCATTGCTGACCGGCAGATGGTAGCTGCCATCGACGATGTCCGGTCGCAGCCGCGACAGAAACGGTTTCAGCAGGGCGCGCTCGCGCTCATCCGCCGGCCGCCCATAGGCCGACAATTCCGAGCCGGCGAAGTAACCGGCCGAACGCGTATAGAGCCCGAAGAAGTAGTTGCGGTTGATCCATTCGAAATCGAACAATTGCCGCAGCGCCTCGCGGACGCGAATATCTGAGAACACCGGCCGCCTGGTGTTGAACACCAGAAACTCCGAGGGCTGCGGCAGCCCGGTGGTGATGGTGTCGCGGATCACCTCGCCGTCGCGGGCGGCGGGGAAATCATAGCCGCCGTGCCATCGCGACGGTTCGGTCTCGACCCGAAAATCATACAGGCCGCGCTTGAACGCCTCGAAATGCGCATTGGCCTCGCGAAAGTAATCGAGCCGGATCTCGTCGAAATTCCACAGCCCGCGATTGATCGGCAGGTCGCGGCCCCAGTAATCGGGGTTGCGGGTCAGCGTCACGCTGGCGCCGGGCTTGACCGCGGTGACGCGATAGGGCCCGGAGCCGAGCGGCGGCGTCATCGTGGTTTCCTCGAAATGCGCGACGTCGACGGCGTGTTTCGGCAGCACCGGCATCAGCCCGAGGATCAGCGGCAGTTCGCGATCGGGCTCGCCGCCGAAATCGAACCGCACGGTGCGCTCGTCCAGTGCCTCGGCCTTGCTGACCTTGGCGTAGTACAGCCGGTGATTGGGCCGGCCCTTGTCGCGCAGCAACGCCCATGAGAACAGCACGTCCTCGGCAAGGACCGGCTGGCCGTCGGAGAACCGGGCAAGCGGGTTGATCCGGAAGGTGACATAGCTGCGGGCATCGTCGGTCTCGATGCTCTGCGCCAGCAATCCGTACAGCGTGAAGGCTTCGTCCTGGCCCCGCGTCATCAGGCTCTCGAGCACGAAGCCGCGGATCTGCGGAACCGCGATGCCCTGGACGATCAGCGGATTGAGACTGTCGAAGGTGCCGAGCACGCCCTGGATCAGGCGGCCGCCTTTCGGGGCGTCCGGATTGACATAGGGCATTGCGGAAAAATTGGCGGGGAAAGCCGGCTCGCCGTGCATCGCGATGGCGTGAGCCGGCTGTGCCGCCGCGCATCTTGCCGCACTGCACCACGTACCGACAACAATACCGGCGCCGAGCGCGAGCCCAACGAGCCGCCGCCACAGAAGGTGGTTTGATTCGCCAAAGATCACCCGATGATTCTATCACAATCGCCGTGAGCAGCTCACGACAACGACCCGGATGTGATGGTCGGCATTGATATTTTCATCTGCCGTTGTATTGAAGGCGGTCGATTGACGTTGCTCGCAAGGCCTGTCACGTAACCGCCTCATTTGGCACCGAGATAGCCGCCAAACGGCCAGATGTCAGCTCCCGCGTCGCGGTTTGGGGTGTGCGACCGTTCAGAAAGGGTTCTCCGCAATGAATTTCCGTAACTTGGTCGCGCCGGCCGTGCCGCGCGGGCGGGCTTTGGCCCTGCTGATGGCGGCGAGCGTCGCCGCTGTGACCGTGGTTTCCGCAGCGCAAGCCCAGGCACCCAAGGGCAAGGCCGCGCCGAAGGCTGCCGCGCCCGCCGCTCCCGCCGCCACGCCGCCGGAGCAGCAGGTTCAGCTGATTTACGCGCCTTGGACCAAATTCTGCCTGAAGGGGCAGGACGCCAAGGCCAAGCAGGTTTGCTTCACCGGCAAGGACGGCCGCATCGAATCCGGCCAGCCGGTGATCGCAGCGGTGATCATCGAGCCGGAAGGCGAGGCCAAGAAGATCCTGCGCGTCACGCTGCCGCTCGGCATGCAGCTGGTGCACGGAACCCGGGTGATCGTCGACAGCAACCCGCCGATGCAGAGCCCCTATGTGATCTGCTTCGCCAATGGCTGCATGTCGGACTACGACGTCACCCCGGAATTGCTGACCCAGCTGAAGAAGGGCCAGAACTTGATCGTGCAGGCGATCAATTCCAACGGCGCGCCGTTGACGCTGCCGCTGCCGCTGGCGGAATTCGCCAAGGCCTATGACGGTCCGCCGACCGACCCCAAGCAGTTCGAAGAAACCCAGAAGAAGCTGCAGGAAGAATTGCAGAAGCGGGCGGAAGAGCAGCGCAAGAAGCTGGAAGCCCAGGCCCCCGCCGCGCCGGCGAAATAATCGGCAGCCGGCAATCAGACAAGCCGGCCAATCAGACAATTAGCCAATCGAAAAGGGCGCTCCGAAAGGGGCGCCCTTGATGGTTTGGGGTGATGCCGGAAGCCGGGCGGACGCTGTCCGATGCCGGCGTCGCGATCAATTCAGCGACGGATTGCGCGGCCGATAGCCGCCGGCCTTGTCCTTGACGAAGATCTCGGCGACCTGCGAATGGCGGACCGGCTCGCCGGTCTCGTCCGGCACCAGGTTCTGCTCGGAAACATAGGCGACGTATTCGGAGTCAGAATTCTCGGCCAGCAGGTGATAGAACGGCTGGTCCTTGTGCGGCCGCACCTCTTCGGGGATCGACAGCCACCATTCCTCAGTGTTGTTGAACTCCGGATCAATATCGAAAATCACCCCGCGGAACGAGAAGATCCGGTGGCGGACGATCTGCCCAATCTGAAATTTGGCTGTGCTCGTCTTAATCATTCAAATCGCATAGACCAGGATCGTGCCCGATGCTAGTGCCAAGCGGACGATTGCTGCGCGAAGGGCTCCCTTGGCGTGTCCCGGTCAATGGCCAACAATTCAATAATAACAACGCCTTCGCATGATCGACATCCTCAATCTGGCGCTCCCCTATTTTGGTCTGATCTTTGTCGGCTTTGCCTGCGGACGCTGGAAGCGGCTGCCGGAGAACGGCCTGGCCTGGATGAATTTTTTCCTGCTCTACGTCTCGCTGCCGGCGCTGTTCTTCCGAATCATGTCGAAGACGCCGTTCGAGGAATTGAACAACCTGCCATTCGTGCTGGCGACCACGCTGGCCACGATGCTGGCGTTCGGGCTCTCCGCGCTGGTCGGGCGGCTGCTCGGCAAGCTGTCGATTCGCGACGCGACGATGGCCGGGCTGGCCGGCGGTTACGGCAATATCGGCTATATGGGGCCGGGGCTGGCGCTGGCGGTGCTCGGCGCCAAGGCGGCGGTGCCGACCGCGCTGATCTTCTGCTTCGACAGCATCTTCCTGTTTTCGATCGTGCCGCTGGTCATGGCGCTGACCTCGGGGACCAAGCGGCCGTTGCTGCCGACCATCGCCATGGTGGTGCGCGAGATCGTGCTGCATCCGCTGATCGTCGCGGCCTATTGCGGCGCGCTGGCGGCGGCGCTGCATCTCAAGCTGCCGGTCGCGGTGGACGGCATGCTGCTATTCCTGCAGAACGCCGCGGCGCCGGTGGCGCTATTCGTGCTCGGCGTCACCGTGGCGCTGCGCCCGTTCGGCCGGGTGCCGTGGGAGGTGCCGGGCATCGTGGTGGTGAAACTGCTGCTGCATCCGCTGTTGGTGTTCGGCCTGCTGCTGCTGTTCGGGCCGTTCACGCCGGAATGGGCCGCCACCGCGCTGCTGATGGCGTCACTGCCGCCGGCGCTGAACGTGTTCGTGATCGCCCGGCAATACAACACCTGGGTCGAGCCGGCCTCGGTCGCGGTGCTGATCGGCACCTTCGTCTCGGTGCTCAGCTTGACCACGGTGATGTGGCTGATCAGCACCGGCCAGATCGCATTCTGAGCGGCGTCAGATCGCGCTCAGAGCGATCGCCATGACGGCGACAATCCCTCGCGCATCGCCAGCCGCCGCAGCGGACCCAGCGCGCCGATCAGATGCATGCCGATCGCGCGCGCCGCCTGCGCCGGCAACAGATCGCTGAGCAGCGAGCGGTTGGCGACGTCGATGGCGAAGGTGCGGCTGGCGACGTCGCCGCGGCGGGCCCTCTCGAAATTCGCCAGCACATCGGCGCCGCCCAGATCCTTGCCGTTCTCCAGCGCATCGCGGACGATCTCGGCGATATCGCCGGCGTCGCGCAAACCCATGTTCAACCCCTGGGCGCCGATCGGCGGCACCACATGGGCGGCTTCGCCGACCAGCGCGATCCGCGCTTGCGCGAAATGCCTGGGCTTTTCGATCGCCAGCGGAAACAGATTGCGGCCGGGCGCGACACTGACGCGGCCGAAAATCGAATGCGACTGCCGCTCGGCTGCGGCCGACAAGTCGTCATCGCCAAGCGCCATCAGCCGTTGCGCTTCACTCGGCGCCGCGACCCAGACCACGCTCATGCGCTTGCCGGGCAACGGCACGAACACGCAGGGGCCCTGGGCGGTGTGGAATTCGGTCGACATGTTCTGATGCGGCCGCGCGACCGCGACGTTGAAGGTCAGCGCCGACTGATCGAGCGCGCGGCTCTTGACCTCGATCCCGGCGGCCTGCCGGCATCGCGAATTGCGCCCATCGGCGCCGACCAATAGCTGCGCCGACAATGACTGCCCCTGCGCGGTGCGCACCACGGCCTCGGTCTCGTCGGGAATGATCGCCTCGGCCTCGTCGTCGATGCGGACCAGATTGGACAATTCGGCGGCGCGCTCCTCGAGCGCGATCAGCAGCGTGCGGTTTTCGATATTGTAGCCGAACGCGTCCATCCCGATCTCGGCCGAGACGAAGCGCACTTCCGGGGCGCGGATCAACCGCCCAGTGTCGTCGACCAGACGCATCACCCGCAGCGCCGCCGCCTTGCCGGAGCAGCGGCGCCAGACGTCGAGCCGATCGAGCAGGTCGACCGAATCGCCAAGCAAGGCGGTGGTGCGGTTGTCGGCATAGGGCAGGCGCTTGGCCACCAAAGCGGTGCGGGCGCCGGCGGTGGCCAAGGCGATCGCCGCGGTGAGGCCGGCCGGGCCGCCGCCGACCACGATGACGTCGAAAATCTCAGGCTGCGCAATCTGGTTCATGTGGGGACAATTGACGTCGCCGCCGGGTTTTTCAAGCCCGAACAAAGAGATTAACGTTGCCGGCGGTTGCGCGGCCGAAGGCCATAAGCAGCGACATGAAAAATCAGGGATTTCCTGATAACACAGCGGCCGACATGACCCCTTTGGACCAGCCCGAACCCAAGCAAGCCTCCCGCGCCGCGCGCGCCGCCGCGTTTTCGGTGCATCTGCTCACCGCGACCGGCGCCGGCATCGCGCTGATCTCGCTGTTGGAGGCGGTGCGCCAGCACTGGGCCGCGATGTTCGTCTGGCTCGGCGTCGCGCTGCTGATCGACGCGCTCGACGGGCCGATCGCCAGGCGGCTCGACGTCCGGCGGGTGCAGCCCGACTGGTCCGGCGACGTGCTCGATCTGGTGGTCGATTTCGTCACCTATGTGTTCGTGCCGGCCTATGCGATCACCGCCAGCGGCCTGCTGTTGCCGGTGGCGGCGCCGGTGCTGGGCGCGGGCATCGTCATCAGCGGCGCACTGTACTTCGCCGATCGGCGAATGAAGACGCCGGACAATCATTTCCGCGGCTTTCCGGCGCTGTGGAACGCGGCGGCGTTCTACCTGTTCCTGCTGCATCCGCCGGCGGCGCTGGCGAGCCTCGTCGTCGCCGCTCTGATCGTGCTGACCTTCGTGCCGTTCCATGTCATCCATCCGGTGCGGGTGGTCCGCTTCCGGGGGCTCAACCTGGCGCTGATCGGGATCTGGGCCGGGCTTGCGATCATCGCGGTGGTCGAGGATTTCGTGGTGCCGCTGCCGGTGACCATCGGGCTGTGCGCGATCGCGCTGTATATCGTCGGTGCCGATGCGGTGATCCGATTGCTGAAATTGACTCGCGCGTAACCCGGCAGCGCAATCGCGGCAAAGCCGGCTGGGCGCAGGCCCGGCGCGGCCGCGATCCGGTTGACAATGCGGCGGCGATAGCTTTCGCTGCCTTCGAAAATATCAATGGGAGTCGACGATGACGAAGGCCGTGCGGGTTCACAAGGTGGGGGGACCGGAAGCGCTGGTCTATGAATCGGTCGACGTTCCGGCGCCCGGCGACGGCGAAGTCCGGATCCGGCAGCACGCGGTCGGCCTGAACTTCATCGACGTCTATTTTCGCACCGGACTCTACAAGGCGCCGACGATGCCGTTCATCGCCGGCAACGAGGCCGCGGGCGAAGTCGTCGCGGTCGGGCCCCATGTCACCAATTTCCATCCCGGCGATCGCGTCGCCTATTACTACAATCTCGGCGGCTACGCCACCGAACGCAACATTCCGGCCGACAAGCTGGTCAAGCTGCCCGACCACATCACCTATGAGCAGGGCGCCGTGCTGATGCTCAAGGGATTGACGGTGTGGTACCTGCTGCACAAGACCTTCAAGGTCGAGCCCGGCCATCGCGTGCTGATCCACGCCGCGGCCGGCGGCATCGGGTTGTTGGCCTGTCAGTGGGCGAAGGCGCTCGGCGCCCATGTGATCGGCACCGTCGGCTCCAAGGCCAAGGCCGATCTGGCACTGGCTAATGGTTGCGATCACGTCATCCTCTATAATGACGAAGACTTCGTCGCCCGCGTCAAGCAGATCAGCCGCAACGAATTGTGCGACGTGGTCTATGACGGCGTCGGCAAGACCACCTTTCCGGGCTCGCTGTCCTGCATCAAGCCGCGTGGGCTGTTCGTCAGCTTCGGCAACGCCTCGGGGCCGGTGCCGCCCTTCGCGCTGACCGAACTCAACAATCACGGCTCGCTGTTCGCGACCCGGCCGAAATTGAACGATTATATCGGCACCAGAAAGGAACTGATCGAGGGCGCCGACGCGCTGTTCTCGGCGGTGATCGACGGCCACCTGCACGTGCCGATCAATCACGCTTACGCGCTGAAGGACGCGGCCAAGGCGCATGCCGATCTGGAAGGCCGGCTGACGACGGGCGCGTCGATCCTCAAGCCCTAGCGGTCTGGGCGCTGGACCAGCCCATGGCGGGCATATTGCGCCGAGCGGAAAACCGTTGCGACTCCCCGCAACGGATACTGCGATCCGGCATGGACGGCATCAGGGCTTAATCCAGGCCCATCGATAAACAGGAGTCGCAATTACTGCTTCGTGGAGGTCCAGCGTCCGCTGCATCCGTCCGAACGCCGGAAGGTGCCCGAACCGCTGCGACCGGACACGTGGCCGGAACTGATAATGGTGATGCCTTGGTAATTGCCGACGGTTTTCGCGGAGCCGTTGGCGCTGACCGTTCCGGAGACGCCTTGGCCGATAACTCTCCCGCTGCTGACGACGACAGCACTCGTGGACGTACCTCCGCAGCCGACGGAGACGACGGCCCATGCACCGTCGAAACTGCCGCGACCGCTTCCACCGTTGCGGGAAGTGGCTCGGTGCGGCTTTTCCCTTTTCGGCTTGCTTCGTCGCGCGGCTCGCTCGGTGTCGACCGACCTTGGCGCCTGGCGTGAGCCGGAGAGGGATTTGTCATCATTGCCGATGCGGCCGCCGGCACTGCCGGATTGGGCCAGCGCGGCAAGCGGAACCATTGCGGCCAGGGAGGCCCAGAGCAGGGCGATTTTCGTGGCGTATCGAAGGGCCGTTCGCGTCATCGCCTGCTCCCGAATAACTGGATTTGAAATTTAACGGCCCGATCCGTCGGCGCAGACCGCACCGATGATACGGCAAGATTTGCCAGTCCCGCCGCACTCGTCAAGTGCAACATCCTTGGCCTTCTGGATCGTTTCACGCTGGACCAGCGACCACGATTGTCCTGAAATCGCGAAGGCTCCGCATTGTGTGCCGTAAAAGCTGAGTTCAATCGGACATTTGTCCGCGCCGCAATTGGAACGCGCGTCATCGACCGCCGCCTTGCGCGACAGGTGATTCCAGGAAATTCCCCATTTATCGCCGTCGACCCCGTAGACGATCGATCCCCATGGCTTCAAATCGTCCACCTTTCGCAGCCGCGCCAGGACCCCGGCGGTGGCTTCGCCGGTTGGCGTCATCTTGATCTTTTCCTGAAATTTGGCGATTGCCACCTTCATGCCGTTCTTGCTACCCGGCGGCTCCGGATCGAAATTGTGTTCGTAAAGACGGTCGCTCAATTCCCGCAACAGCGCGGGATCATTTATCGGTACGAAGTCGGGGTCCGGACGCAGCGTATCGGCAAGCCGCGGCGCCGGGGTCGTTGCCACCTGCGGCGAGGCTGTTGCCGCGGGCGGAACGAAATAAAAGGTGCCGTCGATCGGCGATGACGACACCCATGGCTGCTGCGATCCGCCGGTGTTCCGTTTCACCGCGAGCCCGACCTGATTGAAGGTCTGAAAGATATCGAGCCCGGCCTTTTTGACGGTGGTCGCCAGCGCCCTGGTATAGGGGCTGTGGCCGTCGCTGCCGTCCTGGGCGACGCTGCCCGGCTGCGTCGCGTAGGAGATCAACGTGCCCTCCGGCGCCCGCATTTGGGCGAGGCCACCATCCGACGCGCGCAAGCCGCGCGCGCCGAATGGATTGTTGCGGCAGGCGTCGAGGATGACCAAATTGAGCCGCGTTCCGGATCCCTGCATCTGGCGCAACACCAGATTGACGTCCACCATCTGGAAATCGACGTCGGCTTCGCGGGTCGGATTGGCGCTCACCGGCACGAGGTAGTTCGATCCGTTGACCTGCACGCCGTGGCCGGCGTAGTAGAACAACGCGACGTCGGCGCCCAGAATTTGCCGTCCGAAGCTTTGCACGGCGGAGTCCAGTGCAATTTTGTCGAGATCGAGCTGCGCGCGTCCACCGATCAGAGTGAAGCCGAGGCTCGTCAATGTGTCGCCCATCAGCGCCGCATCGTTGCGGGGATTGTCGAGCCGGGTAATATTTTGATAGGCGGAATTGCCAACCACGAGCGCGACGCGTTTCTCCGCGGCGGCCGGGTCTGCCGATAGCACCGACAGCAAGGCAATCATCGCGGCCAGCGCGCCGCGAGTTACTGTCTGCCTCGGCAGCGGCCAGCCCATCCCAATGCCCCCAAGATCGATAGCGCGAGATTAGCAGCCAGCGGGCTTCGTGAAAAGCGCTGCCGCGCGCCCCTCGGAGCAAGGCACAATCTGCAGACCGCTTGGCGTCGCAATCGCGTTGGCTGGTGGAATCTCACTTATCCGCGCTCAGGAACCTTGTTCCTGTTGAGCTGCCGCCTCAAAATCCCGCGACGCTGCCGTGCAGATCATAGGCGTCGGCGCGTTCGATCTTGGCGGTGACGATCTCGCCGACCCGTAGCGGGCGGCGGCTCGACAGATACACCGCGCCGTCGATCTGCGGGGCGTCGGCCTTGGAGCGGCCCTTCGACACGGTGGGGCCGACCTCGTCGACGATCACCTGCTGGCGGGTGCCGACCTTGCGCTTCAGCCGCCGCGCCGAGATCGTCTGCTGACGCGCCATCAGCGCGTTCCAGCGCTCCTGCTTGATCTCGTCAGGCACCGCATGGCCGAGCGCGTTGGATGACGCGCCGGCCACCGGCTCGTATTTGAAGGCGCCGACGCGGTCGATCTGGGCTTCCTCGAGCCAGTCGAGCAGATAGGCGAAGTCGCTTTCGGTCTCGCCGGGAAAGCCGACAATGAAGGTCGAGCGCAGCGTCAGCTCCGGGCATTGCTCGCGCCAGCGCTTGATCCGCTCCAGCGTCTTGTCCTGCGCCGCCGGGCGCTTCATCTGCTTCAGGACGTCCGGGCTGGCGTGCTGAAACGGGATGTCGAGATAGGGCAGGATCTTGCCGTCGGTCATCAGGCCGATGACCTCGTCGACATGCGGGTAGGGGTAGACATATTGCAGCCGGACCCAGGCGCCCAATTCGCCAAGCTCTTTGGCCAGATCATAGAAGCGGGCGCGGACCTCGCGGTCCTGCCACGGGCTCGTCGCGTATTTCAGGTCGACGCCGTAAGCCGAAGTGTCCTGCGAGATCACCAGCAATTCCTTGACCCCGGCACTGACCAGCTTCTCGGCCTCGCGCAGCACCTCGCCCGCCGGCCGCGAGACCAGATCGCCGCGCAGCTTGGGGATGATGCAGAAGCTGCAGCGGTTGTTGCAGCCTTCGGAAATCTTCAGATAAGCGTAGTGTCGCGGCGTCAGCTTGATGCCCTGCGGCGGCACCAGATCGAGATGCGGATTGTGCAGCGGCGGCTTGGCGCGATGCACTGCGTCGAGCACGCTTTCATATTGCTGCGGACCGGAGATCGACAGCACGCCGGGATAGGCGGCCTCGATCTGCTCGGGCTCGGCGCCCATGCAGCCGGTGACGATGACTTTGCCATTGGCGGCCATCGCCTCGCCGATGGCGCCGAGCGATTCCGTCTTGGCGCTGTCGAGGAAACCGCAGGTGTTGACGATCACCAGATCGGCGCCATCATGGTTGCGGGCGAGTTCATAGCCCTCGGCGCGCAGCCGCGTGATGATGCGCTCGGAATCCACCAACGCCTTGGGACATCCCAGCGAGACAAAGCTGATTTTGGGCGCGGAGGCCTGCTGCATTGGTCAAACTGCCTGATCGAGGTGCTGCAGCTAACCTCAATAGCAGGCCAATACAAGGCTGACGGCGCGCCGTGGTCTATTCATGCGAGCCGCTGCCGGCCTGGGTGCTGACATAGCGCGCAGTCGGGGCCAGCGTGGAACTGGCAAAGTTCCGCACGATCACGCCGGCAAGCGCTTCGGCGGCCGGATTGGCCCGACGGGCGGAGCGATACAGCACCAGATCGACCTTGGGCAGCGCCGGAAAGCTGTCGCCGCGGCCCAGCACCCGCATCCCCGGCAGCACCGAGCTCTTGCCGACCACGCTGACCGCGGTGCCGGCGAACACCGCGGCCTGGATGCCGCCAATGCTTTCGCTGATGCAGGTGAGCCGCCAGGTCCGCCCGATGCTCTCCAGCGCCGCCAGGCCGAAATCGCGAAAGATATTGCCGGGCGGCAGCATCGCCAGCGGCACCGGATTTTCCAGATGCACCGAGCCGCGCTCCGACACCACCCAGACCAAATCTTCCTGCGCCACGAGCTCGCCGATCTTGAAGGCGGGCATCCCGGTGACGATCGCAAGGTCGATTTCGGCGCGCTCGACCGAGGCCATCAGCTTGCTCGACAGCGCGCATTTCAATTCGACATCGACGTTGGGGTAGGCGGCGCGGAATTCCGACAGGATGCCCGGCAGCAGATAGGCGGCATAAAGATCCGGCATGCCCAGCACCACGGCGCCATCGAGCTTGGGCGCCGCCAGCCGCGAGCGCAGCTCATCCTGCAGGCCCATGATGGTCCGGGCATAGCCGAGCACCAACTCGCCATTATTGGTCAGCACCAGCTTGCGGCCGACCTTGGTGAACAAAGGCGCGCCGGTGGCTTCCTGCAGCCGATTGAGCTGCAGGCTGACCGCGGGCTGGGTCCGCCCCAGACGGCGCGAGGTTTCGGAAAAGCTGCCGGTCTGCACCAGCACGATGAAGGTCTGCAACAGGCGGAGATCGAGGGGAGCGAGCATTCGACTATTAAGCCAGCTTATCAAACCGATAGAAACAATAAACTTCAGATATTGTTGCGTCGCACCTACACTGTCCTGACCGCACCGCCAACATGAGGGAACGCCATGCACCATCTGACCCGCCGGAATTTCATTCTCTTGGCAGCCACAGTGACCGCGCTGGCCTCGACAAGCCTGAAGGCCGCCGCGGAAGATCGCGTCATCAAGGTTGGGACGCTGAAGCTGATCCACGGCATCACCCCGTATTTCTACCAAAAGTTCGCGCCGGCCGGCTTCAAGATCGAGGTGGTTCCGTTCGAGAGCCCGACCGACGGCAAGAACGCCGTTGTCACCGGCTCGGTCGATTTCGGCATTTTCGGCCTGGCGGCGGCGACGCTCGGCGGCGCCAATGGCGAACCGGTGGTGGTGATCGGTGCCGCCTGTAACCGCGGCATGGCGGTGGTCGCCGGCAAGGATTCCGGGATCAACAGCATCAAGGATCTGAAGGGCAAGAAGGTCGCGATCTGGCCGGGCTCGACCCAGGAGGTCGTGATCCTCGACCGTCTGTCGGCCGAAGGCATGACGATCAAGGACATCACGCCGGTGCGGGTGTCGTTCTCCGACATGGCGCCGGCGCTCGAGCGCGGCGATATCGATGCCTATGTGGGTGCCGAACCGGCCGCCGGCATCAGCCTCGCCAAGGGCGTCGGCAAGATCGTGGAATATCCCTATTCGACGCCGACCGGCTCGCTCAACATGGTGCTGACCACGCGCCGCGGCTTGATTGAAAAAGATCCGGAGCTGATCCGGACGCTGCTGAAGATCCACCGCAAGGCCAGCGAATTCGCGATGAGCAATCGCGAGGCCTTCGTCGAAATGGCGATGCAGAAACTCGGCCAGCAGAAACCGTCGATCGAAAAGGCGGCGCCCAATGTCGAACTGACCTGGAACATCGACGATCTGTTCCTGAAGCAGGCGCATTACTACGGCGAGCAGATGCTGGCCAAGAAGCAGATCCGTCAGTTGCCGGATTATACGACCTTCATCGATCCAACCTTCGTCAAAGCCATCTCGGCATCGTGAGGGCAGGATGAGTCTCGAAGGCACCGTCTCGCCCGCGAGATCGGGCGCAACCTCGCCGACAAAGCCTGTCGCAGCGCCCGTCGTGTCGGCGCGCGGCAGGCCGCGTAACGGGCGCGGTTTCGGCGCCCGGCTGCGCGGGTTCGCGCTTGCTGCCGTGGTGCCGCTCGGCCTGTTGCTGCTGTGGGACGTGATGGTGCGCTGGACCGGAACGCGGCTGGTCCCGCCGCCTTACGGGGTGGCCGTGATGATGTGGGATTTCGCCTTCGGCGGAATCTACAACGATGCCTATAGCGGCAGCCTGCCGATCCATTTCTGGAAGTCGGTGCAGCGGGTCTATGGCGGCTTCTTCTGCGCTGCACTGGCCGGCATTCCGCTGGGGCTGATGATCGGCCGCATTCCGCTGCTGCGGGCGATGCTCGATCCGACGCTGTCGCTGCTGCGGCCGATCCCGGTGACGGCGTGGTTGCCGCTGTCGATGATCTTCTTCGGCCTTGGTCCGAAATCGGCGGTGTTTCTGGTGTTTCTCGGGGCGTTCTATCCGATCCTGCTCAACACCGTGTTCGGGGTGAAATCGGTCGATGCCCGACTGTTCGAAGCGGCCGGCATGCTGGGCTGCAGCGGCACGCAATTGTTTCGCGCCGTGGTGCTGCCGGCGGCACTGCCCAGCATCTTCAACGGATTGCGGCTCGGCGCCTCGTTCGCCTGGATCCTGATCGTGGTGGGCGAGATGACCGGCGTGCCCGAAGGCCTCGGCGCGGTGATCATGGACGGCCGAACGCTGTCGCGCACTGACCTCGTGATCACCGGCATGATCATTATCGGCATCACCGGATTTCTGTCCGATCGGATTCTGGTGCTGCTCAGCAATTACTTCCTTCGCTGGAGTCCGCAGCACCATGTTTGACGCAACGTCTTCCAGCCGCGCCGCACCGCCGGTGATTCTCGAGGTCAGCGACCTCGGCAAGGTCTACGAGGCCGCCAACGGACCGGTCGAGGCGCTGCGCGGCGCCAATCTGACGGTGCGCAAGGGCGAATTCATCTGTCTGCTCGGCGCCTCGGGATGCGGCAAATCCACATTGCTGCGCATCGTCGCCGGCTTCGAGGAAGCCACCGCGGGGTCGGTGAAGGTCTATGGCTGCGAAGTCGATCGCCCCGGACCCGATCGCGGCATGGTGTTTCAGGACTACGCGCTGTTTCCCTGGCTGACGGTGGAGCAGAATATCGGCTTCGGGCCGAGCCATCGCCGGATCGCCGCCAGCGAGGTGGCCAAGCTGACCAAGAAATTCATGGAGATGGTGGGGCTGACCGCGTTCGCCGACCGCTATCCGCACCAATTGTCCGGCGGCATGAAACAGCGCGTCGCGATCGCGCGGGTGCTGGCCAATGACGCCGACCTGCTGTTGATGGACGAGCCGTTCGGCGCGCTGGATGCGCTGACGCGCAGCACCTTGCAAGAAGAGCTGATCGAAATCTGGCGCACCACCAAGCTCACGGTGATCTTCGTCACCCATTCGGTGGAGGAGGCGGTGCTGCTGGCCGATCGGGTGGTGGTGATGAGCGCCGGCCCCGGCCGGATCGATTGCCAGACCGAGGTCGATCTGCCGCGGCCGCGCGACGTCGCTTCGGCGGAGTTCAACGCGTTGCGGCGCGACGTCACCAAGCGTTTGACCAGCCATGTCGGCGGCGGACGTCTGCTCGCCGCAGCGGCGGATTCCTGAATGGCCCTGGCAGCGCACGATACGGCGAAGGCGATCTTCCGCGGCATGGACCGCGCGACGCTGGACGCCGCCTACAACAACAGTGCCGCAGTCGCCGACAGCCCGCAATGGCTGGCGCAATGGCAACGACGCAGCGCCGACCGACGCGCCGGCCCGGGGGTGCGGCTCGATCTCGCCTATGGCGACAAGGAGCGGACCTCGCTCGATTATTTCTCAGCAGGTGAGTCCGGCGCGCCATTGCTGGTGTTCCTGCATGGCGGCTATTGGCAGCGCAACGCCAAGGAGATGTTCTCCTTCGTGGCGGAGGGGCCGAATGCACGCGGCATCGATGTCGCGGTGGTTGGCTATACGCTGGCGCCGGCGGCGCGGCTGTCGCAGATCGCCGATGAAATCGACCAGGCATTGGCGTTTCTCATCGCCGATACCGAGCAATTCGGCTTCGACCGCAGACGGCTGGTTGTCGGCGGCTGGTCGGCGGGCGGACAGCTGGCGTCGCTGGCCAGCACAAGGTCATCGGTGCGCGGCGCACTGTGTATCAGCGGCATTTTCGATCTGGAGCCGATCGCGCTGTGTTATCTCAACGATCTGCTGCGGCTCGACCGGCGCGAGATCGCAGAGCTCAGCCCGCTGCGTCTGGTCCATGTTGGCGCGGCACCGCAATGTCTCGCGGTCGGCGGCGACGAACTGCCCGAGCTGCGCCGGCAAACGGCCGACTACGCGGAGCTCGCATGTGCGGTCGGGTCGCCGATCACGGCACGGATATTGGCCGGCCACCACCATTTTTCGATGCTGGACGAACTGAGCGCCGACGGCGCATTGACCGGCGAATTGCTGCGGCTCGTCGGCGCCTAAAAGTCCGCGACGCGTCGAAGCGTTACGGTTGGGCGAATGGTTTGACGTCGATGCCGGCCTTCTTGAGCGCGTGCCGGACGCCGCGCGCGATCTCGACGGCGCCCGGGGTGTCGCCATGAATGCACACGGTGTCGGCGCGCATCTTCATCGCCTTGCCGGTGACCGACACCACCGCGCCGTCCTGCACCATGCGAACCACGCGCTGGGCGATGGCGTCGGGATCATGCAGCACCGCGCCGGGCTTTTTGCGCGAGACCAGCGTGCCATTGTCCTCATAGGCGCGGTCGGCGAACACTTCATGGGCCAGCGTCAGCCCGGCGGCTTCGCCGGCTTCGACCAGTTTGGAATTGGCCAGCACCACGAAGATCAGCTTCGGGTCCACCGCCTTGATCGCGGCGGCGATCGCCCGCGCCGTCATGTCGTCCTCGCAGGCGACATTGGACAGCGCGCCATGCGCCTTGACGTGGGTGACCTTGTGGCCCGCCAGCGTGGCGACCGCCTGCAGCGCGCCGATCTGATAGGCGACGAGGTTTTCGATTTCCTGGGATGACAGCCCGGCGACCGGCCGGCGGCCGAAGCCGTGCAGGTCGCGATAGCCCGGATGGGCGCCGATGCTGACGCCGCGCGCCTTGGCGAGCGTGGCGGTGTTGCGCATGATGTCGGCGTCGCCGGCGTGAAAGCCGCAGGCGATGTTGACGCTGGTCGCCAGCTCGAGCATCGCGGCATCATTGCCCATCTCCCAGGCGCCGAAACCTTCGCCGAGATCGCAGTTCAGATCGATGGTCATGTCATTGGTCCAGTTTCTTGGGTCCAGTTGCTTGATGGGATGCTAACCGTCGAACGCATTGGTCGCCACGCCGGCCACATTGGCGCTGTGCAGCGCGTCGAGGTCGAGCTGCGAGGCCTGGGCGTCGACGACGCGGCCGGGCAGGGCGCGGATCGCCTGCGCCAGCGCCCGGTAGGCGTCCTGCGCCTGCGCCATGGTGACGGCTTCGAAACGGAAGCCGCGGCCGGCCTGGGTCTGCGCCAGGCGGCGCAGATCGACGGTGATGACGGTGGCGATCTTCGGATAGCCGCCGCTTGTGCCGCGGTCCGGCATCAGCACGATCGGCTGGCCATTGCCGGGCACCTGGATGCTGCCATTGACGGTGCCGTCGGAGACGATGTTGTGGCCGTGCAGATGCTTGATCGCTGGGCCTTCGAGTCGATAGCCCATGCGGTCACTGGTCGCGGAAATCCGCCATTCGCTGTCGAGAAACAGTTTGACGGCGTCGTCGGTGAATTCGTCATGCTGCGGGCCGAGCACGACGCGGATCGGCGCCTCCGCCTCGGGCGGCAGATCGATCCGGCGTTCGGGGGCGCCGCTGGCGGCGATGGCGCGAATCTCGTCGCCGACCTGCAGCGGGCGCGGAAACGGACTGCCGAGCCCGGCGCGGGCATTGACCGCGAGGCTGCCGAACATCGGCTCGCCCTGGATACCGCGCTCGATCGCCAGATAGCCGAACACGCCGCCGCGGGCGACGCCCAGCGTCAGCCGTTCGCCCTCTGCAAGCGTCAGGGATTCGTTGAGCGCGATCGGGCGGCCGTCGACCGCGGCGGGGCGCGGCGCGCCGGTCAGCGCGATCCGCACCGGGCCGCCGCGCGCGATGAAGGCCGAGCCGAGCGGCCCGAGTTCGATCGCCGCGGCGAAGGGCGCATTGCCCAGCAGCGCATTGGCGGCGGCCAGCGCCAACGTATCCATCGCGCCGCTCGGCGTCAGGCCGTAGCGCTGCGCACCATGCCGTCCGGCATCCTGCACCGAGGTCGCGGGTCCAACGGCGGCGACAACGAGCTTGCTCATGATGCCACCAATTCTGCGACGATCTCGCCGCGTTCGGCGGCGCGATCCTGCTCGGCGAATTGCGCTGCATCGATCGCGACGAAATTCACCGCGTCGCCGGGCTCCAGCAGAAAGATCGGCTCGCGATGCAGCTGATAGGTGCGTACCGGGGTGCGTCCGATCAGGTGCCAGCCGCTGGGGCCGGCGAGGCACTGCACGCCGGTCTGCACCCCGCCGATCGAGATCGTGCCGGCCGGCGTCAGCAGCCGCGGATTCTGCCGTCGCGGCATTTGCAACGCGGCATCGAGACCGCTGAGATAGGACCAGCCCGGCGTGAAGCCGATCATCGCCACCCGATACTCGGCGGCGACATGGCGCGCCACCACCTCGTCCGCCGACAACCCGCAGGTGGCGGCGATGTCGTCGAGATCGATGCCGTGCTCGCCGCCATAGCAGACCGGTATCCGCCAGCGCCGCTTCGCGATCGACTCCAATTCGGTCGGTGCTTGCGCCAGCTCGGTCAGCTGCGCGGCAAGCGCGTCGAAGCCGATCTGCTCCGGATCGTAATGCACCAGCAGCGAGCGATAGGTCGGAACGGTTTCGGTGATGCCGGCGATGGGCTCGCGTGCCAGCGCGCGGTCGAGCGCCAGCACGCGCTGATTGGCCTCGGCACTGATCTGGCGGCTGAACTCGACCGTGATGGCGGCGTCGCCGCTGGGCAGGATGCGGCAGGCGGTCGGGTTGTTAGCCTCGAAATTCATGGACAATTCAACTCGCAAAAGAAAAAGCCGCAGCGGCGATGCCGCAGCCATAGCGCGTTTTCACAGCCAGTGAAAATCACTTCGCAACAATCTCGCGCAGCGATAACCAATGCCCGCGCAACACGATAAGGTGAGATGATCGAGGCCCGGCGTTGGTTCCAGAAAAACATCTGCTCTGCCATCTTGACGCAGCCTGCGCCGCCCGCAAGATGCGCCGCCGATCAGGCCTCACTGGAGCTAGTTAGTTTATGTCGTTGACCCCCGAAGCAATCGCCACCCTCAAGCGCGTCTCTACCGGAACGATCACCACGGTATTGCTGAAGAAGGGCTTGCGTAACGTCTGGCTGCGCGGCGCGCGACCGCTGCTGCCGGGACAGGAACGGCTGGTCGGCCCGGCCTTCACGCTGCGCTTTGTCCCGGCGCGCGAGGATCTGGCAACGCCGGAATCCTGGGCGTCGCCGATCTCGACCCGCGCGGCGATTGAAGCCATGCCGGAAGGTTGCATCACCGTGGTCGATGCGATGGGCGTCACCGATGCGGGAATCTTCGGCGACATTCTATGCGCGCGGATGGTCAAGCGCGGCGTCACGGCGCTGATCACCGATGGCGTGGTGCGCGATCTCGAAGGCGTGCTCGGCACCGGCATGCCGGTATGGTGCAATGGCGCGGCGGCACCGCCCTCGGTCGCCGGCCTGACCTTTGTCGGCTGGGGCGAGCCGATCGGCTGCGGCGGCGTCGCGGTGTTTCCCGATGACGTCATCGTCGCCGACCAGGACGGCGCTGTGCTGATCCCGAAGGCGATGCTCGACCACGTGCTGGCCGAAGGCCCGGAGCAGGAGCGGATGGAAGGCTGGATCGTCGAGGAGGTCAATAATGGCGCGGTGCTGCCGGGCCTGTATCCGATGAACGCCGACACCAAGGCGCGCTACGCGGCCTGGAAGGCCAAGCAGTAACAGGAGAGCGAACGATGGAGATCTTTCCCGCCGGATCGCGGCCGACGCGCAAAGCGCCGGCCGAGTATTTTACCGGAACGGTGTGGCAGGATCCGATCGTCGCCGCCGAGGCGCCGGCGCGGCTGGTGGCCACGCGGGTCGCGTTCGAGCCGGGTGCGCGCACCGCATGGCACACCCATCCGCTCGGTCAGACCCTGTATGTCGTATCCGGCGTCGGCCGGGTGCAGACCCTGGGCGGGCCGCTGCGCCAGATCAGGGCCGGGGACAGCGTGTGGATTCCCCCCGGTGAAAAACACTGGCACGGCGCCGCGCCGGACAATGCGATGACCCACATCGCCATGCAGGAAGCCCTGGACGGCAATTTCGCGACCTGGATGGAGCAGGTGAGTGACGCGGAATATAACGCTGCCGCAGATGGTTAGCCGGCTGGCTTGATGTCCCATAGAAGCGGGCCCTGCAATCGGGCCCGCCGGAAACAAGCGCCGCCGGCAGGGCTCAGTTGACCCGGCTCCAGGTCTGTCCGCCGCAGAACATGCCGCCGAAGGCGCAGCCCTGGACGCGCAGCCGATCGGGACCCTTCAGGGCGATCGTCGAGTCGTAATTGCTGCCGCTCTTGGGATCGTGGATCCGGCCCTTCCATGTGTTGCCGCTGGCCGGCTTCATGTTGATCAGGATCTTTTCGTTGTCCTTCAGCGCGTAGCCGCACAGATGCGGACCGCACGGCTCGATGCGAATCTTGCCTTCCTTTTCCTCGGTCAGCCAGATGCCGAGCGGCGATGCCGGGGCCGCGGGGCGTGCGGCCGCATTCGCCGGTTCCTCCTGCTCTTGTTCCGGCGCGGCGGGCGGCGCGGTTGCCACCACCGGCGCCGGCTTGGCGGCGGGAGCGGACGGGGTCGTGGCGGCAGACGCGGCCGGCTCGTCCGGGGTCCGGCTGGCCGTGGTGGACGGCGGCGCTACCGGCCGCGCGCCATTGGCGGGTTCGAGCGACTGCTTTGCGGCCGGCGCATTCGCGGTCGGGGCCGGCGGCCCCAGCGGTTTGCGCTGGCTGTCGCGCTCGGGCTTTCTGTCCAGGTCGCCGTCGCGGTCGATCCTTGCGCGCTTGCTGTCGCGGTCGTCGTCGTCGTCGCGGTCGACCGCCGAGCGCTGGCTACCGCCATCATCGTCATCACGCTCGACACGAGATCGCTGGGGGCGTTTCGGTCCGGATTCATAGATTCCGGGGATCGAGAGCGAGACGCAGGACGGCGAGTCGCAGTCACTGGGTTTCTCGATATGGATGGTGCGGCCACCGATATCGAACGAATACGAGTCGCCGGCATTGGCAGCCGATGTCGCCACCAACATCGTGGCCAGAACAACGAGCCTTTTCATCACGACCTCCTGGAGGCTGGAGCCAAGTCCCAATCTTGTTTCGACCTTGCACCAAGGCGGTGGCTGTCCGCGTGACCAGCGTCACTTAACAAGGTTGAGACATCATTTTGGCTGAAAGGTTCAGTGCGCTTCTGGCAATACGAGCCGAAAACGGGACGGCGTGCCGGTTCCGGGCGCGGCGGCAGCGCGGGGCGGTGCCGACGGGGCGATCGGGACCCGTTGGCGACCCTTTCGCGCCGGCTCGGGACCCGGTATGAAATGCGGTCACAGGATCATTGCTCCGCCCAATCGGGCGGGTCAGCGGCGTCAGGAGAGCACGAGATGGCAACCGGGACGAAATTTCAGGGGTCGCTGACCGCCCTGGTGACACCATTCAAAGACGGCGCGCTGGACGAGGCCGCTTTTCGCAGCCTGGTGAACTGGCAGATCGACGAGGGGAGCTACGGTCTGGTGCCGGTCGGCACCACCGGCGAAAGCCCGACGGTGAGCCATGACGAGCATCGGCGGATCGTCGAATGGTGCATCGACGAGGCCAAGGGCCGGGTGCCGGTGATCGCCGGCGCGGGCTCGAACTCGACCAAGGAAGCGGTCGAACTGGCGCAGCACGCCGAGAAGGCCGGCGCCGACGCCGTGCTGGTGGTGACCCCCTATTATAACAAGCCGACCCAGGAGGGCATGTATCACCACTTCAAGGCGGTGAACGACGCCATCGGGATTCCGATCATCATCTACAACATCCCGCCGCGCTCGGTGGTCGACATGTCGGTCGAGACCATGACCCGCCTGTTCGAGTTGAAGAACATCGCCGGGGTGAAGGACGCCACCGCAAATCTCGCCCGGGTGTCGCAGCAGCGTCATGCCATGGGACCGGATTTCATCCAGCTCTCCGGCGAGGACATGACCGCTCTGGCCTATATGGCGGCGGGCGGCCATGGCTGCATTTCGGTGGTCGCCAATGTGGCGCCGAATCTCTGCGCCAAATTGATGACTGCGGTGTTGAAGGGCGATTACGCGGCAGCGCTGACGATCCAGGACCGGCTGGTGCCGCTGCACGACGCGATCTTCAAGGAGCCGGGGCTGGCCGGCGCCAAGCACGGCCTCAAGCTGCTGGATCGTCTCCAGGAGGAGGTCCGGCTGCCGTTGCTGCCGGTGACGGCGCCGACCGGCAAGGTGATTCGCGATGCGATGGTCCATGCCGGGTTGTTGAACTGAGCACCGCGAACCACGCCGACAATCACGACGCCATAGACCAGAGCGTTGGCGACAGCGCCAAGGGGGGACAGATGCTGAAGGAGTTCCGCGAATTCGCGATGAAGGGCAATGTCGTCGATCTCGCGGTCGGCGTCATCATCGGCGCGGCGTTCGGCGCGATCGTGTCGTCCATGGTCGGCGACATCATCATGCCGATCATCGGCGCCATCACCGGGGGTCTGGACTTCTCGAACTATTTTACCCCGTTGTCGAAATCGGTGACGGCCAGCACTCTGGTCGAGGCCAAGACGCAGGGCGCGGTGCTGGCCTGGGGGCATTTCCTCACCGTGACCTTGAATTTCCTCATCGTTGCCTTCGTGCTATTCATGGTGATCAGGACCATGAACCGGTGGAAGCGCAAGCAGGAAGCCGCACCGGGGCCGCCGAAGCCGACCCCGGAAGTGGAACTGCTCGGCGAAATCAGGGACCTGCTGAAAAAGAATTAAGTCGGACGTCGTTGGAACGGGCGTTGTCGTCACCAGATTGTATTCACGCCCAGAGGACCACCATGGCCGAGAAGAAAGAGCGCCCGATCAAGGTCGTGGCGGAAAACCGCAAGGCGCGGTTCAACTTTGCGATCGAGGATACGCTGGAGGCTGGAATCGCGCTCACCGGCACCGAGGTCAAATCGATCCGCAACGGCAAGAGCACGATCGCCGAATCCTACGCCGATCCCAAGGACGGCGAGATCTGGCTGATCAACGCCAATATTCCGGAATATCTGCAGGCCAACCGCTTCAACCACGAGCCGAAGCGACCGCGCAAATTGCTGCTGCATCGCAAGCAGATTAACAAGCTGATGGGCGCGGTCGAGCGCCAGGGCATGACGCTGGTGCCGCTGAAAATGTATTTCAACGAGCGCGGTCGGGTCAAATTGCAGCTAGCGCTGGCCAAGGGCAAGCAGCTGCACGACAAGCGCGACACCGAAAAGAAGCGCGACTGGGGCCGGGAAAAGGGCCGTATCATGCGCGCGCGCGGTTAGCGGTCGTTTGCATGGCGGGGGAAGCGGGATGAACCAGAAGAGCCTGATGGAGGTGGACTGGAGCGCGATTCCGGCGCCGGTCGATGACGGCGCCGCCGCGCATCTGCCCGGACTGCCGATTCCGCCGATCGATCTGATCGCGACCAACGATACCTCGGTGAGGCTGGCGACGCTGCCCGGACGCAGCGTGGTGTTCGCCTATCCGCGCACCGGCGAGCCCGGGAAAATCGCGCTGGTCGACGATTGGGACATGATCCCCGGCGCGCGCGGTTGCACGCCGCAGGCCTGCGCGTTCCGTGACCTGTTCGCCGAGTTGAAGGCGGCCGGCGCGGGGCAGGTGTTTGGACTGTCGACGCAGAGCAACGCCTATCAGCTGGAAATGGCGTCGCGGCTGCATCTGCCGTTTCCGGTGCTGTCCGACGCCAAGCTCGAATTGACCCAGGCGCTCAAGCTGCCGACCATGGAGGTCGCCGGGCTGACCATGATCAAGCGGCTGACGCTGATCATCGATGATGGCCGGATCAGCCATGTGGTCTATCCGGTGTTTCCGCCAGATCGCAACGCCGCCGAGGTGCTGGCCTGGCTGAAGGCCAATCCGGCCTGACGGCGAGGGCGCCGCAACATTGCTGAAGAATGTCGCGGCGGCGATTACATGTCCACGGTCATCGACAGCAGATAGGTGCGCGGCGCTCCGAGGAAAAACGTTCCGAACGAGGCCACGGAGGACCAGTACTGCGTGCCAGTCACATTCTGGATGTTGGCGCGGAACGTCGTCTTCCTGCCTTTGATCGCCGTCGTATAGCGGGCGCCGAGATCGAGCCGCGTCCAATCCGGGATCGGCTGGTTGTTCGCGGTGTCGACGAACTGCCTGCCGGTGTAGATGACCGCGCCATTCACAGTGAGCCCCTTGATCAACGGCAGGTCCCACTCGGCGCCGATATTGGCTTGCACCTTCGGCGAGCCGATCGGCGTATTGCCCAGATTTGCCGCGACGGCGGTCTTCGTCAGGGTGCCATCCATCAGCGAAACGCCGCCGAGAACCCGAATATCCGGCGTGACCTCGCCATAGACGTTGAATTCGAGCCCACGGACTTGCTGTTCGGCGGTCGCCGCGAAACGCCCGGCTGACAGCTCGCCGCTGGCCTTCGAGATGTCGAAGGCGCTGAAGCTGGTCGCGATCCGGCCGAAATCGACCTTGATGCCGGCCTCATATTGTTTGGCGATGTAGGGCTGAAGCACTTCGCCGAAATTGGAAGCCGTCTGTGGCGCGACGTCGCCGCGGCTGAGCCCCTCGATGTAGTTCGCATACAGCGAGACGTTGTCGCGGGGCCGGATGACGATGCCGACCACGGGGGTGGTCGCGCTCTTGTCGTAGGACGAGGTGAGCGTTCCCACATTGGAGAGATAGTTGTTCGCCTCGATGCCTTGGCGCCGCACCCCCAGGGTCAACAGGACGTGCTCGTCGAGCACCGACAGAGTGTCGGCAATCGAGAGCCCGGTTAGCTCGCTGTCCGATAGCCGCGGGCGTCCGTCGATCTCGTTCGCGAACTGGGTTGGCGCCACGGTCGGATTGTAGATGTTCGACGTGACCAGACTGCCATTGGTGATCCGCCGGTACAGCGCGTCATGATAGAGCGACGCCTGGAAGGCGACGGCATGGTGGACGAAGCCGGTATCGAAGCGGGCGCGGACGCCGCCATCATAGGTGGTTCGATCGATGCCAAGCCCAAAGAATTGCGGCGTCGCCGTGGTGTCGCCGCGCGCATTGATGATCGTCGGAAGGCCGAAGAACCGCTCGACGTCGGTGCGCGATCCGCCGACATCGGCGAACAGCGTCACCTGATCGCTGACATCGTATTCGGTGCGCAGCAAGGCGGAACGGTCGTTGATATGCGACCATTCCCAAGGTTGTGTCACGTTCACCCGGCCGTCGGGGGCCTTTGGCACCTGCAGGCCGGGGGCCACGAGAAAGGGACGTGACGGCGCGTCGAACCGGTCGCTCTGGGCGATCAAATAGAGCCACGACCTGAACCGTTCGCCCTGATAGTCGAGCGCCAGCGATCCGACGCCCGTCGTTTCGGACTGCCGGTCAATCGGCGTATCGCCACCGCGCAGGCTGCCGCTGGTGCGCACGCCCCATTGCTTGCCGTCGCCGTAACGCCTCGCCACATCCCAGTGACCGTCGAACTGTGCTGTCGAGCCGTAGCCCGCGGTGAAGCGGGTCAGGTCCTCTCCCGCGCGCTTGGGCACCACATTGATGACACCGCCGACGCCGCCATTGGGGGAGGTGCCTGACAATGCGGCCGAGGGGCCCTTGAGCACCTCGATGCGCTCGACGTAGTCCGTCAGGATGCGGTAGCTCGGCGCGATCCCGTACAGCCCCTCAAAGGCGAACTCACCATTGTTGCCCTCGTTGATCGGGAAGCCACGAATGTTGAAGGAATCGACCACGCCGCCGGGTTGGACCGAGCTTCGCACCGAAGGATCCAGGATCAAGGCATCGGCGGCCGTTGCCGCCTGCTGATCACGGATGAATTTGTCGGTGTAACTCGACACGTTGAACGGGGATTTCATTGTGTCGGTGTTTCCGAGCAGCCCGAGCCGACCGCCCTGAGCGACCTGGCCGCCGGCGAAAGCCGGCACGACACCGACCGGCGGCGCCGCGCCGGTTTCGGGTTGCGGAGCGCTCGGGGGCGTGGGGGTCTGCGCCGTCCGGACCCGGGAGGGCCTTCGCTTGGCCGCTGCGCGGCGGACCGTCTGTTGCGTCGGCGCATAGACCGTCATGGGTGGAAGGGCGTTTGCTCCGTCCGGAGTTTGCGATTGAGCTGATGTATCCAACCCCGCCAGCAACGCTACTCCGCCCAGCAGCGTCGCACCAAAGCGAACCGCCGTCCTAACCCCACCCGCACGCCGCATTTCCAAAGAATCCCTCAACCTTAGTGAACTTAATCCGCGCGCGGCCCGCAACGGTCACCGAACGGAAACGCTCTGCGTTTCCGCCTTCGGCCGAGGCTTGTCGCTCGTGGATCAGTTCTTTCCCAGACACGCATTCGGGCTCGTTGCCATCGGCGGCAACGTCCCGATTGCGATCGACTTATAAAAATTCTCTAGAGAGACGACGTCGCGACTGCAACGCATATGCAGGTGCTGCTAATTAGAATGTCTCGATCTTCGACAATGCCAAGCGGCATCGTTCGCGACACAAGCGGATGCTGAAACGTCTGCGACAAGGCGGCGATGGGAGCTTGCGTCGCTGAAGCTAAGCACCGCGCGCAAAATTAATCGCGCCATGCCCAGCTGCAGGCCGACGTCCACGCCATGGCGCATCAATTGGGCGGCTTCTACGACCTGCCGCACGGGGTTTGCAACGCCGTGCTGTTGCGAGGAAGCAATCCCGTCTTTGCTTGACGCCCTGGATTGCGTCGCTTCCGGACGGCGCTACGCGCCGTCCTCCGCTCGCAATAACGAATTGATGGCGATGTTGCGCTTAGCGGGCGGCGAGGTCGGTGCGGACGCGGGCGAAGACGTCGCGAAACATCTGCGGCGTCAGCACCCGCGTATTCGTATTGTAGCGCGAGCAATGATAGCTGTCGTAGAGCCGCAGCGCGCCGGCCTGATGCACCGCGCCGTGTCCGAACGGCGCCTGCACGGCGCGCAGACCTAATGCCTTGACTGTCGACTCATGCGCGACCCGGCCGAGCGCCACGATCGCGCGCAGCCGCGGCATGGTCTCCAGCACCGCGCTGAGAAATTGTCGGCAGGTGTTGATCTCGATCGGCAGCGGCTTGTTCTGCGGCGGTACGCAGCGCACCGCGTTGGCGATCCGGCAGTCGATTAGTTGCAGCCCGTCGTCGGGACGTGCCTGATAGTTGCCTTTCGCAAATCCATATTCGATCAGCGTCGCATAGAGCAGATCGCCGGCGAAGTCGCCGGTGAACGGCCGGCCAGTGCGGTTGGCGCCTTGCAGTCCGGGCGCGAGCCCGACGATCAATAGCTGGCCGTCGGCCGCGCCGAAGGTCGGCACCGGGGCGTTGAACCAGTCCGGCTGGCGCGCGCGCGAATCGTGCCGAAAGCTGGCGAGCCTTGGACACAACGGGCAGTCATGGGAGGGTTCGGTGCGGGCGAGGGCGGCGGCGCTGACGCCGCGCGCCGGGCGTTGCTTAATCTTCGAAATCGTCGTCATCGCCTCTGGCCGGCACGGTGGTCGCGCGCTGCAGGAATTGCGGCGCATGACGCGGTTCGCGCGGCGCGGGGCGTTCGGCCGGATCGCGGCCAAGCTTGGACTGCAACTCGACCAGGTCGGTGAAGACATCGGCCTGGCGACGCAACTCGTCGGCGATCATCGGCGGCTGGCTGGAAATCGTCGACACCACGGTGACGCGAACGCCGCGGCGCTGCACCGCCTCGACCAGCGAGCGGAAATCGCCGTCGCCGGAAAACAGCACGATCTGGTCGACATGCTCGGCCAGCTCCATGGCATCGACCGCCAATTCGATATCCATGTTGCCCTTCACCTTGCGGCGGCCACTGGCATCGATGAACTCCTTGGTCGCCTTGGTGACCACGGTGTAGCCATTGTAGTCGAGCCAGTCGATCAACGGCCGAATCGACGAATATTCCTGATCCTCGATAATCGCGGTGTAATAAAATGCCCGAATGAGGGTGCCGCGGCTCTGGAATTCCTTGAGCAGGCGCTTGTAATCAATGTCGAAGCCGAGGGTCTTGGCTGTCGCATAGAGGTTGGCACCGTCGATAAACAGAGCAATCTTGTTCGTTGCAGGGGACATCGAATTTTCTCGCGTGGGTTGTTGTTAGGTTTTTGGCGCGGCGAAGCAATGAACCGCGCAATTTTAAAAGTTCAATATCGCACTAATATCATTCGTTCACGGCACGCAGACCATTTCGGGGGTCCGCCGTCCGCGCGACTCTAGTGTATACTTTTGTTTGCAGAATGCAGCTATTTGTTGACCGGCTAGGGTTTGCACCGGCGGCGGCGATGACGATGCCGGGCTGCCAGCTTGGCCATCTGGCGACTTATCCAGAACCCGCCGGTCAGGCCAGAGAATAAATCGGTGCTTGCGAAATCGGCCCAGCCCCTATACCTACGCCGGATAACCAACATATTCGGCCCCAATTAACGGAGCGACAGTCGATGGCGCGCGTCACCGTAGAAGATTGCATTGATAAGGTCGACAACCGGTTCGACCTGGTGTTGCTCGCTGCGCACCGCGCGCGGATGATCTCGTCCGGCGCGCAACTCACGGTGGATCGCGACAACGACAAGAATCCGGTGGTTTCGCTGCGCGAAATCGCTGATTCGACGATCTCTCCCGAAGATCTTCGTGAAGAGCTGGTTCATTCCTTGCAGAAATTTGTCGAAGTCGACGAGCCGGAACCCGACACGATCCCGCTGATCGGATCGGCCGGCGCCAGCGTCGATGCCGACGATACCGAAGTGGCGGTCGAGCGGATGACCGAAGAAGAGCTGCTGAAGGGTCTGGAAGGCTTGGCGCCCCCCGAGGAGCAGCCCGAAGAAGACGAATAGGCTCGCGGCCCAAAGCCTGCAAATTCGTCAAATTTCTCGCATTTCAACGGCCCGGATGATCCCGGGCCGTTTTTTGTTCAAGACATTACGCTCTGGTCTTGCAACGTCGCCGGCCCCCGCTACGTGGGTGGGGGACTGTCCTGGCCGAGCTCAATCCTGCGAGACCTGAGCGGCTTTTAGGCATTCTCAGCTTCACTTCACCGTAAAACCCACTAGTGTTGTGGGTTCGGGGTTTGTGAAGTTCTGAATCTGAAACCTCGTCAAATTCGCGGTCGTTGCGCCGCGGTGAGGGTGTGGTCGATGGCGTATTGGCGCCGCAATTCTCCACAGATGGAGGCTGCGATCGGGGCGACCGAGGTCGTGGCGTCGGCGGATGTGCCGGCGAAGCCGCCGCGCGCGTCGCGAGCGCGGATGATGCGGCAATATGACCTCGTCGATCGGGTCCGCGCCTATAATCCGGACACGGACGAGGACCTGCTCAACCGCGCCTATGTCTATGCGATGATGGCGCATGGCGAGCAGATCCGCGCCTCGGGTGATCCGTATTTCTCGCATCCGCTTGAAGTTGCAGCGATTCTGACCACGCTGAAGCTCGATGACGCGACCATCGTCGCCGCCTTGCTGCACGACACCATCGAGGACACCGAGGCCACCCGAACCGAAATCGACAATATGTTCGGGCACGAGATTGGGGCCCTGGTCGAGGGCCTGACCAAGCTCAAGCGCCTGGAGCTGGTGTCGCGCGAAGCCAAGCAGGCCGAGAACCTGCGCAAATTGCTGCTGGCGGTGGCCGCCGATGTCCGCGTGCTGCTGATCAAGCTCGCCGACCGGCTGCACAATATGCGCACGCTGGAATTCGTGCCGCCGGCGTCGCGGCATCGCATCGCCGAGGAAACCCTGGATATCTACGCGCCGCTGGCCGGCCGCATGGGCATGCAGGAGATGCGCGAGGAGCTCGAAGACCTCTCGTTCCATACGCTCGATCCGGACGCCTTTGATGTGGTGATGCAGCGGCTCGATGCGTTGGCCGACCGTAACCGCAATTTGATCGGCGAGATCGAGGCCCAGCTGTCGGCCAATCTGGCCAAGAACGGCATCGAGGCCGTGGTGACGGGGCGGCGCAAGCGTCCGTTTTCGATCTGGACCAAGATGAAGCGCAAGTCGATCGGCTTCGAGCAGCTGTCGGACATCTTCGGATTCCGCGTGGTGTTGCCGGATGTCGCGGCCTGCTATCGCGCGCTCGGGGTGGTTCACACCACCTGGCCGATGGTGCCGGGGCGGTTCAAGGACTACATCTCGACCCCGAAACAGAACGACTACCGCTCGCTCCACACCACGGTGATCGGTCCCGGGCAGCAGCGCGTCGAGCTGCAATTCCGCACCGAGGAGATGGACCAGATCGCCGAGATCGGCATCGCCGCGCATGCCTTCTACAAGGACGGCGTCGGCTCGCCGACCGAATTGTTGAAACGGGAGTCGAACGCCTTTGCCTGGCTGCGGCGCACCATCGAAATCCTGTCGGAAAGCGCCAATCCCGAGGAATTCCTCGAGCATACCAAGCTCGAATTGTTTCACGATCAGGTGTTCTGCTTCACCCCCAAGGGCACGTTGATCGCATTGCCGCGCGCCGCCAATGTGATCGATTTCGCCTATGCGGTTCACACCGACGTCGGCAATTCGGCGGTCGGCTGCAAGATCAACGGCAAGTTCGCGCCGCTGTCGAGCGAGTTGCAGAACGGCGACGAGGTCGAGGTGCTGACTTCGACGGCGCAGCAGGCGCCGCCGTCGGCCTGGGAATCGCTGGCGGTGACCGGCAAGGCGCGGGCCGCGATCCGGCGCGCGACCCGCACCGCGGTGCGCGATCAATATGCCGGGCTGGGACGGCGGATCGTCGAACGCCTGTTCGCACGCGCCAAGATCGAATATGCCGACGACAAGCTCAAGGGCGCGTTGCCGCGGCTGGCGCGGACCTCGATCGAGGACGTGATGGCGTCGGTCGGGCGCGGCGAGATGAAGGCCTCCGACGTCGCCCGCGCGATGTATCCCGACTACAAGGAAGAACGCGTCGCGCGCTTCGGCGAGAAGAAGACGCTGTCGGAAAAGCTGAAGCTCAAATCCGCGAGCAGCACGGTGCGCCAGACCTCGGCGATTCCGATCCGCGGCATCAATTCCGACCTGCCGGTGAAGTTCGCGCCCAATGGCGGCGCGGTGCCGGGCGACCGCATCGTCGGAATCGTGGTGCCGGGCGAGGGCATCACCATCTATCCGATCCAGTCGCCGGCCTTGAAGGACTTCGAGGAGATGCCGGAGCACTGGCTCGACGTGCGCTGGGACGTCGACGAATCGACGCCGCAGCGGTTTCCGGCGCGGGTGTTCGTGCAGAACGTCAACGAGCCCGGCAGCCTGGCGCAGATCGCCACCGTGATCGCCGAGCATGACGGCAATATCGACAATATCGGCATGTTTCGCCGCTCGCCGGATTTCACCGAACTCACCATCGATCTCGAGGTCTACGACCTCAAGCATCTCAGCGCGATCATCAACCAGCTGCGCGCCAAGGACGTGGTCGCCAAGGTCGAGCGCGTCAATGGTTAGGCAAGCCCGACGGCAACCTCCGCAAGGTGCTCGACAAGTCGCTCAACACGTCCCCACCTAGGTTCTCCGCAGGTCATCATGCCCAAAACTCCCCCGTTGCGCCTCGGCGTCAATGTCGATCACGTCGCCACCTTGCGCAACGCACGCGGCGGCCGCCATCCCGATCCGCTGCGCGCCGCGCAAGCGGCGATCGCGGCCGGCGCCGACGGCATCACCGCGCATCTGCGCGAGGATCGCCGCCATATCCGCGACGCCGACATGGCGCGGCTGAAGGCCGAGATAGCGAAGCCGTTGAATTTCGAGATGGCGGCGACGCCCGACATGGTGCGGATCGCGCTGGCGACAAAGCCGCATGCGGTGTGCCTGGTGCCGGAGCGTCGCGAAGAACTCACTACCGAAGGCGGGCTCGACGTGGTCGGTCAGCGCGATTCGCTGGCGCCGTCGATCGCGCGGTTCAACGATGCCGGCATTCGGGTGTCGCTGTTCATCGCCGCCGATCCGGCGCAGATCGAGATGGCGGCGAAATTGCACGCCCCGGTGATCGAACTCCACACCGGCGCCTGGTGCGACGCGGTCACCGATGGCGACCACGCCAAGGCGGACCTCGAGTGGCAGCGCATCGTCGCCGGCGCCGCGCAGGCGCAATCCGTCGGGCTCGAGGTTCATGCCGGCCACGGCCTCGATTATGCCACCGCCGAGACGATCTCGGCGCTGCCGCAGATCGCCGAACTCAATATCGGCTATTACATGATCGGCGAGGCGCTGTTCGTCGGCCTGGCCGAAACCGTGCGGACGATGCGCGCGGCGATGGAGCGCGGCCGCGCCAGGGCGGTCCGCCCATGATCATCGGCATCGGCTCCGACCTGTGCGACATCACCCGAATTGCGAAGGTGATCGAACGCCATGGCGAGCGCTTCCTGGAACGGGTCTTCACCGATGTCGAACGCGCCCGGGCAGGGCGCCGCGACAAGCAGCCAAAGCTGGTGGCCGCCACCTATGCCAAGCGCTTCGCCGCCAAGGAGGCCTGTTCCAAGGCGCTCGGCACCGGCATCCGCCAGGGCGTCTGGTGGCGGGATATGGGGGTGGTCAATCTGCGCGGCGGCCGTCCCACAATGCTGCTGACCGGCGGCGCCAAGGCCCGGCTCGACGCCCTGACGCCTGAGGGATTTGAGGCCCGGATCGACCTGTCGATCACCGATGAATGGCCGTTGGCGCAGGCTTTTGTCATCATTTCGGCCGAGATCGCGGCCACACCCTGAGCGCCCGGCAGGCCCCGTCGGGGACCCGCGCCAAACTAAAAATCACTGAATTGTCATGGCATTAGCAAGTTTTCAAAGCTCCGTTGATTGCGTGCCTGCAAACAACGGTCTAAAACCCGCGCGGAATCCAGCGCGGCGAATCCGGGGAGGCGGCCGGTCTCGATTGGCGCCGGGATTTGTCGGTCCAACGTCAATTCAAATTCTCATTGCGAAGCAGCCTCGCTTCACCTGAGAACATCTGCAACCGCGCGGCGATCGCGAGGGGAATCGGGAAAGCGATGAGCGTGACATCCGGAACAAAGACTGAAGGCGGCGTCGGCGAGACGATACGCGTGGTGATTCACGCGCTGCTGATCGCGCTGGTGATCCGAACCGTGCTGTTTCAGCCCTTCAACATTCCGTCGGGATCGATGAAGGCGACCCTGCTGGTCGGCGACTATCTGTTCGTCTCGAAATATTCCTATGGCTACAGCCATTATTCGATCCCGCTGTCGCCGCGGATCTTTTCGGGACGAATCTTCGGTTCCGACCCGGCGCGCGGCGATGTCGTGGTGTTCCGGCTGCCCAAGGACGATACCACGGACTATATCAAGCGGGTGATCGGGCTGCCCGGCGACCGCATCCAGATGAAAGAGGGCCTGCTCTACATCAACGACAAGCCGATCGTGCGCGAGCGGTTGAGCGACTTCGTCGGCGAGGACCCTTGCGGTTCGGACGCCACCTCGCGGGTCAAGCGCTGGAAGGAGACGCTGCCGAACGGCGTCAGCTATCAGACGCTCGACTGCGTTGATAACGGGTTCTACGACAACACCAATGTCTACACGGTGCCGGCCGGCCACTTCTTCATGATGGGCGACAACCGCGATAATTCCACCGACAGCCGGGTGCTTTCGGCGGTCGGCTACGTTCCGCTCGAGAACATCATCGGCCGCGCGCAGATGATCTTCTTCTCGATCGCCGAAGGTGAACATGCCTGGCAGATCTGGCGCTGGCCGACCGCCGTGCGCTGGCATCGCATTTTCTCAATCGTGCGATGACGAAGGACGCCTCCAGCATCGACAATCCCCAGACCGCGGATGAGCCGGCCGCGCAACCGGCTGCCGCCGACGCACCGGCCGTCGCCAAGAAGCGGCGCAGCAAGGTCAGCGCCAAGGCCGCCACTGCGGCGCTCGAACAGAGGATCGGCTACGCCTTTGCCGACCCGGTGCTGCTGACGACGGCATTCACCCATGTCTCGGCGCTGAAATCGTCGCGCAGCCGGGCCGACAGCTATCAGCGCTTGGAATTTCTCGGCGATCACGTCCTCGGCCTGGTGGTCTCGGACATGCTGTACCGGGCCTTCCCCAAGGCCGACGAGGGCGAATTGTCGAAGCGGCTGGCCGAGTTGGTGCGCAAGGAAACCTGCGCCGACGTTGCCGCGAGCCTCGACCTTCTCGACGGCATCAAGCTCGGCTCGGTCGGCGCCGGCGCCGGCGCGCGGTTGCGCAAATCGGTGCTCGGCGACATCTGCGAAGCGGTGATCGGCGCGGTCTATCTCGATGGCGGCTATCCGGCCGCGGCGCAATTCGTCGAGCGCAATTGGCTGGAGCGGATGCGCAAGCCGGTGCGGCCGCTGCGCGACGCCAAGACCACGCTGCAGGAATGGGCCCAGGGCAAGGGGCTGCCGACCCCGGTCTATCGCGAGGTCGAACGCACCGGGCCACACCACGACCCGCAGTTCCGGGTCGCGGTGGATCTGCCCGGCCTGGCCCCGGCGGAAGGCATCGGCGGCAGCAAGCGTGCTGCCGAGAAAGTTGCGGCATCGGTGATGCTGGCACGCGAGGGCGTCAACGCCGGCGGCAATGATGGATGAACCAATGAACGACGTGCCTGCGACCGCCACCCGCTGCGGCTTTGTGGCGCTGATTGGCGCGCCGAATGTCGGCAAATCCACGCTAGTCAACGCGCTGGTCGGCTCCAAGGTGACCATTGTGTCGCGCAAGGTGCAGACCACGCGCGCGCTGATCCGCGGCATCGTCATCGACGACAATGCGCAGATCATTCTGGTGGACACACCCGGCATCTTCGCGCCGAAGCGACGGCTCGACCGCGCCATGGTGCGCACCGCCTGGACCGGCGCGCATGACGCCGATCTGGTCTGCGTGCTGCTCGACGCCCGCGCCGGCATCGACCAGGAAGCCGATGTCATCTTCGAAAATCTGGCCAATGTCGGCCATCCGAAGATCCTGGTGCTGAACAAGATCGATCTGGTGTCGAAGGAGAAACTGCTGGCGCTGACGCAGAAGGCCAATGAGCGGCTGGCCTTCACCGAGACCTTCATGGTGTCGGCATTGACCGGCGACGGCGTCGACGATCTGCGCCGCGGGCTGGCGACGCGGGTGCCGCCCGGTCCGTTCCACTATCCCGAGGACCAGATGTCGGACGCCCCATTGCGGCATCTGGCGGCGGAGATCACCCGCGAAAAGATCTTCCGCCAGCTGCATCAGGAACTGCCGTATCAGTCCACGGTCGAGACCGACACCTGGACCGAGCGTAAGGACAATTCGGTGCGGATCGAGCAGACGATTTTCGTCGAGCGCGAAAGCCAGCGCAAGATCGTGCTCGGCAAGGCCGGCGCCACCATCAAGGCGATCGGCGCGGATGCCCGCAAGGAGATCGCCGAGATCGTGGGCCAGCCGGTCCACCTGTTCCTGTTCGTCAAGGTGCGCGAAGACTGGAGCAACGATCCCAATCGCTATCGCGAAATGGGCCTCGAATTCCCCAAGGAATGACCAAGGAATGAGCGGCGTACCGATGACTCTCCCCAAGAACGTGATGTGGTTCGAAGCGCTGCTGTATATGTCGCTGATGCTGGATTCGCTGTCGGTGGCGTTTCAGGATCGAACGCCGACCGAGGACCTTCCCGCCCATGTTTTCGCGATCGCCAACCTGCTCGCGGCCGGCCTGATCCTGCTGCTGGTCTATCTGGTGCAACTCGCCGCTCAGCGCCGCAAGAGCTGGCCGCGGGGGGTGCTGGTGGCGTCGCTGGTGTTCTCGGTGGTGTCGCTGATGCAGATCATCGGCCAGACCGGGCTGCAGGCGAATATGCTGGTCGATGTCGTGTCCTGCGGCCTGACCGGCGCCGGCCTCTATCTGTCATTCACCGGGGACGCCAGGGGCTGGTTCAACGAATGAGCCGGCCGCTGCTGCGGCGATGTGGGCTCGGGCTTTTCTGTCTGCTGGGCTGAGAAATCGGCGATCTGGTCAGCCCGCGACGAATGCACCGCGATGTCCATCACCACCTCGGCGGTATGGGTGAAATCACCGGCGGTCGCGGAGATTCCGGGCGCCAGGGTTTCCAGCAAGTCGTTGCCATCGCCGAATCTGGCCACCACGACCGGCCGCTGCTTGGCAATGCGACTGAGGCGACGCAGCGCGTAGCGCACCATCGCCTCGGACGGTTCGCTGACATAGCACAGGCAGAATCCTTTGGCCTGGCTGGTGTCGAGCGAAAACGCGCGCGACAACGACAGCGCATCGGCGTGTTCGGCGCTGGCGCCGATGCCGCGGCGACGCAGGATCTGGGTCAGGATCAGCGCCGCCGCCTCGTCGAGCTTGCCGGCGCCGGGGATGCAGATCAGCGCATTGGGATGGGTCCAGGCTTCCGGCACCGCAACCGCCGCGTTCGATGCCGCCCCGTCGAGCTTGGACAGGTCGGACCGCTTGTCGTCGGCCGCGTCCTCGTCCACCCGGTTTTCGTGGGGTTCGAGATCCTCGACGACTTCAGTCACGGTGTCGAGAATCCGCGCGATGCGCTCCAGACCGAGGCGGCCGAGCTGGACATCGGCGGCGGCAAGCCGCAGCCCATCGAGCATCGTGGTGTCGTAGTAATTTTCCAGCGAGGCGTCGTCGAGATGCAGTTGCGCCTGCTGCGAGGCCTCGACCGGATCGCCGGCCAGCAGTCGTTGGTACAGCAATTGCGGCGGCGTCAGCGCCGGCTCGTTGCCGAGCAGCACGTCGAAGAATTGCAGCCGATCGACGTGGCGCCCGATCACCACCAGACAGACGGTGAGGGGGGTGGCCAGGACCAGCCCGATCGGCCCCCATAGCCACGTCCAGAACGAGGCCGACAGCACGATCGCCACCGGCGACAGCCCGGCGCTGCGGCCGAACACCATCGGCTCGATCACCTGACCGGTGAACAGCTGCAAGGTGACGAACAGGCCGGCGGTCATCAGCAGCATGCTCCAGCCGGTGCCCACGGCCGCGGCCAGGATCAGCGGAAACACCGCGGAGATCGGCGAGCCGACATAGGGCACGAACCGCAGCACCATCGCCACCACGCCCCACAACGGCGCGCTGGGGACGCCGATCAGCGACAGCCCGACCCCGATCAGCAGCCCGAAAGTGGCGTTGATGACCATCTGGCTGAGAAACAGCCGGCTCAACCGTTGGCCGGCATCGTCGAGCGCGGCGGTGGTGCGCTGCATGTCGTGGGAGCCGGCAAGCCGGATGAAGCGATTGCGTAGGTCCTGGCGCTGCAACAGGATGAAGATCACGAAAATCACCACGATCCCGGTCGTGGTCAGCGGCTGGATCAGCGGCTGGATGATCGCTACCAGCGTCGACAGCGTGCCCGGATCGGGCTGCCTTATCTCGACCGGAATCGGCCGGACGCTATTAGGCGACGTCAGATTGCCGCTCCGCCGCCCGGCGGAGGGGTTTTTCAGCTCGCTATCCAATTCGCGCAGCACCCGCGAAGCGCGCTCCAGCGTCGAGGAACCGCCTGCGGCGACGCCGCGCAGACCTTCGATCTTTTCCCTCAGCGTCTGCTGATAGCCCGGCAATTCACCGGCGAGCCGATTGGCCTGCGACACGATCAACCCGCCCAGGCTGAAGATCACCGAAAACCCGATGAACACCGCGATCAGCACCGCGACCGTGCGCGGCACCCGCCAGGATTGCAGCCGGATCACGAAGGGCGCCAGCACGAAACTGAACAGCACCGCCAGCGCCACCGGCACCAGCACCTCGCGACCGACATACAGCGCCGCGATGATCAACGCGGCGACGGCCAGGTTGATCAGGGTGGTTCCGGGAGGTTGCGGCAGGCGAAGCGGAGTGATGGTGTCGGCCACGCGGGCCTCCGAAAATGCGGCGCGAAAGGTGTGGCGGAAGCCCGCACCATGTCGGATTGCGGCGGATAACCGCGCAGCCCGGCCAATGTTCCCTGCGCTAACGCTGGCGCGCAAAGCGCGGTATAGTTGAGCCATGGAATGGAGCGACGAGGGCATTATCCTGGGGGTGCGGCGGCATGGCGAATCGAGCGCCATTGTCGAGCTGCTGACCCGATTCCATGGCCGGCATCTGGGCCTGGTGCGCGGCGGCGCCAGCTCGAAGCTGCGGCCGCTGCTGCAGCCCGGCAACAATGTCGCCGCGGTGTGGCGGGCGCGGCTCGACGAGAATCTCGGCTATTACTTGCTCGAGGGCACGCGGATGCGCGCCGCCACCATGCTGGCGTCGTCCCACGCCGTCTATGGCATCACCCATCTGGCCTCGTTGGCGCGGCTGTTGCCGGAGCGCGATCCCCATGAAGACATCTACGAGATGCTGGAACGCACGCTGGACGATTTTGACGATGTCGGCGACGCCGCCACCCATCTGATCCGCTTCGAACTGGCGATGCTGGCCGAACTCGGCTTCGGCCTCGACCTGACCTGCTGCGCGGCGACCGGCGTGACCTCGGATCTGATCTATGTCTCGCCGAAATCCGGCGGCGCGGTGTCGCGGGCGGCCGGCGAGCCATGGCGCGACCGGCTGCTGCGGCTGCCGCCGTTCCTGCGCGAGACCCCGGACGGCCATAATGGCTGGTCCGACCAGGATTTGCGCGACGGCTTCGACCTGACCGGCCGGTTCCTGTTGCGCAACGTCCTGGAGCCGCGCGGGCAGGGCCATTCCGACGCCCGTGACGGCTTCATCAACGCTGTCACGAAACATTTGGCAAAATGACCTCAATTAGTTACAATTTGCGAGACAGTAACTCTCTATTTTTGCATTTGAAGAATTTTTTCAGACATTTTCAAGCTGGGAGCCAGCTATGTCAAAAATTGAAGGATTAGATGACCGGGCTCTCCGAGCCGTGGGTAAAGCGGCAGGTATAGGGGGGATTGCGCTCTTCGTATTCTCGTCGGTATTCCAAGGTTTGATTCAGTTCGTGCTTAGAAATACAGTTGTTGAGTTAACCCCTTCAATTTCCGGCGCGATAGTCAACTCGCTTATGTCTCTAACATTTGGGGTTGCTGCCATAGGGCTAGTTGCATGGTTAGTCGGTAGGGGATTTCCTAAAGGCAGGTTGCCTCCGTCAATTATTTATGCGGTTTGCATTTTAATCATTGCCGTCTTAGCAGTATCCTCTGCTGTGGGGGTCTTGTCTGTTGACAGAGTTGTTAGTCCAAGCAGCGATGGAATGGTGACCGTAGACGAGGGAAGGATGACAGAATTCACCGTTTGCGTTGGCGAAAAGCCCGAAAAATGTCCGTCGGGGTCGGTTCATTTGGGGTGCGGATCGTCTGTGGATGCTTGGGCCGCAACCCAATGCACAAAATCATCCTCGACCAAACTTTCTGACGTCCCCGGGAACCATTGTGGTTATTATACTGCGAAGGTAGTTTGTCGGAAGAAACTCTGAAAAGCGAACAGAGCGCCGAACCTGCCTGAAGCGATAAATTGGCCTAGGCCAGCCTTGAAGGATAGCTTTTTAGCGTTTAACCCCTCCTTATGGGAAAACGACTGATTCCGCCGGAGCCGGCGGAGATTCACGATGTGCAGCTGCGCGAGGCGCTGGAAGAGCGTTACCTCGCTTATGCGCTCTCGACCATCATGCACCGGGCGCTGCCGGACGCGCGCGACGGCTTGAAGCCGGTGCATCGGCGCATTCTCTACGGGATGCGGCTGTTGCGGCTCGACCCCGGCACGCCGTTCAAGAAATCGGCGAAAATCGTCGGCGACGTGATGGGCTCGTTCCATCCGCACGGCGACCAGTCGATCTACGACGCGCTGGTGCGGCTGGCGCAGGATTTCTCCTCGCGCTACCCGCTGGTCGACGGCCAGGGCAATTTCGGCAATATCGACGGCGATAACCCGGCCGCCTACCGCTACACCGAAGCCCGCATGACCGACGTCGCCCGGCTGCTGCTGGAGGGTATCGACGAGGACGGCGTGGCGTTCCGCCCGAACTACGACGGCCAGTCGAAAGAGCCGATCGTGCTGCCGGGTGGATTCCCGAACCTGCTCGCCAACGGCGCGCAGGGCATCGCGGTCGGCATGGCGACCTCGATCCCGCCGCACAATGTCGCCGAACTGTGCGACGCCGCGCTGCATCTGATCGAAAAGCCGGAGGCGAAATCGAAGGCGCTGCTGCGCTGGGTCAAGGGTCCGGATTTCCCCACCGGCGGCATCATCGTCGATTCCAAGGAAAGCATCGCAGAAGCCTATGCCACGGGGCGCGGCTCGTTCCGCACCCGCGCCAAATGGAGCCAGGAGGAGGGCGCCCGCGGCAGCTGGGTGGTGGTGATCACCGAGATCCCCTGGCTGGTGCAGAAATCGCGGCTGATCGAGAAGATCGCCGAACTGCTGAACGAAAAGAAGCTGCCGCTGGTCGGCGACGTCCGCGACGAATCCGCCGAGGATATTCGCGTGGTGATCGAGCCGAAGACGCGCGCGGTTGATCCCGAACTGCTGATGGAATCGCTGTTCCGGCTGACCGAGCTGGAAAGCAAGATCCCGCTCAATCTCAACGTGCTGGTCCAGGGCCGGATTCCAAAGGTGCTAGGCCTGGCCGAGTGCTTGCGCGAATGGCTCGACCATCTGCGCGACGTGCTGCTGCGCCGCTCAAACCATCGCAAGGCGCAAATCGAGCACCGGCTCGAAGTGCTCGGCGGCTATCTGATCGCCTATCTGAATATCGACAAGGTGATCAAGATCATCCGCACCGAGGATGAGCCCAAACCGGTGCTGATGAAGGCCTTCAACCTCACCGACATCCAGGCCGAAGCGATCCTCAACATGCGGCTGCGCAGTCTGCGCAAGCTCGAGGAATTCGAGATCCGCACCGAGGACAAGAATCTGCGCGCCGAGCTCAAGGGCATCAACGCGATTCTGAAATCCGAGCCCGAGCAATGGGCCAAGGTCAGCGAGCAGGTCCGCAAGGTGCGCGACATGTTCGGGCCGAAGACGCCGCTCGGCAAGCGCCGCACGATGTTTGCCGATGCGCCCGAACACGATCTTGCGGCGATCGAGGAGGCCTTCGTCGAGCGCGAGCCGGTCACCGTGGTGATTTCCGACAAGGGCTGGGTCCGCACGCTCAAGGGCCATGTCGCCGATCTGTCGGGGCTGGTGTTCAAGCAGGACGACAAATTGGGGCAGGCATTCTTCGCCGAGACCACTTCGAAACTGCTGCTGCTGGCCACCAACGGCCGGTTCTATGCGCTCGACGTCGCCAAACTGCCGGGCGGACGCGGCCATGGCGAGCCGATCCGGATGTTCATCGACATGGAGCAGGACGCCGCGATCGTGGCGCTGTTCGTCCACAAGGGCGGCCGCAAATTCCTGATCGCCAGCCATGACGGCCAGGGCTTTGTGGTCGGCGAGGATGATTGCGTCGGCACCACGCGCAAGGGCAAGCATATCCTCAATGTCGAGATGCCGAACGAGGCCCGCGCGCTGACGGTGGTGGCCGAGGGTCACGACACCGTCGCGGTGATCGGCACCAACCACAAGATGCTGATCTTCCCGCTCGACCAGGTGCCCGAAATGGCGCGCGGCCGCGGCGTGCGGCTGCAGAAATACACCGGCGCGGCGCTGTCGGATGTCAGCACCTTCAACGCCAAGCAAGGCCTGGCGTGGCGCGATTCCGCCGGCCGCGACTTCAGCATGACGATGAAGGAATTGGCCGAGTGGCGCGGCAACCGCGCCGATGCCGGCCGTCTCGCCCGCGGCCTGCCGAAATCCAACAAATTCGGCCGCCCGATCGAATAGGACCGGGCGGCGGCCTGCGCCATTTGTCGCAGGCCGCCGTGGCGATAGTCTTTGCGTCGGCAGCCAAAACATCATTGAAATGGCCCAATGATTCATAGTCTTTTCAATAAGATCCGGCCGCTGCTTCCCGCCATTTTCGTGCTCATGGTGCCATCCGGCGCACAGGCGGCCGAGGGGCTCGACGGCGCCGCCTTGAGCTGGTTGTGGGCGGTGCCCTTCGCCGGAATCCTGTTGTCGATCGCCACCGGGCCGCTGCTGTTCCCCAAGATCTGGCACGCCCATTACGGCAAGATCGCCGCGGCCTGGGCGGTGCTGGCGCTGCTGCCGCTGGCGGTCGGGTATGGCTGGCAGTTGATGCTGGCCTCGCTGGTCCATGCCATGCTGGCGGAATATCTCAGCTTCATCGTGCTGCTGTTTGCGCTCTACACCGTCTCCGGCGGCATTCTGGTCACCGGCACGATGCGGGCGACGCCGCTGCTCAACACCATGCTGCTGGCGCTGGGCACCGCCTTCGCCAGCATCATCGGCACCACCGGCGCGGCGATGATCCTGATCCGCCCGGTGATCCGCGCCAATGAAAAGCGCCGCAGCAGCGTCCACGTCGTGGTGTTCTTCATCATTCTGGTCGCCAATGTCGGCGGTGCGCTGTCGCCGCTCGGCGACCCGCCGCTGTTCGTCGGCTTCCTGCGCGGCGTCGACTTCTTCTGGCCGCTGCAGCATCTGTGGCTGCAGACGCTGTTGGTGGCGCTGCCGTTGCTGGCATTGTTCTTCGTCGTCGATCTGTGGCAGGCCCGCAAGGATCCGAAGATCGCTGCAGAGTCCGATCCCGAGCCGATCGGTCTGCGCGGCGGCATCAATTTCTTCCTGATCGGATTGATCATCGCGGCGATCCTGTTCTCGGCGACTTGGAAGCCGGGCATCGTGTTCGACATCTACGGCACCGAAGTCGCGCTGCAAAACCTGTTGCGCGATGGTGCGCTGGTGATCATCGCGCTGTTGTCCTTGTGGCTGACCGCCGACGAGCATCGCTCCGCCAATGATTTCTCGTGGGAGCCGATCAGGGAAGTCGCCAAACTGTTCGCCGGAATCTTCGTCGCCATCATCCCGGTGCTGGCGATGCTGAACGCCGGCAAGGCCGGCATCTTCGCGCCGCTGTTGTCGCTGGTGGCCAATGCGGACGGCTCGCCGCACGAGGTGCCGTATTTCTGGTTCACCGGGCTGTTGTCGGCGCTGCTCGACAACGCGCCGACCTATCTGGTGTTTTTCGAACTGGCCGGCGGCAATCCCACCGAATTGATGGGGCCGCTGTCGGGAACGCTGGCGGCGATCTCGATGGGAGCGGTCTTTATGGGCGCGCTGACCTATGTGGGCAACGCGCCGAATTTCATGGTCTATGCCATCGCCACCGAACGCGGCGTCAAGATGCCGGGCTTCTTCGCCTATGCGTTGATCGCCAGCGCGGTGATGATCCCGCTGTTCGTGTTGCTGACCCTGCTGCCGACCGTGCCCAATTTGGGCCTGCACTGAGGCACGCCGTGTGCGGCGCAATGGACGCTCAAGTCCATGGGATACTTAGTAAAGCCGCGCGCCGGCGCTGACTAATGCTGCCCTGCAACGTAGTTCGGTGATAGCTGCGTGTGCGGCGTGCCGGCCATCGTCTATCTGTTTCTCGACAGATGCGAACAATTCTGATCAGATCGTCGCGTTGGATTTCGTCCCGACCATCGCGGCGAGCAATCATCTCCGGTCTCTCCGCCAAAAATAAAAAGACGCGTCAATGTTGTTTGTTCAGCACGATTGGCACATCAGGGAGAGAAAAACATGTCTCGGAGGAAGCTTACGCGACGGCAATTTGTAGCCGCCACGGCTGCGACGTCAGCCGCACTGGTCACCGCGCCCTATGTCAGATCCGCTTTCGCCGCAGGCAAGCTCACGATGGGCTTCTGGCAGCATTGGGTTCCGGGCGCCGACAAGGCCTCGAAAGACCTGGTCAATGAATGGGCCGCCAAGGAAAAGGTCGAGGTGTCGATCGACTACATTCCGAGCCAGGGTAACAAGAACCTGCTGACCATCGCCGCCGAAGGGCAGGCCAAGTCCGGCCACGACATTCTGTCGATGCCGACCTGGTGGCCGCACGCCAATGCGGAGATGCTGGAGCCGGTCAACGACATCATGGAGCCGCTGATCAAGCAGAACGGCAAGGTCAACGGCACCGTGCAATATCTCGGCAAGCGCGGCGACAAATGGCTCGGCGTGCCGTCCTGCGTCGGCAGCCAGATCAAGGGGCCATGCTCGCGCATCGACCTGTTGAAGCAGCACGCCAAGATCGACATCCAGGAGATGTATCCGGCCGGCGCTGAGCCGAAAGACGAGGGCTGGACCACCGAGGTCTTCCTGAAGGCCGCCGAAGCCTGCCACAAGGCCGGCGTGCCGTTCGGCATCGGGCTTGGCGAGACCACCGACTCGGTCGATGCCGCCGGCGCCTTCTTCCAGGCGTTCGGCGCCCAGCTGGTCAACGACAAGGGCGACGTCACCGTGAAGACCGACGAGGTTCGTCAGGTGCTTGAGTTCTACAAGAAGCTGATGGCATTCCTGCCGCCCGACGTCACCGCCTGGGACGACGCCTCCAACAACAAATGGCTGGTGTCGGGTCGCGGCGCGATGATCATGAATCCGCCCAGCGCCTGGGCGGTCGCCAAACGCGACGCGCCGCAGATCGCCGAACAGCTGTGGACCCATGGCTTTCCGAAAGGGCCGAAGGGGCGTTACGCGCCGTTCCTGCCGTATTTCTGGAGCATCTGGTCGTTCTCCAAGAACAAGGAAGCCGCCAAGAGCCTGCTGGTCTATCTGTCGCGGCCGGAATCAATCGAGAAGCTGGTCGAGGCCAGCGGCGGCTACGACCTGCCGGCATTCGAGAACCTGACCAAGCTCAAGGTCTGGGCCGAGGCGGAGCCGCCGAAGGGAACGCTGTTCAGCTATCCGGATCCCTACCATCGGCAGACCCTGTCGATTGCCGCGTCGCCGGCGCCGCCGAAGATCGCCCAGCAGATCTACGCCCAGGGCACGCTCACCAAGATGTGCGTGAAGTACTACCAAGGCGAGTCGATGGAAAACACCTTGGCCTGGGCCGAAGGCGAGTGCGAAGGGTTTATGCGCAGCTGACGTGACGCACCGCACAAGGTCGTCATTGCGAGCGAAGCGAAGCAATCCAGAGTCGCGGGCATGGCCTGGATTGCTTCGTCGCTACGCGGCTCGCAATGACCAAGCGGCGGCATTGATTCCAGGAGCTATGACATGGTTGATGTCGCGATAGGTCCCGACAGCGCGACGCAGCGGCGGGCGCGGCGCAAAGGCACGAGCCTGCGCAACATGCTGAAGCGCAAATCCACGATGGCGTTTCTGATGACGCTGCCGTTGATCCTGCTCGTGCTGGTGCTGGTGGTCTATCCGGCGTTCTATTCGCTGCATTTGGCGACGCTGAACAAGTCGATGCAGCGCTTTGTGGGCTTCGGAAATTTCGAATTTCTGTTCAAGCGCGAGACGTTCTGGCTGGTGGTCAAGCAGTCCTGCATCTTCGCCATCACCGCGGTGGTGTTCAAAGCGCTGCTCGGCTTCATCGTCGCGCATTTCGTCCACAACGTGCCGGCCAAGGGCCAGCGCAAATGGCGCGGCATGCTGCTGGTGCCCTGGGTGATCCCGCCGGCGATGTCGACGCTGGCCTGGCTGTGGCTGTTCGATCCGTCCTACAGCGCCTTCAACTACACGCTGTCGTTCTTCGGCATCGGCCCGATCGCCTGGACCGGCGACGCCGACTGGGCGCGGTTCTCCGTCATCCTGGTCAATATCTGGTACGGCGCGCCGTTCTTCATGATCATGTATCTGGCGGCGCTCAAATCGGTGCCGGAGCAGCTCTATGAGGCGGCGGCGATCGACGGCGCCAATTGGTGGCAACGGATCTGGTATGTGACGCTGCCGATGATGCGCAACATCATCGCCATCACTACGCTGTTCTCGCTGATCGTCACCTTCGCCAATTTCGATATCGTCCGCATCCTCACCGCCGGCGGGCCGGTCGACAAGACTCACATTTTTGCCACCTGGGCGTTCAAGGTCGGAATCGAAGGCAGCGATATCCCGCTCGGCGCCAGCGTCTCGCTGTTCATGGTGCCGATCCTGGCGGTGGCCGCGATCTTCATCCTGCGCGACGTCAACAAACGCGGGAATGAAAGCTGATGACCAGCATCACGGTGATCGACAAGGCCGGCCCGTCGCGCAACCCGTCGCATGGCAGCATCAGCCGCGACCGCGCCTGGGCGCTGAAATGGTCCTATGCGTTTCTGGTGCTGTTCTCCATCATCTCGCTGGTGCCGCCGCTCTATATGCTGGTCACCTCGCTGAAGAGCAGCACCGAAATCTCGGCCGCCACCAATCCGTGGTGGGTGTTTCATCCGACCTTGGAAAACTATGTCGGGCTGTTGACCTCGAACCAGTTCCTCACCTTCTTCCGCAATTCGGCGCTGATCTCGATCTTCGTCGTCATCATCACCATGCTGATCAGCGTGCCGGCGGCGTTTGCGCTGGCGCGGATGAAATTCTGGGGCTCCGCCACCATCGCCACCGGGATTTTCCTCACTTATCTGGTGCCGGACACCTTGCTGTTCATCCCGCTGTTCAAGATGTTCGTGACCTTCAGCGACTGGACCGGGATCCAGCTGATCAACCGCTGGTACGTGCTGCTGATCGTCTATCCGACGCTGACGGTGCCGTTTTGCACCTGGATCATGATCGGCTATTTCGCCTCGATCCCCAAGGAACTCGACGAGGCCGCGATCATCGACGGCGCGTCGTGGTTTCAGACCTTGACCCGGATCTTCATTCCGGTGGCGCTGCCGGGGATCATCGCGGCGACCATCTTCGCCTTCACGGTGTCCTGGGCGCAGTTTCTCTATCCGTTGGTGTTCACCACCTCGGTCGATCAATTGGTGCTGCCGGTCGGCATCATCACCACACTGATCAAGGGCGACGTGTTCAACTGGGGACAGATCATGACCGGCGCGCTGCTCGGTGCCGCGCCGCCGCTGATCATCTACGCGTTTCTGATGGATTACTACATCGCGGGTCTCACCGCTGGCGCGACGAAGGGTTGAAACAAATGGCTGAAGTGACGTTGCGCAAGGTGGTGAAGCGGTATGACGATGTCGAGGCCGTCCGCGGCATCGATCTCGACATTCCAGACCATGAATTCGTGGTGCTGGTCGGCCCGTCGGGCTGCGGCAAGTCGACCACGCTGCGGATGATCGCCGGGCTGGAGGACATCAGCGACGGCGATATTTCGATCGGCGGCGACGTTGTCAACGACGTGCCTCCGAAGGATCGCGATATCGCGATGGTGTTCCAGAACTACGCGCTGTATCCGCACATGACGGTCGCGGAGAACATGTCGTTCGGGCTGCGGCTGAAGAAATATCCCAAGGCCGAGATCAAGGCGCGGATCGACGAGGCGGCGCGGATGCTCGACATCACCGAGCTGGTCAACCGCAAGCCGAAACAGCTGTCGGGCGGCCAGCGCCAGCGCGTCGCCATGGGCCGCGCCATCGTGCGCAATCCGAAGGTGTTTTTGTTCGACGAGCCGCTGTCCAATCTTGACGCCCAGCTGCGGGTGCAGATGCGCTTCGAGATCAAGCGCGTGCACCAGAAAGTGCGCACCACGACGGTCTATGTGACCCACGACCAGGTCGAGGCGATGACGCTGGCGGATCGCGTCGTGGTGATGAATCACGGCCGGATCGAACAGGTGGGGACGCCGAACGAATTGTATCATCGTCCGGCGACCAAATTCGTCGCCGGCTTCATCGGCTCGCCGGCGATGAATTTCGTTCCCTGCAGTCTGCAGGATGTCGGCGGCAAGCTGCATATCAGGTTGTCCGAGGCGGTGACGCTGCCGTTGCCGGAGGCGCGGGCGGCGCGCTACCGCAACGTGTCGCGCGACAAGAAGCTGCTGCTTGGGCTGCGGCCCGAACATATCACCGACGCCAAGGCGACGCTGGAGCCGGGGGTCTCGGCACTGGATGTGACGCTCGACATCACCGAGCCGATGGGCATGGAGACGCTGATCTATTTCGCGCTGAACGGCACCGAGATGTGCGGCCGGGCCAGCCCCAATGCCGGCGCCCGCGACGGCGCCCCGCTGCGTTTGGCAGTGGACCTCAACAATATGCACCTGCTAGATGAGGGCACCGGCGCCGTCATTTGACGGCAGCACGACAAAATATTTCGGGGACGGGAATGGCGACCAACAAGAAGAAACTGCTGATCACTGAATCGATGTCGCTGCGGGGCAGGGAACTGTTCGACCAACGCGCCGACGTCGAGACCGTCGAATTCTCCAACATGATCTCGGCCCCTGATTTCGAGGCGCTGCTGCGGCAGCAGGCGCCGGTCCACGGCGTCGCGCTCGGCGCGACGCGGTTCGGCGAAACCGAGCTCGAAGCCTCCCAGGACATGAAGGTCGTGGCCCGGATCGGCGTCGGCTATGACGCCGTCGACGTCGCCGCGTTGAGCCGTCGCAAAGTGCCGCTGATGGTGGCCGGCACCGCGAACTCGCCCTCGGTCGCCGAGCAGGCGCTGTTCATGATGCTGACGCTGGCCAAACGCGGCGTCGAACTCCACGCGCTGGTCAAGACCGGCGGCTGGGCGACAAGGCTCGGCCTGCTGCCGTTCGACCTGTTCGGCAAGACGGTGCTGATCATCGGCTTCGGCCGCATCGGCACCCGCACCGCCAAGCGTTGCCTGGCGATGGAAATGACCGTGCAGGTCTACGATCCCTACAAGTCCGACGATGAGATCAGGGCCGCCGGCTGCGAGCCGGTGACGGACCTCGACGCCGCCTTGCCGGCTGCCGATTTCATCAGCCTGCATTGTCCGAAGACGCCGGAGACGACAGGGATGTTCGACGCCGCCCGGCTTGGCCTGCTGAAGCCGACGGCCTATCTGATCAACACCGCGCGTGGTGGCATCGTGGTGGAGGCGGCGCTCTACGACGCGCTGGTGGCCGGCAAACTCGCCGGCGCCGGGCTCGACGTGTTCGAGGTCGAGCCGCCGCCGCTTGGCGACAGATTGTTCGACCTGCCCAATGTGATCATCGCCCCGCATGTCGCCGGCGTCACCCGTGAGGCGCTCGACCGCATGGGCGAGCAGACCGCGCGCAACATGCTGAGTGCGCTCGACGGCGAGCCGATCCGGCAGAACGTCATCAATCAGGACGTGCTAGCCTGAGCATGCGCCGTCGCCAATGACGGCGGGGTGGATTCCGGCGGGGGAACTTGATGGCGATCGATGATTATGGTGACTATGACGGCGTCGGCTTGGCCGACCTGGTCCGAAGCAAACAGGTCAGCGCATTGGAATTGCTGGAGGAGGCGATCCGGCGCACCGATCAGGTCAATCCGCAGCTCAATGCCGTTGTTGTTCGCCACGATGACTACGCTCGCGACCAGATCGAGATCGGACTGCCCCAAGGGCCGTTTACCGGCGTCCCGTTCCTGCTCAAGGATCTCGACCTGATCGCCGGTACCAAGACCACCTTCGGCGCCAGCCTGTTCAAGGACAATATCGCAGACCACACCGGCACGCTGGCGCAGCGTTTCCTCGATGCCGGCCTGACGATCTTCGGCAAGAGCGCCAGCCCCGAATTCGGTCTGATGCCGACCACCGAGTCGCGGCTGCACGGCCCGACCCGCAATCCGTGGAATCTCGATCATTCCTCCGGCGGCTCGTCGGGCGGCGCGGCGGCGGCGGTCGCGGCGCGGATCCTGCCGGTCGCCCATGCCAGCGACGGCGGTGGCTCGATCCGGATTCCGGCCGCGGCCTGCGGCGTGTTCGGCCTGAAGCCGACAAGGGCGCGCACGCCGCTGGGACCGGACCGTGGCGAAGGCTGGGGCGGCTTTGCCTGCGGCCATGTGGTGAGTATCAGCGTTCGCGACAGCGCGGTGATGCTGGACGCGCTGCACGGGCCGGAGCCGTCGAGCCCCTATACGGCGCCGGCGCCGGAGCGGCCATTCGCGCTGGAGGTCGGGCGCGATCCCGGCCGGCTGCGGATTGCCTTCACCGACAGCTCGCCGTTCGGCGAAGCGATCGATCCCGAAGTCGCGGCGGCGGTGCGCGACGTGGCCGACATGCTGGCCGGCCTCGGCCACGACGTCGAGCAGCGTGCGCCGGTGCTGCCGTCCGATCCGGCCGCAGTAATCACCGCCATCGTGGCTGCCAATACCGGTCTGAGCGTGCGGCTGGCCGAGCAGGCGCTGGGCCGCCCCGCCACCGATCGCGATTTCGAGGTCCTGACGCTGGCCAGTGCGGCCAGGGCGAATACCGCCAGCGGGATCGACTATGTCGCCGCCCAGCTTGGCGCCTTCCAGATCTCGCGCAGCCTGGCCGAGTTCTTCGCCGGCTGCGACGTGTTCCTGTCGCCGACGCTTTGCACGCCGCCGCTGCGGCTCGGCGAAATCGACACCATGGCGGCGGACCTGTCGCATGTCGCCCCGGTGTTGCGGCGCTACATGCCTGGTACCAGCATGTTCAACATGTCGGGACAACCGGCGATGTCGGTGCCACTGGCGTGGAGTAGCAGCGGATTGCCGATCGGCATGATGTTCGCCGCCCGATTTGGCGACGAGGCCACGCTATTCCGGCTCGCCGGCCAGCTCGAACAGGCGCGGCCGTGGCGATCGCGCCGTCCGCCGATTTGCGCCTAAAGACTGACGATCCGACGCTTGGAAAAGCCCATTGTATTATGGAACAAGCGTGGAAAATGAAGGTTCATAGGATCGGCGACCAGGGGGTTTGCGACTGCTTCTGAGGGGGGTTAGGCATTGGTGGACGATGATCCGACCGATCACACGCTTGCGGTGATTGCGAGCATTTTCCAAAACTCGGAAATCAAACCGCAAGCCCAACCGGATCGCGGCGCGGACGCCGATCAGCATGATGCGGATCGCGCGGGCGACGCTGGCGAACAGCCCGGCACTGCGCGCGCGACAGCTGAAGACAGCGCCGTTGAAGCAAAGTCATTGTCCGATATCGACGGCTATTCGAAATACGGTCCAGGTCCGCTGGAGGCGCTGCGATTTCGTTGGACGGCACGGCACGACGGCCACGGCAATTACTATGTCGACGAGACCATCGGGATGAATTCGCGACCAATCAGCACCGGACCGATGCCGCGCGACGAGGTGGTCGCTTACATCGACGAGCGCGAGCGGGAGGCGCGGGCGCGGTACGAGGCGCTGCGGATTCAGATGCTTTCCGGCCCCTCGGAACGCGGCGATGACGATGGCGATAGCTATGGCGGCGGCTGACGCCGCCAGACCCGATCGTCCTAGGGGCGCTCGCAGCCCCGGCCGGGTCAGCTCGTCGCGGTGCTGTTGCCGGAGGACTGTGCCGTGTGATCCGCGCGGATGCTGCGTCGCAGCCAATCCCTGAAGGCCTGCATGCCCGGGGTGATAGGGCGTGATTGCAGGTGGGTGAGCCAATAGGATCCGACATTGATCTGCGTATCAAATGGCCAGACCAAGCGTCCATCCCTTCGGGCACGCGCAAACATGCAGCGGGGCAACAGCGCGACCCCGATTCCCATCGATACCGCTTCAGCCAGGATGACCGACGAATCCAAGACGGGGCCTCGGATGACGGGCGCCGACAGGCCGGCGCTGGCGAACCATTGCGGCCACTCGTCGTCACGATAGGATCGCAGCAGGCGCTGGCGCAGAAGGTCGGCCGGCGCGCGGAGTTGCTCCGCCAGTGCCGGCAAGCAGGCCGGCGACAGCGGAGCTTCCAAAAGATGGGTTGCTTCGGTGCCGTGCCACGCGCCGGTGCCGAATCTGATCGCATAATCGAGGCCGTCGCCAGCCAGATCCACTCGGTTGTTGTTGGTCAGCACGCGCAGATCCACGAAGGGATGGTCCTGTCGGAAGATGTCCAGGCGGGGAAGCAGCCATCCTGTGGCGAAGGTGCCGACGGTTCCTACCGTGATGACCTCACAAACGCGCTTGTGCTCGAAGCGGTCGAGGGCCGAGACGATGCGGTCGAAGGCATCGACCAGCACCGGGAGCAGCACCTGTCCCTCGTCGGTGAGCGCGAGCCCCCTTGGCAACCGGCGGAATAGGCGAACATCCAAAATGGTCTCGAGGCTTTTGACCTGGTGGCTGATCGCCGTCTGGGTCACGCGCAGCTCAAGGCCGGCGCGGGTGAAGCTGAGGTGGCGCGCGGAGGCTTCGAAGGCGCGCAGGGCGTTCAGGGGCAGGTGAGGTCGGGACATCGCAAGGCCTAGAAAATCTCATGTCTCCCAATAGATTTGACCGTTTGTCAAGCGCGGCCGCGCCGGCCATTTCACTCCCACACAAGGGGAATCAAACATGATCACGCGACGCTGCTTTACGATCAACACCAGTCTTGCATTCATCGGGCTTGGGCTCGGCGCTCAGATGCCGGCGTCGCGGGCTGCGACCGGCACCACGGAAGGGTTCGGTGCGGCCATGAAGCGGATCGAGGCCAGCAGCGGCGGTCGCCTCGGCGTGGCTGTTCTCGATAGCGCCAGCGGCGCCCGCATGGGCTATCGCGACAACGAAGCCTTCCCGATGTGCAGCACCTTCAAGGTGCTGGCTGCGGGGGCCGTGCTGACGCAGGTCGATGCCGGTCACGCGCGATTGTCCGATCGCGTTCGCTTCACGAGGGACGCAGTGGTCACGTATTCCCCGATCACCAAGGACAGGATCGGCGGCGAGGGGATGACGCTGGCCGAACTCTGCGACGCGGCCATCCGCTATAGCGACAATACCGCCGGCAATTTGCTGCTCGGCCAGATTGGCGGTCCCCCGGGATTAACCCAATTCGCGCGGACATTAGGCGATCCCGTCACCCGGCTGGATCGCACCGAGACCGATCTCAATGAGGCGGGTCCCGGCGACCCGCGCGACACCACCACTCCGGCAGCCATGTTGAGCAACCTGAAGAATCTTGTGCTCGGGTCGGCGCTGTCGGAGAGCTCGCGCGACCAGCTCGTCGCCTGGCTCAAAGGCAATACGACGGGTGGGACGCGGCTGCGGGCTGGTCTCCCCACTGATTGGGTTGTCGGCGACAAGACCGGCTCGGGCGGGCGTGGCTCGACCAACGACATCGCCGTGATCTGGCCTGCGGAGCGCAAACCGATTGTCGTCACGGCCTATCTGACCGGCACCGAAGCGCCCGCCGAGCAGCGCAACGCCGCGCTCGCATCTGTCGGTCGCGCCGTCGTTGCCGCCGTGACGGGCTGATGCCCCGAGCCCAGGCACCGGGTGAATGCCGCGAACCTCCGGACAACAAAAAGGCGCCCTTGCGGGGCGCCTTCGTCGTTTCGATGCGGCATTGGCGGGCGTTGCCCGCCCGCGGCTTACTGCGAATAGTACATTTCGAACTCGACCGGATGCGGGGTCATTTCGTAGCGCATCACTTCGGTCATCTTCAGCTCGATATAGGCGTCGATGAAATCGTCGTCGAACACGCCGCCGTTCTTCAGGAAGGCGCGGTCCTTGTCGAGGTTCTCGAGCGCCTCGCGCAGCGAACCGCAGACCGTCGGGATCGACTTCAGTTCTTCCTTCGGCAGGTCGTAGAGGTCCTTGTCCATCGCCGGACCCGGATCGATCTTGTTCTTGATGCCGTCGAGGCCGGCCATCAACATCGCCGCGAAGGCGAGGTAGGGGTTGGCCATCGGGTCCGGGAAGCGGACTTCGACGCGCTTGGCCTTCGGTGAGGTGGTGTAGGGAATCCGGCACGAGGCCGAACGGTTGCGCGCCGAATAGGCGAGCAGCACCGGCGCCTCATAGCCCGGGACCAGACGCTTGTAGGAATTGGTCGACGGGTTGGTGAAGGCGTTGATGGACTTGGCGTGGGTGATGATGCCGCCGATGTAATGCAGGCAGGTCTCCGACAGGTCGGCATATTTGTTGCCGGCGAACACCGGCTTGCCGTCCTTCCAGATCGACTGGTGCACATGCATGCCAGAGCCGTTGTCGCCATAGACCGGCTTCGGCATGAAGGTGGCGGTCTTGCCGTAGATATGCGCGACCTGATGGATGCAATATTTGTAGATCTGCAGCTGGTCGGCCATGTGGGTCAGGGTGTCGAACTTCATGCCGAGCTCGTGCTGGGCGGAAGCGACTTCGTGGTGATGCTTCTCGACCTTGACGCCCATCTTGGCCATCGCGCCGAGCATTTCTGAGCGCATGTCCTGCACCGAATCCTGCGGCGGGACCGGGAAATAGCCGGCCTTGGTGCGAATCCGGTGGCCGAGATTGCCGCCCTCATATTCGGTGTCGGAATTGGTCGGCAGCTCGGAGGAGTCGAGCTTGAAACCGGTGTTGTAGGGCGTGGTCTGGTAGCGCACGTCGTCGAACACGAAGAATTCGGCTTCCGGGCCGACCATCACGGTGTCGCCGATCCCCATCGACTTCACCATGGCCTCGGCCTTCTTGGCGATGCCACGCGGGTCGCGGTTATAGGGCTCGCCGGTCGAGGGCTCGAGAATGTCGCAGGTGATGACCATGGTGGTCTCGGCGAAGAACGGGTCGATCGTCGCGGTCGACGGGTCGAGCATCAACATCATGTCGGACTCGTTGATCGCCTTCCAGCCGGCGATCGAGGAGCCGTCGAACATGGTGCCTTCGGCGAAAATGTCCTCGTCGATCATCGAAACGTCGAAGGTGACATGCTGCCACTTGCCGCGCGGATCGGTGAAACGCAGATCGACGTATTTCACGTCGTTGTCCTTGATTGATTTCAGGACTTCTTTTGCGGTCGTCATGAATTACCCCTTGTGTCTACGGTCGGTGTCGGTAGTCGCGGTGAAACGGCAGCCGCGAGCGGCCGCCGTGTAAGGTCCGGATGGTGATAGGCTGTTGGGTTAGATGGCGTCCAGTCCGGATTCGCCCGTCCGGATGCGGATCGCCTCTTCGATGTTGGATACGAAGATCTTGCCGTCGCCAATCCGGCCGGTCTGGGCGGCGCGGCGGATCGCATCGATGGCTTTTTCGACCAGATCGTCGGAGATCACGATCTCGATTTTGACCTTCGGCAGGAAGTCCACGATATATTCTGCGCCCCGATACAATTCGGCATGGCCCTTCTGCCGGCCGAAGCCCTTGGCCTCGGTGACGGTGATGCCCTGAAGTCCCACCTCCTGAAGCGCCTCTTTCACCTCGTCCAGCTTGAACGGCTTGATTACGGCTTCGATCTTTTTCACTTCCACTCTCCCGGACCTTCCAACATTCTAGGTCACCATGCTTATTATTACAGATCGCGCGGCGTTGCGCGTTTGATCGATAACTCCGCTGGCCGGTTGGGTGAGCAGCGCCGCCCGCCTGTGGAAAAATGCTTTCCGCAAACGAAGCCGGTCGCGCGCCGCCCCTGCAAAAGCAGGCGGACGCGAGGGATCGAAACATGACTTCCGTAAAAGCAGGGTCCATGCCAAGTTCGCGAGGCGGCTGATTTGGGAGCAATATCAGATTATTAAGGACCCTGCTGCGTAGACTTTCGTGACCATGGCGGATGGGTCTGATTAAAAAGAAGGCGACACGACTAATTAATGTGCATGTAGCAAACTAATTTAGATTCAGCATGCTTATCTGTGCCTCACGATAAGGCGAGCGAACTGGGAATTGGGCATGGAACTACTTACCCCGACGGAAATGGACCGCGCCGACCTGCTCACGATCTCCGGTGGCTCATCCGGATTCGCCTTGATGCTGACGGCTGGGCGGCATGTGGCACGGGCCGCGGTCGATCTCGTCGAGGCCGGGCCGATCCTGGTGGTGGCCGGGCCCGGCAATAATGGTGGCGACGGTCTGATCGCCGCCACCGAATTGGTGGCGATGGGCCGTAATGTGACGGTGATGCTGCTGGGCCAGCGCGAGGCGCTGAAGGGCGACGCGGCGCTGGCGGCGCGGGAATGGAAGGGCCCGCTATTGCCGTTCTTGCCGCAATCGATCGGGTCGCCGAGCCTGATCATCGACGCGCTGTTCGGCTCCGGCCTCAACCGTCCGGTCAAGGACGAGGCGCTGACGATGATCGAGGCGATCAATGCCAGCGGCATCGCGGTATTGAGCGTCGATCTGCCGAGCGGCATCAGCGGCGCCACTGGCGCGGTGCTGGGCGCGGCACTGCGCGCCCGCGAGACGGTAACGTTCTTCCGCCGCAAGCCGGGCCATATGCTGCTGCCCGGCCGGCTGCATTGCGGCCGGTTGCGCGTGGTCGATATCGGGATCGACCCCAGCGTGCTGGACGAGATCCGGCCGATGGCCTTCGTCAATGATCCCGATCTGTGGCGCGGATCGTTTTCGGTGCCGCGGATCGACGGCCATAAATACAGTCGGGGTCATGCGGTGGTGATCTCCGGCGGACCGGTGCAGACCGGCGCGGCGCGGCTGGCCGCGCGTGGCGCGCTGCGGGCAGGGGCCGGGCTGGTTACCGTGGCGTCGCCCGGCGACGCGATGACGGTGAATGCCGCCGCCCTGACGGCGATCATGCTGCGCCAGATCGATGCGCCGGAGCAGTTCGCCGAGCTTTTGACCGATCGCCGCTTCAATGCCTGCGTGATCGGCCCGGGCGCCGGCGTCGGCGAGCGGACCCGCGCGCTGGTGCTGGCGGCGTTGGCGGCCAACACCGCAGCGGTGCTCGACGCCGATGCGTTGACCAGCTTCGCGGGCGCGCCGGAGGAATTGTTCGAAATCATCAAATCCGGTGCCAGCCCGCAGGTCGTCCTGACCCCGCACGAGGGCGAATTTCCACGCCTTTTCAGCGATATGAGCAACAAGAACCCACTTCGATCAAAACTTGAAAGAGTTCGATTAGCGGCGGAGCGCTCCGGGGCCGTGGTGCTGCTCAAGGGACCCGATACGGTGGTGGCGGCGCCGGACGGTCGCGCGGCGATCGCCGCCAATGCGCCGCCATGGCTGGCCACCGCGGGCGCCGGCGACGTGCTGTCCGGCATCATCGCCGGACAGTTGGCGCAACGCGTGCCGGCCTTCGAGGCTGCCTGCATCGGCGTCTGGATGCATGGCGAGGCCGCGTGCGAGGCCGGGCCGGGCCTGATCGCCGAGGACCTGCCCGAGGTGCTGCCGGCGGTGTTCCGGCGGATCTATGATGATCTCGGCGTCGAATATTAGCGCATCCGAGCGAAGGCGTCAGATGACAGCGTAGCTGCGCAGCAGCAGCGGCGCTGCCCAGTCGGCCGCCATCGTCTCCATCAGCCAGGAGCCGGCGAATTCGGCGACGAAGGCGACGCGCTGGGCCTGGCCCGCATCGATCGCCAGCGTATCCAGCCAGAACGGCTTCCAGCCATCGTCGAGCCGGTCGAGCAGGCGGAAATGGTGGCCATGCAGATGGAAGATCGCCGGGATCGCGCCGCGATTGCTCAGCGCCAGCACTACGGCACGGCCGCGCCGGGCCTCGAAGGCAGGCGTGGCGGTCCGGGCGAACTCCGCCGGCCGGGTCCAGCCCTGCACGGCGCCGAGAGTCATATCGACGCGCAAGGCGCTTTTGAGGTCGATCCGGGCCGGCAGGTCGTTGTCGGGCAGCGCCGTCGCCGCCGGAAGCGGGGCCGTGCGCAGCGCTGGTCCCTCGGCATGAATCAAGCGGGCGATCGGACGAGCGCGCTGGCCGTCATGCAGGATGATCTGACTGGTGCCAGCGACCTTGGGCGTGTCGACAAAGGCGTCGATCCTGGTCCCCGGCGCCAGCACCAGCGTGCCATTGCGGGCCAGAAACGGTTCCGAGGGCTGGCCGTCAATGGCCATGACCCAGACCGCGTGATCCGCGAGTTTGATTGCAATCACATTGCGTTGGCAGCCATTGATCCAGCGGAGTCTGATCCTCTGATGCGGCCGCGTGGCAAGGTCGAGTCTGGGCTCGCCGTTAATGGTGTAGACCGGCTCGGCGTCGCCGGGCGCGGTTCCGGGCACAAGGGCTGCGCCATCGGCCCGCACCCGCCAGTCCTCGATCACCATCACCTCGTCGCGGTCGACCGCGACTGCTTCGCTCTCCTCAACGATCAGCGCCTGCGCCGGTAGCGGCGTCCTGTCCGTCAAAAGCCGGATATCGAACATCACTGTCCCGGCATGACGCAGCGGCATCGTGAACTCGTCCCGGCCGCCGGGCGGCACCGCGGGCCGTGCGGTCAACGGTTCGGCTGATGCGACACCATCGACGCCGTGCCAGTTCAGCAGCACCGGCTGGGCCAGATGGTTTTCGAATCGCACGGCGATCTCGTCACCACGCCGGAACCGCAGCTTGAGCGGTTCGCTGCGCTGCAACGACGCGATTCGCGACTCCGGTGCGCCGGCGCGCAACGCGGCGCTGCCCGGCCTGGCCTGCAGGATGAGGGGTTGCGGTCCGGGCGCGGTGGCGCCGGCCGGTAGCGCGCCGGCAATGCCGAGGCCTCCAAGTCCCGCCAGCAGGCCACGCCGGGTGATCGTTGCGCCGAATTCTGTCATACTGGATGCGGATCATTTTCGCGCCGCGCTGTCCAGTATCTGGCGGATCGGCGGGCAGGGGCTTGTGCGGGGATTTTTTTGATGCGAAGCGTCGCACGCATGTTATAAGCCCGCCGCCCGCGACATCGCGGTCGGACATGATGCTCCTCGCGGGCGTGGCGGAATTGGTAGACGCAGCGGCTTTAGGTGCCGCCGACGAAAGTTGTGGGGGTTCGAGTCCCTCCGCCCGCACCAAACGCCGATCGCGTTTGCGCATGACGAATTTCCGGAGGACATATTCCGCAAGGGTATCGGTCCGCCGAGCCACAGGTGCAGGCGCAAGCCGCGCATCGATTAGATTTACAAAGCCGGTCACCGAACCGGACCAAGCGGGAAGAAGATGGACACCATGCAGGTCAAGGAAACCGTCGCGGACGGATTGAAGCGCGAATTCCAGATCAGTGTCCCGGCTGCGGACATCGAGGCCAAGGTCGATGCGCAGCTGGTCGACATGAAGGACAAGGTGAAGCTGAACGGCTTTCGCCCGGGCAAGGTGCCGGTCGGCCATCTGAAGCGGCTCTACGGCCGTTCGGTCGCGGCCGAGACCATCGACAAGCTGATCCGCGAGACCAATGATTCGATCTTCACCGAGCGCGGCTTCCGTCTGGCGACCGAGCCGAAGATCACCATGCCGACCGAGCAAAAAGAGGTCGAGGATCTGTTGGCCGGCAAGTCCGACCTCAATTACACCGTCGCCATCGAAGTGGTGCCGGCGATCGAACTGGCCGATTTCAAGAGTTTCTCGGTCGAAAAGCCGATCGTCGAAGTGAGCGACGCCGACGTCGACGAGGCGATCAAGCGCATTGCCGAGCAGAATCGCGCGTTCGCCGCCAAGGGCGAGGGCGCCAAGGCCGAAACCGGCGATCGCGTCACGGTGTCGTTCACCGGCACCATCGACGGCACGCCATTTGACGGCGGCACCGGCGAGGGCATCCAGGTTCTGATCGGTTCCGGAACCTTCATCCCGGGCTTCGAAGAGCAGCTGATCGGCATGGCCGAGGGCGAGACCCGCACCCTCAAAGTGTCGTTCCCGAAGAATTACGCCAGCGAGAAGCTGGCCGGCCAGCCGGCCGAGTTCGCCACCACCGCGACCCTGGTCGAAGCGCCGCAGCCGGTCACGATCGACGACGAATTCGCCAAGACGCTCGGGCTGGAATCGCTCGACAAGCTCAAGGAAGCCGCGCGCGAGCGCCTGACCGCCGAATTCGCCGGCGCCACCCGCCAGCGCGTCAAGCGGCTGCTGCTGGACCGGCTCGATGAGGCGCACAAATTCGAAGCCCCGCCGTCGCTGGTGGCGCAGGAATTCGAATTGATGTGGAATTCGGTCAAGGCCGAGATGGAATCCAACGGCAAGAGCTTCGCCGATGAGGACACCACCGAGGACGCCGCCAAGGAGGAATATCGCTCGATCGCCGATCGCCGGGTCCGGCTCGGCCTGGTGCTGTCCGAGATCGGCGAGAAGAACAAGATCACCGTGACCGACGACGAAGTCAGCCGCGCGGTGATCGAGCGGGCGCGCCAGATGCCCGGTCGCGAAAAAGAGGTCTGGGACTATTATCGCAGCAATAACGAGGCCTTGGCCCAGCTTCGTGCGCCAATCTATGAAGACAAGGTGGTCGATTTCATCCTCGAACTCGCCAATGTGACCGAGAAGAAGGTCACCCGCGACGAGCTCTACAAGGACGACGACGCCGACAAGACCGCGGCCTGATTCCAATCCACGGGTACGGCCGGGCGCTGCGAAGGCAACTGCCCGGCCGTATTGCGTTTGGCCGGCGTCAACAGGCCGGCATTAACGATGCGTCGTGAAAGCCGCGCCCGATCGGACCGGCGGCTTTGCCGTGGCCGACCGAATCAGCTTGAACTTGAATTCCATTGAGCATCGATGGAGCCTCGCCCTTGTCGGCGGGCTTTCGGCTCATATCTGTGAACTCGCTTCAAGTCCTGCATCACGGGACGTTCGACCGCCACGGCCCAGATCCTGGCGGTCGGCTTTCGTCTCCGCCAACCCTCAGGTGAATTATGCGCGATCCGGTTGAAACCTACATGAACCTGGTCCCGATGGTGGTCGAACAGACCAACCGCGGCGAACGGGCCTACGATATTTTCTCGCGTCTCCTGAAAGAGCGGATCATCTTTCTGACCGGACCGATCGAGGACGGCATGTCGACGCTGACCGTCGCGCAGCTGCTGTTCCTGGAAGCCGAGAATCCGAAGAAGGAAATCTCGATGTACATCAACTCGCCTGGCGGCGTGGTGACGTCGGGTCTGGCGATCTACGACACCATGCAGTTCATCCGCCCGCCGGTGTCGACGCTGTGCACCGGGCAGGCCGCCTCGATGGGATCGCTGCTGCTCGCCGCCGGCCATGCGGACATGCGGTTCTCGCTGCCGAACTCCCGCATCATGGTGCACCAGCCCTCGGGCGGGTTCCAGGGCCAGGCCACCGACATCATGCTGCACGCCCAGGAGATCCTGAACCTGAAGAAACGGCTGAACGAGATCTACGTCAAACACACAGGTCAGAACTACAAGGCGATCGAGGACGCGCTGGAGCGCGACCGGTTCCTCACCGCCGACATGGCCCGTGAATTCGGCATCGTCGACAAAGTGATCGACAAGCGCTCCGAGGAAGTGACGCCGAAACTGCCTTGATTTGGCGGGATCGGCGCGGATTCGGCCGGAAACGGCCGAATGTTCCGCTTTCGTGCTGATCCGGCGCGTGGCAATCGCGCAACCCTGGCCTGTTTTCCCAGATCCGGGCTCGCGCAATCGCGGCAAATCACGCTATTGTCACGCGTTGGGGCCTTTGGTCGATTAGCGAAATCTTGATAGTCGGCTGCCACCATGGTTGGCTGAACCTGATCGACGAAAGTGTTTGGGGGATTCGAATGGCCGCGATTCGCGCGGTCACTGAGCGCGGGGGTCTTTTCTGGTACAGATTTTGCTCCATTTATCACATTAGACTTCCCTTTCCGGCAGTCGCCGGAATGGAGCGATCGAGCAGACAAGACAAAACGGCGGACGGAGACTGAAATGAGTAAGGTCGGTACGAGCGACTCCAAGAACACCCTCTACTGCTCGTTTTGTGGAAAGAGCCAGCACGAGGTCCGCAAACTGATTGCCGGACCCACGGTATTCATCTGCGATGAATGCGTGGAACTGTGCATGGACATCATTCGCGAGGAGAACAAATCCTCGCTGGTGAAGTCGCGCGACGGCATTCCGACCCCGAAGGAAATCTGCAAGGTTCTCGATGATTATGTCATCGGCCAGAACCACGCCAAGAAGGTTCTCTCGGTCGCGGTGCACAACCACTACAAGCGGCTCAATCACCAGACCAAGCACAACGACGTCGAATTGGCGAAGTCCAACATCCTGCTGATCGGGCCGACCGGCTCGGGCAAGACGCTGCTGGCGCAGACGCTGGCGCGGATCCTCGACGTGCCGTTCACGATGGCGGATGCCACCACGCTGACCGAAGCCGGCTATGTCGGCGAGGACGTCGAAAACATCATCCTGAAGCTGCTGCAGTCGGCCGACTACAATGTCGAGCGGGCGCAGCGCGGCATCGTCTATATCGACGAAATCGACAAGATCTCGCGCAAGTCGGACAATCCCTCGATCACCCGCGACGTGTCGGGCGAGGGTGTGCAGCAGGCGCTGTTGAAGATCATGGAAGGCACCGTGGCGTCGGTCCCGCCGCAGGGCGGCCGCAAGCATCCGCAGCAGGAATTCCTGCAGGTCGACACCACCAACATCCTGTTCATCTGCGGTGGCGCGTTCTCCGGCCTCGAGAAGATCATCTCCGCACGCGGTCGCTCGACCTCGATCGGCTTTGCGGCGCAGGTTCTGGCGCCGGAAGATCGCCGCACCGGCGAAATCTTCCGCCACGTCGAACCTGAAGATCTCTTGAAGTATGGGCTGATCCCGGAATTCGTCGGTCGTCTGCCGGTGGTGGCGACGCTCGAGGATCTGGACGAAGCCTCGCTGAAGAAGATCCTGACCGACCCGAAGAACGCGCTGGTCAAGCAGTATCAGCGGCTGTTCGAGATGGAAAACATCGAGCTGACCTTCGCCGACGAAGCGCTCGGCGCGGTGGCCCGCAAGGCGATCGAGCGCAAGACCGGCGCCCGCGGGTTGCGGTCGATCCTGGAGAGCATTCTGCTTGAGACCATGTTTGACCTTCCGGGCCTCGAAGGGGTCGAAGAAGTCGTGATCTCGCGCGAAGTGGTCGAGGGCACCGCCCGGCCGCTCTACATCTACGCCGACCGTACCGATCGCGCCGCGGAGAGCAGCGCCAGCGCCTGATCCGGCGCGTGACGGCGGTTCAAAACAGACTGTTGCCGACCGGTTCGGCAGCAGTCTGAACCTCGGTATCTCCCTAATCGACCATGCAGAACCGCGCGCTTCACCTGACTTGACACCCCCATGGTCGATAGCCACCTTATGCTTCGGCGATGACAATCGTTACCAGGATTCGCCGTCATCAATTCCGGACGAGTGGAGCCTGAGTCGGCCGAACGCGCCGGTAAACTTGGCACCTTGTGGCGGCGGCGCAAACGGGCGAGCCGCGTGCAAGGGGGCGCAACAATAAGGAATCGGCCATGACTGCCTCAAAACCCCGGCCATCAATCGTTCACGGCGAAAGCCACTCCTACCCGGTGCTGCCGCTTCGCGACATCGTCGTTTTCCCTCATATGATCGTGCCGCTGTTCGTCGGTCGGGAAAAGTCGATCCGAGCGCTTGAAGAGGTCATGAAGAACGACGCTCTGATCATGCTGGCGACGCAGAAAAATGCGTCTGACGATGATCCGACGCCGGACTCGATCTACGAAATCGGCACGCTCGCCAGCGTGCTGCAGCTGCTGAAATTGCCCGACGGCACCGTCAAGGTGCTGGTCGAAGGGCTCGATCGCGCCAAGGTGGAGAAATACACCGATCGCGCCGAGTATTACGAAGCCACGGCGGTCGCGCTGGCCGATACCGACGCCACCAGCGTCGAGGCCGAAGCGCTGGCGCGTTCGGTCGTCTCGGACTTCGAAAGCTACGTCAAGCTGAACAAGAAGATCTCTGCCGAAGTCGTTGGCGTTGTTCAGGCTATTACCGATTTCGCCAAGCTCGGCGACACCGTCGCGTCGCATCTGGCGGTCAAGATCGCCGATCGGCAGGGAATCCTGGAAACGCTGTCCGTGACCGCGCGCCTCGAGAAGGTGCTGGGGCTGATGGAGAGCGAGATCTCGGTGCTGCAGGTCGAGAAGCGGATCCGCAGCCGCGTCAAGCGGCAGATGGAGAAGACCCAGCGCGAGTACTATCTCAACGAGCAGATGAAGGCGATCCAGAAGGAACTCGGCGACGACGAAGGTCGCGACGAGTTGGCCGATCTGGAAGAGAAGATCGTCAAGACCAAGCTGTCCAAGGAAGCCCGCGAGAAGGCCCAGCACGAGCTGAAGAAGCTGCGGCAGATGTCGCCGATGTCGGCGGAAGCCACCGTGGTTCGCAACTATCTCGACTGGTTGCTGTCGATTCCATGGAACAAGAAGTCGAAGGTCAAGAAGGATCTGGCTGCCGCGCAGGCGGTGCTGGACAACGACCATTACGGGCTTGAGAAGGTCAAGGACCGCATCGTCGAGTATCTGGCGGTGCAGTCCCGCGCCAACAAGCTGACCGGCCCGATCCTGTGCCTGGTCGGCCCGCCCGGCGTCGGCAAGACCTCGCTCGGCAAGTCGATCGCCAAGGCGACGGGTCGCGAATTCGTTCGCGTCTCGCTCGGCGGCGTGCGCGACGAAGCCGAGATCCGCGGTCACCGCCGCACCTATATCGGCTCGATGCCCGGCAAGATCATCCAGTCGATGCGCAAGGCCAAGACCTCGAACCCGCTGTTCCTGCTCGACGAGATCGACAAGATGGGCGCCGATTTCCGCGGCGATCCGTCCTCGGCTCTGCTCGAGGTGCTGGACCCGGAGCAGAACGGCACCTTCGCCGATCACTATCTGGAGGTCGATTATGACCTCTCCAGCGTGATGTTCATCACCACGGCCAACACCCTGAATATTCCGGGGCCGCTGATGGACCGCATGGAGATCATCCGGATCGCCGGCTACACCGAGAACGAGAAGGTCGAGATCGCGCGCAAGCATCTGATCCCGAACGCACTGACCAAGCACGGCCTCAACGCCAAGGAATGGTCGATCGACGACGACGCCTTGATGCTGATGATCCGGCGCTACACCCGCGAGGCCGGTGTTCGTAACCTCGAGCGCGAGCTCTCCACGCTGGCCCGCAAGGCCGTCAAGGAGCTGATGCTCTCGAAGAAGAAGAGCGTGAAGGTCACCGAGAAGTCGCTCGAGGAATTCCTCGGCGTGCCGAAGTACCGCTATGGCGAGATCGAACTGGACGACCAGGTCGGTGTCGTCACTGGACTGGCGTGGACCGACGTCGGCGGCGAGCTGCTGACGATCGAAAGCGTGATGATGCCCGGCAAGGGCCGCATGACGGTCACCGGCAATCTGCGCGACGTGATGAAGGAATCGATCTCGGCGGCGGCGTCCTACGTCCGCTCCCGCGCGATCACCTTCGGTGTCGAACCGCCGACTTTCGAGCGGCGCGACATCCACGTCCACGTCCCGGAGGGCGCGACGCCGAAGGACGGTCCGTCCGCCGGTGTGGCAATGGCGACCACGATCGTCTCGGTGCTGACCGGCATTCCGATCCGGCACGACATCGCGATGACCGGCGAAATCACGCTGCGCGGCAGGGTTCTGCCGATCGGCGGACTGAAGGAGAAGTTGTTGGCGGCAGCCCGCGGCGGCATCAAGACGGTGCTGATCCCCGAGGACAACGCCAAGGACCTCACCGAGATCTCCGATGCCATCAAGGGCGGGTTGAACATCATCCCGGTCGCCCGGATGGACGAGGTGATCGCCAACGCCCTGGTGCGGGCGCCGGTGCCGATCGTCTGGGAAGAGCCGAGCACGGTCCCGGTGAAGCCCGACGCCACCGACGAGGCCTCCGGCGGCCTGACCGCCCACTGAGGCGCCCGAGCCTCCTCAAGACATCAACGGCGTCCCACGGGGCGCCGTTTTTTTTGGAGATGGAACGGAGGATCGAATGGAAATTGACGGCCAATGTCATTGTGGGCGGATCAGCTTCGTCGCCACCATCGACCCGCAGCTTGTGTCGGTCTGCCATTGCACGGATTGTCAGACCTTCAGCAGCTCGGCGTTTCGCATCAGCGTGCGCACCAACCGCGCCAACGTTCGGATCACTGGGACACCCAAGGCTTACGCCAAGACTGCGGACAGCGGCGCGGTCCGGCTGCAGCATTTCTGTCCCGAATGCGGGACTCCGGTGTTCAACTCCGGCCCCGACCCGGAGGCCGGCGATTGGGTGATCCGCTGGGGCAGCATTCGGCAGCGTCGGCAATTATCGCCGACGCGGCAGATCTGGTGCCAGTCGGTGCTACCATGGCTCGGCGATTTCGACCATTTGCCGGGCAGCCCCACGGGCTGGGACCGAACCGCGCCGTGACGGCGGTGGGGCTGGGTCGCAGACGGCGTCTTGGTGAATGGCTTGCATCGCCGGTGCTGACGGAAGTAAACAGGCGGCGAGGGCGGCTAGCTCAGCTGGTTAGAGCATCTCGTTTACACCGAGAGGGTCGGCGGTTCGAATCCGTCGCCGCCTACCACCCGCCGCTCACGCCCGTTCTTCCCAGATCATCGCCAGATGCACGATGGTCTGCACCGCCTTTTCCATGTCCTGGCGGCTGACCCATTCGAGCCGGGAATGGAAGGCGTGTTCGCCGGCGAAGATGTTGGGGCAGGGCAGGCCCATGAAGGACAGCCGGGAGCCGTCGGTGCCGCCGCGGATGCTGGTGGTCACCGGGGTGAGGCCGGCGCGGCGGATCGCCTCGCTTGCATTGGCGACCAGCGCCGGGTGGCGATCGACCACCTCTTTCATGTTGCGGTATTGCGGCTTGATCTCGAGCCGCGCCGTGGAGCGCGGATAGGCCGTCATCACCTCATCGATGATTCGCCGCAGCAGCGCTTCCTTCTCCTGCAAACCGGCTTCGGTGAAATCGCGGACGATGAAGCTCAGCGTCGCCTGTTCCAGCGCGCCCGAAATGCCGATCGGATGCAAAAATCCCTCGCGGCCCTCGGTGGTTTCCGGCGAGCAGCCGGTCTTGGGCAGCCGTTCGACGATCGCGGCGGCGATCTTGATGGCGTGCTCGATCTTGCCCTTGGCAAAGCCCGGATGGGCGCTGACGCCTGCGATGGTGATCACCGCGCCATCGGCCGAGAACGTCTCGTCCTCGATGTTGCCGGCGGACTCCCCGTCGATCGTATAGGCGAAAACGGCGCCGAGCTTGGCGAGGTCGACCTTGTCGACGCCGCGGCCGATCTCCTCGTCCGGGGTGAACAGGATCTTGATGGTGCCGTGCTTTAGCTGCGGGTTGCTCAGCAGGAATTCGGCGGCGTCCATGATCTCGGCGATGCCGGCCTTGTTGTCGGCGCCGAGCAAAGTGGTGCCGTCGGTGGTGATGATGTCATGGCCGATCTGGTCGGCCAGCGCCGGATGCTCGGCGGCGCGAATGATCTGGGTCGGATCGGCCGGCAGCACGATATCGCCGCCGCGGTAATCCGTCACGATCTGCGGCTTGACGTTGGCGCCCGAGCAGTCGGGCGAGGTGTCCATATGCGAGCAGAAGCAGATCACCGGGACCTGCTTGTCGCTGTTGGCGGGAATCGTGGCGTAGACATAGCCGTATTCGTCGAGATGGGCGTCGGCGAGGCCGAGCGCGCGCAACTCCTCAGCCAGCAGGGCGCCGAGCTGTTTTTGTTTGTCTGTGGATGGGCAGGTCGGCGATTCCGGGTCCGACTGGGTGTCGATCGTCACATAGCGCAGGAATCGCGCGGTGACGCCGTGGGTGAAGCCGATCGGGGATGTCACAGGCTGAACCGCCGAATCTCTGTCCTGAGCGCAGGATCTGCGTCTCAGGATCATCACGTCGCAAAATTCACATCGCGAAATCCGTCATTCCGAAGCGGCCGCGGCGCGAGCGCCCGGAATGACGTCAATTCATCGAAAGCGGAAGCCTAGACGGCTTCCTTCAGTTCCTTGGCGGCGCGGAAGGCGACCTTCTTGCTGGCCTTGATCTGGATGGCTTCGCCGGTGGCAGGGTTGCGGCCCATCCGGGCGGCGCGCTTGCGGACCTGGAGGATGCCGAGGCCGACGATGCGGATCCGCTCGCCCTTCTTGAGGTGCTTGGTGATTCGGCCGACCATGTCGCCAAGAATGGCTTCGGTCTGCTTCTTGGACAGCTCGTGCTCTTCGGCAAGCGCCGCTGCGAGATGCTTCAGGGTCACCGTGGTCGGTGTTGCGGCTTTAGTCGTTGCGGTTTTCGCAACTGCTTTCTTCGCCATATTTGGCCCTCCGGGTTGTTGGTGGCTTAGGAACCTAAGACGTAGCAGGGCTTAATCGATTCGGGGAGGCGATGACCATGCTGTTTTCCCTATAAACAGCCTATTATTTACATTGCCCCCGCGAAAAGAGCTGGCACAAAGGGGTTTCCGCAACCGGCGTGACTTGGTCGTGCGGCTTGACTTGGTCGTGGCGCCCCTTTATGTCCACCCCACTGCGGGATCACACGATCCACGCGGGAGTAGCTCAGTTGGTTAGAGCGCTGCCCTGTCACGGCAGAGGTCGCGGGTTCGAGTCCCGTCTCTCGCGCCAGTTTTTATAACTGGTTCAAGCATTTACCCCCATTCATACCTGCCGCTACGCCCGCCGCATGATCACGCTTCGACGTGGACATGGTGGGCACGGGCGCGATTCGTGATGTATCCCCGGATATCGAAGCGCTTCGGAGAAGGGCGCGCGAGCAGGCCGCGCCGGCGTGGCGCCTCATCTCATGCTCATGGCCGATCTGCCGAAAATCCAGGCGCCGTGCAGCGACGGATCTTGATCGGCGGCGGCCTGGCGACCAGGCGCCCAGGGTAATGGCCCGCGCGTCAACAAAAAGCCGCCCGAAGGCGGCCGTCGCAAGTTGGGGAGATCCCCTTGGGGAGTTCTGACCTAGCGAATTACCGGGCTTTCCGCGCGGGTCACGGTCATCTGCTTTCCCGCCTTGATGACATGGGCGCTCTGGCTGAAGTCAGCACTGCTGCGTGCCGAAATGCCAAGCCCCGCCACCACGACCCCCGCGACCAGGGCCATCACCACGATTTTCAAATGCGTCGCACGATCCGCCGAGTGGATTGAGTGGTTCATCTGAGCCTCCAAGCGACTTTGCCGCCTTTGTTGGCGATGATGTCTACTCCGCTCGTGTTTCAGGATGGTTTCGTCAAACCAGCGAAATGGTTTCACCTGTGGCATCCGAACAACATTGCTTCGAACGCGCTCGTGGCGGCTGCCGGTTGGAGCCACCCGAAAGGCCAGATTGTCAGGTCTACCTGTCAATTATGGCGTCAATTTCGCTTGTCTTGCGCGGCCTGTTGCGCTGCGCTAAGCCTCGGAATAATTCCAATGTTCAACGAATCTGCGGCAGTGCACAAACGCAGGGTGGGGATCGGCGATGAGCGGTATTTTGCCGAATTATCTTCCAATTGTTGTCTTTATCGTCGTGGCCGCGGCGCTGAGCTTTGCCATGCTGGTGGCGCCGTTCGCCCTCGCATTTCAGCAGCCGGACCCCGAGAAGCTCTCGGCTTATGAATGCGGCTTCAGTGCTTTCAGCGATGCGCGCATGAAGTTCGACGTGCGGTTCTACCTTGTCGCCATATTGTTTATCATCTTCGATCTTGAGGTGGCGTTCCTGTTTCCCTGGGCGGTGGCGTTCGGGAAACTGGGGGTGGCCGGCTTCTGGTCGATGATGGTGTTTCTCGGCGTGCTGACGGTCGGCTTCGCCTATGAGTGGAAGAAGGGCGCCCTGGAATGGGATTGAGTCCAGTGTCGACACCCCTGCAACAAAAACCCTCGGTGACCCCGATTGGCGCGCAGCCATTGGTGTCGCGGCCGGCCAGCGGGATCATTGATCCCAGCACCGGAAGGCCCGTGGGGGCCAACGACCCTTATTTCCTCGAGGTGAACAACGAGCTGGCGGACAAGGGGTTTTTTGTCGCCGCGACCGACGACCTGATTACCTGGGCGCGCACCGGCTCGCTGATGTGGATGACCTTCGGGTTGGCCTGCTGCGCGGTCGAGATGATGCAGATGTCGATGCCGCGCTACGACGCCGAGCGATTCGGGTTTGCGCCGCGCGCCTCTCCCAGGCAGTCCGACGTGATGATCGTGGCCGGCACGCTGACCAACAAGATGGCGCCGGCGCTGCGCAAGGTCTACGATCAGATGCCGGAGCCGCGCTATGTGATCTCGATGGGATCCTGCGCCAATGGCGGCGGCTATTACCATTATTCCTACGCCGTGGTGCGCGGCTGCGATCGCATCGTTCCGATCGACATCTACGTGCCCGGTTGCCCGCCCACGGCGGAAGCGTTGCTCTACGGCGTGATGCTGCTGCAGAAGAAAATCCGGCGCACCGGAACCATCGAACGCTAAAGGCTGAACTATGGACGACGCTGGGCTCGATACCCTAGGTCAGACAATTGTTGGTGCTCTTCCGGGCGCCGCGGTTGGGCATTCGATTGATTTCGGTCAGCTCACGGTGACCATTGAGGCCGCCAAGGTGGTCGAGGTGGTGACGTTTCTGCGCGACGATCCGCGCTGCCGGTTCGTCAGCTTCATCGACGCCACCGCGGTCGACTATCCGGGCCGCGAGCAGCGCTTCGATCTGGTCTATCATTTCCTGTCGCCGACGCTGAACGCCCGGGTCCGGCTGCGCGCCGAGATCGGCGAGACGACCCAGGTGCCCTCGATCATCGAGGTGTTTCCCGGCGTCGACTGGTTCGAGCGCGAGGCCTACGACCTCTACGGCGTGATCTTCACCGGCCATCCCGACATGCGGCGGCTGCTGACGGATTATGGCTTTGATGGTCATCCGCTGCGCAAGGATTTCCCGCTGTCGGGCTTTGTCGAGGTCCGTTACGACGACGACGAAAAGCGCGTGGTCTACGAGCCGGTGCGGCTCAACCAGGAATTCCGCAAATTCGATTTCCTGTCGCCATGGGAGGGTGCCGACTATCCGATCCTTCCCGGCGACGAGAAGGCGGAGGTGAAGCCGTGACCATGTCCACCCCTCGCCATTTGCTATTCGCCCATCGCCCAGCAGCGGAAGCCGCGTCATGATCGAAACGCCGTTGCGCAACTTCACCATCAATTTCGGACCGCAGCATCCGGCGGCGCATGGCGTGCTGCGGCTGGTGCTGGAGCTCGACGGCGAAGTGGTCGAGCGGGTCGATCCGCATATCGGCCTGCTGCATCGCGGCACCGAAAAGCTGATCGAGCACAAGACCTATCTGCAGGCGATTCCCTATTTCGACCGGCTCGATTACGTCGCGCCGATGAATCAGGAGCACGCGTTCTGTTTGGCGGCGGAGAAGCTGCTCGACCTGCCGGTGCCACGTCGCGCCCAGCTGATCCGAGTGCTGTATTGCGAAATCGGCCGCATCCTGTCGCATCTGCTCAACGTCACCACCCAGGCGATGGACGTCGGCGCGTTGACCCCGCCGCTGTGGGGGTTCGAGGAACGCGAAAAGCTGATGGTGTTCTACGAGCGCGCTTCCGGCAGCCGGATGCACGCGGCCTATTTCCGCATTGGCGGGGTTCACCAGGATCTGCCGCCGCAGCTGATCAACGACATCGAAGCCTGGTGCGACCCATTCATCCAGGTCGTCGACGACCTCGAGACGCTGCTGACCAACAACCGGATCTTCAAGCAGCGCAATGTCGATATCGGCGTGGTGACGCTGGCGCAGGCCTGGGAATGGGGTTTCTCGGGCGTGATGGTGCGCGGCTCCGGTGCCGCCTGGGATCTGCGCAAGGCGCAGCCCTATGAATGCTACGCCGAGATGGATTTCGACGTTCCGATCGGCAAGAACGGTGACTGCTACGACCGCTACTGCCTGCGCGTCGAAGAGATGCGCCAGTCGGTGCGCATCATGAAGCAGTGCATCGCCAAGCTGCGTGCTCCGGACGGGCAGGGACCGGTCGCCACCGACGACAACAAGATCTTCCCGCCGCGCCGTGGCGAGATGAAGCGCTCGATGGAAGCGCTGATCCACCATTTCAAGCTCTATACCGAAGGCTTCAAGGTGCCGGCCGGCGATGTCTATGTCGCGGTCGAAGCGCCGAAGGGCGAGTTCGGCGTCTATCTGGTCTCGGACGGCACCAATAAGCCCTACAAATGCAAGATTCGCGCGCCCGGCTTTGCGCATCTGCAGGCGATGGACTTCATCTGCCGCGGACATCTGCTGGCCGACGTCTCGGCGATTCTCGGCTCTCTGGACATCGTGTTTGGAGAGGTCGATCGTTGATCGCGCAGCCGCCCATCGCGTTTGACCGCAGCACCGGCATTCTTGAAGGCGCCAATGCCTTGGAGCGCCTGGCTGCCTGCGCGCTGGTGACCGGCGCCAGGATTTCATCGACGTTCTCCTATCGCGGCTACAACCGCTGCGCCAATCTGCTGCGCAAGGCGTTGCCGGAACGCGATATCGCCATCAAGCTCAGCCCGGATGCGGTGTTCGTGTTTCCCTTTGGCGATGGCTACTGGAGCAAGCTGCTGCAGCCGTCCTTTCGCTACGAGATCGATATCGAGGTGCTGTTCGAGGGCGCCTCCGACATCGATTACACGCTGATCGATTGCGGCGCGAATTACGGCTACTGGTCGGTTCAGGTGTCGAGCGCGCCGTTCGGTTCGCGCAACGTCATCGCGATCGAGCCATCATCCGCCAATTTCGCCAAGCTGCTGACCAACGCCAAGCTCAACGGCGATCGCTTCGTCGTTTTGAAGAGCGCCATCGGCGCGGTGCCTGGCGTCGCGAGGCTGTCTGGCACCAAGCACGAGGCGCTGAGCATCGCCGGCAATCCTGATGCCGAGGGTGAGGACGTCCCGGTGCTGACCCTCGACGGCCTGCTCGACGACGGCAAGATTCGCGCCGACGGCAAATATCTGGTCAAGCTCGACGTCGAAGGCGTCGAGATCGATGCCATCAAGGGCGGGACCCGGCTGCTGCAAGGTGATACCGCGATCCTGTGCGAAGAGCATGGCAATGATCCGGCGCATACGGTGTCGCGATTCATCCTGGATCACACCCCGCTGAAACTGGTCGTATACGATCCGCACAGTAACCGGTACGAAAACGTGGACGACCTTTCGATCCTGGATCGAATCAAAGTGGCGTCGAATGTCGGTTACAACGTCGTCGGAACCGCGAGCCCATTCTGGCTGGCCCGGATCGAGACCCTGAATGCGAGCGCCGCGAAACGCGTTCACTGAGACCTGAGAGACACACAGACAATGTCCGTCCGACGTTTGGCCCCGAAAGAACTGCAGCCCGCGAGCTTCGCCTTCACCGCGGAGAATCTCGCCTGGGCCAAGCGCGAGATCGCGAAATATCCCGAGGGCCGCCAGGCCTCCGCGGTGATCGCGATCATGTGGCGGGCGCAGGAGCAGTGCGGCGGCTGGATTCCCGAAGTGGCGATTCGCGCCGTCGCCGACATGCTGCAGATGGCGCACATCCGGGCTTTGGAAGTCGCGACGTTCTACACGATGTTTCAGCTGCAGCCGGTCGGCAAGAAGGCGCATGTGCAGGTCTGCGGCACCACGCCGTGCCGGCTGCGCGGCGCCGGCGAACTGATCGAAGTCTGCAAGCACCGGATCAATCACGAGCCGTTCCAACTGTCCGCCGACGAAGATTTCAGCTGGGAGGAGGTCGAGTGTCTCGGCTCCTGCGTCAACGCCCCGATGGTGCTGATCTGGAAGGACACCTACGAGGATCTGACCGTCGAGAGCTTCGGCAAGCTGCTGGATGGTTTTGCGAGCGGCAACCCGCCGCAGCCGGGCCCGCAAAACGGCCGGCAGTTTTCCGCGCCGCTGGGCGGTCCGACCACGCTGAAGGATATCGAGACCGCCGGTACCGGCGCAGCCGATGCGAACAACGGACCGGCGCTGACCGATTCCGAGTCGAAGAAGCCCGGTGCGGCCGCCAATGTTCAGGAACGTCCGGCGCCGAAACCGCCCATGGGCGACGCTACCGCGAAGGGCAATATGTGATGCAGCGCGGCGCCGTGCTTGACGTTTTTAAAGGTATCGGATTGATGCGTAATCTGCGCTACATCCTGCTGCACGCGGTGACCGCCAGCGTGTTTATTTTCCTGCTGCAGCGCTACGCGCTCAGTGCGACACTTGAATCAAGCCTGTTGTGGGCGCTGACCTTCGGCGGATGTGCCGCCGGGCTCGCCTACATGCAATCCAATCGTTGATCGGGGACGCAGCCTGCCATGCTCGACGACAAGGACCGCATCTTCCGCAATCTTTACGGCCTCCACGACTGGGGCCTCGAAGGCGCGCGCCGTCGCGGCGCCTGGGACGGCACCAAGGCGATCATCGAAAAGGGCCGCGACTGGATCATCGCCGAAATGAAGGCCTCGGGTCTGCGTGGCCGCGGCGGCGCCGGATTCCCGACCGGGCTGAAATGGTCGTTCATGCCGAAGGAATCGACCGACGGCCGGCCGAGCTATTTGGTGGTCAACGCCGACGAATCCGAGCCCGGCACCTGCAAGGATCGCGAGATCATGCGCCACGATCCGCATCTGCTGATCGAAGGCTGCCTGATCGCCGGCTGCGCGATGAACGCTCATGTCGGCTACATCTATGTGCGCGGCGAATTCATCCGCGAGCGCGAGCATCTGCAGGCCGCGATCGATCAGGCCTATGAGGCCAAGCTGCTCGGCAAGGACAATAATAACGGCTGGCCGTTTGACCTCTATGTCGCCCACGGCGCCGGCGCCTATATCTGCGGCGAAGAGACCGCGCTGCTGGAGAGCCTCGAGGGCAAGAAGGGCATGCCGCGGCTGAAGCCGCCATTCCCGGCCAATGTCGGCCTCTATGGCTGCCCGACCACGGTCAACAATGTCGAATCGATCGCGGTCGCCCCCGACATTCTGCGGCGCGGCGCGTCGTGGTTCTCCGGGATCGGCCGGCCGAATAATGTCGGCACGAAACTGTTCTGCATTTCCGGCCATGTCGAGCGGCCCTGCAATGTCGAAGAAGAGATGGGGATTCCGTTCCGCGAGCTGATCGAGCGGCATTGCGGCGGGATCCGCGGCGGCTGGGACAATCTCAAGGCTGTAATCCCCGGCGGCTCGTCGGTGCGGATGGTGCCGGCTGAACAGATCATCGATACGCCGATGGATTTCGACAGCCTCGGCAAGCTGCGCTCCGGCCTCGGCACCGCCGCGGTGATCGTGATGGACAAGTCGACCGATCTGATCGCGGCGATTGCGCGGATCTCGTATTTCTACAAGCATGAGAGCTGCGGCCAGTGCACGCCGTGCCGCGAAGGCACCGGCTGGATGTGGCGGGTGCTGACCAGAATGGCGGAAGGCCGCGCCCACAAGCGCGAGATCGACATGCTGCTCGAAGTCACCAAGCAGGTCGAAGGCCACACCATCTGCGCGCTCGGCGACGCCGCGGCGTGGCCGATCCAGGGATTGATCACGCATTTCCGGCATGAGATCGAGGAGCGGATCGACGCCTATTCGCACCGCGCCGATGTCGACGATGTCGGTATTCTCGATCCCGCCCACATGGTCGCGGCGGAGTAGGCCACATGATCAAACTCATCGTCGACGGCAATGAAATCGAAGTCCCGCCGGACTACACGCTGCTGCAGGCCTGCGAGGCCGCGGGCGCCGAGATTCCGCGGTTCTGCTACCATGAGCGGCTGTCGATCGCCGGCAATTGCCGGATGTGTCTGGTCGAGGTGAAGGGCACGCCGAAGCCGGTGGCGAGCTGCGCCTGGGGCGTGCGCGATTGCCGTCCGGGTCCGAAGGGCGAGCCGCCGGAAATCTCGACCCGTTCGCCGATGGTCAAGAAGGCGCGCGAAGGCGTGATGGAATTCCTGCTGATCAATCATCCGCTGGATTGCCCGATCTGCGATCAGGGCGGCGAATGCGACCTGCAGGACCAGGCGATGGGCTACGGCGTCGATTCCAGCCGCTTTGCAGAGAACAAGCGCGCGGTCGAGGACAAATATCTCGGCGTCCTGGTCAAGACCTCGATGAACCGCTGCATCCAGTGCACCCGCTGCGTGCGCTTCGCCTCCGAAGTCTGCGGGCTGCCCGAAATGGGCGCCACCGGCCGCGGCGAGGATATGGAGATCACCACCTATCTCGAAAGCGCGCTGACCTCGGAATTGCAGGGCAATCTGGTCGACATCTGTCCGGTCGGGGCGCTGACCTCGAAGCCCTATGCGTTCGCCGCACGGCCTTGGGAGCTCGGCAAGACCCAGTCGATCGACGTGATGGACGCGCTCGGCTCGGCGATCCGGGTCGACACCCGCGGCCGCGAAGTGATGCGGATTCTGCCGCGCGTCAACGAGGCGGTGAACGAGGAGTGGATCTCCGACAAGACCCGCCACATCGTCGACGGATTGCGCACCCAGCGGCTCGATCGGCCCTATATCCGAGAAGCCGGCAAGTTGCGCGCGGCGTCGTGGGCGGAAGCGTTCGGCGCGATCGCCGCCAAGCTCGGCCAGGTCGATGGCAAGCGGATCGGCGCGATCGCCGGCGATCTTGCCGCCGTGGAAGAGATGTTCGCGCTGAAGCAGCTGATGACCATGCTGGGCTCGGCCAACATCGCCGCGCAGAAAGTCGCGGCGTTCGATCCCAAGGCGGGCCGGGCGTCCTACATCTTCAATCCGACCATCGCCGGCATCGAGCAGGCCGACGCGCTGCTGATCGTGGGCGCCAATCCGCGCAAGGAAGCCGCCGTCTTCAACGCCCGGATCCGCAAGCGCTGGCGCAGCGGCGCGCTGAAAATCGGCGTGATCGGCGAACAGGCCGATCTGACCTACCAATATGATTATCTCGGCGCTGGCGTGGATTCGCTGAGCGATCTCGCCGCCGGCAAGAACGATTTCGCCGAGGTGCTGAAGAACGCCAAAAACCCGATCATTCTGGTCGGCGCGTCGGCGCTGGCGCGGCACGACGCCGCCGCGGTGCTGGCGCAGGCAGCGAAACTGGCGCTGGATCTGGGCGCGGTGAAGGATGGCTGGAACGGCTTCGGCGTGCTGCATGGCGCGGCTTCCAGCGTCGGCGCGCTCGACGTCGGCTTCGCACCCGGCGACAGCGGTCTCACCGCCGCGCAGATGATCACCGTCGGCACGCTCGACGTGCTGTTCTCGCTGGGCGCCGACGAGATCATGGTGCCGGACGATGTTTTCGTGGTCTATATCGGCACCCATGGCGACCGCGGCGCGCATCGCGCCGACGTCATCCTGCCGGGCGCCGCCTATACGGAGAAGTCCGGCCTTTACGTCAACACCGAGGGCAGGGTGCAGATCGCCGAACGCGCCGCGTTCCCACCCGGCGAGGCCCGCGAGGATTGGGCGATCCTGCGCGCGCTGTCGGAGGCGATCGGTCACAAATTGCCTTATGATTCGCAGAGCGCTTTGCGCAAGGCGCTGTTCGGCGCGGTGCCGCATCTGATGCGGGTCGATCAGATCGAGGCCGGCGACGCCGGCGGCATTCGCGCACTCGCGGCGCGCGGCGGCAAGGTCGAGAAATCGCCGTTCAGGCCGGCGATCGACGATTATTACATGACCAACCCGATCGCGCGGGCCTCGGCGGTGATGGCGGAATGTTCGCGCCTGGCCTCCGGGCAGATGCTGACAGCGGCGGAGTGAGCAGGATCGATGGCTGAATTCTGGACAACCTATCTGTGGCCGTTGATCATCGTGGTGGGGCAGAGCCTGCTGCTGATCGTGGTGCTGCTGGTCTGCATCGCCTATATCCTGCTGGCCGATCGCAAGATCTGGGCGGCGGTGCAGATCCGGCGCGGGCCCAATGTGGTCGGGCCCTTTGGGTTGCTGCAATCCTTCGCCGACCTGTTGAAATTCGTGTTCAAGGAGCCGACCGTTCCGTCGGGCGCCAACAAGGGCGTGTTCCTTCTGGCGCCGCTGGTGACCTGCGTGCTGGCGCTGTCGGCCTGGGCGGTGATCCCGGTCTCGGCCGGATGGGTGATCGCCGATATCAATGTCGGCGTGCTGTATATTCTCGCGGTGTCGTCGCTGTCGGTCTACGGCATCATCATGGCCGGCTGGTCGTCGAATTCGAAATATCCGTTCCTGGCGGCGCTGCGCTCCGCCGCGCAGATGGTATCCTACGAAGTCTCGATCGGCCTGGTGATCATCTGCGTGCTGCTCTGCGTCGGCTCGCTCAACCTCACCGCGATCGTCGAAGCGCAGAACACCAAGCTGGGCCTGCTCGGCTGGTATTGGCTGCCGCTGTTTCCGGTGTTCGTGATCTTCTACGTCTCGGCGCTGGCCGAGACCAACCGTCCGCCATTCGATCTGGTCGAGGCCGAGTCCGAGCTGGTCGCGGGCTTCATGGTGGAATATTCCTCGACGCCCTATCTGCTGTTCATGCTCGGCGAATACGTCGCCATCACCACGATGTGCGCGATGGGCGCGATCCTGTTCCTCGGCGGCTGGTTGTCGCCGATTCCCTTCGCCCCGTTTACCTGGGTGCCGGGCATCATCTGGTTCGTGCTGAAACTGTTCTTCATGTTCTTCATGTTTGCGATGGCGAAGGCGATCGTACCGCGCTACCGCTACGACCAATTGATGCGACTCGGCTGGAAGGTGTTCCTGCCGCTGTCGCTGGTGATGGTGGTGATCGTCGCCGCCGTGCTTCAATTTGCGGGGCTGGCACCGAAATGAGGCCGTCATGAGCGTCAACGCATCCGCCCGTTCGCTACTGCTGACCGAATTCGTATCGGCGTTCTTTCTCGCCATGCGTTATTTCTTCAAGCCGAAGCCGACGTTGAACTATCCCTTCGAAAAGGGGCCGATCTCACCGCGCTTTCGCGGCGAGCACGCGCTGCGTCGTTATCCGAACGGCGAGGAACGCTGCATCGCCTGCAAATTGTGCGAGGCGATCTGCCCGGCGCAGGCGATCACCATCGAGGCCGGACCGCGCCGCAATGACGGCACCCGCCGCACCGTGCGCTATGACATCGACATGGTGAAATGCATCTATTGCGGGCTGTGCCAGGAAGCGTGCCCGGTCGACGCCATTGTCGAGGGGCCGAATTTCGAATTCGCCACCGAGACCCGTGAGGAGCTGTATTACGACAAGGCGAAACTTCTCGCCAACGGCGACCGCTGGGAACGCGAGATCGCCAAGAGCATCGAACTCGATGCGCCATACCGGTGAGCTGACGCCATGACCATGCCCGCGCTGTTCTTTTATCTCTATGCCTGCACCGCGATCGCCTCCGCGGTGATGGTGATCGTCGCGCGCAATCCCGTGCATTCGGTGCTGTTCCTGATCCTGGTGTTCGTCAACGCCGCCGGGCTGTTCATGCTGATGGGCGCCGAATTCCTGGCGATGATCCTGATCGTGGTCTATGTCGGCGCGGTCGCGGTGCTGTTCTTGTTCGTGATCATGATGCTGGATGTCGATTTCAGCCGCTTGCGCGAAGGATTTCTGGAATATCTGCCGTTCGGCCTGTTGATCGGCGTGATCTTCCTCGCCGAATTGCTGCTGCTGGCGGGCGGCTGGGTCATCAGTCCGACCATCACCCAGGCGATCACCTCGCCGATCCCGGCCAATGTCGGCAATACCGAGGCGCTCGGGCTGGTGCTCTACACCCGCTACATTCACTACTTCCAGATTTCGGGCCTGATCCTGCTGGTGGCGATGATCGGCGCGATCGTGCTGACGATCCAGCACAAGAAGAAGGTGAAGCGGCAGAACATCGGCGCGCAGAACGCGCGGACCAAGGACGCGGCGATGGATGTGCGCAAGGTGGCGTCGGGGCAGGGGCTCAAGGACGCGGACGCGGCGGAGTGGGTGCAATGACGGATGCCTTGACGACCATCGGCCTGGGGCACTTCCTCTCGGTCGCCGCCATCCTGTTCACCCTCGGCACGCTCGGGATCTTCCTGAACCGCAAGAATGTGATCATCATCCTGATGTCGATCGAGCTGATGCTGCTCGCGGTCAACATCAATCTGGTGGCGTTTTCCAGCTATCTGAACGACATCGTCGGACAGGTGTTCGCCTTGCTGGTGCTCACGGTGGCCGCGGCGGAAGCGGCGATCGGCCTTGCGGTGCTGGTGGTGTATTTCCGCAACCGCGGTTCGATCGCGGTTGAAGACATCAACTTGATGAAGGGCTAGGGCATGATCCGGGACCACGAGACGCGGTTGTCCGGCCGGATCACGCTCGCGCAAAAGGCGCTCGCATGATCCAGGCCATTGTTTTCCTGCCGCTGGTCGGCGCGCTGATTGCTGCCGTCATCGCGCTGGTCGGCGCCCATGCGCGCCATCCCAGCGGCGACACCCTCGATCATGGCGATGGCCACGGCCACGCCGCGCATGACGATCATGCCCATGCCGCTCATGCCGACGACGATCACGGCCACGATCATCCGGTCGAGCCAGCGGCCGCCGGCTCGCGGGTCACCGAAATCATCACCACGGCGCTGCTGCTGATCTCCGCCGGCCTGTCATGGGTGGCGCTGGTCGATGTCGGCTTCATGCATCACGACGTGCGGATCGCGCTGTTTCCCTGGATCAATTCCGGGGATCTGCAAGTGGCGTGGTCGCTGCGCGTCGATACGTTGACCGCGGTGATGCTGGTGGTGGTGACCTCGGTGTCGTCGCTGGTTCACCTGTATTCGATCGGCTACATGAATGACGACCCGAACCGGCCGCGGTTCTTCGGCTATCTGTCGCTGTTCACCTTCGCGATGCTGATGCTGGTGACCGCCGACAATCTGGTGCAGATGTTCTTCGGCTGGGAAGGCGTCGGTCTCGCCAGCTATCTGCTGATCGGGTTCTGGTACCAGAAGCCCTCGGCCAATGCCGCGGCGATCAAGGCCTTTGTGGTCAACCGGGTCGGCGATTTCGGCTTCGCGCTCGGCATTTTCGCGATCTACATGCTGATCGGCTCGACCGATTTCGAAACCATCTTCGCCGGCGCGCCCGGCCTGGTCGGCAAGACCATTCCGCTGTTCGGCTGGCACGCCGATGCCCTGACCTTGACCTGCCTGCTGCTGTTCATGGGCGCGATGGGCAAGTCGGCCCAGTTCCTGCTGCACACCTGGCTGCCGGACGCGATGGAAGGCCCGACCCCGGTCTCCGCGCTGATCCACGCCGCCACGATGGTCACCGCTGGTGTATTCATGGTGGCGCGGCTGTCGCCGCTGTTCGAGTTGGCGCCCGACGCGCAGACCTTCGTGATGTTCATCGGCGGCACCACGGCGTTCTTCGCCGCGACCATCGGCCTGGTGCAGAACGACATCAAGCGGATCATCGCCTATTCGACCTGTTCGCAGCTCGGCTACATGTTCGTCGCGATGGGGGCGGGGGCCTATTCGGTCGGCATCTTCCATCTGTTCACCCACGCCTTCTTCAAGGCGCTGCTGTTCCTGGGCTCGGGCTCGGTGATCCACGCGATGCATCACGAGCAGGACATCCGCCGCATGGGCGGGCTGAAGGACAAGATCCCGTTCACCTATATCGCGATGGTGATCGGCACCCTGGCGCTGACCGGCTTTCCGCTCACCGCCGGCTATTTCTCCAAGGACGCGATCATCGAATCCGCCTATGCCTCGCATAACCCAATGGCGTTCTACGGCTTCGTCATGACGGTGGTCGCCGCCGGCCTGACCTCGTTCTATTCCTGGCGGCTGATCTTCAAGACCTTCCACGGCGAGCCGCATGATCAGGCGCATCATCAGGCCGCTCATGAAAGTCCGTTGCCGATGCTGATCCCGCTGTTCGTGCTGGCGGTCGGCGCGCTGGCGGCGGGTTTCCCGTTCAAGGAATTGTTCGCCGGGCACGGCATTGAGGAGTTCTTCCGCGACTCGCTGAAGATGAACCCGGAGATTATCGACGCGATGCACCACATTCCGGAAAGCGTCGCGTTCCTGCCGACGGTGATGATGGTGATCGGCTTCCTGGTGGCGTGGATGTTCTATATTCGAAGGCCGTATCTGCCGGTCGAACTCGCCAATCAGCATCAGCTGCTGTACAAATTCCTGCTCAACAAATGGTATTTCGACGAGCTGTATGACCTGATCTTCGTGCGCCCGACCAAATGGCTCGGCCGCTTCCTGTGGAAGAAGGGCGATGGCCTGATCATCGACGGGCTCGGCCCGGACGGGATTTCGGCGCGGGTGCTGGATGTCACCCGTGGCGTGGTCAGGCTGCAGACCGGCTATCTCTACCATTATGCTTTCGCGATGCTGATCGGCGTGGCCGGTCTGATTACGTGGTTCATGCTCGGCGTGGGAGGCCAGTGATGACGACCTGGCCCGTTCTTTCCGTCGTCACTTTCCTGCCGCTGGTCGGCGCCGTGCTGGTGTACCTGCTGGCGCGCGGCAGTGACGAGGCCGCCAACCGCAATGCGCGCTGGATCGCGCTGTGGACCACGCTGATCACCTTCGCGGTGTCGCTGATCCTCGTGATGCGGTTCGACCAGAGCAATCCGGACTTCCAATTCGTCGAAAAGGCGCCGTGGATCGCCAACGCCATCACCTATCATATGGGTGTGGACGGCATTTCGCTGCCCTTCGTGATCCTGACCACGGCGTTGATGCCGTTCTGCATCATCGCCAGCTGGAAATCGATCAAGCTGCGGGTGCGCGAATATATGATCGCGTTCCTGTTCCTCGAAACGCTGATGATCGGCACCTTCTCGGCGCTGGATCTGGTGCTGTTCTATCTGTTCTTCGAGGGCGGCCTGATCCCGATGTTCCTGATCATCGGGGTGTGGGGCGGTCCGCGCCGGGTCTATGCCTCGTTCAAATTCTTCCTCTACACGCTGCTCGGCTCGGTGTTGATGCTGCTGGCGATCATGGCGCTGTACCTGAACGCCGGCACCACCGACATTCCGACGCTGATGCATACGGCCGTGCCGCGTGGGTTGCAGACCTGGGCGTGGCTGGCGTTCTTCGCGTCCTTCGCCGTGAAGATGCCGATGTGGCCGGTGCACACCTGGCTGCCGGACGCCCATGTCGAGGCACCGACCGCGGGCTCCGTGGTGCTGGCGGCGATCATGCTGAAGATGGGCGGGTACGGCTTCCTGCGGTTCTCGCTGCCGATGTTTCCGGATGCGTCGCTGTATTTCACGCCGTTCATGTTCGCCCTGTCGGTGATCGCGATCGTCTACACCTCGCTGGTCGCGCTGATGCAGGAAGACATCAAGAAGCTGATCGCCTATTCGTCGGTGGCCCATATGGGCTTCGTCACCATGGGGATCTTCGCCGGGACCACCCAGGGCGTCGCCGGCGGCGTGTTCCAGATGATCTCGCACGGCATCGTGTCGGGCGCGCTGTTCCTCTGCGTCGGCATCGTCTACGACCGCCTGCATACCCGCGAGATTGCCGCCTATGGCGGGCTGGTCAACCGGATGCCGCTCTATGCGCTGGTGTTCATGGTGTTCACCATGGCCAATGTCGGGCTGCCGGGCACCTCCGGTTTCGTCGGCGAATTTTTGACGCTGATCGGCACCTTCAAGGTCTCGCTGCCGACCGCGATGGTGGCCACGCTGGGCGTGATCCTGTCGGCGGCCTATGCATTGTGGTTGTACCGCAAGGTGATCTTCGGGGCGCTGGTGAAGCCGTCACTGGCCAGCATCAAGGACCTGACCTTGCGTGAAAGCATCATGCTGGCGCCGCTGGTCATCCTCACCCTTCTGTTCGGCGTCTATCCGAAGCCCGTGCTCGACATGTCGGCGGCTTCGGTGCAACTCCTCGTCACCAATTACGCTGCCGCGACCTCTGCCGTGAAGGCAGCGGCGCTGCTGCATTAAACGCGGCAGGTCAGGACAAGACGCCATGAATTTTGATGCCGCCGGCTATTCGCTGCTACCCATCCTGCCGGAGATCGTGCTGGTGATCGGCGCCATGCTGCTGTTGATGCTCGGCGCCTATCGCGGGGCACAGACGACGCGGCTGGTCACCACGCTGGCGATCGTCCTGCTGGTGGTGACCGGCGGCCTCGAACTGATGCTGCCGGCCGGCAGACTGGTGACGTTCGGCGGCAGCTTCATCGTCGATGACTTCGCCCGGTTCCTCAAGATCCTAGCGCTGATCGGCTCTGCCGCGACGCTGATCCTGTCGGCGGAGATTGTCGCCGATCCGTCGCGCCGGATGTTCGAATATGCGATCCTGGTGCTGCTGTCCTCGGCCGGCATGATGCTGCTGATTTCGGCCGGCGACCTGATCATGCTCTATCTCGGCCTCGAACTGATGAGTCTCGCGCTCTATGTGGTGGCGGCGAGTAATCGCTCGGATCCGAAATCCAACGAGGCCGGCCTGAAGTATTTCGTGCTCGGCGCGCTGTCGTCCGGGATGCTGCTATACGGCGCCTCGCTGATCTACGGCTTCACCGGCACCGTCAGCTTCGCCGGCATCGCCGCGGTCGCCAAGGACGGCAATGTCGGCCTGGTGTTCGGTCTGGTGTTCCTGTTTGCCGGCCTGTGCTTCAAGGTCTCGGCGGTGCCGTTCCATATGTGGACGCCCGACGTCTATGAGGGCGCGCCGACCCCGGTCACCGCGTTCTTCGCCTCGGCGCCGAAGGTCGCGGGTCTGGCGATCTTTACCCGGGTGGCGCTCACCGCCTTTCCCGGCATCGTCCCGCAATGGCAGCAGATCATCGTTTTCGTGGCGATCGCCTCGATGGCGCTGGGCTCGTTCGCGGCGATCGCGCAGACCAACATCAAACGCCTGATGGCCTATTCGGCGATCGGCCATATCGGCTTCGCGCTGGTGGGGCTGGCCGCCGGGACGGTGGAAGGCGCGCAGGGCGTGCTGGTCTATATCTCGATCTATGTCGCGATGACGCTCGGCACTTTCGCGGTGATCCTGGCGATGAAGCGGGGCGGCCTGCACGTCGAGAACATCCGGGATTTCGCCGGCCTGTCGCGCACCAATCCGGCGCTGGCGTTCGTCTTCGCGATGTTGCTGTTTTCGATGGCGGGGGTTCCGCCCTTGGCCGGGTTCTTCGCCAAGTTCTACGTGTTTGTCGCGGCCATCAAGGCCGGGCTGTTCACACTTGCGGTGATCGGCGTGGTGACCAGCGTGGTGAGCGCCTTTTATTATCTGACCATCGTCAAGGTGATGTATTTCGACGAGCCGGCGCCGGGCATCGATCCGGTGCGGATGGAGCTGCGCACCGTGCTCGCTGTCGCGGGCGTGTTCAACATCCTGTTCTTCGTGTATCCGGCGCCGCTGGTGAGCGCCGCGTCGGTGGCTGCCAAGTCGCTGTTCTAGGTGGTGTTCTCGCTGGGTCCGAAATCGCGGGCGGCGGGCACCGGCGTCAAGGTGTTTGCCGAGACCGGCTCGACCAATATCGACGCGATGGATCATGCCCGCGCCGGCGGCGCGGCGCCCTGCTGGTTCGTCACCACGATCCAGACGGCCGGCCGCGGCCGCCGCAACCGCCCATGGGTCGCGCCGCGCGGCAATCTTGCCAGTTCGGTGTTCGAAATCCTCAACGTGACGCCGCCAGTGGCGGCGACGCTTGGCTTTGCCGCCGGTATCGCGGTGGAGATGGCGCTGCGCCAGGTCAGCGTCGAGGCCGCCATGCGGGCCCCGGATTCGGCTGCGAATGATTATCGGCTGAAATGGCCCAACGACATTCTGGCCGGCGGCGCCAAGCTCGTCGGCATGAATCTGGAGGCCGAGGCACGCCCCGACGGTCAATTGGCGGTCGTCGTCGGTATCGGGATCAATGTGGTGGCGGCGCCCGAAGGCACGCCCTATCGGGCGACCAGTCTCAACGCCCTCGGCGTCGGCGCCAGCGCCGAAGACGTGTTTGCAGCGCTGTCGGATTCGTGGCACGAGATGCGTGGAATTTGGAATAACGGTCGCGGCTTCCCGCAGATCCGCACCATGTGGCTGGAACGCGCTGCCGGGCTCGGGCAGGCGGTCTCGATCAGCCACGGCACTTCCGTTGTTTCGGGAATATTCGACACCATCGATGATACCGGCTGTATGATCGTGACGACTGCGGACCGCAAACGAATCCCGATTGCGGCCGGGGATGTTTATTTCGGCGACGCCGCGTCGGCAAAGGCAACAAATTGATGGCACGGCCAGATGAAATGACCTTCGTCCCGCTCGGGGGCGTCGGCGAGATCGGCATGAATCTTTATGTCTACGGCTTCGGCAACGGTCCGCAGCGGCGCTGGCTCATGGTCGATCTCGGGGTGTCGTTCGGCGATGAGGAGCATCTGCCCGGCATCGATCTGATCATGCCGGATGTACGATTCCTGGAGAAGGAAAAGAAGAATCTGGTCGGGCTGGTACTGACCCACGCCCATGAGGATCATTTCGGCGCCATCATCGATTTGTGGCCGAAGCTGAAATGCCCGATCTACGCCACCAAGTTCAGCGCATCTTTGTTCGCCGCCAAGTTGGCGTCGGAACGCAACCCGCCGAAAATTCCGGTGACCGTGGTGCCGTCCGGCGGCCGAATCGATCTGGGGCCGTTCAACGTCGAATTCATCCCGGTGGCGCATTCGATTCCGGAAGCCCACGCGCTGGCGATCCGCACCTCGGTCGGCACCGTGGTGCATACCGGCGACTGGAAGATCGATCTCACCCCGATCATCGGCAAGCCGACCGACGAGGCGCGCTTGCGCCAACTCGGCGACGAGGGGGTGCTGGCGCTGATCGGCGATTCCACCAACGCGGTGCGCGAGGGCCAATCGCCGTCGGAGGCCGAGGTCGCCAAGAATCTCGCCGCCTTGATGAAGGCGGCACGCGGTCGGGTCGCGGTCACCACCTTCGCTTCTAACGTCGCGCGGCTGCGCGCTGTCGCCGAGGCCGCGCAGGCCTGTGGCCGCGAGGTCGTTCTCGTCGGCCGCGCCATGGAACGGGTGGTGCAGGTGGCCCGCGAGACCGGTTATCTCGACGGCATCCCGGCATTCCGCGGCGCCGACCTGTACGGGCATTTTCCGCCTGACAAGGTGGTGGCGCTGTGCACCGGCAGCCAGGGCGAACCGCGCGCGGCGCTGTCGCGGATCGCCAATGACGACCATCCGCAGGTCACGCTGAACAAGGGCGACTGCGTGATCTTCTCCTCGCGCACAATTCCGGGCAATGAGCGTTCGGTCGGCGGCATCATCAACGGCCTGATCAACCAGGGCATCGAGGTGATCACCGACCGCACCCATATGGTTCACGTCTCCGGCCATCCGCGCCGCGACGAATTGCGCGAGATGATTTCCTGGGTCCGTCCGCAATTGCTGATCCCTGTGCATGGCGAAGCGCTGCATCTGTTCGAGCACGGCAAACTCGCGCGCGCCTGCGGCGTGCCCAAAGTGCTGATCTGCAAGAACGGCGATTTGGTGCGGCTGGGGCCGGGCGATAGCGCGGTGATCGAGCAGCTGCCGTCGGGTCGGCTTTACAAGGACGGCTCGATTCTCGAGGAGTCGAAATCGCGCGCCGTGGTGGAACGCAAGAAACTGTCGTTCGCCGGCGCCGTCTTCGTGGCCTTCGCCATCACCGACAAGGGCGAGTTGGTCGACGATCCGGAGATCGATCTGGCCGGCATCCCGGAAAAGAATTCCGGCGGCGAGCCGATCGACGATATCCTGTTCGACGCCATCGTCACCACGATCGAAGGCCTGCCGAAGGCGCGCAAGCGCGATCCCGACGCGATGGCCGAATCGGTGCGACGCACGGTGCGTTCGGTGGTGCAGGAGCATTGGGGCAAGAAGCCGCTGTGCTATGTACACGCTTTGACGGTTTGATAAGCAACGACGGAGAACTGCCATGTTGGGCCGGCTTAATCACGTGGCCATCGCGGTAAAGGATGCGGAGCACGCCGCCAAGATCTATGGCGCGGCGTTCGACGCGGAGATCTCGGCTGCGGTGCCGCTGCCCGAGCACGGCGTCATCACGGTGTTCGTGACGCTGCCCAATACCAAGATCGAGTTCATCCAGCCGCTCGGCGAGGCCTCGCCGATCGCCAAATTCCTTGAGCGCAATGCCGACGGCGGCATTCACCACATCTGCTACGACGTGCCGGATATCATCGCGGCACGCGATACGCTGGTGAAGGCGGGCGCCCGCGTGCTCGGCGACGGCGAGCCGAAGATCGGTGCCCACGGCAAGCCGGTGCTGTTTCTACACCCGAAGGATTTTTCCGGAGCGCTGGTCGAAATCGAGCAGGAGTGATCGGATGATCGCCACTATCTCGACCCTGCTGGCGATCTACTTCGTGCTGTGGTGGATCGTGTTGTTTATGACGCTGCCGTTCGGAATTCACAGCCAGTCCGAAAGCGGCGAGGTGATCCCCGGCACCGATCCCGGCGCGCCCGTCGCGTCATCGATGGCGCGCAAAGCCAAATGGACCACGATCGTTTCGGCGGTGATCTTTGCCGTCGCGCTGCTCGCTTACCATGCCGGCTATTTCAACATCGAGCGGCTGTCGAAGCTGATGGGCGTCCCGCTGTAGCGCCGATCTTGGATGGCGTGATCGGATCGATCGACGATCGGTGCTGCAAAAAAAAGAGCAGGACGCAAGTCCTGCTCAAAAACCGTGTCGACCCTTAATGTCCCGATTAGTTCTCTTATCGTTGTTTGCCGGGCGACGCTGCTTTTGCGCGTCAGGGTTCCTCCCGAGACTTGGACCACCAGACTTTCGCCTTACGGATAAGCCTGAGCTTGAATTCGTAACCGATCGCATGCGATTTGTCATCAATTCCGGCAATGATTGGGCAAAATTGATGCACACGACGAAATGATTGAAAAATCGCCACCGAAGGTTGTGGCCGTCGCCGTGCGCGATGCCGCAGCGACAACTGTCAAGTGCACTTCACGCCGCCGCAGTCTACAGCCGCTGCAGCTGCTTAGCGGTTGCATCGGCCTGTTTCGACCTGCATGATAATTGCTCAGGGAAGGCAGGCTGCGATCATGCGTCCGCGGTTTCGACAATTGATGCCGATCGTGGCGATCGCGCTGCTGGTGCAGCTTTTGTCGCCGATCGGCGCGTTCCGCGTCGTCGCCCTGTCGGTATCCGATCCGCTGGCCGTGATCTCGATCTGTTCCGGCCGGGCCGGGACCCAGGACAGTTCAGGCCTGCCGGCTGGTCCGCATGGCGATGGCAGTTGCTGCGCCATCTGTGCCGCGGGACTCGGCGGCCCGCCGGTGCCGAACGGGGCGCCGTTCAGCTTCGTGACGCTGCAGCGTCAGTATCAGACCGTGGTCTGGCGCGAGCGCATTGCGGCGCCGACGGCCGACCGCGTCGGCTCCAACGCACAGGCGCGCGGACCGCCGCTTGCCGCCTTGCTATGAGGCGACCCACGGGGCGCAGCTACCGGCTGCCTCCCTATTGCATGATTTAACGGGCTGGCTTCGCGATCGGGTTCGGACATCGTCCGCCCGCAGCGCGCGACGCTCGCTCGCAAACAAGAGAGATTCCAACATGAACACCATCTTTCGCGGCGTTGCATCCGCGGCCATCCTCTGCGCGCTGTCCACCGCTCAGGCGCAGGCCGGCGAAGTCAAGGCCGGCAATCTGGTCATCACCCAGGCATGGGCTCGCGCCACGCCGGGCGGCGCCAAGATCGGCGGCGGCTACCTCACCGTCGAGAACACGGGGACGACGCCGGACCGCCTGCTGGGCGGCTCCTCGACCATCGCCGCCAAGATCGACATCCACGAAATGGCGATGAACAACGGCGTGATGACCATGCGTCCGCTCGACAACGGCCTTGCGATCGCGCCGGGCAAGACCGTCACATTGGCACCCGGCGGCTATCATTTGATGCTGATGGATCTGAAGGCCCCGCTGAAGCAGGGCGACAAGGTGCCGGTGACGCTCGATTTCGAAAAGGCCGGCAACGTGAAGGTGGCGCTCGACGTCCAGGGCGTCGGTGCGCAGGCGCCGGCAGGCGGCGCTCATGGTGGCGCGATGGCGCCGATGGGCCATTCCGGAATGAAGAAATGAGCCGCGCTCGGATGAGTGGCTGGCCGTCGGCAGCGATGCCGCTGGCTGCGCTGGCGTTGATCTTTGGATCGGCGCCGGCCTTCGCGCATGTCACGCTGTCGCCCAATGAGGCGGCGGCGGGCGGCTATTTCCAGGCCACCTTCAGCGTGCCCCATGGTTGCAACGGCAGTGCCACGGTCGCCCTGCGGATCAAGGTGCCGGACGGGGTGTTGAGCGTGAAGCCGCAGATGAAGCCCGGCTGGAGCGTCGACATCACGACAAGGAAGGTCGATGGCGCCCCGCGCCTGCACGGCAAGGTCATCACCGAGACCGTGGACGAGGTGTCATGGCGCGGCGGCCCGTTGCCGGACCGGCTTTACGATACGTTCGGCCTGATCATGAAGCTGCCGGATACGCCCGGCAAGACGCTGTACTTCCCGGTGGTGCAGGAATGCGAGAGCGGCGTGACGCGCTGGATCGAGATTCCGGCCGCGGGCAAGGACGGTGACGAAATGCCTGAGCCCGCGCCACGGCTCCGCCTGAAGCCCAAGGGATCTTGAGAGGGATCTTGAGAGGGATCTTGAGAGGGTCCGTTGCACAGCGATTCCGGCGCCGCCTATGGGCGGCGCTGGGCCTTGTGTGGCTGGCGCTGGCGCCGTCGGCGGCGCTCGCCCATGCCAGCCTGGTCGCCAGCGATCCCGCCAACGAGGCGGTGCTGACGACCGCGCCGGCGACGCTGACGCTGCGCTTCAACGAGGCGGTCGAACCGCTGGCCTTGCGGCTGATCGATGCGCGCGGCACCGCGACGCCGATCGTACAAATAGACCGGGACGGCGACAATCTGGTGCTGACGCCGCCGGCGCCGCTGGGCGAGGGGGTGCATCTGCTGAGCTGGCGGGTGATCTCGGAGGATGGTCATCCGGTCGGCGGTTCGCTGAGCTTCTCGATCGGACGCGCCGACACCGCGCTGCCGACGCTCGAGGTCACCGGCCACGCCCCGCGCCGCGCCGCGATCTGGCTGGCGCGCCTCGCCATCTATCTGGGGCTGTTTGTCGGCGCCGGCGGCGCATTCTTCCTGGCCTGGGTGCCGAGGTCGCAGCCCGATCGCGGGACGACCATCGGCTGCGCCGTGATCAGTCTTGTCGGACTGGCAGCCGTCGCGGTGTCGACCGCATTGCAGGGGCTCGACATGGCCGACCTGCCGTTGCGCAGGCTGTTGTCTACGGCGGCCTGGGCCAGCGGCATGCAGGGATCGTTCGGCCATGCCGCGGCGATTGCCGTCGTGGCGCTGCTATGCGGCCTGGTCTCGCTGGCGTCGCGGGGCCGGGCAGCGAAGACCTGGTCGCTGATCGCACTGCTGGGGACCGGCGCGGCGCTCGCCGCCAGCGGTCATGCCGCCACCGCGAATCCGCGCTGGGTCACCATGACGTCGGTCTTCGTGCATGGCGTCTGCCTGGCTTACTGGATCGGCGCGTTGCTGCCGCTCGGACTGGCGCTGCGTGCCGGGGCCGATCGCGGCCGGGATTCGCTCGCCGCTTTTTCCCGGACGATTCCCTTTGCGGTCGGGGCCTTGCTGGCCAGCGGTGTCGCCTTGGCGGTCGTGCAACTGGGGCGGGTCGCGGCGCTGTGGACCACCTCCTATGGCCAAGTGCTGTGCGTCAAGATCGCCCTGGTCCTGCTGCTGCTGGCTTTCGCGCTGCTCAATCGCCGGCTGACCCCGGGCGCGCTGGCGGGGGCGGAGCGGCCGCGGCGCGCCTTGCGGCGATCAATCGCGGCCGAACTGATCGTGGTGGCGGCGATCCTCGGCGTCGTGGCCCTGTGGCGATTTACGCCGCCGCCGCGGGCGCTGGCCGCGGCCACCGACAGCTCGGTCACTTATCTGCATGCCGAGCGGGCGATGGCGCAAGTCACCGTGGCGCCGGGGCGGGCCGGGCCGATCGACATCACCGTTGAGCTTGAGGCGCCCGACCACACTCCGTTGCGCGCCCAGGCGCTGACCGTGACGCTGTCAAATCCCGCCATGGGCATCGAACCCGCGGCCGCGGACGCGCAAAGCCTCGGGTCGGGGCAGTGGCGGGTGCGGATGGTCGCGCCGGTGCCCGGCCGTTGGACGTTGTCGCTCGGCATCCTGATCTCGGATTTCAACAAGATCGTCGTCGAGGGGCCGATCCTAATCCGATAGTCTGAGCTGCGACGGGGCCTGCGCCAAGCCATGCCGCCGCCTCGGCGGGGCCGCCGAAAGTCAAATGAATCCGGGCGTTTTTGCGGCTTTCCGCGCGCCGCCCTTGTATTTTCGCAGCCAATCCGGTTTCACTGCTGCGAATTCCTGTCCCTCCGATTCCTGAGCACATCCCATGCGCCTGTCGCGATTCTTTCTGCCGATCCTCAAGGAGACCCCGAAGGAGGCCGAGATCGTCTCGCACCGCCTGATGCTGCGCGCCGGCATGATGCGCCAGGAGGCCGCCGGCATTTATGCGTGGCTGCCGCTGGGGCTGCTGGTGCTGAAGAAGATCGAGCAGATCGTGCGCGAGGAGCAGAACCGCGCCGGGGCGATCGAGCTGTTGATGCCGACGCTGCAGCTCGCCGATCTGTGGCGCGAGAGCGGGCGCTACGATGCCTATGGTCCGGAAATGCTGCGCATCACCGACCGGCACAAGCGCGAATTGCTGTATGGGCCGACCAATGAGGAAATGATCACCGAGATCTTCCGCTCCTATGTGCGCTCCTACAAGAGCCTGCCGCTCAACCTCTACCACATCCAATGGAAGTTTCGCGACGAGCAGCGCCCGCGCTTCGGCGTGATGCGCGGCCGTGAATTCCTGATGAAGGATGCTTATTCCTTCGATATCGACGAGGCCGCGGCGCGCAAATCCTATAACCGGATGTTCGTCGCTTACTTGCGGACCTTCGCCCGGATGGGGCTGAAGGCGATCCCGATGCGGGCCGAGACCGGCCCGATCGGCGGCGATCTCAGCCATGAATTTATCGTCCTGGCCGAGACCGGCGAATCCGGCGTGTTCTGCGACAATGACGTGCTCAATCTGCCGGTCCCCGATGCGGGCGTCGATTATGACGGCGACCTGACGCCGATAATCACGCAATGGACCACGCTCTATGCGGCGACCGAAGACGTCCATGATGCAGCGCGGTACGAGCGTGAGGTGCCCGAGGCCAATCGGGTCAGCACCCGCGGCATCGAGGTCGGCCAGATCTTCTATTTCGGCACCAAATATTCGGACTCGATGAAGGCGATGGTGGCCGGTCCCGACGGCGTCGATGTGCCGATCCATGGCGGCTCCTACGGCGTCGGCGTGTCGCGGCTGGTCGGCGCCATCATCGAGGCCTGCCACGACGACAATGGTATCAAATGGCCGGAAGCGGTGGCGCCGTTCCGGGTCGCGGTGCTGAACCTGAAGCAGGGCGACAGCGCTACCGACACCGCCTGCGAACAGCTCTATCGCGAGCTGAAGGCCAAGGGCGTCGACGTGCTGTATGACGACACCGATCAGCGGGCAGGGGCGAAATTCGCCACCGCCGACCTGATCGGCATTCCGTGGCAGATCCTCGTTGGTCCCAAGGGCCTGGCCGAGGGCAAGGTCGAAATCAAACGCCGCAGCGATGGATCGCGCGAGAATGTCAGCGCCGCCGACGCCGTCGCGCGGCTGGTGGCGTGATCACTTTTCCACCGACGCCGTCCGCACATCACCGTGTCGCGGCTAGAATTAGCCCGAATCATGTGCGATTCGGGCTATGGATGACAGTATGAGCGAGCCAATTCGAACCACACCCTTCGCGCCATTCGAATGGCTGCTGTCCGGACGCTATCTGCGTGCGCGTCGCAAGGAAGGCTTCATTTCGGTGATCGCCGGGTTTTCGTTCCTCGGCATCATGCTCGGCGTCGCCACCCTGATCATCGTGATGGCGGTGATGAACGGCTTCCGCAAGGAATTGCTGGACAAGATTCTCGGCCTCAACGGGCACCTGCTGGTGCAGCCGCTGGAGAGCCCGCTGACCGACTGGAAGGACGTCGCCGATCGGATCAACAAGGTCGCCGGCATCAAGCTGGCGGCGCCGGTGGTCGACGGCCAGGCGCTGGCCTCGTCGCCGTTCAACGCCGCGGGCGTGTTCGTGCGCGGCATCCGCGCCGACGACCTCAACAAACTGTCGTCGATCGTCAACCACATCAAGCAGGGCTCGCTGGAAGGCTTCGACGAGGGCCAGGGCGTCGCGATCGGCCGCCGGCTCGCCGATACGTTGTCGCTGCACGCCGGCGACAGCATCACGCTGGTGGCGCCGCGCGGCGCCGTGACCCCGGCCGGCACGATGCCGCGGATCAAACCCTACAAGGTCGCCGCGGTGTTCGAGATCGGCATGTCGGAATATGATTCGACCTTCGTGTTCATGCCGCTGACCGAGGCGCAGGCCTATTTCAACCGGGCCAACGACGTCACCGCGATCGAGGTCTACACCACCAATCCGGACAAGATCGACGGCTTCCGCAAATCGGTCACGGAGGCTGCGGGACGACCGGTGTTCCTGGTCGATTGGCGGCAGCGCAACGCGACCTTCTTCAACGCGCTGCAGGTCGAGCGCAATGTCATGTTCCTGATTCTGACCCTGATCGTGCTGGTGGCGGCGCTCAACATCGTGTCCGGGCTGATCATGCTGGTGAAGGACAAGGGCAGCGACATCGCGATCCTGCGCACTATGGGGGCGACCCAGGGCTCGATCATGCGGGTATTTCTGATCACCGGCGCTGCGATCGGCGTGGTCGGCACTTTGACCGGATTTCTGGTCGGCTTGCTGGTCTGCCTCAACATCGAATCGATCCGGCAATTCTTGTCCTGGATGACCAATACTGAGCTGTTCTCGCCGGAACTGTATTTCCTGTCCAAGCTGCCGGCCGAAATCGATTTCGCCGAGACCAGCGCCGTGGTGATCATGGCCTTGACGCTGTCGTTCCTCGCCACGCTGTATCCGTCGTGGCGCGCCGCACGTCTCGATCCTGTCGAAGCGCTGCGGTACGAGTGAGGCAGGACTGATGGAGCAGGGCGCGGAAGACATACCGGTTGTCTATCTACACGACATCAAGCGGCACTATTCGCAGGGTGAGTCGACGCTGACCATTCTGGACGGTGCCAAGCTGGCGCTGTGGGCCGGGCAGTCGGTGGCGCTGGTGGCGCCCAGCGGCGCCGGCAAATCGACGCTGCTGCACATCGCCGGCCTGCTCGAGCACCCGGACGAGGGCGAGGTCTATGTCGGCGGCACCGCCACCACGGCTTTGACCGATGCCGAGCGCACCCAGATCCGCCGCACCGACATCGGCTTCGTCTACCAGTCGCACCGACTGCTGCCGGAATTCAGCGCGCTGGAAAACGTCATGCTGCCGCAGATGATCCGCGGGCTGAAGAAGAGCGAGACCGTCAGCCGCGCCAAGGAAATCCTGGCCTATCTGGGCCTCGGCGACCGCATCACCCATCGGCCGGCCGAACTGTCCGGCGGCGAGCAGCAGCGGGTCGCGATCGCCCGCGCGGTCGCCAATGCGCCCCGCGTTCTGTTTGCCGATGAGCCGACCGGAAACCTCGACCCGCACACCGCCGATCACGTGTTTCAGGCACTGATGCAATTGGTCCGGGCGACCCGGGTGGCGATGCTGATCGCTACCCACAATATGGAACTGGCGGGGCGGATGGACCGCCGGGTCTCGTTGCAGAACGGCAACATCGTCGAACTGGATTAACCGCCGGGCTATCGGGTCCGCAAGGCTCGCGTCTTCTGCGGCCGCGAGGCAACCCGGCAAAGCGCGCGCGCGACGACGCTGGTCAATTTGGCTGACGGATGCACCTTTGAATCTGCCGCGTTGTTCGCGCTAGCCGCAACTGGTAGAACGCGGCATCCGGGATCCCTGCATGGCCGTCACTCGATCAACATCTGGCGCCGGGCGCCACTATTCGCCGATCTGGCGCTGGCTGCTGTCGGGTCTGCTTGCCGTGGCGATCGGCGTGAGCGGGGTGGCCTATGCGGCCAACAACAGCGTGCAGGGCGCCAAGAAGGACGAGGGTTACGACAGCGATGCGCCGACCGCGATCCTGATCGACGCCAGCAGCGGCAGCGTGCTGTTCGAGAAGAACGCCGACGAGTTGCGGCCGCCCTCCAGCATGATGAAGCTGGTGACCGTGGAGCTCGTCTTCCACCTGCTCCAGCAGGGCAAGATCAAGCTCAGCGACGAATACGAGATCAGCGAAAATTCCTGGCGCTATGGCGGCGCCCCGGCCGGCGGCTCGACGATGTTCGCCGAGATCCACAGCCATGTCTCCGTCGACAATTTGTTGCACGGCGCCATCATTCAGAGCGGCAATGATTCCTGCATGGCGCTGGCCGAAGGCATCGCCACCACCGAGCAGGGTTTCGTCGAGATGATGACCAAGCGGGCCCGCGAACTCGGCCTGACGCGGTCGACCTTCGCCAATTCCACCGGTCTGCCCGATCCCGGCAACAAGATGTCAGTGCGCGAGCTGGCCGTGCTGGCGCGCCATATCATCACGACCTATCCGGATTTCTACAAACTGTTCGGCGAGAAGGAATTCACCTGGAACAAGATCCGGCAGTTCAACCGCAATCCGCTGCTGAACGCGCTGACCGGCGCCGACGGGTTGAAGACCGGCCACACCAAGGAGGGCGGCTACGGCGTGGTCGGCTCGGCGGTGCAGAACGGGATGCGGCTGATCGTCGTCGTCAACGGGCTTGAGAGTTCGGAAGATCGGGCCAACTCAGCCAAGAAGCTGCTGGAATGGGGCTTTCGCAATTTCGAATCGCGGCCGCTATTCGCCGCCAACCAGCCGATCGGCTACGCCCGGGTGTTCGGCGGCGAGCGCCGCTATGTCGAGCTGGCGAGCCCCGAACCGGTCGAGGTGATGGTGCAGAAGAACGGCAGCGACAAGCTGTTCGCCCGGATCGTCTATACCGGGCCGATCCGCCCGCCGGTCGAATCCGGCCAGCCGGTCGGCGTCGTCCGGGTCTGGCGCAATGGCAATATCGCGGTGGAAATGCCGTTGCAGGCCGCGGCCTCGGTACCGGTCGGGTCGACCACGCGGCGCGCGATCGATGGCGCCAGCGAATTGATGTTGGGACTGTTCCGCGCCGGCCTGGCGAAGCTTTAGACAATGGTTGAACAACCCGGCGCAGCAGGCTCAAATCGCGGCCGTTTCATCACCTTCGAGGGCGGCGAGGGCGCCGGCAAATCGACCCAGATCAAATTGCTGGCGGCCCGCCTTGCGGCGGCGAAATTGCAGGCGATCGTGACCCGCGAGCCGGGCGGCTCTCCCGGCGCCGAGATCATCCGGCATCTGCTGCTGTCCGGGATCGGCGGGCTAATCGGCGGCGCGGCGGCCGAAACCCTATTGTTCGCCGCGGCGCGCGACGACCACGTCCATGCCCTGATCCAGCCGGCGCTGCAGCGCGGCACCTGGGTACTGTGCGACCGCTTTTCGGATTCGACCCGGGCCTATCAGGGCAGCCTTGGCGCGGTCGATCCCGGCGTGCTCAACGCGATCGAGCGGGTGACGATCGACAATTTGAAACCGGACCTGACCATCATTCTGGATATTCCGGTCGAGATCGGCATGGCCCGCGCCGCGGCACGCCGGGGCGCCGGGGCGCCGGACCGTTTCGAGGCCGAGAACAGCGATTTTCATCGCAAGCTGCGCGAGGCCTATCGGGGGATCGCGGCGTCGGAGCCGCAACGCTGCGTGCTGATCGATGCCAATGACAGTGCCGAGATCGTCGCCGGCCGGGTCTGGCTCGCGGTGCGCGACCGGCTGCTGTCGCCGGCCAAACCCGCAACGGAGCTGACATGAGCGCGCGCAAGGTCGAGCCCGAACGCTTAGTGAAAAGTCCGCGCGAGACCACGGCGCTGTATGGCCATCGCGGTCCCGAGCGGACCCTGCTCGACGCCTATCGCAGCGGCCGGATTCCGCATGCCTGGCTGATCGGCGGTGCCCAGGGCATCGGCAAGGCCACTCTGGCCTACCGGATGGCGCGCTTCGTGCTGAGCCACCGCGATCCTTCGTCCGCCGCGGCGCAGAGCGCCGAGACGCTAGCGATCGACCCGGCCGATCCGGTGGCGCGCCATGTCGCCGCCGGTGCCCATGGCGGGCTGCTGACGCTGGAGCGCTCGGTCAACGACAAGGGCGTGCTGCGCAGCGTCATCACCGTCGATGAATCGCGCGAGACCATCGGCTTTTTCGGCTCCACCGCGGCGGTCGACGGCTGGCGGGTCTGCATCGTCGATACCGTTGATGAATTGAACGCCAACGCCGCCAATGCGCTGCTCAAGGTGATCGAGGAGCCGCCGCTGCGCTCGCTGTTCCTGCTGATCAGCAATGCGCCGGCGCGGCTGCTGCCGACCATCCTGTCACGCTGCCGCAAACTGCCGCTGCGCCCGCTCGATCCCGACGACGTGATCCGGGCCGCCGCCGAGGCCGCCGATCTCGACGTCGCCGATCCGGTGCTGGCGGAAGCCGCCGACGCGTCGGAGGGCAGCGTCGCCCGCGCCCTCGGCCTGCTCGGCGGCGGCGCGCTGACCCTGCACCAGCGCACCACGGCGCTTTTGGACGAGCTGCCCAATGTCGATCCGCGCGCGCTGCACGCGCTGGGCGAGGCGCTGGGCGGCACCGACCGCGCCACGCTGGCGGCCTTTGTCGACGGCGTCGATCGCTGGATCGCAGAGCAGCTGCGCGTCGATGATGCCAACGCCAATCTGCCTCGCCTTGCGCGGCTGGCGCAGGTATGGGAAAAGATCAGCCGCGCCGCGCGCGAAACCGAAGCCTACAATCTCGAGCGCAAGCCTCTGGTGTTTTCGGTGTTCGGGCTGCTCGCGGAGGCGGTCCGCTGAGGTGCCGGGCGATCGTCCGCGTCGCCGGCTCCGACTGACATCACTGAAAGGCCCCGGCGCAAATGGCGCAGCGAAATTCATATTACATCACCACCGCGATCTCCTATCCGAACGGCGCGCCGCATATCGGCCACGCCTATGAGGCGATCGCAACCGACGCGCTGGCGCGCTTCCAGCGGCTCGACGGCCGCGACGTGTTCTTTCTCACCGGAACCGACGAGCACGGCCAGAAGATGGTGCAGACCGCGCAGAAGGAGGGGATGACGCCGCGCGAGCTGGCGACCCGCAATGCCGGGCTGTTCCGCCAGATGGACGACCGGCTCAACATCTCCTACGACCGCTTCATCCGCACCTCGGAGGAGCAGCATCACCGCTCCAGCCAGGAAATCTGGAAGCGGATGGAGAAGAATGGCGACATCTATCTCGACTCCTATGCGGGCTGGTATTCGGTTCGCGACGAGGCCTATTACGCCGAGGACGAAACCATTGTCGGCGACGACAAGGTGCGGCGCGGCCCGCAGGGCTCGCCGGTCGAATGGGTCGAGGAGAAGAGCTACTTCTTCAAGCTGTCGAAATATCAAGAGCCGCTGCTCAAGCTCTACAATGACCAGCCCGATTTTATCGGTCCGGATTCGCGCCGCAACGAGGTGATGTCCTTCGTCAAGGGCGGCCTCAAGGACCTCTCGGTGTCGCGCACGACTTTCGACTGGGGCATCCAGGTGCCCGAGGCCGACGGCCATGTGATGTATGTCTGGGTCGACGCGCTGACCAACTACATCACCGGCGTCGGCTTTCCCGACGAGCAGGACCCGAACTGGCACTACTGGCCGGCGGATCTGCACGTCATCGGCAAGGACATCATCCGGTTTCACGCGGTGTATTGGCCGGCATTCCTGATGTCGGCCGGCATCCCGGTGCAGAAACGGGTGTTCGCCCACGGCTTTCTGTTCAACAAGGGCGAGAAGATGTCGAAGTCGGTCGGCAATGTCGTCGACCCGTTCAATCTCGCCACCCAATATGGCGTCGATCAATTGCGCTACTTCCTGCTGCGCGAGGTCCAGTTCGGCCAGGACGGCAGCTATAATCACGAGGCGATCGTCAACCGCATCAATGCGGATCTGGCCAACGATCTCGGCAATCTGGCGCAGCGCTCACTGACCATGGTGGCCAAGCAATGCGACGCCGCGGTGCCGCAGCCGGGCGCGTTCAGCGAGAACGACAAGGCGATCCTCGACCAGGCCGACGGCATGATCGAACTGGCGCGGACCGCGATGGCGACGCAACAGATCCATCAGGCGCTCAACGGGGTGTGGGCAGTGGTGGCGGAAGCCAACCGCTACTTCGCCGGCGAAGCGCCATGGGCGCTGGCCAAGACTGATCCGCCGCGGCAGAAGACCGTGCTCTATGTCACCGCCGAAGTGCTGCGGCAGGTCGCGATCCTGGCCCAGCCGGCAATGCCGGAGGCGATGGCCAAGCTGCTCGACATTCTGGCGATCCCGGCGGATCAGCGCGATTTCGCCGCGCTCGATCAGCGCATCGTCGCCGGCACAAAGCTGCCGGCGCCGGCGCCGATCTTCCCGCGCTATATCGAGCCGACCGCCGCATGAGCGATCAACCGCCGATGCTGATCGACAGCCATTGCCATCTGGAATTCCCGGATTTCGCCGAGGATCTCGACGGCCTGGTCGCGCGCGCCCATGCCGCCGGCGTCGCCCGGATGGTGACGATCTCGACACGGGTGCGGCGGTTGCCGGAGTTGCTGGCGATCAGCGAGCGTTTCCCCAATGTCTATTGCTCGGTCGGCACCCATCCGCATCACGTCGACGAGGAAGACGGCATCCCGGCTGAGGAGTTGATCGAGCTCACCAGGCATCCCAAGGTGGTGGCGCTGGGTGAAGCCGGCCTCGATTACTTCTACGATCACGGCTCTCCCGAGGCGCAGGCGAGGGGGTTTCGTGCCCATATCGCCGCGGCCCGGGCCACCGGCCTGCCGCTGGTGATCCATACCCGCGAGGCTGATGTCGATTGCGGCAAGATCCTCGAGGACGAGATGGCCAAGGGGCCGTTCCGCGCCGTGCTGCATTGCTACACCGGCGGCCGCGACCTCGCTTTGCAGGCGATCGATCTCGGCCTGTCGATCGGCTTCACCGGCATCCTGACCTTCAAGAAATCGCAGGCCTTGCGCGATCTCGCCGCCGAATTGCCGGCCGACCGCATCCTGGTCGAAACCGACTCGCCCTATCTGGCCCCCGGCAAATTTCGCGGCAAGCGCAACGAGCCGTCTTATGTGGTCGAGACCGCCAAGGTGCTGGCGGAGGTCCGCGGCGTGTCGCTCGACGAGATCGCCCGCCAGACCACGCAGAATTTCTTTCGTCTGTTTTCCAAGGTGCCAGCACCGGAGGGTGTCGTATGACCCTGACGCTCACCATTTTGGGCAGCGGCTCCTCCGCCGGCGTGCCGCGCCCGGCGCTGGGCTGGGGCGCCTGCGATCCGGCCAATCCGAAAAACCGCCGCCGCCGCTGCTCGCTGATGGCCGAGCTGGCCTCACCCGACGGCATCACCCGCGTGGTGATCGACACCTCGCCGGATCTGCGCGAGCAGCTGATCGACGCCAATGTCGAGCATATCGACGCCGTGTTCCTGACCCACGAACACGCCGACCAGACCCATGGCATCGACGATCTGCGCTCGGTGGTGATGTCTCAGCGCACGCGGATTCCGGTCTATCTCAATCAGGCGACCGCGGCGCATATCCTGCTGCGCTTCACCTATTGCTTCGAGCAGGCGCCGGGCAGTTCCTATCCGGCGATTCTCGATGCCCGCGAGATCGAGGCCGGCGAAAGCCGCGTCATCGACGGCCCGGGCGGGGCGCTGACGCTGTCGGCGTTCCAGGTGCAGCACGGCGATATCATCGCGCTGGGCTACCGGATCGGCAACGCCGCCTACACCCCCGACGTCAACGACATTCCGCCGCAGAGTTGGCCGCAGCTCGAGGGGCTCGATCTGTGGATCATCGACGGGCTGCGCTACAAGCAGCACGGCAGCCATTTCAGCGTCAGCGACGCGCTGAGCTGGATCGAGCGCTTCAAGCCGAAGCGCGCGGTGATCACCAATATGCACGCCGACATCGACTACGAAGTGCTGCGCGGGCAGCTGCCGGCAGGCGTGGTGCCGGGTTTTGACGGGATGCGGCTGACGCTGGATGATGCCGCGGTGTCCTGAGCTGATCGCAGGCCCGGGCGCTACCAGGTGTAACCAACCCGCCCGCGGCCCTGATAGGTGGTGGTGCGATCGGCGAACTCGCCGTCGAACTGCAGCGCCACCGAGAAGCCGTTGCGAAACCGCAACTCGGCGCCGGCGGTGGCGAGCAGCAGGTCACCGGACGATTGCGCCCCCATCACGCTGAAGCCGCTACCCGCCAGCGTCACGAACGACGCATTCATGATCGGGGCCGAAATCTGGTCATGGGCCCAGGCTGCGCGGCTGCGCAGGATCAGGAGATCGCCGTCGGCGAGCGGTGCGGACTGGTCGAACCACGCGCCTATTTCCGTCCGGGTGGCGTTTACGGTGTGAGCCTCATAGCTGCGCGCCAGTGGCGAATTGCTGTTCTCGCTGTAGGCCGGCGTGCGGAACGCCTGCGCCTGCAAGGCGCCATAGGGCGTGACGCCGAAGTCCGGGATCGTCGGCAGAACCGGCACGGCGAAGCGATAGCCGCCCTCGATCCGGGCGCCGAAATTGTTGGCATGGTAGTTGGCGTTGAGGTGATCACCGAGCACGGAGAGGTATTGATCGGTGGTGACATCGTGCCAAGCATAGGCCAGCGCCGCCGACACATAGGCCGCATCGATCCGGGTCGAGGCATAGATCGCGGACTGGAACATGTCGCTGCGGCCGCCGCCGAAGCCGTCCGCCAGCGCATAATTGGTGCCGCCGCCGCCCAGCGCAAAGCCCACAATGGTGCTGGGGAGGATTCGATAATCCAGCCCTGCCGCGAAGCCATAGGCGCGGCTGGTGCGGTCGGTGGTGTCGGCGACGGAATCGCCCCTGGTCAAGGTTCGGCCACCATAGGCGCCGCCCCACACCGCCCAATTGCGCGGTTCGAGGCCGCGGTCCAGCGTGCCATCGATCGCCGCACTGGCAGGGGCCTTGGTGATCATATGCTGCGCCGCATACCCCAGCGTTCGCACCACCGGCACCGAGGGCCCGAAGCCGATGCGGCCTTCGGACAGGATGCTGCCGGCGAAGGGATTGAGCACCATCGAGAGGAAAGAATCCATGGCGCGGATGCCGGATTGCGCCGTGCCGGTGCTGGCTTCGCCGGTCAGCTGCCGCAATACCATTGCCTGCGCGGTTGGACTGAGACCGGCCAACAACAGGAACGCCTCCGGAAATGCGCTGGAGATCGAATTGCCGGCGCCGATCGCATTGGCGAAGGCGGCGTTGATGGCGGCAGTCACGCCCTGCACCGGCGTCGGGGTCGTGCCCGATCCCGGGGTCGTCGTGGGTGTTGTTCCCGGGGTCGTCACCGGCGTTGTCGGTAGCAGCGGCGCCACCGCGCATGGCGACAGGTTGCGCGTCGAGATCTGGTTGGTATCGAGCGTCACCGCACCGTTGCGGGCCAGCGCGCTGCCGCAAGTGATGTTGGCGCCGGTGTTGAGCGTAATGCTGCTCAGCGCCAGGATGTCGCCGACGAACGAGGTCGTGGTGCCGAGCGTCGCCGAACTGCCGACGCGCCAATACACATTGCTGCCGAGTCCGCCGCCGATCACGGTGACGCTTGCGGCGCTTCCGGTGGTCAGCGAACTGCCGACATTGAAGATGAAGATCGCGTTCGGATTGCCGAGCGCGTTGAGCGTTAGCGCGCCGGTGAGCTGGGCCGACGATGCAAAATTGTAGACGCCGGGGGTCAGCGTCAGGCCGCCGAGATCTTGTCCGGTCAGATCGCCGGTGGTGGGCCGGCTGGCGATGGCGTTGTAGCCGCTTGCCAGATCGATCTGGGCCTGGATCGCGATGGCGTCGCCGATATAGATGCCGCCGGGCGCAGTCACCATTCCGGGCGGAAAGCCGGTCACAGCGCTGCCGGGGCTCAGACCGAGGCTTCCGATTAGAACCGTTGGGCCGGTGTTGTTTACCGACGATCCTGCCAGCACCGCGAAATTCGCCGCGCTGCCGAGATTAGGAATTTGTGCCCATGCAGCCGATGGCGCGATCAGCGCCGCCAGGCAGGCCGGGCGAAGCAGGCGCCGGGCCCAACCGCCGCCAAAGCAGACAGGTGCGCCGAGTCGGGCAGGGAGGCGGCGAACGGGGCTGCGCATGAGAGGTTTCCTTGTTCCACAAAGAAGCTCCTCACGCTTGAGCGAATGTGCGCAGGTACGCGGCACATTGTGAGATATGAGAACAACATGGTTAACGGCGAATGGTTAACAAATCGTTAACGACACGGTCGTCCGCCGATCGCGGGCGTGGCATCTGCCGTCGCCTCGCATCGTCGCCGCCTATCGGACCGCTCTCTTACAATTTCCCGCTGACGCTGTTCGCCGCCGCGGTGCGGATGCGGGTGTGATTCGGAGTAACTCGTCGGCGCTTTGAACGCAATTGGCCCTTTGTCGTGATCCGCAGCCTACTCCGAAATCGCCTTGGCCGACTTCACCTGATCGCGCAGCATGAATTTCTGGATCTTGCCGGTCGAGGTTTTCGGGATCTCGGAGAACACCACCACCTTCGGGGTCTTGAAGCCCGGCATATGTTCGCGGCAATAGGCGATGATCTCGGCCTCTGTCGCATGCGCGCCTTCCTTCAGTTCGATGAAGGCGCAGGGCACTTCGCCCCATTTGGCGTCGGGCTTGGCGACCACCGCGGCGAACAGGATCGCCGGGTGCTTGTAGAGGATGTCCTCGACCTCGACCGAGGAGACGTTCTCGCCGCCCGAGATGATGATGTCCTTGGAGCGGTCCTTGATGATGACGTAGCCGTGCTCGTCGAGCACGCCGAGATCGCCGGTGTGAAACCAGCCGCCGGCGCTAGCGGTCCCCTGACGCCGTCGGCGTTCCAGGTGCAGCACGGCAGCCATTTCAGCGTCAGCGATGCGCTCTCCTGGATCGACCGCTTCAAGCCGAAGCGCGCGGTGATCACCAACATGCACGCCGATATCGACTACGAAGTGCTGCGCAGGCAACTGCCGGTGGGTGTCGTGCCGGGGTTTGACGGGATGCGGCTGGTGGTGGGCTGAGCGCGGAGATAGACCGACGTGTCCGACACCCAGAAACCGACCAGGAGGCTCGACGCCTGAACGCGCGCTGCTGCGGCGAGAAAGAATCGGCTGCGGGCAGCGTTCGCGCTTCGCGACGGATGCGAGCGAGTCACGCTCGCTTCCCGCACGCCCCCCAGCGCAGACCCCAGCTTCTCGACCAAAAGCGGTCAAAAGACGGACATCGCGCCTGGTCCGAAAAGGGCCAGAAGCGGACCAAGTCACATTGCTCGCATTAGACTTGAGTTTTCCCCGCATTCACATTGTGTCCACTCTGCCCCAGACGTGGTTCTGTACCCGCCAACAGCCTTTGAATGTTAGCGCGATGGCGAGCGATCACGTACAGGCCGCCGCAGGCCACTAGCAACCTATACGGCAAGGGATTCTCAAAAACGCAAACGAGAGCGATTGCCGTCAACGCGGCAAGGATCGAGCTGAGGGAGACAATTCTGGCTATAGCGAGCACACCGCCAAAAATTATTGCGGCACCCAGCCCAACGGGCCACGACATCGCCAGCAACACGCCGAGCCCGGTTGCTGCCGACTTGCCGCCGGTGAAATTCAGCCAGATCGAGCGGCTATGTCCCACGAGAACTGCAATTCCAGCCAGACAAACGATCCACGCCACCCACGTTTGAACACCAATTGCCGTCGGCGGCGTCGGAGATAGCAGCGCATAGAGCCAGGGACAAAATGAGCGGGCGACGCCAACGGCACAGACGCCTTTTAGCACATCGCCGACAAGCACAGCCAAGGCTGGCCATTTGCCAAGCGTCCGCAACACATTCGTTGCTCCAGTTGACTTGGAGCCATGCTCTCGAATGTCGAGGCCCCTTAGCATTTTCCCTGCCAAGTAGCCCGTGGGTATCGAGCCGAGAAGATAGGCGATCACCAAAGCAACTGCGACCGCTGTCCAGAACGCCATGGGTTGGACTTTCCGTTTGTCCCGCTGCTATTTTATCGCCGACTGCATCTGACCGCTATGGGTCAATTTCAGTCCTCCACCCGCTTGCGCCGCATGTCTGTTCCACAGCCAATAGCAGACACCCAGGGCTCCACGCTCAGCACCGGTCAGGCCAGCAAACGGCATTCGCCTAACTGATGCGACCAACAAAAAGCCGCCCAAGGGCGGCTGTGAATTCACAGACTCGATGCGTACCGCCGCACTCGGAGCGAGTGATGTCGTGAGGGCGCGGGGCGCGAGATCGGTGGAATTGATGACCATTCCAGGACCTTTTCGCCAGCCCATCATGCGGTAGTGAGGAGGGCAGCGCGCTTACTCCGAAATCGCCTTCGCCGACTTCACCTGATCGCGCAGCATGAATTTCTGAATCTTGCCGGTCGAGGTTTTCGGGATCTCGGAGAACACCACGACCTTCGGGGTCTTGAAGCCCGGCATATGTTCGCGGCAATAGGCGATGATCTCGGCCTCTGTCGCATGCGCGCCTTCCTTCAGTTCGATGAAGGCGCAGGGCACTTCGCCCCATTTGGCGTCGGGCTTGGCCACCACCGCGGCGAACAGGATCGCCGGGTGCTTGTAGAGGATGTCCTCGACCTCGACCGAGGAGACGTTCTCGCCGCCCGAGATGATGATGTCCTTGGAGCGGTCCTTGATGATGACGTAGCCGTGCTCGTCGAGCACGCCGAGATCGCCGGTGTGAAACCAACCGCCGGCCAGCGCTTCCTTGGTGGCCTTCTCGTTCTTGAGATAGCCCTTCATCACGATATTGCCGCGGAACATGACCTCGCCGATGGTCTCGCCGTCGCGCGGCACCTCGATCATGGTCTCCGGATCGAGCACGGTGACGGCTTCCTGCAGCGGATAGGGCACGCCCTGGCGGCGCTTCAGCTGGGCGCGCTCGGCGACCGGCAGATCGTCCCAGCCGGGCTGTTCGGCGCACACCGCCGCCGGCCCATAGACCTCGGTCAGGCCATAGACATGGGTCAGCTTGATGCCGATATTTTCCGCGCCGGCCAGCACCGCGACCGGCGGCGCGGCACCGGCGATCAGCCCGACCACTTTGTGGGCGGCGGAGGCCTTGGGGGCGCCGGCGGCATTGATCAGCGTGTTGTAGACGATCGGCGCGCCGGCCATGTGGGTGACGCCGTGGCGGGCGATCAGCTCGAAGATCTTGGCCGGGTCGACTTTGCGCAGGCAGACATTGATGCCGGCCGCGGCCGCCATGGTCCAGGGGAAGCACCAGCCGTTGCAGTGAAACATCGGCAGCGTCCACAGATAGACCGGGTGCTGGCCGAGATTGGCGGCGAGGATATTGCTGACGGCGTTGAGATAGGCGCCGCGATGATGCGTCACCACGCCCTTGGGATTGCCGGTGGTGCCCGAGGTGTAGCCCAGCGCGATGGCGTCCCATTCGTCCTGCGGCCGCACGCCGACAAAGCCGGGATCGCCGGAGGCGACCGCATATTCATATTCGAGTTCGCCGATCCGCTTGCCGCCGGGAAAGGTCGGGTCGTCGACGTCGATCACCTGCGGCTTTGGCCCATACATCAATTTCAGCGCCTCGGCGACCACGGCTGAGAATTCCGGATCGACCAGGATGATCTTGGCGCCGCCATGATCGAGCTGGAACGCGATCGAGGCGGCATCGAGCCGGATGTTGAGCGCGTTGAGCACCGCGCCGGCCATCGGCACCGCGAAATGCACTTCGTTCATCGCCGGGATATTCGGCAACATCGCCGCCACGGTGTCGCCGCGGCCGATGCCGCGCCGCACCAGCCAGGAGGCGAAGCGCCGGCAGCGGTCTCTCGTCTCGGCCCAGGTGAAATGCCGGCCCTCATAGACCGCGCTGGTGTGGTTCGGATAAATGTTGGCGGTGCGCTCGAGAAAACTCAGCGGCGACAGCGCCACGAAGTTCGCTGGCGTCTTGTCCAATCCGATGCTGTAAGGCCCTTGCGCGGTGCTCATGACGACTGCCTTTTCACTTCAAAACAATGCGGGCGCTTTCTCAACTCACGTGTCGGCTACAAGAAACCGATCGAGATCCAGGGAAACGCCGCGACCAGCATCAGGCCGATCAGCAGCGCCAGCATGTAGCCCCAGATCGGTCGGATACCTTCCGCCGGATCGACCCGACCGATCGCGCAGGCCGCATAATAGCCTACTCCGAATGGCGGCGCGAACAAGCCGATGCCCATCGCCAGAATGATGACCATCGCGTAGTGCACCTCATGGACTCCGACCGCCCGCGCGATCGGAAACAGCAGCGGCCCGAACAGCACGATGGCGGGAATACCTTCGAGCACGCTGCCCAGGATGACGAAAGCGACGATCGACACCGCCAGGAAGGTCGGCGGACCGCCGGGCAGGCCGGTCATTGCGCTGGCCAGCGCTCGCGAAAAGCCGGACTGGGTCAGGCCCCACGCCATCCCGGTCGCGGTGCCGATGATCAGCAGGATCGCGCCCGACAGGCTGGCGGTCTCGATCAGCATCGGCAGCAGCCGGCGCCAGTCGAAGCGACGGTAGATCAGTAGTCCCGCCGCCAGCGCGTAGACGATGCCGATGGTCGAGACCTCGGTCGCGGTGGCGACGCCCTCGACCACCGCGGCGCGGATCACGAAAGGCAGCGCCAATGCGGGCAGGGCGATGATAAAGGTTTTCAGGATCTGGCCGCCACTGGCCTTGGTGACATGGCTGAGGTCCTCGTGGCGATAGCGCCACCACACCAGCATGCACAGCGTGATCGCCAGCACCACGCCGGGTAGCAGACCACCTGTGAACAGCGCCGCGATCGAGACGCCGGTGACCGAGCCGATGGTGATCAGCACCAGGCTCGGCGGAATCGTTTCGGTCTGGGCGCCGGTGGCGGCGAGCAGGGCGACCAGATCGCCCGGCTTGGCGCCGCGCGCCTTCATCTCGGGAAACAGCACCGGCGCCACCGCCGCCATGTCGGCGGCCTTGGAGCCGGAAATCCCGGACACCAGATACATCGCGCCGACCAGCACGTAATGCAGCCCGCCGCGGACATGGCCGAGCAGGCTGGCCAGGAACGCCACCATGGCGCGCGCCATCCCGGTCATCTCGATCAGCAGGCCGAGAAACACGAACAGCGGCACCGCCAGCAGGATCAGATGGCTCATGCCCTCGTCGATCCGGCCGACCAGCACCATCAGCGGCGTGTGCGTGGTCAGCGCCAGATAACCGTAGATCGCCAGGCCAAAGCCGAACGCGATCGGCACGCCGGCGAACACGCAGGCGCCGGCGACGCCGACAAAGAAGATCAGCAGATTGAGATTGCCGAGCGGCCGCAGCCAGGGCTGCGCCAGCCAGAACGCGCCGATCAGCACCGCCACCGTCAGCACCGCGCCAAATACCAGCCGCGGATTGCCGATCCGCACCAGCCGCAGTAGCGCAAACAGCGCCATCAGGCCGATGCCAACCGGCAGCGCCGCGGCGCGCCAGACATTGGAGATCTGCAGCGCCGGCGTGGTGATGAAGGTTTCCTCGTAAGCGTAGTCCCAGGACGGCCAGGCGATCAGCAGCAGGAACGCCAGCGCCGCGCAGGTCGCCACCATGTCGAGGAAGGCGCGGCGCTGCGGGCGCGCGATGGCGACCAAAGCCGTCATCCGCATATGTTCGCCGCGCCGAAACGCCACCACGGCGCCAAGCATCGCCAGCCACAGAAACAGGATCGAGGCCAACTCGTCGGACCAGATCAACGGCGCGTGAAAGCCGTAGCGCGACACCACGCCGGCAAACAGCACGACGATCTCCGCGACCACCAGCATGGCCGCGGGAATCTCGACCAGCGCGCCGAGCCCGCGGTCGAGCAGCTCGGTCACGGAGCGGCGGTGGAGAGCAGGGCGCCCCGCTCCACCGGCCAGTTGCGTCAGTTCGGCGTCAGCCATGCCGCGACGTTACGCCAATTTGCCGACGGCCTTTTCCAGCAGTCCCCAGGCCTGGTCGCCATATTTGCCCTTCCACTCGGCATAGAAGCCGGCGGTGCGCAGCTTGTCGCGGAATGGCGCGATGGTCGGCGGGTTGAAGACGAGCCCCTTGCCGGCCAGATCCTGCTGCAGTCCGGCATTGAGCTTTTCGACGTCGCCGCGCTGCTTCAGCCCGGCCTCGTTGATGTTCTTGGCGACGATGACGCGCAGATCGTCCGGCAGCCGTTCCCAGGCGCGCTTATTGGCGAGGAACCAGAATCCGTCCCACATGTGGTTGGTCAGCGAGCAGTATTTCTGCACTTCATAGAGCTTGGCGGTGGAGATGATCGCCAGCGGGTTCTCCTGGCCCTCGACCACCTTGGTCTGCAGCGCCGAATAGACTTCGCTGAAATTGATCGAGGCCGGCGAGGCGTCGAACGCCTTGAACATCGAGGTCCACAGCGGCGACACCGGCACCCGGATCTTGAAGCCCTTGAAATCGTCGGGCCCGGTGATCGGCTTGGTCGACGACGTGGTCTGGCGGAAGCCGTTGTCCCAGATCTTGTCCATCACCACCAGATTGGCCTTGGCGATTTCGCCGCGCACATGGGCGCCGAGCTCGCCGTCCATCGCCTTCCACACGGTGGCGTAATCCGGAAACGCGAAGCCGATGCCGTTGATCGAGGCCGCCGGCACCAGCGTCGCCAGGATCAGGCCGGACAGCGTGAAGAACTCGACGCCGCCGGAGCGGATCTGGCTCAGCATGTCGGTGTCGGAGCCAAGCTGGTTGCTCGGGAAAATCTGGATATCGACCCGGCCATTGGTCTGGGTCTTGATCGCCGCGGCCATCTCCCGGGCGCGGATATTCATCGGATGGGTGTCGGGCAGGTTGTTGGCGTATTTGTATTTGAACTCGGCCTCCGCCGCCCGCGCCACCCACGGCGCGCCGACGCCGCCGATGACGGTCGCTGCCGCCGATGCCTTCAACAATGTCCGACGTGAAACGCTCATCCGAAATCTCCCTGCGATGGTTTCTTGTTGTAAGATCGACCCTACAAAGCACCGGGCCTCTGGTCATCATTCAATCCGGTTCCGGTCAAGCAATTTCCGGGACCGTCAGACCAAAGGACGGCGACGGCCGCTGCGCTGGCTGCCGTCCTTGGAGATCGGCCTGCGGCGTCCGCAGGCCGCGGCCTGACCGGCGACGGCGCGCAAAAGCCGTCCGCCGCTGCCGAGCTGATGCCGGTTCGTAAGATCTCGCGGTAAGCCATTGGTTTGTTTTGCGGATCAAAATATTCCATAATATACCTTATGCGAATCAAGGATATGAAGCTGCGGTCGGGTGTTGGCATGCCTGGCGGACCACCCCATAAAATCTCGCTTCATCCCAAATGAACGTCGCGACGCACCCCATAAGACCGTCGCGCTTTCGGCGGGACGAAGTTGAGCTGCCTTGCCCTAGCCGTCCCCGACCTTCAATTCCGGCTCTTCGGCGCAAATCGAAGCGAGAAAATCGATGAACTGCCGCACTCGCGAAGGCATGCGTCGCCCGGCAGCGGTCACTGCGTTGATCGGAAAGGACGGCGGCGCATGCTGATCCAGAATTCGTACAACCTCGCCAGAGGCCACCACATCCGTGAACAACCAACTCGCATGGTGGGCGATGCCAAGGCCCGCGAGGACTGCGCCGCGGACATGCTCGGCGTCATTGGTGCGGAACGCTCCCCCTCCGTCGACCGTGACCGGTCGGCCGTCAACCTGGAAACCCCACCCGATGATATCCCCTTGGTAGATGTAGCTGACACGCTGGTGGTCACGCAGTTCGTCGACCGTTTGCGGCGTGCCATGTTGGGCAAGATAGCCGGCGGAGGCCACGGTCATCATCCGCATGTCGCCGATGCGCCGGGCGACGAGCGCTGAATCGGAGAGCCGACCGATACGGATTGCGACATCCATTGCCTCCTCGATCAGATCGACGTGTCGCCCCGAGATTTCCATCTCGATCGCGACGTCAGGGAAACGGCGCCTGAAGTCCGGCAGCCGGGGGATGACGAACATTCTCCCGAACGCCGGCGAGAGCGTCACGCGGACCAGCCCCGAAGGGGCCGCCTGCCCCTCGAGGATTCTCTCTTCGACGAGGTCGATATCCTGAAGGATGCGGACGGTGGCCTCGTAATAGTCCTGTCCTGCGGGCGTCACGGCGAGAGCACGGGAGTTTCTCGACAGCAGTTGCGTCCCGAGCCGCAATTCAAGCGCGGCGAGCTGTTTGCTGACGGTGGGTTGGCTGACGTTCAAGTCACGCGCCGCCTGCGAAAAGCTTCCGCTTTCGACAACGCGCACGAACATCCTCATCGCATCCAGCCTATCCATCGCTGATCCCGATCAATTCCAGAATGGAATAGATGGCATTCTAACTGGCTCAATTTCATTCGCCAATAGAATGTGAGAGCTCTTTCTAGGCCGCCCGTCCCGGGCCGCGAACCGAAAGCGAAAAGTCATGGCGATGAAGATTTATGGTGACGCGGGCTCGGGAAGTCTGCGTCGCGTGAGCACGGCGGCGAAGATCATGGGCATCGAACTCGAACGCGTTAATGTGGACCTCTTCAAAGGCGAGAGCCAGACCGACGAGTTCAAATCACGCCTCAATCCCCATGGCCTGACGCCGGTTCTTGAGGATGGAGACACCATTCTCTGGGAAGCTTCGGCGATCAATCTGTATCTTGCCGGGAAGGTGAATTCGCCGTTGGTCGGTGTCACCCGAGAGGAGCGCTTCCAGGTTCTTCAGTGGATGTTTTGGTCGGGTGAACAGTGGCGCACCTTCACCACCACTGTCTTCGACGAGCGCGTGGCGAAGACGGTTATGGGCTTACCGAAGGAAGAGTCTCTCGTCGCGTTTGCTGAGGGCAAGATCCGCGCCGCAGCGAAGGTGCTCGACCGGCATCTTGAAGGCCGCAAGTTCATGGTCGGCAATGCATTGACCTTTGCCGACATCGATATTGCGGCGCCCTTTTCCCAGGCCGGTCGCGCGAAGTTTCCGTTCGAAGAGTTTCCGAACCTGATCGCTTGGCACGACAACCTTCTGCGTTCGTTCCCAGCGTGGGCGGAGACGAAGGCTGAGGTCGATGACCGGATGGAAAGCTTCCTGGCGAGCGTCGGCGTGAAGCTGTAGTTCCAAAGCCTCCTATCTGTCTTTCTGGCTCTGCGCGAAGGTCTTAGGCCATCGTTCGTTACGCCAACTCCTCCACTTGGCTCTAAAAAGCGCGACGTCTTTATGGGGTGGTACCGCCGCAGAAATCCTTGATGATTCTCGATTTCACGTCGCTCTTATGTGGGGAGCAACACCCCACATCAGAGCGACGCGCTCATCAAGCGGATTGCACGGTGTCCTTGGGCACGGTGTCCATGGCCATCGATTCTGCCGGTGCCGTCATTTTGGATCCACCACATGCGTCCGTCGCATTACCCGCCATGGGCGGGTCTGGCGCCTATCCGGAAGGACCGCCATGAGCGAGCCTGTCCGATTGCCGAATGGTTGTGGGCCGATGGCTTGACCAAGCTATCGCGGGCTCGGATTTGCCGCTCCCGACCGTCCGGCAGGCGTCGCTTAAGCCGCCGTTCGGACCGCGTGCGGGCGCGACCAGACGCGTTGCGCTCGGGTTCCTGGCGGATGGACACTTGCGCCGCCAGCGGCGGGCACCCAGCTCGTCCATTGCAGATCGGTTTTCAACCGATCAGCGAAGCCTGTTATCGGGCGCGTTGTCGTCCTTTGGAACAAGCGTTTTCAACTCCGCGAGGGCATCGAGCGCAATTTCGCAAGATCGATCGATGAACTCCTCGCCGCGAGCCGTGGGGTTGATCACCTTTCGCATCTCGGCTTGATAATCGTGCTTCGCATGGTTCAATCGGTCGCGTGCAGCGGCGATCACAGCCTCCGAGATTGCGGGGCATTGCGCAACCTCACGTAAGGCGTCGTGGTCGTGCAAATAGATGGCCGCCAGATCGTACGCATCCCGGGGCGCGAACCGCGAGGCTCGGTACTTCAGTTTCTTGGTCGCGATCTCGGCCGATCGTTCAGCGCGGATCACGCGATCGCCAAATCGAAGCGCGTAAGTCGGATGATCGATGTAGGATGGCGCGGTTAGAAAATCGATCTCGCCGACATCGCGAAGGATAAGCTTGAGATATTTGCCCGGCCAGTTCCATGTGTCGCAGAGCGACTTGGTCACGGGATTGATGTTGGGAGCCAAATTCTTCAACGCAGCGCTGGAATCGAGAAAAATATCGACGTCGTAGCTGATGCGATGATCCAGAAGTTGCGCCAATGCCGTACCGCCGCCGAACGTCCAAAGGACTGGCGCGCCAGGCAAGCTATCGAGGGCGATCAGGGCGTTCTGCATCAGGTCTTCCCACTTCGAAGGAAGCCATTTCCCTGACCCATCTCTCATTCTCGGACTCCCTCACCCGCCAGATATCGATCGCCTTCGACAAGTCGCTGAATGTCACCAGTCGATCCAGCACGAGCTTGTGGATGACGGACACATCCACCTCGTCGAACAGAGCCTGCACATACACCCGCCATCTCGGGTCGGACACTTTGCCTTTCAGGCAAGCGATCAAGGTCTTTTCGTCGATGCGGAACGGCATGGGCGTGTTGATCGTGGTCACCGCCGTCGTGAGATTGTCGAAGGCCGCCGTCGAGGTGAAATCGGCTTTGTCGCGTCGCGAACGCTTGCTGCCCTCGCCGTCGAAGAATCGGGCGTTGTCGTCGCCCCATTTGCAAAGCGGCTCCAGCGCATGTGCAAGGGTTTTGCCGGTGGGGCTGAGTGCGTAGTCGACCCGCGGCGGAACCTCTTTGTAATCCGTGCGCTTGACCAGGCCATCCGCCTCCAGTTCTTTCAGCTGCTGGATCAGCACTTTTTCGCTTGCATGACGCACAGACCTTTTCAACTCGCCGAACCGCTTAGGGCCAGGCAAGAGGAAGTACAGGATGAATGGCTTCCACTTCCCGCCAAGTACACGGAAGGTGGTGTCGAGCCCGCAGGCGGGCGCAACGGCATTTTTAGTTTCGACTTGCATTTCAGTATGCTTACAAAAGGTGGTATACAAGTCAAATAGATAGTGTCGCGCTTTGGGGGCCAGCTCTTTGGTAGGATTGTTCCGCCGCTTAAGCCACGCGAGCGGGTTATTCGTCGCGGTGGCGACGCTCGCGGAGCAGACCGCGTGTCGTTACTACCGGCGAAAGCGGCCTCGCGCCCGGCGGGGATCCCTCTGCCGGGCGCATCGCGATCGGGGTTGTCGACGTCAGGCGCGATAGGCGCTCTGGCGCTCGAGCATCCAGCCGGGATATTCGGCGGGCAGCCGGCTGACGCCGTCGAGCTGGGCGAGGTCGTCGGCGTCGAGCGTAACCTTGGTGGACGCGATATTGTCGGCGAGCTGGTCGACGCGCTTGGCGCCGACGATGACGCTGGTGACGACGTCCTGATGCAGCAGCCAGGCCAGCGCCACCTGGGCGACGCTGCAGCCCTTGGCGGCGGCGATTCCGCGCATCGCCGCGATCACCGGGCCGCCGCGGCTGCGGTCGACCGGGGGAAAGTCGAAGCTGGCGCGGCGGCCGTCGGGTGCGGCGCCCTCGCCGTCATATTTGCCCGACAGATAGCCGCCGGCCAGCGGGCTCCACACCATCAGCCCGATCTTCTCGGATCGCAGCATCGGCGCGATCTCGCGTTCCAGATCGCGACCGACCAGCGTGTAGTAAGCCTGCAGCGACAGGATCGGGGCAAGGCGGCGCGCCTCGGCGATTCCGACCGCCTTGACGATCTGCCACGCCGCCCAGTTCGACAGCCCGAGATAGCGAACATGGCCATGGCGGACCAGATTATCGAGCGCCTCCAGGGTTTCGACCATCGGCGTCGCCGGGTCGAAGCCGTGGATCTGATAGAGATCGATATGGTCCAGTCCGAGCCGTTGCAGGCTGGCCTTGCATTGGCTGAGGATATGACCGCGCGAGGCGCCGCGCGCATTGGCGCCCTCGCCCATCGGTCCCATGACCTTGGTGGCGATCACCACGTCGTCGCGGGCTATGCCGAGATTCTGCAGTGATTGGCCCAGAATGCGCTCGCTGGCGCCGCCGGCATAGACATTGGCGGTGTCGATGAAATTGATGCCGGCATCAAGCGCGGTCTTGACCAGGACGTCGGCCTCGTCCTGGCGCAGCTGCCCGATCTGGCTCCAGATGCCTTCGCTGCCGCCGAATGTCATGGTGCCGAGGCAGAGCTCGGAGACGAACAGGCCGCTGGGCCCAAGTTGGCGCATACGCATGATTGGATTCCTTGGTTCGGGTGGGGTTGGCGGTTGATACCGCGCCCGATCCCTCCGGGGCGACGCCAATCCTCTCAGACTTATGCCCGATCCTATCAAGTCGCGGTTCTGGCGCGTGCGTTGGGGCGCCTGATCCGATATAACCGCGCCATGGCGACAGTTTTCGACAGCCTCATCGCGCTGGTGGATCGGCAATATCGGCGTTTCGGTCGCGAGACCCCGCTCGATGGCCTGCTGCTGAGCCGGGCCGAGACGCCGAGCGGCATCATCCGCTCGGTCTATCGCCCGTCGTTCTGCATGGTGTTGCAGGGGGCGAAAGTCAGCACGCTCGGCGAGCGATCGTTTCGCTATCATGCGGGTCAGGGGCTGCTCGCCGCGATCGACGTGCCGGTCAGCGCGCGAATTTCCGAGGCGTCATTGCAGCGGCCCTATCTGGCTTTCAGCCTGACGGTCGATCCGGCGATGGTCGCGGGCCTGCTGGTCGAACAGTCACAAGCCCATATCGGCAGCCCCAGCGCCTCGGTGCTGACCACCGCGGATCTCGATGCCGAACTGTGCGAGCCGCTGGCGCGCTTGTTCGCGCTGCTCGACACGCCACGCGATCTGCCGATTCTGGCGCCGCTGGTCCGACGCGAGATCGTCTGGCGGCTGCTCTGCGGCCGGCTCGGGCCGGCGCTACGCCAAATCGGGCTCGCCGAAAGCCATGCCGCGCGGATCGGCCGCGCCACCGCCTGGATCCGCGATCATTTCGCTGGCCCGCTGCGGGTGGCCGATCTGGCGGCGCTGGCGCATATGAGCGTCCCGAGCTTCCACCGCCACTTCAAGGCGGTGACGACCCTCACCCCGGTTCAGTTCCAAAAGCAGATCCGGTTGCAACAGGCGCGGCAGCTGCTGCTCACGGAAGCCGCGGTGGCCTCCGTCGGCTATGCCATCGGCTATGAGAGCCCGTCGCAGTTCACCCGCGACTACCGGCGCCTGTTCGGCGTATCGCCCGGCCGCGATGGCGCTGCGATGCGGGCGAGCCTGACGCCGGAGCCGGTGATCTGAGCTTTGGTCCGAGCCGTGTTGGGCTCGGACCGCATCGCCCGGGCTTGCACGCAAGCCCCGCAAGCCCAAGTCTGGCGCTTAGCCGCCCTTCGGGCCGGGCTCTCCTTTGGCTCCGGTGTCGCCCTTGGGGCCCGTTTCGCCCGTGGGACCTGTTTCGCCCTTTGGCCCTGTTTCACCTTTCGGCCCGGTTTCGCCCTTCGGTCCGGTATCGCCCTTCGGACCGGGCTCACCCTTGGGACCAGCATCACCTTTGGGGCCCGCGTCACCCTTCGGGCCAACGTCACCCTTCGGTCCCGCATCTCCTTTGGGTCCGGCCGGGCCAGCAGGACCGGCGGGGCCCGCGGGACCAGCAGGCCCGGCATCGCCCTTGGGAGCGCAATTGGCGACTAGCCGGTCGTCCAGCGTTTCGGTTCCGGATTTGAAATTCAGCTTGCAGGTTTCGGGCAGGTAGTTGAGCACGAACCGGAAGCGTCGCGACGAGGAGCTCTTGACCTTGTCACCGGTGTTGACGAGTTCGACCTCCTGGTTGGGCGCGGTGGTCTTGCCGATAACAATCAGCCTGCCGCCGTCGATTTTCACGGTGTAGACGTCAAGCGCCATTGCGGCGCCCGATGTCATCATCAACGTGGCCAAACCAACCAGAATTGCTCGTTTCTTCATTGCACGTTCCCCTCTGATTTCATGCGACGCGGTCTCACGCCGGTTTATTCGGATTCGATGACGGTCAGACAATGCCCCTGCTTGCGCCCCCTCCCATGGGCGCGCGATCCATAGACCGGCGAAGCCTAACACGAGAATTTTCGATCCGCGAAGACCCGCGCTGCGCGAACATCTTGCTGCGCTGCGCGAATATCGGCCAGCCGCCTGGTCGGCTTGTGATTGGCATTGCGAACAAAGCAGGAATCAGGGACCGTCAGCGGTCCCATCACACAGGCGTCGTTTGGTGTCCCTGCCCGCAACCTATCTGGACGGCCTCAATCCGGAGCAGCGGCTGGCGGTCGAACACGGCGTCGGTGTCGTGGCCGCCTGCCCGCTGCTGGTGATCGCCGGCGCCGGTTCCGGCAAGACCAATACGCTGGCGCATCGCGTCGCGCATCTATTGGTCAATGGTGCCGATCCGCGGCGGATTCTGCTGATGACATTCTCGCGCCGCGCCGCCAACGAAATGACGCGCCGGGTCGAGCGGATCGCCCGCAAGGTGATCGGCGATGGCGCCGGCGTCATGACCCAGGCGCTGGGTTGGGCTGGCACCTTCCACGGCATCGGCGCGCGGCTGCTGCGCGAACATGCCGAGCAGATCGGGCTCGATCAGGCCTTCACGATCCACGACCGCGAGGATTCCGCCGACCTGATGAATCTGGTGCGCCACGAGCTCGGTTTTTCCAAAACCCAGAGCCGGTTTCCCACCAAGGGCACGTGTCTGGCGATCTATTCGCGCTGCGTCAACGCCGAGACCGCGCTGGACCAGGTGCTGGGCGCCTCGTTTCCATGGTGCGCCGGCTGGTCCGCCGAATTGAAATCGCTGTTCGCCGGCTATGTCGAGGCCAAGCAGCGCCACAACGTGCTCGATTACGACGATCTGCTGCTGTACTGGGCCCAGACTATGGCCGAGCCGGCGCTGGCCGACGAGATCGGCGGCCGCTTCGACCACGTGCTGGTCGACGAATATCAGGACACCAACCGCCTGCAATCGTCGATCCTGCTGGCGCTGAAGCCGTCCGGCGCCGGCCTCACCGTGGTCGGCGACGACGCCCAGTCGATCTATTCGTTCCGCGCCGCCACCGTGCGCAACATCCTTGATTTCCCCGGCCAGTTCAGCCCGCCTGCCCGCATCGTCACGCTGGACCGCAACTATCGCTCGACGCAATCCATTCTCGCCGCCGCCAATGGGGTGATCGATCTGGCGGCCGAGCGCTTCACCAAGAATCTGTGGACCGATCGCGCGTCGGGCGCGCGGCCGCAGCTGGTCGGCGTCCGCGACGAGGCCGATCAGGCGCGCTACATCGTCGAGCGCATACTCGACAATCGCGAAGGCGGCGCCACGCTGAAGCAACAGGCCGTGCTGTTCCGCACCTCGTCGCATTCCGGGCCGCTGGAGATCGAGCTGACCCGGCGGAACGTCCCCTTCGTCAAATTCGGCGGGCTGAAATTCCTCGACGCCGCGCATATCAAGGACATGCTGGCGCTGCTGCGCTTTGTGCAGAACCCACGCGACCGCGTCGCCGGCTTCCGGCTGATGCAGCTGATGCCGGGCGTCGGCCCCGGCTCGGCGCAGAAGGCGCTGGATTTCATCGCTGCGACCGCCGATCCGATTGCCGCGCTCATTGATGCCCCCGCGCCGCCGCGTGCCGGCGAGGATTGGCGCGGCTTCGTCGAGACCGTGACTGAGTTGCGCAGCGGCCGCGCCGGCTGGCCGTCCGAGATGGAACGCGCGCGGCTGTGGTACGAGCCGCAGCTCGAGCGTCTGCACGAGGACGCGACCACGCGCCGCGCCGATCTGATCCAGCTCGAGCAGATCGCCGGCGGCTATCCGTCGCGCGAGCGTTTTCTCACTGAGCTGACGCTGGACCCGCCCGACGCCACCTCGGACCAGGCCGGCGTGCCGCTGTTGGACGAGGACTATCTGATCCTGTCGACGATCCATTCGGCCAAGGGCCAGGAATGGAAATCGGTGTTCGTGCTCAATGTGGTCGACGGCTGCATGCCGTCCGATCTCGGCACCGGCAGCTCGGCGGCGATCGAGGAGGAGCGCCGCCTGCTCTATGTGGCGATGACCCGCGCCCGCGACGATCTGCACCTGGTGGTGCCGCAGCGCTTCTTCACCCACGGCCAGAACGCCCAGGGCGACCGTCACGTCTATGGTTCGCGCAGCCGCTTCATCCCCGACCGGCTGCTCGGACTGTTCGAACGGGTCAGTTGGCCGCTCGCCGCCGCCAGCGCAGCCGTCGCGGCCCGGCAGGGCCCGCGCATCGACATCGGCGCACGGATGCGCGGGATGTGGCGGTAGAGATGGCCACGATCACGCCGCGGCGTCGACCGTGATCTGTCCATCCATCAGATTGTCGACGATCACCGGCGTGTCGAACCAGGCGATCACCGGCTCGGCGCCGTAGAGCTTGGCGACCCGGTCGCGCCATTCGCCGCCATAGACCGCCTCGGCGGCCTGCCGCGATTCCCACAGATACACCCCGCCGGCGCTGCGGCCGTCTTCGGAGCGGATGTAGTATTTGCGGATCAGCCCCGGCAGCTTCTGATATTTCGGCGCGCTGCCTTCGAAGCGGCGGGTTGCCTCGTCGAGGCTGATCGGCGTCGCCAGATGAAATTGCACTACTGTCGTGATCATCGGGACCCTCGCTGCCGTTTGCGCGACCTTAACGCGCCGGCGATCGGCTCAGCAACCGCTCTGGCTCCGCGGCAGATTTCACCGCGCCGCAACAAACTTGATGCTATTGATTGAAATCAATGGTGAAAGCGATTGAGCCGGCAACAATTTCATCGATTCGGGGGACGCGAAATTGTCGACACTATTGGCTCTAGCGGCGCTTGTGCTCGGCGCAGCGGCGGCGATCTTCTATAATGCGCATGGCCAGATCTATTACGGAACGGGCTGGGCCGTGGATGTCTGCACCGCCTCGCCGCTGTTCTGCGGCCATTGGGAATATCTGGCCTATGCGGCGGCGGGCAGTCTGGTGCTCGCTATCGGCGTCGGCCTCGGCAGCGCGCTGAGCGGCGACTGAATTGGGGCTCGGCGTCCATCGAACCACGGTTTGCGCCTGCCAACGCCCTCGCTCCCTGATGTTTTGTTCGCGCCAGGCTGGCAGAGCCCCGGCTCGACAGCGCAACAATTTCCCCGCTATGCTGGCGTCATGAGCGGACACCATCACGACCATCATCACGACCATTCCGAATTGTCGGAGACCGAGCTGCGGGTTCGCGCCCTGGAATCGGTGCTGACCGAAAAGGGCTATGTCGATCCCGCCGCGCTTGATCTCTTGATCGAGACCTATGAGACCAAGGTCGGCCCGCGCAACGGCGCCGCCGTGGTGGCGAAGTCGTGGGTCGATCCGGAATTTTGCGCGCGGCTAAAGGCCGACGGCACCGCGGCGATTGGCGAGCTCGGCTATGAGGGCCGCCAGGGCGAGCACATCGTCGCGGTCGAGAACACACCGCAGACCCATAACATGGTCGTGTGCACACTGTGCTCCTGCTATCCGTGGCCGGTGCTGGGCCTGCCGCCGGTGTGGTACAAATCGGCGCCGTACCGCTCACGCGCCGTCAAGGAGCCGCGCGCCGTGCTGGCCGATTTCGGCGTGACGCTGCCGGACCAGACCACGATCCGGGTCTGGGATTCCACCGCCGAGATCCGCTATCTGGTGATCCCGATGCGGCCTGCGGGCACCGAAGGCTGGAGCGAACAGCAACTGGCCGAGCTGGTCACCCGCGACAGCATGATCGGCACCGGCCTGGCCAAAACGCCGGGGGCCGGCTGATGGACGGCGCGCATGACATGGGCGGCGTCGCCGGTTTCGGGCCGGTGGTGCCGGAGCCGAACGAGCCGTGGTTTCACGCCGAATGGGAGCGCCGCGCCTTCGCGCTGACGCTGGCGATGGCGCGGCCCGGCGGCTGGAATATCGACATGTCGCGCTTTGCTCGCGAGAACCGCCCGCCGCAGGATTATCTCTCGAAGAGCTATTTCGAGATCTGGCTGGCCGGGCTGGAGCGTCTGATGGCCGAGCGCGAGCTGGTAACGCCCGACGAGATCGCGGCCGCCAAGCCGCTGCATCCGCGCCAAAAGGTGCCGGTGCTGCAGGCCGACGATGTCGCGCCGATGCTGCGCCGCGGCGCGCCGACCACGCGCGCCGCCAGTCACCCGGCCCGCTTCGTGGTCGGCGACCGGGTCCGGGCCAAGGATATTCATCCGCCGACCCATACGCGGCTGCCGCGTTATGTCCGCGGCCATGTCGGCGTGATCGAGCTGGTCCATGGCGCCCATGTGTTTGCCGACAGCAACGCCCGCGGCGCCGGCGAGGATCCGCAATGGCTCTATACCGTGGTGTTCGACGGTCGCGAATTATGGGGCGCGGATGGCGAGGCGTCGGCGACGATCTCGGTCGACGCCTGGGAATCCTATCTGGAGCCGGCGTAATGGCGCTCGACGCCCACGCCGCGCTCAACGCGGCCAACGCCCTGCCCGAGCTGCCGCGCGACGATGACGGGCCGGTGTTCCGCGAACCGTGGGAGGCTCATGCCTTCGCCATGGCGCTGGCGTTGCATCAGCGCGGCGTGTTCAGCTGGAGCGAATGGGCGGCGGCGCTGGCGGCCGAGATCAAGCGCGCCCAGGCGGCCGGCGATCCCGACAGCGGCGAGACCTATTACCGGCACTGGCTGGCGACGCTGGAACGCCTGGTCGCCGACAAGGGCGTCGCCACCTCCGACACCTTGCATCGCTATCGCGACGCCTGGGATCACGCCGCCGACCGCACCCCGCATGGCCAGCCGATCGTGCTCGCCGCCGAGGATTTCGCGGGTTAGCTTTTCAAGTGGGTTGATGCGCTTGCAACAAGGGATGCCGTCATTCCGGGGCACGCGCAGCTCGGCTGCGCGTGCTCCGGAATCTCGCTGAAGCGCTGTGCCTTGCCGCAAGATTCCGGGTTCGCTCGGCCTGCGGCCTCGTGCCCCGGAATGACCGCGAGCTGAGAAGCGTGTCCGCGCAGCAGGACGACGTCCTCAAAGCTGACCTGTCGGGTCACTCGCTCGTCGCAAACGCGTCATAGACCAATTGCCTGAAGGCCGCGGTGATGCGGCCGCGCTCGGTCTGGGTCTGCTCCATCAAGATGTAGATCATGTCCAACTTGGGATCGACGCCGAAGTAAGTGCCGCTACCGCCATCCCATTTCAGCTCGCCGATCGAGCCCGGCGGCGGCGGTTTGGCTTCGCCCGGACCGGTGCGCACCGCAAAGCCATAGCCGAAGCCGAAACCGTCGCCGGGATAATAGAAATAGTCGCGGTCGACGCCGGAGCCAGGCCCGATATGGTCGGTGGTCATCGCCTTGAAGGCGGCCGGACTCAGATAGCGTTTGCCGTCGAGTTGCCCGCCCTTGAGGATCATCTGAGCAAAGCGCGCATAGTCGGTGATGGTCGAGACCAGCCCGCCGCCGCCGGACTGCCATTGCGGATGGGCGCGGCGCAGCGCCTCGGACTGAACCAGAATTTCATCGCTCGGCAATGGCTCCGCCATGCGCGCCCGCTCCTCGGCGCTCTCCAGCACATATTTGGTGCTGGTCATGCCCAGCGGATCGAAAATGTGCTGGCGCTCGAATTGATACAGCGTCTGGCCGGACACGATTTCGATGACGCGGCCGAGCACGTCGGTCGAATGTCCGTATCGCCACAGCGTGCCGGGTTGCCGCGCCAGCGGCAGGTGGGCGATCCGCTCGGCGAACGCCGCATTGTCGAAGGGACCGTCGAAAATATGGGCGTCCTGATAGGCCTGTTCGATCAGCTCGCCGCCGATATATTCGTAGGTGATGCCGGAGGTGTGGCGCAGCAGATCCTCGATCGTCACCGCCCGGTTAGCCGGCACCAATGCGAGCGCGGGCTTGCCGTCCGCGGACATCGGTTCGATGCCGACCTTGAGGTCGGCAAAGGCCGGGATGAATTTCGCCACCGGATCGGCCAGTGCCAATTTGCCGGAATCGATCAGCATCATCGCGGCAACGCTGGTGATCGGCTTGGTCATCGAATGCAGCGCGAAGATGGTGTCGGGCGTCATCGCGGCGCCGGTGGCGACGTCGCGGACGCCGAAGCTTTTCAGATAGACCGGCTTGCCGTGCTGCTGGATCAGCACCACCGCGCCGGGCAAGCTGCTGGCGTCGACCTCATGGCGGAAAAACCCGGTAATGCGCGCGAGCTTGTCCGGCGCCGGGACCGGATCGTCCGCCGCCCGGCCGGCAACGGCGGCGCCGATCACCAGCACGGCGGCGAATGCCGACCCGATGCGCTGCAATGTGATCAAACCGAACCAGACGGGGCGTGCCGATTTCGTCATGACACCTGTTCGGTCGGCCTGGGAGTGGGCTCGGGGCTGGGGCTGGTCGATGATGGCGGGCCGGACAATAATCGAAAGGCTAGCACGCTACCGGACCAGCCGCCATGCCGCGCGGTTTCGCCGCCTGTGGGGAATCGCACGTTTGCTCCGTTGCAAGACGGCCGGAACGGCGTCAATATCGTCGTCTTGGCCCGCATGAAGCGCCTCGACAATCACGGAACACTGCCATGATCGACACCTCCGCCGAAGAGATCCGCAAGATCGCCACGGCCCTGACCAAGACGGCGATCGAGATCGTCTCCGAGGAAGATGGCGGCGCCCGCAACCATTGCAAGATTTGCGACGCCTCGGTGCCCTGGCTGCAGACCGGCGACGAGATCAAGCACAAGCCGGACTGCCCGGTGCTGATCGCCCAGAGCGTGCTGGCCAAGCCGCGGCTGCACAGCGTCTAGCGCTGTTTTCTGGCGCGTTCCATCGCCCGAACCGAGGAACCTCGTCATTCCGGGGCGCGCGCAGCGATAGCTGCGAGCGAACCCGGAATCTTGCCGCTTGTGCCTTGTCGCGAGATTCCGGGTTCGCTCGGCCTGCGGCCTCGCGCCCCGGAATGACGTTGAGCTTGGTGCGCCCGGTCAGCTCATCATCCGACTGATGGGTTCGAGCCAGACACGGCGGCATATTCCCGCCAGCCCTTGGCGCGCAGCTGGCAGGCCGGGCACTGGCCGCAGCCATAGCCCCATTCATGGCGGGCGCCGCGTTCGCCGAGATAGCAGGTGTGGGAATGCTCACGGATCAGATCGACCAGCGCGCTGCCGCCAAGATCATGCGCCAGCTGCCAGGTCGCGGCCTTGTCGCGCCACATCAGCGGGGTATGCAGTTGGAAATTCCTGGCCATGCCGAGATTGAGCGCGTGGTTGAGCGCCCGGATAGTATCGTCGCGGCAATCCGGATAGCCGGAATAGTCGGTCTCGCACATGCCGCCGACGATGTCGGCGATGCCGCGCCGATAGGCCAGGGCCGCGGCGAAATTGAGAAAGATCAGATTGCGTCCGGGGACGAAGGTGTTGGGCAGACCGTCCGCGCCCATCGCGATCGCGACGTCACGGGTCAGCGCGCTGTCCGAAATCGCGCTGAGCGTCGGAATCGCCAGCGTATGGCTCTCGCCCAGTCTTTGCGCCCAGTCGGCGCTGATCGCGCGTAGGCCCTCGACCAGCCGGTCGCGGCAATCGAGTTCGATGGCGTGGCGCTGGCCGTAGTCGAAGCCCAGCATCTCGACCCGGGCGAAGCGCGACAGCGCCCAGGCCAGGCAGGTCGCCGAATCCTGTCCGCCGGAGAACAGCACCAGCGCGGTTTGATCCTGAATATCTTGGCTCATCCGCTGGCCATAGCACCGCTGGCGGTCGCCGCCAAATGCCGCCAGCGACGGCCAGCCATGGCGATTTTCGCTGGGCCGTGGCGGCGCCTTGCGGCATAGAAGCCGAACCGCGTCCACAGTCAGGCAGCTCATGACCCCTTCCCGCGATATCGCCCGCCTGCTCGAGATCATGGCGCAGCTGCGCACCCCCGGCACCGGCTGCCCGTGGGATCTGGAGCAGGATTTCGCGTCGATTGCGCCCTACACCATCGAGGAAGCCTTCGAGGTCGCCGAAGCGATTTCGCGCAACGACCTCGACGATCTGCGCGACGAGCTCGGCGACCTGCTGTTGCAGGTCGTGTTCCATGCCCGGATCGCGGAGGAGCGCGCGGTGTTTTCGTTCGGCGACGTGGTCGAGGCGATCTGCGCCAAGATGATCCGGCGCCACCCTCATGTGTTTGCCGATGCCGAGGGCCGGATCGCGCCGGCCCATGTCGCCGGCGTCTGGGACCGCATCAAGGCCGAGGAAAAAGCCGACCGCGCGGCGCGCCGGGCCGAGCCCGCCCCGAATCCGGCCGGCTCGGTACTGGCCGGCGTCAAGCCCGGCCAGCCGGCGCTGAGCCGGGCGATGGAGTTGCAGCGCAAGGCCGCAAATGTCGGCTTCGACTGGAACGATCCGCGCGAGGTGCTGAAGAAGATCCGCGAGGAAGCCGACGAGATCGAGGATGCGCTCGATCGCGGCGACAAGGCCGAGATCGCCGCCGAGACCGGCGATCTGATGTTCGCGCTGGTCAATCTGGCGCGCCACACCGGCGCCGATCCGGAGATGGCGCTGCGCTCCACCAACGCCAAATTCGAGCGCCGTTTCGGCTATATCGAACGGCAATTGGCGGCGCGCGGCCGCAAGCCCGAGGCCGCCACTTTGGCCGAAATGGACGCGCTGTGGGATCAGGCCAAACGCGACGAAGTCGAAAAATAGCGTTTTACATCAGCTATTTTCACCAATCCGCTCATCTGATTGATGCAGTTGCCTCGGATCGCTGCGATGGGCCGATAGTTACGTTTGCCGGCCGGACTCCCTATCTATCTTGCTTCGGACCAGATGCAGGGGGGCGGCGCACGCGCCATGTTGTCGTTGGAATTCGCAATCGTCATCGTTCTCATCGTCGTCAACGGGCTGCTGTCCATGTCCGAACTGGCGATCGTCTCCTCCCGTCCGGGACGTCTCACAGTGCTGGTGCAGCGGAACGTCCCCGGCGCCGGGCAGGCGCTGGCGCTGGCCTCGGAGCCCGGCAAATTCCTCTCGACCGTGCAGATCGGCATCACTCTGGTCGGCGTGCTGTCGGGCGCGTTCTCCGGTGCCACGTTGGGGCTGCGGCTGACCGACTGGCTGGGCGAACACGGCGTACCGAGCGCCACCGCCGATATTCTGGGCTTCGGCCTGGTCGTCACGCTGATCACCTATGCGACCTTGATCGTCGGCGAATTGGTGCCGAAACAGGTGGCGCTCCGCGATCCCGAGGCGGTCGCCGTCAAGGTCGCCCCCGCAATGGCGTGGCTCGCCAAACTCTCGCTGCCGCTGGTGTTCGTGCTGGATATTTCCGGCCGGGCGATCCTGAAACTGCTGGGCCAGGGCGGCGCCACCGAAGACAGAGTGTCGGAAGACGAAATCCACACTTTGGTACGCGAGGCCGAAACCGCCGGCGTGCTGGAGCCCGGCGAAAAGGAAATGATCGCCGGCGTGATGCGGCTCGGCGATCGGCCGGTCGGCGCGGTGATGACGCCGCGGCCCGAGGTCGATCTGATCGACCTCACCGATTCCTGGGACGAAGTCTGCGAAATCCTCCGCGACAGCCCGCATTCCCGGCTGCCGGCGACCGACGGCGACCGTGACGATCCGATCGGCATCATCCAGGCCAAGGACGTGCTCGGCGCCTATCTGCGCGGCGAGAAGCCCGATCTGCGCAGCCTGGTGCGCGACGCGCCGGTGATCCCCTCATCGGCCGATGCCCGCGACGTGCTGGCCACGCTGCGCAAAGCAAGCGTGCATATGGGGCTGGTCTATGACGAATACGGCGCGTTCGAAGGCGTGGTCACCACCGCCGACATTCTTGAATCGATCGTCGGCGCCTTCAGTACCGAACAGGGCCCGGCCGAGCCCGCCTTCGTCCGCCGCGACGATGGCTCCTATCTGGTCTCGGGCTGGATGCCAGTCGACGAATTCGGCGATCTGCTGCCGGTGCCGGTGCCGGTGCATCGCGACTATCACACCGTCGCAGGCCTGGTGCTGCAGCATTTCGGCGCCCTGCCCGGCGTCGGCGACCGCTTCGACTATCAAGGCTGGCGCTTCGAAATTCTCGATCTCGACGGCCGCCGGATCGACAAGATTTCGGCAACGAAGCTCGAAGAACCGGCCGCGCCGGCGTGACCGCGCCGGATCAAAACCAATCTGCGGATGCCAAAGCGCGCGCGCTGACCACGATCCGCGCGCTGCACACTGCGATCTGGGGTTTTTTCGCCAGTTCGATCGTGGCGATTCCGATCGCCACGCAGCTCGGTGAACTCACCGCCGCGCTGTGGATGAGCCTGTTCGTCTGGGGCGAAGTGATCGTGCTGCTGGTGAACCGGATGCGCTGCCCGCTGACCGCGCTCGCCGCTTGCTACACGGAGGACCGCGCCGACAATTTCGACATCTTCCTGCCACGCTGGCTCGCCCGCCACAACAAGCTGATCTTCGGCTCGCTATTTGGCGCCTCGCAATTGCTGCTGCTCGGCGCGCTGATGGCGCGGTGATGTCACGGCGGCCCCGGTCAGGGGCCGCCCGGAGGTCGTCCCGCGTCGGCTCAGAACGGGATGTCGTCATCCATGTCGTTGCTGCGGCTGGGGGCCGCGACAGCGCGGCGCGGTGCCGGCGCCGAGACGCTGCTCGAGCCGAAATCGCCGCCTGCGGAATCATCCGCGCCATAGCCGCCGCCACCGCCGCCCTTGCCGTCCAACATGGTCAGCGTCGAATTGAAGCCCTGCAGCACCACTTCGGTCGAATAGCGCTCGATATTATCCTTGTCGGTCCATTTGCGGGTCTGCAACGCGCCCTCGATATAAACCTTGGCGCCCTTCTTCAGATATTGCTCGACGACCTTGCACAGGCCCTCGTTGAAGATCACCACGCGGTGCCACTCGGTCTTTTCCTTGCGCTCGCCGCTGTTCTTGTCGCGCCAGGTTTCCGAGGTCGCAATGCGCAGATTGGCAATCGGCCGCCCGTCCTGGGTCCGCTTGATTTCCGGATCGGCCCCGAGATTGCCGATCAGAATCACCTTGTTCACACTTCCCGCCATTACCGCTCTCCACTGTCGAAACTATCAGATCAGATTCACGCGCCGAATCAGATTGCACGCCGAACGGCGGCTGCCGCTGAATGCGAGCGCCGCCATCGCCGATCCGCCGAAATCATCCTGCGCGGACGCTATACGTTCTCGCCGTGCCGCGAGCTGATGATCCTGCGTTATCCACCGATCGCCAAGCTATGTTCTTTCTTTGTTCTCGATCAAGAGCTAAATCATGATGGCGACGCGATTTCCTGCTCTCATGCAACTCCAATGCCTCAATTGATGACAATATTGGGGATGCCGATGACGCCGCCCGACGCCCTCCCGGGCTGCCGGTGGTGTCCCAATACGCCAAACAAATCATGACCTTCCGGCCAGCACTTGGCGCGCAAGTGTTGCTTTTCGGCGACGGAAATTTGCACGGATGCCGAGTATATTCTGATTGACGCATCCGACCCACCGGCGCTCGCGCTGCTGGCATTTGCTGCGGGACATACGAGGATTTAACGGGCAGACGACGAGGGGAGATTTTGAGATGAAGAAATTTCTGATGGGGACTGCTGGTTTGATCGCGTTGAGTGCGGCCGCTGCTCCTGCGGTTGCGGCCGATCTTCCGGCCCGGACGTACACCAAGGCGCCGGCCTATGTGGCGCCGATCTACGATTGGAGCGGGTTTTATATCGGCGCCAATGGCGGCTGGGGAACCACGCACGACAAGTGGAGCACCATTGGCGGCTTTGATCTCGGCAGCCACGACGCCGATGGCGGCATCGCGGGTGGCCAGATCGGTTATCGCTGGCAGACCGGGACCTGGGTGTTCGGGCTTGAGGCCCAGGGCGACTGGGCTGATTTGAGCGGAAGCCACAATAATCTTGTGGTGGCGCCTCCGTTCTTTCCCTTCCAGCTCTCCGACAATTCCAAGCTCAAAGCGTTCGGACTGTTCACCGGCCAGATCGGCTATGCGTGGGATAACGCCCTGCTCTACGCCAAGGGCGGCGCGGCAATCACCAGCACGAAATATGACGTGTCGCTCCCGGTCTTGGGGATCGTCGCAGCCACGGATGACGTCGAGCGTTGGGGTGCAACGGTCGGCGCCGGCGTCGAATACGGCTTCGCGCCGAATTGGTCGATGGCGGTCGAATATGATCACATCTTCATGGGCCGGAAGGATGTCGATTTCTATTTGACCTCGACCGGCACTTTCGCTGGTGTTGCACACACCGGCGGCGACACCGATATGGTCACCGCCCGCGTCAATTATCGCTGGGGCGGCCCGATCGTCGGGCGCTATTGAGCCGCGTCGGATCGAGCGCTGGCGCCGTCGATGCGCCGGGCGCCATCAAAGGCCGGCCTTGCGCCGGCCTTTGTGCGTGATGGGCCATGGATTTTGTTGTCTGCCCGGCGAGCTGTCGGCGGCTGCCCCGCCCCCAGGGCTGTACAAAACGCCAGTTCCGAACGGATGCTCAACCGTGCGTCGCCTGATGGTCATCAGACTGGGATGACAACACTCACAGCTGGGCGCGGGCGTAGCGACGGGGAGCGCAGCCGACGACCCGCCGCAACGTCGTGTTGAAGGCGTTCTCGGATTTGCAGCCGAGGGTCTTGGCAACGTGCCGAGCGGCTTCCGGCCGGCCGTGAGCCTGTCCCTCGCCAACATCATCCGCCATCGGGTGAGATAGCCGATCGGCGTCTCTATTGAAGTCGCGGGATGCGCTCCGTTTGTCACACCGCCTCATAGATCTTGAAATAAGTGATGAGCAAATCGGCCAAGAAGTCCGCTTGACGTAAAAGCTCTTCTTTGGGTCGCTCCTCGTCTGTCGCACGCTCAGTGAAACTGGTGATGAGTGTGGTGACTGTTTCGATCGTAAAATCCAGGGCGTCCGGAAGGCGCTCCCCCAGAGCATCGGAGAGGAACGTATGAAACAACGTCGTTCCTCTTGCGAGCATGGCCTTGAACTCCGGCGTTTCCCGAAGCTCCACCGAGGCAGCGCGTAGCCCACGCCGCAACTCCACCTCCTCCGCCTCTACAAGCATCAGCTCTTGCACGAATGTCCGCAGGCGCAGCGCGGGACTACCGGTCGAGCTCGTCAGGATAGGCTCAAGGCGTGCGAACTGCTCCTCCCAGATGCGCTGTACGATGTGGAACAGCAGCGCCTCCTTGTTCGGAAAATACTGGTAGAACGACGCGACATTGACTCCGGCGCGCTCGGCGACCTTGTTCGAGGTGAAATCGGTGAGGCCGCCACGACGCAAAATGTAAGTACCCGCCTCGACGATGGCGGTGACGGTCGCGATCGATCTCGACTGTTTTGCCTGCTTTTTCAACGCCAAGTCAGGCTTTCGCGCCATCGCGCAGATCTCCTCCCGCCATGTGATTAGCGAACGCAAGCATTAGCTTATATTTTCTGTTCACATCACGGACAAGGAGCAGCGGCCATGGCCAGCACGGAAGAAACGAGCGTCGTCATCATCGGAGGAGGAACCGCGGGTCTGGCGCTGGCGACCTTCCTTGGCAACGAAGGCGTGGCGTGCGTCGTGCTGGAGCGGCGCGACCGTGCCACGATCCAGGCGCGCCAGCGGGCCGGCGCCGTAGATGCGAGCAGCGTCAGGATGTTCGAGCGGCGCGGCCTCGCCGACAAGCTTCTGGCAGGCCCCGTCACGCAGACGATCGACTATCGGGTCAACGGCGTCGGGCGCGTCTTCACCGTGACGAGCGACGACGGCAGCGAGGGGCGCTTCTGCACGCAACAGATGCTCGTCGCCAACCTCATGCGCGAGCTCATCGACAATATGGGCGGGGACGTTCGGTTCGCAGTAAGCGACGTGCGGATCAGCAATGAGGAGGGTGAACGTCCCCGCGTCCAATACGATCGCGCCGGAGAGACACATAGCCTGACCTGCGACTTCATCGCCGGCTGCGACGCCGATCACGGGGTCAGCCGCGCCTCGATCCCCGCCGACGTATTGACGACAGTCAGCCACGAATTCGGTTACGCATGGCTGGCGTCGCTGGTCGAGGCCCCGGCCGCCGGCCCTGCGATCATGGGAACGAGCGACAGGGGCTTCGTCTCCCAGATCCCGCGCGGGCCCGAGCGTAGCCGCTACTATCTGCAATGCCCGGTGAGCGATGGGCCCGAAGACTGGCCTGATGAGCGGATCTGGGACGAAATCCGCCTGCGGCTGAATGACGACACCATCAAGACCGCTCCGGTGCTGACGAAGGAGGTCGTGCCGCTACGCTCGGTGATTCATTACCCGATGCAGTATCGCAACCTCTTCCTGGCCGGCGATGCCGCGCATCTCGTCCCTCCCACCGGCGGCAAGGGCATGAACATGGCCCTGTACGACGTGGACGTGCTCGCAGATGCCCTGACCAACGCTGTGAAGGGCGCAAACACCTCCGGGATCGAATGCTACTCGGACACGGTCATGCCGCGCGTCTGGCGGTATCAGGAATTCAGCGCCTGGCTCACCGACACCATGCATGATGGCGGCGATCCCGCGCAGCACGGGGCGTTCCGGCAGATGACGGCTCGCGCTCGACTGGACGAGCTGTTCACCTCACCCGCCGCCGCTCGCCTCCACAGCGATTACCTGCGCGGGCTCGCGTGATCCGGCGGTCGCCAACCTCCTCATACGAATGAGCGCCGGCCAGGCTGGCTCCGGATTGGCCTCATCGCCCATCGGCAGAAGGATAGCGAAATGAGCGAAACCCGAACCAGCGTCATCTTCGGCGGCAGCCTCGGGATCGGCGAGGCCACCGCAGCACTTCTCGCCAAGCAGGGCGACGCGGTGACGATCGTCGGCCGCGATGCCGGCCGCCTCGCCGCCGCGGCAGAGCGGATCGGTGGGGTCAAGACTGCCGTCGCGGACGCGCGCGATCGCGATGCCGTCTCGCGGGTGTTTGAAGCCACTGGGTCGGTTGATACGGTGGTTGTCTGCGTCGGTGGAAGCAAAGGCATCGGCCGCTTCCTCGACATCGACCTGCATGACGTGATGGCGGCGTTCGAGGAGAAGGCGTTCGCCCAGCTCCTAGTGACGCAGGTCGCCGCCAATCATATGAAGCCGAAAGGCTCCATCACCCTCGTCACGGCCGGCTCGGCACGTTCCGTCACGCCGGGTGCCGTTGGTCCCGCCACGGTCAACGGTGCCCTGGAAAGCGCGATCCCGACGCTTGCGGCCGAGTTGGCGCCGATTCGCGTCAACGCGGTCAGTCCCGGCCTGATCGACACTCCTCTGTGGGATTTTATGCCGGACGATGCACGCCAGGCGTTTTTCGATGATGTCGGGTCCAGGCTGCCGGTGGGCCGAGTCGGACGGCCGCAGGAGGTGGCCGACGTGATCGCGCTGGTTGCAAGGAACGCCTTCGTTTCCGGTGCGACCTATGTTGTGGACGGCGGAACCGGGGCTGGATGATCCTCCGTGGCAATGTTGGGTCGTACCTGACAGGCCTCGTGACGGCTGTCTGGGGCGATAGTTTTCGCCCGGCCTGCCCCGCAACGCCCCCGCAGCGCAGTTGGTCAGTGTGGCCTGGGCGCTACAGCGCCGGCCGCGATTTAGGCTAATGTGTGACACGTTCAATCGCGACCCGGGGAGATCACGGTGCGGCAGGCAATCAAATCATTGGTGTTGGGACTGGCCGCGGCATCCGCGCTGGGACTGGCCTCGCCCTCATTCGCCGCCGATCTCGCCGCGCGTCCCTACACCAAAGCGCCGCCGATGCTGGCTGCGGTCTACGACTGGAGCGGCTTCTATATCGGCGCCAATGGCGGCTGGGCCTCGAGCCGGAGCTGCTGGGATTATGTCGGCAGCCCCACCGCGCGCGTCGCGGCGGTTTCCGAAGGTTGTCACGATGCCGACGGCGGCACCGCAGGCGGCCAGATCGGCTATAATTGGCAGACCGGCTCCTGGGTGTTCGGTGTCGATGCCCAGGGCAACTGGGCCGACCTGAAAGGCTCCAACGATCCGGCGGCGCCGCTGCCTGGCACCACCAATCGCTCCAAGGTCGATTCCTTCGGCATGTTCACCGGCCGCATCGGCTATGCCTGGAACAACGCCCTGCTCTATGTGCGAGGCGGCGCCGCGGTGGTGCACGACAAATATGATTTCGGCTTTACCGGAGCTGCTGCGCCGCTGAGCACCGGATCGGAAACCCGCTGGGGCGGCACCGTGGGCGCCGGCGTGGAATATGGCTTCACCCCGAACTGGTCGGCCGCGATCGACTATCAGCATGCCTTCATGGGCAGCCGCGACGTGACCTTCGGCGGGTTCTTCCTGGCGCCGACCGGTGTGGTCGAAAACGTCAAGCAGGACCTCGATGTCGTCACCGCCCGGATCAATTATCGCTGGGGCGGTCCGGCGGTCGCGCGCTACTGAGCGGCTTTGATCTGATTTGAGTGCAGCAGGCCGGCCTCGTGCCGGCTTTGTTGTGTGTGGGGGGCCGAGCGCGCTGGCTCGCGGCTGCCGCTCTGCCCTCGCTTGCGTTCCGCCCAGCCGTCTTGCCAAGAAATGGTTGATGGCTGCGACGCAGCACTGGCAATCGCCTCACGTTCTTCCTATGTTCCAGACTTGAGCCAATTGGCGTCAGCCCCGGTTATCCGGCGATGCGCCCGAATGCGGCGCGTCGTTCGCGTCTGGGAATTCTCATGGACGAAATCATCAAGGCGAAGCGGCAGGCCACTGCGTTGCGCGCGATCACCATCCGCGGCGCCCGCGAGCACAATCTCAAAAATGTCGATCTGGAGATCCCGCGCGACAAGCTCGTGGTGTTCACCGGCCTGTCCGGCTCCGGCAAATCCTCGCTGGCCTTCGACACCATCTATGCCGAGGGCCAGCGCCGCTACGTCGAATCGCTGTCGGCCTATGCCAGGCAATTCCTCGAAATGATGCAGAAGCCCGACGTCGACCAGATCGACGGGCTGTCGCCGGCGATCTCGATCGAACAGAAGACCACCTCGAAGAATCCGCGCTCCACGGTCGGTACCGTCACCGAGATCTACGATTACATGCGCCTCTTGTGGGCCCGCGTCGGCGTGCCCTATTCGCCCGCCACCGGCCTGCCGATCGAAAGCCAGACCGTATCCATGATGGTCGATCGGGTGCTGGCGCTGCCGGAGGGCACAAGGCTCTATCTGCTGGCGCCGGTGGTGCGCGGCCGCAAGGGCGAATACCGCAAGGAACTGGCGGAATGGCTGAAGAAGGGCTTCCAGCGGGTCAAGATCGACGGCGCCTTCCATGAGCTGGCCGAGGCGCCGGTGCTGGACAAGAAATTCCCCCACGACATCGACGTCGTGGTCGACCGCATCGTGGTCCGCCCCGATATCGGCCAGCGCCTGGCCGAAAGCTTCGAGACCGCGCTGAAACTCGCCGAGGGCCTCGCGGTGATCGAATATGCCGACGCGCCGGCGGCTCTTGCTTCACCTCCCCCTGGAGGGGGGAGGTCGACCGCGAAGCGGTCGGGAGGGGGTGAAGCCGCGAGTGCTGCGCACCCCACCCCGGCGCTGCGCGCCGACCCTCCCCCTCAAGGGGAGGGTAACAAGAAGAAGGTCGCCAAGATCCACGACAAGACCGGCGCCGAACGCATCCTGTTTTCGGAGAAATTCGCCTGCCCGGTGTCCGGCTTCACCATTCCGGAGATCGAGCCGCGACTTTTCTCCTTCAACAATCCCTATGGCGCCTGCCCGGCCTGTGGCGGGCTCGGCATCGAGCAGCATATCGACGCCGATCTGGTGATCCCCGACAAGGAGTTGACGCTGCGCAAGGGCGCGATCGCCCCCTGGGCGAAATCGTCGTCGCCCTATTACATCCAGACCCTGACGGCGCTGGCGAAATTCTACAAATTCACCCTCGACACCAAGTGGAAGGACCTGCCCAAGAAAACTCAGAACGCCCTGCTCCATGGCTCCGGCGATGACGAGATCAAATTCTCCTATCAGGACGGTGTGCGCTCTTACGACACCAAGAAGCCGTTCGAGGGCGTCGTCACCAATATCGATCGGCGCTTTCACGAGACCGAAAGCGAATGGGCGCGCGAGGAGCTCGGCAAATATTTCTCCGACGTGCCCTGCGAGGCCTGCCACGGCTTCCGGCTGAAGCCCGAGGCGCTCAGCGTCAAGATCGGCGGCAAGCATATCGGCGAGGTCTCCGAACTGTCGGTGCGCCGCGCCGGCGAATGGTTCGAGGCGGTGCCGAAGGCGCTGAACAAGCAGCAGAACGAAATCGCCGTCCGCATCCTCAAGGAGATCCGCGACCGGCTCTCCTTCCTGCTCGATGTCGGCCTCAACTATCTGACGCTGGCGCGCGCCGCCGGCACATTGAGCGGCGGCGAGAGCCAGCGGATTCGGCTGGCCTCGCAGATCGGCTCGGGCCTCACTGGCGTGCTCTATGTGCTGGACGAGCCCTCGATCGGCCTGCACCAGCGCGACAACGCCCGCCTGCTGGATACGCTGCGCCGGCTGCGCGACCTCGGCAATACGGTGATCGTGGTCGAGCATGACGAGGACGCGGTGCTGGCGGCGGACTATGTCGTCGATGTCGGCCCCGGCGCCGGCACCCATGGCGGCCATATCGTGGCGCAGGGCACGCCGCGCGAGGTGATGGCCAATCCGAAATCGCTGACCGGAAAATATCTCACCGGCGAATTGTTCGTGCCGGTGCCGGATCGGCGGCCGCCGAACCATCGCCGCACCATCAAGGTGATCAACGCCCGCGGCAACAATCTGAAAAACGTCTCGGCCGAAATCCCGCTCGGCCTGTTCACCTGCATCACCGGCGTCTCGGGCGGCGGCAAGTCGACGCTCTTGATCGACACGCTGTACAAGGCGATCGCGCGCAAACTCAACAATGCCAGCGAGGGCGCCGCCCCGCACGACCGCATCGAAGGCCTGGAGCATATCGACAAGATCATCGATATCGATCAGTCCCCGATCGGCCGCACCCCGCGCTCCAACCCCGCGACCTACACCGGCGCCTTCACGCCGATCCGCGAATGGTTCGCCGGCCTGCCGGAATCGAAAGCGCGCGGCTACGAGCCCGGCCGCTTCTCCTTCAACGTCAAGGGCGGCCGCTGCGAGGCCTGCCAGGGCGACGGCGTCATCAAGATCGAGATGCACTTCCTGCCCGACGTCTACGTCACCTGCGACACTTGCAAGGGCAAGCGCTACAACCGCGAAACGCTCGAGGTGCTGTTCAAGGGCAAGTCGATCGCCGACGTGCTCGACATGACGGTGGAAGAAGCCGCCGAATTCTTCAAGGCGGTGCCGCGCGTGCGCGAGACCTTCAAGACTCTGCACCGCGTTGGCCTCGACTACATCCATGTCGGCCAGCAGGCCACGACGCTGTCCGGCGGCGAAGCCCAGCGCGTCAAGCTGGCGAAAGAACTCAGCAAGCGCGCCACCGGCCGCACCCTCTACATCCTCGACGAGCCGACCACCGGCCTGCACTTCCACGACGTCGCCAAGCTCCTGGAAGTGCTGCACGAGCTGGTGGCGCAGGGCAATTCCGTGGTGGTGATCGAGCACAATCTCGAAGTCATCAAGACCGCCGACTGGGTGATCGACCTCGGCCCCGAAGGCGGCGACGGCGGCGGCGAAATCGTCGCCTGGGGCCCCCCGGAGGATATCGTCAAGGCGCCGCGGAGCTACACGGGCAAGTTTCTGGCGCCGGTGCTGGCGAAGGCGGCGGGCGCGGCGAAGAAGAAGCGGAAGGCGGATGCGGCGGCGGAGTGATGCTCACGTCGCAATATTTAATGTGGGATCATCGCGTGTTGAAAATTTACCAACGGTGAATTGCTCGTGGTCCAGATCGGGAGAAATCATTGCCGTCGCGTAGATGATTTGGTGTTCGACCTTGGCACTCTCGGAGATGCGTAATATCTGATTTTGGAAATTGTGACTTCGCTCAGGCTCCATTCCCTTATCCTCTATCGTGTCGATCATTACGAAGCGTGGATGGCGGAATAGAGGGTCTTTGGTCGCTGCAGAAAAGAAGCCGAGGAAGAAGCTACTCTTCAGGACAACGCGCGAGCTGGCAGAAAAATAGGAATGCCCATCTACGCTTATCTTATTGGATGCAAAATCGAACTGAATAGATTGCGCTGCTTCGAACGTATCCTGACGGCGCAGATCATTGTGAAGTAGCTCACGTATTTCATCAGCAATGATCGTATAGGCCTGACTTTTTCGCTTTTCTTGCGATGCCTTTAGGCGATCTGTGTCTGTTTTAAGTCGGTTGATCGTGTCGTTTAACTCGTCCTTCCTGCTGGATAGTTGGTCAATCAGGCCAATGATTTCGGCCTTCTGATTCAGGTCTTCTAGCTGTCGATCTAGGTAACCCGTCTGTCGGTGGAGACTGCGTAGAGCTTCTCGCGCTTCGCTGGATGGAAGTCGTTGCAAAGTAACGAGCCGATCTGACGCGGCCTTCCATTCGCGCTCAAGCATAAGAAGTTTGCGATTCAGATCCCCTGTTCGACTTTCTCGATTCTGTTGCAGTAGCCTCGACTGCTTTAGCTGGAGGGCCACGTCATTGATCATTGCGACGATACGCGCTTTCAACCGTTCGGTGTCAAACGGTGATTTGCAGAGATGGCATATATGTCGATCCAATCTTTCGTCGGCCTCGATCGTTGCGTAGCATGCCGGACATGTTTCGAACTTCACGTCTCCCAGATGCGATGCAACGGATGAGGAGTCGTTTAACGCAGTAAGCTTGTTTTCGAGGGCAGATATAAAGGCGCTCGAATCTGCGATCGATAAATTGAGTGCGTCGCGCTCTTGGCGGACTGTGCCAAGCGCAATCTGTAAGCGCTGCACATCGTCATAAACAGCCTGCTGATTCCTTAGGGTTAACTCGTCTTGGGCTGATTGGGTGAAAAGAGCTTCCTCGGCGGCGTCAATTTTCGCCTGAATGGCGACTGCATCTTGTTCCAGTGATCGCCGCTGCTCAGCTATCCAGTCCAGTGTTAGGCTGTGACCCGTCTTCCCTAAAACAGAGAAAAGACTCTTCAGTTCGCCGCTTTTCGCGTCAAATTCGCGCGTCAACTCTCGAATCTTAACCTCGTTATCGTAGATGGCCGCCTCGTAAGCCCCGCAGAGCAGTCGGCCAATCGCGTCCCGGAGTTGTGGTGGATCGAAGCGGCTTTCAAATCGAAAGAGATCCTCCACGGGGCTCAGTTGATCTGCATATAACAACCTCAGGATTTGATGGATCGTCAAATTGCCAGAAACGTCTGCGGCGACCTCTGGGATCCCTAAGAGGCGAAATAAGGCCTGAGAGAAACTTTCAAAGTTGGCAGAGCGCCGATATGGATAGCGCAGCCAATCGGCATGAGGAGCAAACTTCGCGCTCTCATAGTCGCCACCGAAAATCTCCATCGGTTGACCGGCTTGGCTAGAAATGTCGCGACTTAGAGTGGCCGGATTGCCGTTGATGCGGACTTCAACGACTACACGTGAACACAGCAAGGCCGTCTCGCTCCAAGCTGCCAAGTCGCCGCCAAGGCCGTAAAATATGAAGTTGAGAATTGTGGATTTTCCAGACGAATTCTCACCGCGTATGACGTTCACGCCCTGGTGAAACGTCTCATCGTAGGCGATGAACGAGTTACGCTCGACTACGAGGCGCGTAACCAAAAGCGTGGGCTCATACCGGATCATAGCGATACTCCAGAAGCCCAGTTCGATCTTTCAGACCATCCTTTCCTAAGAGCGTGTAGGTCGATCCCAGCACGGACAGAAAGTTGATGAGATTGGAATCAGCTTGATTGACATCGCTAATTCGTTCGGCGATCCGTAATGGCGGCTCCTTGACCATCGTCATCACTTCGCCCATCGACCAACGTTCGCGAGCTATGAAGTTTTGATCCGCCAATGTGTCCAAGGCCGCAATTTGCATGGGCTCCATACGCGAAAATAGGATGCGGTCCTCTGGTTGTTCACCATAGGGCTTTGAGGCGGCATATGCCTTGGAGAGAGATTTATACTTTCGGTCCTGAGGTTTGAGACGGATGCCTTCGATTCGGAAGGGAAAGAGGAGATAAAAATCCAGCATCCGAGCGAGGTCACGGGGAACGGGGCCAATGCACTCAAAGACATCGCGTAGCCGCAGAAATCGGAATATGGCGTGGAAGGGGTCGAGGGCTGGTTCAAAGGTCAGCTGAATCATTTGTGCCACCGGATAAAGCACTGTTCCGCGAGCCAATAGATCATGCCCATCGCCGTGCTATGATTGATGGTGAAAACTGCTCCTCCACACTCGCCCACGGTAGGAACTACGATGTGTTCTTTCACGATTTGATTAATCTGAATCCTGGTCAGCAACTCGATCTGAGGATGGACGAACTGATTGAATTCATAGTCTGTCTTAGCCAAAAGGTATGCGAATATTTCTTGGGCCGAGGCATAAAGCGACCACTTCTCTAGTAGCTTTGCGAACAGCTCCTTCTTTTCTAGTGCGTCATAATATTCATCGTCGCGGTTCCCGGCCTTAAGCTTGGCCTCCAGACCGTCAATTCCATCCCTAGAGCGGCGCGTATGGAAATGAGCCAAGGCCTCGACGGTGTGGCGGATCTGGCAATTTTGCTCAATTTCGGCCTGCAACTTGGTCAGCAATTCCTCAACGACGCCAAGCCTACGATCCCCATGAAAGTGGTTCTCAATCTTATCCCTGCCGACAATATCGCCGTCCGCTGAAGCATCGCGTTGATCGACGAAAGGTCCCATGATTAAAAGCCAGTTGGAATTAGTCGCGACGTGTAGTGGTGGTCGTCGTTTTGTCTCGGCCCACGAGATCCCCACCTGCGGATGATCTGCGCTGATCAACGTTATTACCGCTGCCGCTAACCCGAATCTTACGAGTTATCCGGAGAGTTAGCAGTGACCCTCCAACTGCACCGCCCACCAAGCCACCTAGGAAACTCCATATTTCAGATGCGTGATTTGTTAAAAGGTCGCCCATTGCCCAACCGATTCGTTAAATAATTTAGAGTGTCGCCATGATGCACTCATGCCCCGGAGCAAGCAAGAGTTCTCCAGCATCTGTCTGCGCAGCCGCGGGTTGCAGATGCTCATTCCGCCGCGATGATCGGATGGTTCGCCTGCCGCGCGGCGAAGGCCAGCACAGCGTCAATGTCGGCATTCTCCAGATAGGGATAGTCGCGCAGGATTTCGTCGCGCGACGCGCCCGCGGAAAGCTGGCCGAGAATGTCGGCGACGCTGATCCGTAGGCCGCGAATGCAGGGGCGGCCGTGGAGCACGTCCGGATCGATCATGATGCGCGAGAGCAGGTCCGACATCGAACACCTCTAAACCAAATACAGCATTTGTCGGCGTGGTTGTCAGCCGGGCCCGGCAGAGCCCAGTCCGCCGGCCTCACCCGCTTCGCGATCTCCGCGCCCTTCTCCCGCTCCACCACGCGGATGCCGTATGAGATGCCGTGGGTTTCGCTGCGCTCAACCCACGCCACCAGCCTGCTTCCACGGACAGGTGAACCAATGCAGGGGCATTGACGACCAAGGTTGCATGGACGGTGGAAAATCTCCGCAGTCCGGGCAAGGTGAATTGCATGGCATTGATGAAAGAGGTCGTCATCCAAACGCCATTGCCCCACGTTTCCCCTCACACCAGCCGTCCGGTTCTACCGCCACGTCCGTCTGACCGTCTCGCCGGGCCTCATTCGCTCGCGCCGGTGTTGCGTTCCATATTGTCGATGCGCCGACCGGAGATCCCCCAATGAAGCTCAAACTTGCCGTCGTGATGCTCGCCGCAAGCCTGCCGCTCGCATCGATGGCGTTGGCCCAGGGCGCCCCGCGAGCCGACGTTGCGGTGATCGATGCCTGTCTGCAGACCGCGGAGGAAACCGGCGGTTTCGGCGGCGCGTGCGTCGGGCTCGTCGCCGACCCCTGTATCAAAGCCGCAGAGGGCGCAAATGACGACGTCGCCAAATGGAAAGCCTGCGCGGCGCGCGAACTCGCCATCTGGACGCAGAAGACCAAAGCTGCGCTCAAGCAGGTTCAGGCCGGCGGGTTCGCCGACGTGACCCAGGCGGTCAAGGAATCCGAGAAAAATTTCGCCGCGTCGCGTGATCGGTTCTGCACGGCCTTCGACAAGATCGAGCCCGGCATGTACCGGGGAAGCGCGAGCTACTGCCGCCTGCGCGAAACCGCGAACCGCGCGCTAAGCCTGATCAAGCTCGGCGCCGCGGTCAACGAGCACTGATCCCTTTGGCGAGCGCGCAGCGCGTAGGATGGGTTGAGCGCTTGCGAAACCCATGCTGCGCAAGCAAACGTAGCAAGCATCAGCGCAGCGACATGCGGGGTTTGGTGGCGCGACGCGGTCCCGCCTATCGCTGCGCTCATGCGGGCTACCGCGCCCCACCAATCGATCTCATCAAAAATCCTGTTTGACAAATCGTCACCATTGATTATATTCCTAGTCGTCCTGTCCGTGAGGGGCGCTGCTCGAGGGCGCTTGGCAAGCGGGACAGAGCGGCGGCCTGGGCAACCAGGCGGGCCGCTGCCCGGCGTAGCCATTTGGCGAAGCCGGGTCGACGCGGCGTCCCGCGCCGGCGTCTCGCAAGCGCCGCCCGGGAGGCTTGGGGTCCCCGTCCGAGCCCACTACGAGGCTCTGCGACTTGTTAGTTCGCTGGACGCGGGGCGGGTGAACGGCGGGAAACCGTCGGGATCAGGCGGTGCAAAGCATCGCGCCCGTCCCCGGAAGCACGGGCCTGAGGCCGAAAATCGCCGCGGTGGGCGCGCCGATCGGGCGACGCGCGGTCGGCTTCGTCGAAGCGGATCGCGAGACACCACCACACCCAGCGCCGGACGGCGCGCCCCCGCCCCTCCTCGCGCAGGGGGTGCAAAACTCGGACTCGATCGAGTCGCGAGATGGCGCAGGCCTGTCCGGAACGGCTTTTGGCGCATCGGGATTTGCCATTGCGGCGGCGGCGCGAAACAGGCCTATTGGCACCATGACGTTGCAGAATCTCACAGCCACCATCCGCGAACTCTATGAAGGCGCCAGTTCGCGCGGCGTCGTATTCCGCTATGCGCTGCTCGGCTTCGACATCGTCACCGTGCTGTTCATCGTCGGCACCTCGTTCCTGCCGTCGCACGACACCGTGGAGGCGCTGGATCTGGTGTTCGGGGCGCTGATCCTGATCGATTTCGCCGCGCGGATGCTGATCAGCCGGCAGCGCTGGCGCGAATTCACCAAGCTGGCGACCTGGACCGATGTGGTGGCGATCATCTCGTTCCTGGCGCCTTTGGCCGGCGAAGGCGGCGGCTTCCTGCGCATCCTGCGCACGCTGCGGGCACTGCGCGACTATCAGATGCTGGTGCGGCTGCGCTCGGACAGCCAGTTCTTCCGGCGCAACGAGGAAGTCATCATCGCCGTCACCAATCTGGCGGTATTCATTTTCGTGATGACGGCGATCGTCTACGAGACCCAGAAATTCCGCAACGGGCAGATCGGCAATTATGCCGACGCGCTGTATTTCACCGTCACCGCGCTGACCACGACCGGCTTCGGCGACATCACCCTGCCCGGCACAACGGGGCGGCTGATCAGCGTGGTGATCATGATCTTCGGCGTCACGCTGTTCTTCAATCTCGCCCGCGCTTTGCTGAGCCCCAGCAAGGTGCGGTTTCCCTGCCCGGTCTGCGGCCTGCAGCGCCACGATTCCGACGCGGTGCATTGCAAGGCCTGCGGCACCCTGATCAATATTCCCGACGAGGGGCTGGATTAGCCGCGGATCGGTCCGGCGTTGCGCGCCGTGGATCAGCGGCCATGATCAACGGCCTTGGGTCAATTGCATGACCGCTGCGTCTTCACGGCAGACACGGCATCAACGCCCTTCTCCCGATTGCTGGTGGTGCTGAATTTCAGGCACAGCTTGGCGACCTTCATGAAACTATACGCCACGCAGGCGCGGTCCGACCCGCAGGAGATCTCGCAGGCTCGCGGCGACGGCACGGAAAACGCCGGCTGTCCCTCGCCGGTAAGCAAGCTGTTGTTATACGCGCAAAACCGTTCGGTGGCGGGGACGCTGCCGGGCGTCTGCTGGTCGGCGCGGATCATCGTCACCGAATGCGGATCGAGCGTCAGGGGAATGACGGTGTCCTTGAGATAGCAGGAATTATTCCAGCGGTCGAAGCTTACCGCAACGCAGTCGCGACGCGCCCGGCATCGTGCCTCGCACTCGCCCTGGCTCGTGTCGCGAAGCATCAGCAGGGATCCAGCCTCGATAATGTCGCCGCCGTCCATGTCGCGGTTGGCGATCGCCATGAAGCTGTTGCGACGGGCCAATTGCGCCAGTTCGCTCGATGTCTCAGTCTTGAATTTGCAGACCACGCAGGTCCGCAGATACGCCTGAAGGCGCGCGGGATCGCCGCGCGCGGCCTGGTAGGACGTCTTTTCCCGCCCGATCACGGAGATCCGGCGTTCGGCCTCCGCCTTCGCCGCGTCGGACCGGCAACTGCGGATACAATGCGTCAGGAGGGCTTCGTCGTAACCGCCCAGCGTCAGCTGCGTCAATTCGATTTGCGACGTCAGCTCCGCCGAGTCGCGTTGAGACGTCGGCGCTTCGGGTTGAGGCAGCGGTGTCGCCGGTTGTGACGCAACCTGCGTCGGCTGCTTGCTGGGGAGTGCATTCGCCGCCGGCAAGATCGGCGGGTCGGGCGGCTGCGGCGTCCGGTTGCCGAAGACGATCCACGCCGCAGCGAGCAAGGCTCCGGAAAACGCTATGGCGGACGGCACAAGCATTCGCCCCGGCCATCGACCACGCCGCGCGCCATCCGATCCCGGGTCTTCCTGAACCTGCGCCGGCGGCTGTTTCGCACTGTCATCCGCCGTCTTGACCGCCGAAGGTTCTGACTCGGGAGGCGGCGCGCCGGATCCCTGCTTCGTCTCCGCGGCGATCGGTGGTGGCGCCTGGGCGGCCGGCGTCTCGGCGAAACCGGGCGGGGTCGCTCTGCCGATCGCGCTTTGCTTAGAGTCCTCGCAATTCAGCACCATCAGCCGGGTCACGATTCGGCCTCGGGCGACGGAGGCCTGATAATCGCGCAGATGCTGCTCCAGCGCCGGCGCGCTCATCCGATCGATCTGCCGCTCCAACAGCAATCGGGCGAGCGGCGCGAAGGTGCCGTCGGGAAATTTCGCCAGGAAGTCCTCGAGCAGCACCGCAGGACAATCATCCGAATTCGAGATGCTCTTCCAATACAAGTGCTCGCTTGCCTTCTGGTCCGGGCTGGAAAGCCAGCCGCCGCCGACCGAGGCCTGGGCGACATAGGCACGGTTGACGAAAAACGCCAGCCGTGTGAGGTCTCCCGGATCGTCGCTCAAATTGGTCAATTTCGGAACCGGCGCGTCGGGACCCAGACGGTCGCGCGTCATCCGCACGATCTCGTCTTTCACATCGAGCCAGGACAGCATCGGCGAATGGCTCTTGTGGTAAACTCCCTCTTTGAGACAGCGGACCAACGCGCCTGTGAACAGCGATAGCCTATCGTCCTTTTTGGCCAGCGCGACGCCGCGACTGCCGGATGAGCTAAGTACCGCGGTGCCGCTCTGGGTTGCCTCAGTCAGGCTGCGATCGATCAGCGCCTCTGTGCAGCCGGCATCCATGGTTTCCTGAAGCTCGGCCACGGCCGTTCCCGAGAAGCAACAATCCAACACGAAATAGACGCGCTTCTGCGCAGCGTTCACCTGCAGATCCCGGATCAATCCCACGATATCGAGCAAAGAGCCGTTCCGGCGGTCGCGTCTGCTGGAGCGCAGGAATATCCGGTAGTCGCCTTCGCGGCGGCCGACGTCGCCATGACCGCAGTAGTAGACGACGTAATCGTGCTTGTCCTGGGCGACAAAATCGTGGATGCGGATTTCCACTTCGCCGGGATTGAGCGGCTGATCGAACAGGTTGAGAACCTCGACCTCGCGATCCGCGACGATCGTCGGATCCGCCAGAATACTTGCCACCTCGCGGGCCGAATTGGCGAACCGCTCGTTGAACAGCTCAGGATGGAATTCATAGGTACTCGCACCAAAAACAACGACCCCCAATTTTGACATGGTCGAATGCTCCCGGGTTGATGGCTTGTATGTCTGGCGTCCTTGCTCTGATAAGTACCTGAATCGATAGATTAGCTACGACCGCTCGGGTCCGGCGACGTCGTCACGAGGTTTCGCCAGGCTGACCTGCAATGCGTTCGCGATGATCTCTGGGTCGATTTTCGACGCCGGGAATTTGGACGTGCCATGCTCCGTGACGATGACGATCGTGCTGTTGTGCTTTGTCACGATTTCGTAGATGCAATTGGCAAAGCAGGCGATGTAGCCAAGTCCGCCGAGAGCATGCGCGACCGCATCGAGGTTGACCGAAAGAATGCTGCCAAGGTCCATGTTCTCTGGCGATGACCGCTTGAGAGCCATGGCGTTTTGTGGGATTCCGTTCCTCTGCAGCAGGAGCTCGAGCTCCTTCGCGAGGAAACTGGCATCTGCGCTATCTCTTTCAGCAAAGGAAAGATCCATTTCCGCCCCCTGCAATTGTTTTATTGAAACGCGATGAGACTAATAACTCTGAGACTAATAGCTCTCCGGCAAGGCATCAAGTAACTATCCGCGCCACAGCGCCCCTCAGTTTCGATTGGCGGCCCATTGCGCGTGTCTGCGTGTCGAACAGCATCGGCCGCGCCGGCAATTGCAAAGGGCAGCAATGTTGCCCTTGTTGCTACGCCGTGCCGGAGCGAGGCCGTGATACGTGCCGGTCATCCGCAGCGGCCTCGTCGGACGGATCAACCGATGATCAGATTACGTCATCGCCGGTGCCGACGGTGTATCGGATTGGACAGCGCGGCGCGGCGACGCTGTGAGGCAAGATGCGCTTTGCAACAGGTCCGGGGCGCAACGTGGCAGCCTGTTGGCGCGCCGCCGCAGCGCCTGGCCGGATGTCGCGGCGTGGAGCACTAGCGCAGCCCGGTGCCCTTGCAGCGCTGGCACTTCACCACCTTGTCGCCCTTCTTCAACAGGCCCTTGCCCTCGCAGTTCTTGCACTTTTGCTTCTTCTTGACGTTGGGGCCTTTTTCGTTGGCCATGGCGGTCTCCAATCGGTGAAGTGAGGGCATCGTTGCGAACGCCGTCGCTGTTGGGGCTGTGGCACGACGCGTGGCGATGTCATAGCATCAATTGTCGCTGGCGCGCGCCAATCGGGCGTACCGGATGGCGTGGATGGCGTGAATCGATCGAGATCACCAAATTGAGGTCTATTATGCTCACCCGACGAAGCTTTGCCGCCGGCGCACTTGTCGCCGTGACCCTGCCGGCGCTGGCCGCGCCGATCGCAGCCGATCCGGTGGCGATCCTCAACGCCATCTATGCCCGCGTCGCGCATGGCAAGGGCGAGGATGGCGGCTTCGTCACTGCCAAGCCGACCCGCGCGAAATATCTGTCGAAATCGCTGGTGGCGCTGTGGGCCAAGGCCGAGGTCCGAACGCCGAAGGACGAGGCCGGGCCGATCGATTTCGATCCGGTGACCAATTCGCAGGATCCCGACGTGACGTCCTTTGACATCGTCGCCGAGAAGCAGGATTCCGGCAGCGCCACCCTCGCGGTGACGTTGACGGGCGCGCGAACGTCCCGCGAAAACCGCGCCGACAATGTGGTGCGCTATGACTTCACACGCGACGGCGGCCATTGGCGCATCGACGACATCCGCTCCACCGTCGACGGCAAGCCATGGTCGCTGCGCGACCTGCTCACGACATCTTTGAAACGCTGAGGCGTGACACGGTTGACGCTGCCGGCGTCATTGGCTCTAAGGTCCGACCGATGCGAGGCCGCGTACCGGCCCCAAGCCAGATAGGAGCCGAACAGCCATGCCCAATGCCACTTCGCAGGTGAGCGACAACAAGGCACAGCAACGCTTCGAATTGGCAGTCGAGGGCAGCATGGTCTTTGCAAAGTATCGCCGCGACGGCGACAAGGTGATCATCACCCACACCGAAACCCCGCCGAGCCTACGCGGCCGCGGCCTCGCCTCGCAGCTGATCGAAGGCGCATTGGCGCTGATCCGCGCCGAGAAGCTCAAGGTGGTGGCGGATTGCAGTTTCGTCGTCGATTATCTCGAAACCCATCCTGAATACGCCGATCTGGTCGGCTGAGCGAGCGGCGACCGCGGCCGCGCGGCGGCATGAAAAAGGCCCCGAGATGCCGGGGCCTTTGATGTGTCGCACGAGCCGGCTGGGCGGGGTGGCGCCTGATCGGGTTAGTGCGCGATCTCCGGCGGCAGCTTGCCGCCATTGGCGGCGAGCTTGGCCATCATCTGCTTGTGCAGCCAGATGTTCATCGTGGCGGAATCGCTGGTGTCACCGGTGTAGCCGAGCTCCTTCGCCAGTTCCTTGCGGGCCGACAGGCTGGAATCGACATCAAGCGCCTTCATCAGGTCGACGATCGAGGTGCGCCATTCCAGCTTCTCGCCCTTGGCGGCGACGGCCTTGTCAAGGATCGGCGCGACGTCGACGGTCTGCGCCGGCGCGCCGGCTGCGGGAGCCGAACCGCCTGCGGGGGCTGCGCCGCCGGCCGGGCTGGCGCCGGGCGTCGCGGCTTCGGCATGGCTGCCAAAAATCGCACCCATCATCTTGCTAAAAATGCTCATTGAATTCTCCAGTGCGTGGAAACGGAGTTAAGGAATCGGGTCGGCGTGAAGGTGACTCGGCACTATCAATCGGCGGGACCGATCGGGCAACACAGCCGAGCTTAGCCGGCGATAACGCCAATAGCCAAATAAGGTTGCAACGCCATCCTCGCCGTGGCGTTTGCTGCGATGCAAGCGCCTAACGCTCGTCATGCCCCGCCGGACCCAACAAGGGCGGACCGCCCCGCCGCGACATATCGCCTCTCACCGAAGCGTGAGCAACCGCATCGGCCATTCAGCGTTAGGCTGAGCTAACAGGTCGCGGCATGTCCAGTTTGTCGGTTTGCTTTCGCGTCTGGCTTGATCGTGATCGTTTCCGCAAAGGACCAGCCTCCGCTCCGATCGGCGAAGGACTCAAGGTCCACCACGAGGGAGAACGACCATGGCGACCCCATATTCTTCTGCCGAGAGCGAGTTTCTTCATTCCGCCGCGCGCCCACGGCATCAAGATGATGCCCCTAGAGACGCGGATGTTGCGGCGCAGCAAATAGCGCCTCCGGTTCCGGCGCCGGTGGTCCGCCACATCACACTATCGGATCTGCGCGACGCGCTGCGGCGCGGCTGGGACGATTTCAAGGCGGTGCCGAGCCACGCCATCATGCTTTGCGTGATCTATCCGGTCGTCGGTCTGGCGCTGGCGCGCGCCGCGTTCGGCTATTCGGTGCTGCCGCTGCTGTTCCCGCTCGCCGCGGGATTCGCCCTGCTCGGCCCGTTCGCTGCGCTGGGGCTCTACGAGCTCAGTCGCCGCCGGGAGACCGGCGAAGACACCTCCGCCTGGCACGCGGTCGAGGTGCTGCGTTCGCCCTCGTTCGGCGCGATGCTGGGACTGGGGGCGATCCTGCTGGCGATCTTCGTGGTCTGGATCGCGGTGGCGCAGTCGGTCTATGTGTCGACCTTCGGCAACGCGCCGGCCGCCGCGATGCCGGATTTCATCCAAAGGGTGCTGACCACGCCGGAAGGCTGGAGCCTGATTGTGATCGGCTGCGGCGCCGGCTTCCTGTTCGCGGTGGCCGCGCTTTGCCTCAGCGTGGTGTCGTTCCCGATGATGCTCGACCGCCGCGCCGGCATGGCCGAAGCGGTGATGACCTCGCTGCGCGCCGTGGCCCGCAATCCGCTGCAGATGGCCGCCTGGGGCCTGATCGTGGCGGCATTCCTCATCCTCGGCTCGTTGCCGGCGTTTCTCGGGCTGGCGGTGGTGATTCCGCTGCTGGGCCACGCCACCTGGCACCTCTACCGCAAGGTGGTGGAGCCCAACCCGAATCCGCCGGTGATTCCCCCCGCGACCAAGATCAAGCGCTCCGCTGCGGATTTTCCTGCCGCCTTGTTCCAGTGGAAGAGCGATAAGAAGTAGCCCCCGGGCCGCGCGTCAGCCCCCGCCATCTTTAGCTCGGGTCTGCCGCGCGCCCATCGTGCTGCGATGCAACAGGTCACTGCACTGAATAATAATTCATATGGCTTCGCATGCGCTCCGCACATGCGAAACTCTCTTATCTATTGTTCAGAAAAGCCAAGCTAAACGTTCGCCCTGGTCTCTACGGCAAAAGACCAACGATGCCGGCTGGCCAAATATTGGCATTATACTGCCAAATCGGCGGATATTCGGCAGTTGAGAGGCAATGGCAATGAATGCCGATGGGTGAGCGCGCCCAACACGGATACAGAAAGCGTTACTCATTCCTTGGGGAAGCTATGCAATGAAGGTCGAGCTGCAGTGCAGCATTTGATGTGCATATCAGCATGAGATTGGCGTATATCCATTTCAACGATTCATCTCGGGCAAGAGATGAATCTGATCTAAGGAGACTTCCCATGTTGCTTTCGCTCATCCGCGCTTTCCGCTCTTTCCGGGATTATCAGCGCAACGTCAGTGAGCTGTCCCAGCTCAGCGATCGCGAACTCGCCGATATTGGCCTCGACCGCTCGGACATTCCGCGCGTTGCGTCCGGTCATTACAACGGCTGATCCCATCAGCACCGACTTGTTCACGGATGTCGCCCGCTTCGCAGCGGGCGCTGTCGTATCAGGGCCTTGCTTCTCGCCATTTTAGGCGGCCGGCCCCACAGCGATACGGATTTCGCCCGGCGCAAAAACGCGCTAGCAGTGGCGCATGATCAACATATCGCAATCGACCCCCATCCATATCATCGGCGCCGGCCTCGCCGGCTCGGAAGCCGCCTGGCAGATCGCCAATGCCGGCCAGCGCGTGGTGCTGCATGAGATGCGCCCCGTCCGGATGACCGAGGCGCATCGCACCGACGGCCTCGCCGAACTGGTGTGTTCCAATTCATTTCGCTCCGACGACGCCGCCAATAATGCGGTGGGGCTGCTGCATGCCGAGATGCGCCGACTGGGCTCGCTGGTGATGCGCGCCGCCGACGCCAATCAGGTGCCGGCGGGCGGCGCGCTGGCGGTGGATCGCGACGGCTTCTCCGCCGCCGTCACCAAGGCGCTGACCGAGCATCCGCTGATCGAGATCAGCCGCGACGAGGTCGCCGGGCTGCCGCCGGCTGATTGGGACAATGTCATCATCGCGACCGGCCCGCTCACCTCGGCGCCGCTGGCCGAGGCGATCCACGAACTCTCGGGCGAAGACGCGCTGGCGTTTTTCGATGCGATCGCGCCGATCGTCCACAAGGACTCGATCGACATGTCGGTGGCGTGGTTTCAGTCGCGCTACGACAAGGTCGGGCCCGGCGGCACCGGCGCCGACTACATCAATTGCCCGATGACCGAGGCGCAGTATCACGGCTTCATCGAAGCGCTGCTGGAAGGCGACAAAATCGACTTCAAGGAGTGGGAGACCAACACGCCGTATTTCGACGGCTGCCTGCCGATCGAGGTGATGGCCGAGCGCGGCCACGAGACGCTGCGGTTCGGCCCGATGAAGCCGGTCGGGCTGACCAATCCGAACGATCCGCAGGTCAAGGCCTATGCGATCGTGCAGCTGCGTCAGGACAACAAACTGGGCACGCTCTACAACATGGTGGGTTTCCAGACCAAATTGAAGCACGGCGCGCAGACGCGGATTTTCCGCAGCATTCCGGGCCTGGAGAACGCCGAATTCGCGCGGCTCGGCGGGCTGCACCGCAATACGTTCCTGAACTCGCCGAAACTGCTCGATGCGCAATTGCGGTTGCGGGCGCAGCCGCGGCTGCGCTTCGCCGGACAGATGACGGGCTGCGAGGGCTATGTCGAATCCGCCTCGATCGGGCTGATCGCCGGGCTCTATGCCGCCGCGGAAGCGCGCGGCACGCAACTTGCGCCGCCGCCAGCGACCACCGCGCTCGGCGCCCTGCTCGGCCACATCACCGGCGGCCATCTCGAGACCATCGATGCCGGGCCGCGCTCGTTCCAGCCGATGAACGTCAATTTCGGACTGTTTCCACCGCTCGCGCAAGCGCCGACCAAAGATGCTGACGGCAAGCGGCTGCGCGGCACCGACAAGACCGTCGCCAAGAAACAGGCGATGAGCGCGCGGGCGCTATCCGACATGGATTCATGGATCGCCGACAATGTGAAGAAGGTCGCCGACGCGGCCTAATCGGGGCTCCGCGTCAGAGCGATGCATTGCCCAACCATGCGGCGCGTCATTCCAGGGCGCGAGGCCGCAGGCCGAGCGAACCCGGAATCTTGCTGAATGGTTTGGCGCTGAGGCTTTAACCGCGAGATTCCGGGTTCGCTCGCCGCTTACGCGGCTCGCGCCCCGGAATGACCGGGTATGATTTCAACGAAACACGCGGGATCTCGACCCGCGCCACAGCGTCCACAGCGTCGCCAGCCGCGAGCGCTGATATGGCGCGAACAGTTTGGTGTCGGCGCGTCCCAGCCGCGCCAGGTCGCGCCGCACCAGCGCCAGTGGCAGGAACGCCGGCCTAGCCGCGGCCGGAATGTCCGCCAGCAAGGTCAGCGCCGCATCGAGATGCGTCTGCGCCGTGCCGCAGAGTTCGTTGAGCGCCGTGCGCAGCGTCGGCGTCTCGGTGCCCGCATAGGCTTCGGCCTCGCCGCTGCCGTGGCTCTGCAGCACTTGCAGCGGCACGAATAATTGCCGCCGTGCGGAGTCGAACGGCAGATTGGCGATCACTTGGGCGATGCCCTGGGCCAGGCCGGCATGGCGGGCGGCGTGATCAATCAGCGGCGAGCGTTGTCCCAGAATTTGTGCCGCCAGGGCGAACAGCGTCGCGACGGTATCGTCGAGATGCGTCTCGAGCGCCGTCAGGCTCGGCATCGGATCGTTATACAGATCGAACAGATGCGCCTCGATCAGCCGCGCCAGCGGCGCCACCGGCAGCGCATGGGATTTGATCGCGCGTTGGAGTTCGACGGCAACCGGATTGCCCTCGACCCCGCCATGCGAGGTGCCGGCCAGCATGTCGCTCCACCATTGCAGCCGGAGCTCGCCTGGTAGCGGCAGGCTCACCTGCTCGCGCACCCGGACGATCTCGACATTGAAGGCGTATAGCGCCAGTAGCGCGCGGCGGCTCGCCGGATCGACGAACAGCGTCGCAGCGTAGCGGTCGAAATCATGGTTGCGCACCAGTTCGGCGCAGAATGCGGCGGCGGCCGATTCGGATCCCGCGTCGCTCATGGCACCGCGATCAGAGCGGCGGCGACCCGCCGGCGTTCGCCGATCATGATGTTGTAGGTGCGGATCGCCGGGCCGGTCTGCATCGGATCCATCACGACGCCGACAGCGCGCAGCGCCTCGCGCAGACGCGGCGTTGGCCGCCAGATCCCGTTCCCGGTGCCGATGATCAGCGTATCGATCTTGGCGGCGGCGTCGAACACCCGCGCCAACGACGTCCGGTCGATCTGCTCAGGGCTGGCCACCGGCCAGGCCCAAACCGCGTCGGGCAGAAACAGCAGCGAGCCCTGATGCGACATCTCGTCGAAATAGAAACCGCCCTTGCCATAGGCCTCGATCGACGCCGATCTGGGAAGATGCGGGGTGTCGGGGCCTAGCGCCAAGGTCAGCCTTTTTTCGACGGCTTGTCCGAGCCGTCCTCGCGGTGCGCACCGACACCGAGATAGATCAGGATCGGGGCTGCGATGAAGATCGAGGTGTAGGTGCCGACCAGCACCACGCCGAACATCATCACCGCGGTAAAGCTGTGGATGGCATTGCCGCCGAACAGCAGCAGCGCCAGCAGTGCCAACGTCACCGTGACGTGAGTGATGATCGAACGCGACAGCGTCGAATTGATCGATTCATTGAGCAATTCCGGCATCGGCATTTTCTTGTAGCGCCGCAGCATCTCGCGGATCCGGTCGTAGATCACTACGGTATCGTTCAAGGAATAGCCGAGAATCGTCAACAGCGCGGCGATCGAGGTCAGATCGAATTCGACCTGGGTGATCGACATGAAGCCGATCGTCAGCACGATGTCGTGGACGTTGGAAATCATCGCCCCGAGCGCGAATTGCCATTCGAAGCGGAACCAGAGGTAAACCAGAATACCGAAGATCGCCAGCATCAGGCCGAGCATGCCGTAGGCCAGCAATTCGCTGGAGACCCGCGGGCCGACCACTTCGACGCGGCGGTAAATGACATTGTCGCCGAGCGCGCCGCGAACCTTCTGCACCGCTTCCTGCTGCGCGGCGTCGCCGCCGGGCTGTTCGGCAACCCGGATCAGCACCTCGGCGGGCCCGCCGAATTGCTGCAGCTGCACGTCGCCGAGCCCCAGCCCGCTGAGCGTTTTGCGCATCCCGGGAATATCGGCATCGCCGGTCTTGGCCTTGACCTCGAGCAGCGTGCCGCCCTTGAAATCGATGCCGAAATTCAGCCCGTGGGTGAAGAACAGCGTAATCGCCAGGATCGACAGCAGCGCCGAGATCGGGAAGCTGATACGGCGAAACTGAGTGAAGTCGAAATGCGTATCATCGGGGACGATGCGCAGCGACGGCAGCCAGCCCATGATGCTGACCACCGTCAGCGCCACGACCACGATACCCAGCCCAATCAATATCCAGTGAGTCACAGCCGGTTCTTTCGGATTGGGGTCATTAGATCGGCACGTGTTGCGGCCGCTTCCACCGTACCCATGTCGCGACGATCAGGCGCGTCAGGGTGAAGGCGGTGAAGACCGTGGTGAGGATGCCGATACCCAGCGTCACAGCGAAGCCGCGCACCGGGCCGGTGCCGATATAGAACAACACGGCGGCGGCGATAAAGGTGGTGATGTTGGAATCCAGGATGGTCGACAGCGCGCGCTTGAAGCCGGCGTCGATCGCCGAGATCGCATTGCGTCCGCCGCGCAATTCCTCGCGGATGCGCTCATAGATCAGCACGTTGGAATCGACCGCGATGCCGACCGTGAGCACGATGCCGGCGATGCCGGGCAGCGTCAGCGTCGCGTTCAACAGCGACAGCACGCCGAAGATCATCGCCACGTTGATCGCAACCGCGATGTTGGCGAACACGCCGAACAGCCGGTAGGTCAGCAGCATGAACACGATCACCAGGATCGATCCGACATAGGCCGCAAGCTCGCCCTTCTCGATCGAATCCTGGCCGAGACCGGGGCCGACCGTGCGTTCCTCGATGATGGTCAGGGGCGCCGGCAGCGCGCCGGCCCGCATCAGGATCGACAGGTCATTGGCCTGCTGCACCGTGAAATTGCCGGAGATCTGCCCGGAGCCGCTGACGATCGGTTCGCGGATCACCGGCGCCGAGATCACCTCATTGTCGAGCACGATCGCGAATGGCTGGCCGACATTGTCGGTGGTGGCGCGGGCGAATTTGCGCGCGCCAAAGCTGTTGAAACGGAAGCTGACGATCGGTTCGCCGGAACGCTGGTCGAAGCCCGGCTGGGCATCGGTCAGGTCGGCGCCGGAGACCAGCACCTGCTTCTTGATCACATAGGGGATTTTCGGGCTTTGCGAACTCATCAGCACTTCTGAATCCGGCGGCACGCCGCCGCGCATCGCCTGGTCGGCCGGCACCGTCGGGTCGACCATGCGGAAATCGAGTTTCGCGGTCTTGCCGAGCAGTTCCTTCAGCCGGGTCGGATCCTGCAGACCCGGGACCTGCACCAGAATACGATCGGAACCCTGGCGCTGGATCAGCGGCTCGACGGTGCCCAACTCGTTGACGCGGCGCTCGACGATCTGGATCGACTGGTCGACCGACTGGCGGATCCGATCGGCGATCGCGGCCGGCGGCACGGTGAGACGGATCAGGCCGTCGCCGGCGTCGGACACATCGAGGCTGCGCTGGCCATTGGCGCCGAGCAAGCCGCCGAGCGGTTGCGACAGTTCGCGCAGCTTGGTCAGCGCGGTCGGCCGTTCATCGTCTTTGCTGATGCGGACCTCGACATAGTCGCCGCGCGCGGTGAGCCCCGTATAGGGAATCTTGTTCTCGCGCAGCACGCGGCGAACGTCGTCGCGGACCTGATCGAGCTTGTCCTTCTTGACCGAATTGGCATCGACTTCGAGCAGGATGTGCGAGCCGCCCTGCAGATCGAGGCCGAGCACCAGATGGCGCTGGGCCCATTTCGGCCAAGTCTTGACGGTATGCTCGGGGAAGAAATTCGGAACGGCGCAAAGGCACACCACCAGCGCAGACAGAATGATCGCCAGCGCCTTCCACCGCGTGAAATAAAGCATCGAGTTGTCCCGTCAGAATCCGATAATGGCGGCGCTTGCAGCGCCGCGAGGCGAACGCGCCGACCGCGTCAGCTTGCGGCTGGATCGTCCTTGGACGGCTCGGCCTTGGCGGCGTCCTTGTCCTTGGCGATCTCCTTGACGGCTTCCTTGGACTTTTCTTTGTCCTTCTCGCGGTCCTTGACAGTCTCCTTGGCGGGCTCACCCTTGGCGCGGACGCCAGTGATCATCTGGCGCATCTGCCGCACCCGCACGCCGTCGGAGACCTCGAACTCGATCTGGTCGTCATCGACCACCTTGGTCACCTTGCCGACCAGGCCGCCCGAGGTGATGATGGTGTCGCCGCGCCGGATGTTCTTCACCAGTTCGGCATGCTCCTTCACCTTCTTCTGCTGCGGCCGCAGGATCAGGAAATACATGATGACAAAGATCAGCGCGAACGGCAGAAGCGACATCAACATCGATTGGGTGTCGCCGCCGGCGCCGGCGGCCTGAGCAAACGCAGGAGTCACAAACATCGAATAATCCTCGTGAAATAGAGCGCGCCGGGCGACGAGGTGATCGTCGGCCGGCCTGGCAAATTCGCGCGGACTATAGCGGCCGCGGTCTCAATTGCAACGTCGCCACCCCCGCTCATTTTTGCCGCTTGCGGCTCCCGCCGGAGCGCAATAAGGCTGCACCTTCAGGAAGTTAAATGATGCCCAAAAAACCCAGCAAAACCGCGTCCCGCGCGGTCGGTAAGGCCGCGCCGTCGAAATCCCGCACCGCCGCGACAAAACGTCCCCGCAAGGCGGCAAAACCCGGCACGCAAGAGCGAATCGCCCAGGCTCTCGAGGCCATTCTGGCGCAGCTGTCCGCGTCGGCCGCGGATCGGCCCGGCGCCTCGCCGCTGGGCAGTGCCGACGCCTTCATCTGGCACCCGGAGGGACGGCTGGCGGGCGTTCCGAAAGTCAGCCGGGTCGACCTTGACCTGCTCCAGGGCATCGACCGGATGCGCGACATCCTGATCGAGAACACCGAGCGTTTCGCCACCGGCCTGCCCGCCAACAACGCGCTGTTGTGGGGCGCGCGCGGGATGGGCAAATCCAGCCTGGTCAAGGCGGCGCATGCCAGTGTCAATGCCCGGCCGGACGTCGCCGGACGGCTGAAGCTGATCGAGATCCATCGCGAGGACATTGAAAGCCTGCCGCTGCTGATGACGCAGCTGCGCGCCTCGAAATTCCGCTTCATCGTGTTCTGCGACGATCTGTCGTTCGACGGTAACGACGCCTCCTACAAATCGCTGAAGGCGGTGCTGGAAGGCGGCATCGAAGGCCGTCCCGACAATGTCATTCTGTACGCGACCTCGAACCGCCGCCATCTGCTGGCGCGCGAAATGGTCGAGAACGAGCGCTCCACCGCGATCAATCCGGGCGAAGCCGTCGAGGAGAAGGTGTCGCTGTCGGATCGATTCGGGCTGTGGCTCGGCTTCCACCGCTGCAGCCAGGATGAGTATCTGGCGATGGTGAAGGGCTATTGCGGCCATTTTGACATCAAGATCGATCAGGCCGAGCTTGAGCGCGAGGCGCTGGAATGGGCCACCACCCGCGGCTCCCGCTCCGGCCGCGTCGCCTGGCAATTTACCCAGGAGCTGGCCGGCCGGCTCGGCGTGCGGATCGGCGCCAAGTAGCGCGGTTTGATCCGCCGAGCCGGCATAGTCAGCCTGCCCGCACTGTGAGCCGCATCGCGACCGGGACGCGTACTACGCGCCGCGCAAACGAAAATGCCCGGCGCGAGGCCGGGCATCGTCGACGGTGATGGGTGAACTCAGCGGCGCTCAGGCGCCGTTGAGGAATTGCAGCGGGTCGACCGGCGACGATCCCTTGCGGATTTCAAAGTGCAGCTGGGGTGAGCCGACTTCGCCGGATTGGCCGGACTTGGCGATGGTCTGGCCACGCTTGACGGTCTCGCCGCGCTTCACCAGCAGCTCTTTGGCATGGGCATAAGCGGTGACGTAGCCGTTGGAATGCCGCACCAGAACCAGATTGCCGTAGCCCTTCAGCTCATTGCCGGCGTAAGCGACCACGCCGTCCTCGGCGGCCTTGACCGGCGTTCCCTCGGGTACCGCGACATTGATCCCGTCATTGGATTTGCCGTTGGTTTTGGCGCCGTAGCTGGTGATCACCCGGCCGCGCACCGGCCAGCGGAAGGTCGGCAACGCGCCGGTGGCTTCGGCGGTTTTCACTGCGGACTTGGTTGCGGTCGTCGCAGCTTCGGGAGTCGCTGTGGCGGTCGCCATGCGCACCTTCTGAACCGGTTCGGGAGCAGCCGCAGCCACCTTTACGGGCGTGCCGGTCGCTGGCGCCGCGGCGGCCTGCGTCGGCGCGGGCGCAGCGGAAGCCGTAGCGGTGCGCCCGGACGGCACCATGATCTTGGTGCCGATCCGCAGCTTGGTCTTGGTGTCCATGCCATTGGCGCGGGCAAGTTCGGAGAGCGGCAGGTGATTGCGGCGCGCAATGCTCATCAGCGTCTCACCGGGATTGACGTAGTGGACACGATTCGCCGCGGCGGGCTGGGCCGCAGCCACAGCGACCGGACGGCTGGCAGGGGCGGCAATCGGAACCGGCGGCTCCGCACTCGCCTGGCGCTGCGGAATGATCAGCGACTGGCCCGGCTGTAGCGAGCGCGGCCCGCGATAGCCGTTGGCGTGCAGAATCTCCGCCGTGCTTACATGATAGCGGCGCGCCAACCCGTCCAGCGTATCGCTGGTGCCGACGATGATCGTGGTGCCGGAGGCGCGAGGCGCTGGTTTGACCGCAGCGACCGAGCGCGGCGCCACGGCGCCGGTGGATTCCATCGGCGCCCTGGCCGGCGGCACATAGGAGCCGACTCCGCGTCCCCCGCCCGACACGCTGCCAGCGCTTGCAACCGGATAGCTGCGCGGCGCCGAGATCGGCGGCGGCAATGCTTGCGACTGATATTGCGGCTGGTATTGGGGCTGATACTGCGGCCGGTTATATTGCGGCAGCTGACGCTGCTCGTCATACACCGGACGCGCAGCCACCGAGCCGGTGGCCTCGCGGGTCGCGAACGGGTTTTCCTGGAAGCGCGTCTGCATATCGGCGCTGCAGCCGCTGAAACCGATCGACATCAACGCCAGCGCCGCGATCTGCGGCGCCCGGCGTGAGCTTAGTAACTCGATTACGCGGGACATGGTTACTCACTCATACGCAACATCAACTGTGATTTGAGTAAACACGTCTCCAGTAAACAAGGCTTTAACCCTGTCGCTCATTCGCCGCAGGAATTAATCGTTAACCATCAATTGGTTACCGGCTTGACGATGGGACAGAATGAGAACATGAGACATCCGGGAAAGTCTCACGTGAGACATTCTTCGTAAACCGACAGCCGCAGCTCCAAAGCTTTTCGCGCCTTTCATAGTCATCGGTGTCATGCCTATCCGGTTTGGACATACGGCCCTAGATGTTGTGGTCATGGCTTCGGCCTCCGTTTTCCTTTTATGGCGCGCGCGGCCTCCGCTTGGATATTCTCGTAGGACATTTCGATTTCTTCGGCGGCGTCCAGGCCGTATTGACCACCACGCTTTCGAAGCTGATCGACGGTCTGATACCCGCGAGCGATCTTCTTTAGCGCATCAAAATAAGACTGCTCGTTGCTCATCGGCGCACCGCTCGAATTGTGTCGCGGTATTCGATGACTGCACCCATCGCTCCAGCGCCGGGAATGTGATCGTGACGCTCTTGGTCGCTCGCTGGATTGATTTGCTCGTGAAGGCCAGCGGCGCGCTCCGTCGCCGCGTTAAAACCAGCCATAAAAGCTGCCCAGAGTGTTCCCTGCGCGCGCCGTTCACGTTGCTCAATGGGGTCCACGCGATTTGCTTCGGGCGCGCTGGCCTCTGCGGCAATCAGAATGGCGCTGGTCGCCCATTTGAACGTGTTCTTGAACTCGTCAGTCTGCTGGTAGGCGGTCCACTCGATCATCAGCGGGTGATCGGCGGGCACAGGTGACATGGCATTCATTGTGATTTCTCCCGTCTACATCTAGTAGGGTTTAGCGTTTGTGTGTGTTAACCGGATAAGCATGATCGGTGTTAAACGACTGTTCGTTGGTTACTCTGCCACACGCAACACACCGGCAGGCGATCGTTGCTGGTCCGCTGTAGCTCATACCGCCAGCCCTTCCCGCTCCATGTAATCCACAAGTTTTTTCACCGCGTTGTCGGCCAACTCGCCGTCCAGCGCGAGGTAATGCTTGAGGATGCCGTAGATCGAGGCCAGCGAGTGGCCGGTGATGCTGGCGATTTCCGGCACGGTGCAGCCGGCGCGGGCGTACCAGGTGACGGCGGTGTCGCGCAGATCCGGAAAGGTGAAGTCCGCCACGCTGGCGCAGCCGGCCTCGACGGCGGCGGCGCGCACCTGCTGGAAGTGGTCGGCGAAGGTGGCGCCGTTATAGGGCAGGCCGAGTCCCTCATTGATCACGATATTGGCGGCGGTGACGCGATAGCCCGCGCGGGCGCGCCGGGCCCTGCCCTGCTCGATCCGCTCCAGCAGCCGCGGCGCCATCGGGATCGACACCCGGGCGCCGGTCTTGCTCTGCACCAGCTCGATCCTGCTGTTGCTCGCGCTGCCCGGGATGAAGTTCAACACGTCCTTCTTGCGCTGCCCGGAAAACAGCCCGGTCAGCACGCCGTCGCCGATCGCCGACAGCACGACGCCGTTGCAGGCGACGGCGTCCGATGCGGCGACCAGCGCGACGATTTCGACGTCGCTGCCGATGCGCAGCCGCACCGGGGCCTGCGGCAGTTTGAGCCGGTTGGCGGGGTTTTCGATGGTGTGGCCCTGCACCTTGGGCAGCCAGCCGCGCAACCGGCCCCAGCTCAGCATCGACTGCAGCACCGCCATCATGCCCTTGGCCATGGCCAGCCCGCGGGCGGCCTGGACGCGCTCGTGCAGCGCCTTGAGGATGATCGGATCGAGGCTGCCGACCGGCGCGTGCCACAGCGGCTCGGCCTGCAGCGGGCGCACCCATTTGCGATAGGTCGCCTGCGAGCTCGGAGCGAGGCCCTTGACGCCGAGGGCGGCATTGCCGCGAAATTCATTGGAGCGGATATAGGCTTCCCACAGATCGGCGACGGTGCGGCCGCGCGGCACCGGCGGGGTTTTCAGCCTGCGCCCGGTGGCGCGCTGGGTGGCGATCTCCTGCTGCCGGGTCAGCGCGAAGCCGCGGGCTTCGTCCAGCGAAAACCAGCGGCCATCATCGTGGCGCAGATCCTGGCCCTTGAAGCCAAGCGCCCGCTCCCGAGCGCCCGGCACGAAGCGCGGTCGCCCGTCGCGCCAGGCGACATAGGGCAGTGAGATTTTCGCCATCGGTCCCTCAACCATCTAGCGACGCGAAGCGGGCAAGCCCGCCGCGCGGTGGTGGAACCGCCAGCCGATCACCGGCTGGCGGGCGGTGTCAAGATGCGTCGTAGTCTTCAAATGTCGGCCAGGCGGTGCTTTCGTAGACCTCCTGGGCCTTTCGCAAGGCAACCTCAGCAGCGCGCATGGCATGGCGCACGCCGCGTGGATCTGCGAAGACCCCGGCGCCGTTGCCCGGGGCCAGCGAGCGCAGCAATTGGTTGAGAGGCGAAACCAGCAGATGGTCGATCTGATTGGTGGCGGCCTGAGCGGTGAGGATTTTGTCGCTCGTGCTCATGCGTCCGCCCCGTAGTGCTGATGCAGGAAACTATTCCACTCGCCGTCGCTGGACGGCGCCGGCGGGGCGATGGCGTCGTTGGCGGCGGCGGGCGGCCGGCGCGGATCGTGGCGGGTCAGCCAGGCTTCCATCCCTGCCCGGTCATAGGCCTGCTTGCCCGTGCGGCTGATCGGCCGCGGCATGCCCTCGATCAGGCTGAGCTTGTGTCGGTTGCGATAAAAGGTGTTGACGTCCTTGTAGCCGAGCCGGGTGGCGATTTCCTCGGCACACATCGGCAGGTTGCGTTCGATTGCCTCGGGGGTCCAGATCACGATCGGCACTCCTTGCAGTTGGGGCAAGCGTGGTTCCAATGGCCGAGCGCGAGATAAGGCTGCCAGCCCTCGCTCTTGGCCTCGCTCAGCGCGGCCTCGAAGCCGCGTTCATTGGTGTCGAGATGTTCGGTGCAGCTGTCGCACTGGAACGACCAGGCGCCGCCATTGCGTTCGGCGCTCATCGCCGGCACCCCGCTTTCAGGGCAAACAGCATCATGGAGATGATGAACAGACCGAACAGAGCGTCGCCGACCGGCACTGAAACACTCATGGCCGCCTCTCAATAGGCGTCGGCGCGGCCGCCTTCTTTGCCGGCCACAGCGCGGCGGCGACGCCGGCGGATAGCGCCAGCGTGGTGAGAATCTGGATCGAGATCAGGATTGATACCATCGACATCGCCGCTACTCCGCGGCCTGTAGCGCCGGCTTGGCCAGCGCGACATTTTCGTCGATCTCGAGGATCAATTCGGCCTGGCGCAGCACCATCAGGCGCAATGTCGGGCTCAAGATGCGGTTGAAGACGCGCGCCAGTTTGACGCCATCCTTGGTTGCCAGCATTGGAACCGAGGCTGGATTGGCGATTTCAGTGGCGCCGCACTCCAGCAGGTCGGTGACAGGGCAATCCAACGCGCGCGCGATCATCACAATCCGGCCAGCGCTGACGCGATTGGCGCCCGTCTCGTATTTCTGGATCTGCTGGAATGTGATGCCGAGGGCTTCGGCGACATTTTCCTGGCTGACGCCCTGCTGCAACCGCGCCGACTTGATGCGGCGGGCGACGGCGAGATCTTCGGGGGTGGTCCGTTTAGGTGATGACATGCTCGGCTCCGTGCAAATCAGTGGAGCCACCACTACTATCTTGCATATAGAAAAATGCAAGCTTGCATTTTTAATCCGGCATCGTTTCACATGAAACGACCTACCGGAAGATTTATCCCCTGCTAGGATAGCCGGATGTTGATCGCGGCTGCGCTTCTCGTCATCAGCGGGGGATTGATCGGGGTCGCGGTTGCGCTCGACGCGCTCGCTCACCCACGGGTTGCCGTGGGTCTCATCACATTTGCTAATGCGGTGACCTGCGGCGCGGTCGCCATTTACCGCGAGCGCTACGATGATTTTTCAGATTTCGTGACGGGAGCGGCCGTTGCCCTGCTGGCCGGCGCAACCTTGAATTATCTGACGGTCAAGATCGGCACGGCAGTGGCAAAAGGCAGCAATCAGCGCATCGTCGACAGAGCGTGCGGCCGATAGCTTTGCTCGATGACACCGGCGATTTTCACCCGATCGCCATCGACCAGCACCGGCTTATAGGCCGTGCGATCATTGGCGGCGCCGACGAGAAACGGAGGGTCGAACACCCGCCATACCGTCTCTGCCGCTCCGTGCTGATAGTCGGTTATATGGGCACAAACGGCGTCTTGCGGCCTTGGCGACTGGCCTTCTTCCAGCATGCGAACGAAGACGATATCGCCGGAAAGATAGCCGACGCCCTCCAAAGCCATAGTTTTCAGGCGCCAGGCATACATATTCGCATGTCCGTGCAGGATAGCTGCGACAATGCGCCCAAGTTCGCCCTTCTCCCTGTGAACATCAAAGCGCGCGGCTTCTGTAAAGCCAATCAGGGGAGACCTACCACTTCGCGAGAACTCCTCCGGGCCCGGAACCTTATAGGCTCCCTTGATCCTCTCGATTGTCTCTGGCGAGAGAGTTCCCGAATAATCCTCGTTATTTAGCATCCGCGTCAAGGTCGTACTGGTGATGTTGGCACCAGCCGCCAGCTGCGTGGGCTTGAGCTGGGTTTTTTCCAGGACCTCGACCAGCCACGCGCGCTGACGTGTCTGCACGGCTTTTTTGGTCTCGCTGCGGCTGTTTTTGGTCGGCAATGTCCGGCTCCGGACGGCGTAAGTGCCTGCCGGAATATGCACGGAGTCGATCGCTGTGCCTTCGAAGAACATTTCGCTTGCCGATGTGCCGCAAATCAGATTTCGGTGTGCAAGTATGCACATTAAGCGGGATCGGTACCCTTGTCCAATCGGCTCCAGGATTTGACCAATCGCATCGCCGCCATCCGGCTGCAACGCAAAGCGATCGCGGCGAAAAGCGGGCTCGATGAAAGCACGATCGGGCGCACGCTCAACGTCGCCACGGTGCCGCTATCGTCGACCCTCGACAGGATCGAGAGCGTGCTGTCAGCCGAGGAAATCCGGCTCGCCCGCCATCTTGCCACCCTGCCCCATGTGCAGGCGGCATTGGCCGCCGATCGAGACGCATCGGAGGCCGCATGAGACCCGATGCCTCATTTGGCCCGCCCAAGGTCAACAGCCGGCCGACGTGGCGCGATGGCGCCGCCGATGAGGCGTTGATCATCATTGCCGGGGACATGTTCGCCGCCGGCTTCGATACGCGCGCGATCGCGGCGCGGCTGATCACCTCCGAGGCCGCGGTAGAGGCGGCGCTGCACCGCGCCCGCGAACGACAGAGGATCGGCGCATGAGCAATAGCGACATCATCAATCTCGGGTCGGTGCGCGCTGATCGAAAAGGCGACGCCCTGGCGTGGACGCCGCTGGAAGCGCTGCGCGACACCGTGGCACGGATCGAGCGCGGCGAGCTCAACCCGACCATGTTGTATATCGCCATGCGCGAATCATCCGGCGATGGCGGGGCAGATCATCCCTTCGTTAACGCTGGCACGAGCAATCTGGATTGTGTCGGCCTGCTGACGCAGCACCTGCATTTCAGGTGTGCTCCATGAGCGACGACGCAACCCTTTTCGGCGATACGCCCCACACCCAGCTCGACGCCGCGACGCGGCGCCAGCGCGGCGATATCGAGCGCGCATGCGGGCTGGATTTTGCCGGCTGCAACGTGGCGACCGCGGTGCTGGCGCTCAACGAATTCGACCTCGCCGCGCTGGGCCGCGGCGAGATCGGCCATCGCAGCGTCACCTGGCCAGCCGAGGCCAACGCCGCGATGGCGCGGGTGGTGGCGGATTTTTCGAGGCGCAATGGCGGCGCCAAGATCGTCGCCGTCACCGAGGCGATCGGCGGCGAGCCGGCCTGTTTCATCATGGCGATCCATTGGAGGGCGAAGTGATGATTGTGGTTCGCGTCGAGCTTCATAGCGCGATCTCTGGAAAGGTGACGGAGATTGCCCGAATGCTGATTTGCAATATCGGCGGTACAAACCGACGCGGCAACTATCAAGTGGAGACATTGCGCGGTCGGGACAAGGAAGCCTTGGATCGCCGCAGCGTCAACCGCAAGGCCGTTGTAACCAACTACCCACGACTTGATCTTCATGTGTGGCACCTGGTTGCAAGAGCATTACTCAACATGAGTTATGCCGATGAAAAATCAGCACTGACAGAGAGCCAAGAACCATGAGCGCGAGCGAACATATCCCGCTGCTGCGGCGGCTGCTGACGATCGCCGACAAGATGGTGGATGACCGCACCATCGACATCAGCGACGCGACGCTGCGGCAATTAAAAGGCGAGATCAAGCTGCAGCGCTTGCGGGTCGACGTGACGCATGGGCTGATCGATTACGAGGCGACCTGCCTGATCGAGACCATCGCCGAACTGGCCTATGCCCGCAGCGAACGCAGCGAGCGGCGGGAACAGCGCGCGATCATGTATATCAACTCGCTGACCTGCTTCATGTGGAGCGATCTTCGTGCCGCCGAAAAACGGTTGGCAGCATCATGATCGGGCAACTCGATCTGATCCGCGATACAGCACTCCGCGCCGATCCGCGGCTGACGACGCACCGGTCGCCCGCGCCAAACACACAATGTCAGGAGCGGATTTTGCGTCCGGATTGCCAAGGCCAAAGCCAACGCGCCTTCGCAGCGACGCGTGATGACGACACACTGGCCTCGACGGCGTTCTGCGGGTTTCTCGCCCTGGTGTGCCATCGCCGCGGGCTCGATTTTTCGCAGGTGATGATGCAATTGGCGCGGGTCGGCGAGCTGACGCGAGATCCCAACTGGCGCCAGGCCAGTCAGGCGCGCGAGATCGCGATCTATCTGACATCGATCATCTGCAACATTCGCAATGCCTCGCTGCATCGCGCGCTCGGCCTATCGCGCGCCGCGGTCTGCCTGGCGCTGCGCCGCGTCGAAGACCACCGCGACGACGCGGCTTTCGACGACGAAATCCGCGCCATCGTGCGCATGATGACAGGGAGGGACGAATGACATTCCGTCACCCGCTGCGCAACGAATGGGATCAGCATCGGGCGGCCTTCGCCGCGATGGCGCCGCAGGGCAATGCGGACGGCGCAATGGCGCGGTGCATGCTCGCTTTGGTGCCGCCATTCCTCGACGTGCTGGAAGTCGAGCGCGACAATCGCACCGATCCCGCGGCGATGTTTCAGGCAGTCGCCGCGGTGTCCGGCCTGCTGATCGAGAACGTGATCGAAACGCAAAACGCCCAGATGCCGCCGCGTGCCGCGCTGGAACGGATGCTGACAACCATTCATCGCGTCGTGGCGCCGAAGGTGACGCGGGCGCGGCGATCACCATTGATCCTGCCGGGGGATGTGTGATGGGCAACGCAACTGCCGAGACACTGCACCGCGTCCGTGTCGCCGCCTCGCGCGATGGCAGCGTGATGATCGTCGGCTACGGCCAGGAGGACGCCAAGATCATGCTGGATTGCCCCGAGGAGATCGCGCGGCAACTCACGCTTGATCTGATCGCAGCGGGTTACGGCCCGTCGCAACGCGGAGGCCAGGCATGAGCACCGCGCAGCTGATTTTGCTTACCACCTCTGACTGCGGGCCGCCAAAATGACCGTCCGCATCGAACCACGCGAGATCCGAGGGCTGCTGCAGCGCGATCTGACGCGGTTGCTCGGTGTGCTGTTTCCGCGGTGGCCGGTGACAACACCGATTTTCACGCCGCTCAATCCGACGCGCGACGACAAGCGGCCGGGCTCCTTTGTGATCTGGACGTCTGGCCCCGCCGCCGGCGGCTTCAATGAATATTCGCCTAGCGGGCCGATCTGCCATGGCGATGTGATCGACCTGATTTCATACGTCAACAAATGCCCCGGAGACCGACGCTTTGCGCTGCGCTGGGCGCGCGATTTTCTCGGGCTGGAAAAGATGGATCCTGCCGAGCTCGGTCGCATCAAGGCGAGCGCGCGCAATCAGGTATCCATCAGCAACGCCGCCGCGTCGCAGACATCCGCCGATCGGCGCAAAAAGGCAATTGCGATATGGCGGCGAACTTTGCCGATCGCAGGCACCGCGGCCGAGATCTATCTGGCTTCGCGGCGGATCGCCTATCAGCTGATCCCTAATCCGGAAGCCGATCTGCGCTTCATTCCGCGGCTCGAACATTGGAAAAGCGCGCAGTGGGATCGCTCGACGACGCCATGGACCAAGCTGCAGGACGGCTATCAAGGGCCGGCGATGGTTGCGGCGATGCGCAACCTGGCCGGCGATATTACGGCGGTGCATTGTACGTTTCTACGCGCCGACGGCAGCGGCAAGGCTGATGTGAGCGAACCGAAATTGATGCGCGGCGACGCCAAGGGATCGGCGATCCGGCTGACGCGCGGATCATCCAACCTGCCATTGGAGGAAGCACTGGCAGACGGCTTGATCGAAGGCCTCGGCACCGGCGAAGGTATCGAGAATTGCCTGAGTTGCGCTTTCGATATCAAGGACAGGATCTGGGCAGCCGGATCATTCGACCTGATGATGGCGCTGCCCGTCGACCACGCGGCATTCGATCCGATCTACTACCTGCTCGACAACGACAACAACGCCCAAGCCCGAGACAAGGTGCAGGACAGGATCGACGAGCTGAACAATCTCGGCAAGGCCGCAACTGCGATCCGCCCGCCGAATGGCGTCAAGGATTTCAACGATCTGATCAAGGGGGATGATGACGATGGCAAATAAACGCGACGCGATCCGCGCTCAACAGCGTAGCGGCTTGAGCAAGGGACTGGAACGGACATTTTCCGACACCGATCCGGCGATCGATGAGATGCAGACCGGCATGGGCAAGCGCTCGGCAATCGTCCGGGCAAAAAAGCAAAGCGACGCCAACAGCATGCCTGCGCTTAACACGCGATCGGAAAGCCCGACCGAAGCGATGAAAAGGCAGTTTTTGGCCCAGAATTCCACCGACCTTCGCGCCAAAAACGGTGCGCCGACGCTGGCACAGCGCGTCGCGGCCGAAGGCGTGCGCGCCTATGGCATCACCCCGCGCAAGAAATCAGATTTGAAATCAAAGAAATGATCGCAGCGGCCCTTTGGGTTGCTTGAGGTAGTACGGCTTTGGCAAAACGACCTGGCGGCAACCGCATTCGCGCGGCCTTTGCGGATGCACGGCAAGATATTGGCCAGCGGCAGGCGGCGGAAGATCCGGCGCCGCTGGAGCCGCGCGATGGCTATGCGGCGGGACATTGGCCCGGCGCTCCGTTCGACAAGCTGCCGCCGCAATGCCCGGTAATTCCGCTTGGTGTCGACGGCAAGACCACATTTTTCATCGACAGCATGGGACAGCTGATCTCCTTCGAGAGCATGAAGGAAGAAGGCCTGATGAAGCTATTCCGGGCCACGCCAAACTACGTCTATTGGGCGTGGCCTCGGTTCGACGCCAAGGCCGCGGCCAAGGGAGCGGTGCGGATCAACGGTTCTGAAGTCAAAAAGGCGATTGCCTGTCTGGAAAAGGGCGCCTCGACGCGCGGGCTTTTCGATCCTGCTAATCGGGTACGCGGCCGCGGCGCCTGGACCGACAAGAGCGGTCGGTTGATCTGGCATAGCGGCGACGCGCTTTACCGTGTCGACGGCCCCGCGCTCGTATCGTCGGCACCGGGAGAGGTCGACGGGGTATTCTATCCGCGGCGGGCCTCGATCCTGACACCATGGCCGGATGCGATCGCGCCTGAACAAAGCCCTGCCCGCGAGATCCTCGCGATGCTGCAGAGCTGGACGTGGGAACGGCCGAAGCTCGATCCGATGATTGTGCTGGGAGGCATCGGCACCATGTTGATCGGCGGCGCGCTGCCCTGGCGCCCGCATGTCGCTGCGATGGGCGACAAGGGCGTCGGCAAATCCGAAATGAACGCGCTGATCAAGGCGATCATGAGTAGCGGGCTGATCGACGCCGCCAACACCACGGAGGCCGGCGTGCGCCAACATATGGGGCTCGACGCGCTGCCGGTCGCGATCGACGAATTTGAGGCTGCTGAAGACAACCGCCGCGTGGTGGCGATTATCGAACTGGCGCGCATCGCCTGCTCGGGCGGCCGGCTGCTGCGCGGCGGCCAGGACCACAAGGGCGTGGAATTCATCGCGCGCAACGCCTTCTTCTGCAGCGGCATCAATCTACCGCCGATGAAGCCGCAGGATTTAAGCCGGTTCGCGGTGTTGAACCTGGGCAAGCTCGAGGTCGGCGACAAGCCGCCGCCGGTGATACAGGAAGAATGGGGCCGCATGCTGCTGCGCGGCCTGATGGATGCATGGCCGCGATTTCACAGCGTGCATGCCGACTGGAAGAACGTGTTGCGATCGGCCGGGATCGACGGCCGCGGCCAGGACACCTATGGCACGCTGTTTGCCATCGCGCAGCTGATGCTGGGCGTCGCCGACATGGAAGATTGCGGGCTGCCTGTGACTGATGAAGCCAGGCTCGGCAAATTGATTGCCGATGCAACGGCCGATGAGCGCGCTGAAAGCGTCGACAACTGGCGGCTGGCCTTTGAGCAATTGATAGCGTCGCCTGTCGAGCTGACGCGCTCCGGCGCCCGCGTAACGCTGGGCGGCGCGATCGAGGACGCGCAGAAGAACGGCGCCAACGGCTTCGACATTGAGAACGCCGATGAAGCCGCACGGCTGGCTGGCTGCAAGTTGATCCGCGAAGCCGATAGCGATGCGCCGCATGGCGCGGTGCGCTGGCTGCTCGCCGTGCCTCCAAAGGGACCGATGCTTGAACGGATGTTCAACCAGACGCGATGGTCACAAGGCGGATGGTTTCGCGCGCTGAAACAGGCACCACCCGATCTGGTGATCCGCGACCGCGGCAATAAGCAGGTGCACAAGATCAGCGGCGCGACGATGCGCTGCGTGCTGGTCGATTTGAAGGCTTACGACGACTACATGGGAGCCAGGTGATGAAGATACGGAGCAGGATTGCGTTGGTTGAAATGGCAAGACATGCAATGCATGAAGCCGCCGCTGATTTTGATCGCGCAGTAAAGGAGTATTTCCCGGTCGGAATAAAGATCGCCTGGCGCATCGGAGGATGCACCGGGAAATGCTGCCATGGAGAGGTGACGGGCGTCGGCTATCAAGATCGGATCAAAGTTCGAAACAGTAAAACAGGAAAAGAGCGTTGGATCAGGGGTTATGATCTCTATGACCCGGACCAAACGTCTTGAGCCGCCGTCGCCAGCCGACCACGATCGAAGACCTACTCGCACCGGACCGCGTGTGGGTGACGCCATGCGGTTGCTGGCTATGGCTCGGTGGTGACGATGGCTCGGGGAATTGGTGGGGTCGCGGCGCCTATGGTCGCATTCTGCGACCCGGCACCCGTCGGGTAATGCCGGTGCACCGCTACGTGTATGAGACCTTCAAAGGGCCGATACCGCCCGGCTACGACGTCGACCACATGTGCGCGCGCTGGGCGCTGGATGTGGCGGTGATCCGCAAATGCGTCAACCCGGACCATCTACAAGCGATCCCGCCGCACCTTAACCAACAACTAAAGTTGCTGCGCCGGCTCGGCTACGGCACCGAGGAAATGGAATTCGACAAAGAAGCCTATGAGGGACTAGAGCCGGCGGCACATCCTGATCCGCTGCTGGCGCCTGGTGAATGCGAAGCTGACGTTGTTTTCTGATCGCGTAGCGCGCGCCGCGCATCGGCGCTGACTTTGAGAGGGCAATAGCCATGAGCGACACCGCAACAGCCCAATTTGCGAAAGATCAGCTGAGGGCGATTATCGAACGCATCGAGCGGCTGGAGGAAAAAAAGAAGACAATTTCTGACGACATCCGCGAGGTCTATGGCGAGGCCAAAGGCAACGGCTATGACGTCGCCGCCCTGCGCGCAGTCGTGAGGATGCGCAAGCAGGACGCCAACGAGCGGGCCGAACAGGAAACCGTGCTCGAGACCTACATGCAAGCGCTTGGCATGCTGTGAGGTGATTGACACCAGCCACAAGCACTGGCTGCCGATCGCGCCCGCGCTCTTGCGCGGATCAGCGCGACGGCATGTCACGCGCTCCGCGCGTGTCCGTAATTTCTACTTCAGAGAGGAAACTACTAATGACAAAGACAGAGCACTCTGATGAAGATAAAGCACATATTGCGCTGGTCGACAGGTATCTAAGACCCGGCGACCTCCTGACCTATACGGTCTGCATGGGGCGGCTACGCGAAGCAATCTATGAGTACCGCGAGGGATATTGGATCATCGGCAAGCCAACACGCGAAACGCGCGACGCCGAGGGTTGGAAAGGTCGAGAATTCAGCGATCACCTAGAGGACATTTCACCGAGACACGTCACCCACATCAACCGCGACCCGGTGGAGGCAATCCCGATGCTGATCGAAATCGATCCCAAGTGGCAACATCGAGCCGAAGCGTAACCGGCCTCGGACGGATCTTTCTCCACTGTGCCACGTAGTTGGGGCCCCAGCTCCTCTAACCCACCGCTTAAGGTCTGACCCATGGCTCACGCGCTTTATCCCGCCACCCGCACCCTCGCGCCCGCGTTCCGCCTTACCCTCGCCCCTTACCCAATTAGCTGCGCGCTTAACACGCGCGGCGATGTGAGAAGGATCAGACATGAGAAGACGCCAAACGCGGCGGTTACAGCGGTTACACAGGGTTACAGGGGCTGTAACCGTGAAATATCAGCAAAATCAAACACTTACGCAAAAAATTACAAGGTTACAGCGTTACGCATCATACGCACATGCGCGCGCGCGCGCGTGTGGTGAGTGTTGTAACCTTGTAACTTTGTAACGGGCATATATAAATGATTGATATTATTGACGAATTGGCGGTTACAGCACGGTTACAAACGGCAAAGCCGTGTAACCGCCGCGGTTCTGTGAGCTCGATCTGCGTGAAAACGCCAATAAACAATGGGGATTTCCGCTCATGAGCGCCGACCGCGAAGCCGATAGGACCGCTAAAGCCGCGGTTGAGGGCACACACGCCGGGTCTGGCTGTGGCAAATCCGCGGCCGCCTCGAGCCGCGCCGACCTGCCTGATGCTGACGCTGGGCTGTTCGGTGGCGCGATCCAAGCTGTGGCGCCACGGGCTCCGGGGAGACCTGAAGGGTCGCAGAACGTCCGCACCAACAAAACCTGGCAGATTGCGGTCAATCGCTACGGCGATCCGCTGATCACCTCGGTCGCGCTCGGCCAGATGAACACGCTGGATCTGATCCGCGAGCTGCGAAAGATCGCCAGCGACGCCGGGATCAAGCTTGGCATGACGGTTGGCGACGTGCTGGCGTTCCAGCGCGCGTGCCGCGTCGATGCGCTGCCTTACGGGCATGCGAAGCGGGTGGCGGTGACCGAAAATGGCGAGGACGCGCTGCCGATGATCGTGATGGGCCACTATCGGCCGACCGCGAATGTGCAGGTCAATGCGCCAGGCGTGAGCCTTGAGGAGGCGCTGGCGGCCCGAACAAATACGCAGATGGATCAATCGCTTAGCCAGATCGATGGCCGCGTGTCTCACGACGGAAAGTCTCACGATGACGCAACCGATTGATATCATACAGCAATCCAGCCACGCGCAGTTAATCGGAACTTACCTCTGCGCGACCGCGCCGCGCGCTGCCTCGGCCGCGCCGATCGCCTGGCCGCGCGCGACCCCCCGGGGGGCCTTCGCCCGCGCCCGCGCCGCCCGGCGGCCCTTAAAATTCAATTCGCCCATCCCCCCCTGGGGGGCAGGTCCTCACACCCGCCGGTCTGCCAGCACTCACTTGTCGCGGAGAAAAAGTTCTGGCGACGGAGGCGCAGGGCGCGGGCCTGGGCCGCGCGTGGGATACGGGATCGGGGGGGCGCGATGACCGACGCTCCGATCGACTGGTCGATCCCGAATGAATTCGAGCTGCCGCCCGGCACCACGCTGCCGCAGATGGCGGGCGCCGAGATCAATCCGATGATGTTCGATCCGCCCGGGTTGGTCGGTGAGAGCTACATGTTCGCGATGGATGAGATCGCCTACATCATGGGGCCGATCGGTTCGGCGAAGACCACCTGCTCGATCTTCAAGATCCTGCTGTTCGCAATGCGGATGCCGGCCTGCGCCGACGGCGTGATCCGGGTTCGCGGCATGGTGCTGCATGCTAATTTCCGCGCGCTGTACCGCACCGCCAAGCCGTCGATCGATCAGTTCTTCAAGCCGGGCTCGCCGGGCGTCAGCTACAGCGGCGGGCAGGATCGGCCGTTTCAATACGTGCTGCGCTTTGCGACGCCGTCCGGCAAGAGCCTGCAGATCGTCCTCGACGGCTTCGGTATCACCAAGGACACCGCCGAAGAATTGCTGCGCGGCTATCAGGCCAATTTCGCCTGGTGCGTCGAGGCCGATCTGCTCGATCCGGAAGTTCCGGAAATGGCCTATTCCCGCGTCGCGCAGGGCCGCTATCCCGGCCGCCATCTGCTCGCCGAACCGGACGCGGATATTCCCGGCGGCGTGTGGGGCGATCTCAATCCGCCGAACATCACCAACTACGTCTACACCGACTTTGTCGAGGCGCCCCGCGCCGGCTACAAATTCTATTGGCAGCCGTCAGGCCTCGCCGAGAACGCCGAGAACCGCAAGTACACGCGGCTTGAGGACTACCAGAAGCTCGACCGCACGCTGAAAAAGGACAAGGCGCGCCGGCTGGTGCGCTCGCAATTCGGCGTGCAGGGCGACGGCGCGCTGGTCTATGGCGAGGAATACGATCACGACATCCACTGCGCCAAGCAGAAGCTCGCGCCGCTCGATCTGCCGCTGGTGCTCGGCGCCGACGCCGGCGGCTCGCCCGCGCTGATCATCGGCCAGGTCACGCCGAAAGGCCACATGCGCTGGATCGACGAGCTGGTGACAGATCCCGGCACCGGCGCCGGCCGCTTCGCCGAAATGCTGATCAACCTGTTGCAGGCGAACTATCGCGGCCTGCCGATCCGCGCCGGATGGGGCGATCCATCAGCGTTTCACGGCGCCGACCGGCTAGCCGGCGAATTGTCGTTCATGGAGATCGTCGGCAAGTCGATCGGCATCCAGATGTTGCCGACCGTGACCAACGAGCCAAGCGTGCGGCAGGAAAGCGTCGCCTGGTTTTTGCGCCAGCGTTGCGACAGCGACGGCGTGCCGTGGTTTCTCTACTCGCCGCACATGAAGGTCACGATGGGTGGCTTCCAGGGCGGCTTCATCATCCGCAAGAACGCGCAGGGCTCGGCCGATACCACGGCCTTCGTCAAGAACAAATTCAGCCACGTGCACGAAGGCGGCCAATATCTCTGCTACGGTTTCCGCGGCCATGCCGGCGTGATCAACGACGCCGCCCGCGCCGGAAGGCCGGGCGACAACGTCATCCCGATCCGCGCGGTGCGGGTCAACAGCAATTTTAGCGCTTACGATACGTGACGGGTCATGATCCGCGCCGTTACGCCCTGCCCGTTCGTCGATGTGGTCGACCTGTATCAAGCGGCCACGCCGATGAAGCCGCGATCCACGGCTGCGGTGCTGTTGCAGGCGGCGCGGTCGGAATCGATCGGCTGGTATGCCGGCGACCGGCTGATCGCCGCCGCGCTGTTTTACCCGATCGATCCGGAGCGACCGGGCGAGGATCTGCGCGAGCTCGTCTTCGTCTGCCTACCCGATCTCGCCCGCCATCTGACGGCCTTCATACGCACCGCGCGCTTAACACGATCCCGGCTCGGGCAGGATGCATCCATTCGGATCAGGGCTCATGTCCGGTCCGGCCACCTTCCCGGCGCTCGCCTGGCGCGGCTATGCGGGTTGAGGTTGGTCGGACCCGCCGGTCGCTTTGATTGCTGGGAAGCCGAGGGACCATTCGATGAACGCATTCGTCAAAGGCGTGCAGAGCCTGTTTAGCGGACCGGACACATCCGCGGCGAAAAAGCAAAGCGAGGAACAATCGCTGGTTTTGGCGAAACAGGCCGAAACCTTGCAAAATCAAGATCAGGAACAGCAAAGCCAGCTTGCCAAGGTGACGCGCGTGCCGCGCGGGCGACGGTTGTTGCTGGCCGCGACCGGCGAACAGGGCGTGTCGTCCACGCTTGGCGGCTGATCAGTGGCGAAGAAACCCCGCAATACCCCGCCGACGACGTCCGATGTGCGGGCTGCTGACAGATCTGGTCAGCAGCCCGCGGCTAGCCCGCCGCGAATTGACCTGGCCAGCCACAAGAAGCGGGCGCAACGGGCGTGGTCCAACCGCGCGTTCTGGGATGGGTTGTATAACGACGCCTACGAATTTGCGATCCCCTACCGCCAGCCGGCGTCCAAAGTCGGCAAGGGATCGCAGCGGGTCGAGCGGGTCTATGATGCGACCGCGATCAAGTCAGCATTTCAGTCCGCGGGGCAGTTACATCAAGATCTGTTTCCGCCCGGTTTTTTCAAGCTCGCGCCCGGCCCGATTGCTAATCTGCGGCTCGACAAGGAAGGCAAGGCGGCGATGGCCGCCAAGCTTGAGGAGATCACCAGCGTCGTTTCGGCGTTCTTCCAGTCCGGCGAATTCGATATGGCGTCGGCGGAAACCTGCCTCGATCTCCTGGTCGGAACTGGCGTGTTATTTCCGCTGGAAGGCGACGACGACAACCCGGTCCGCTTCATCTGCATCCCGTTCGACGAAATTGCAGTGGACAACGACGCCTATGGCAAGGTCAACGCGATATTCTGGCAAACGCGGCTGACGCGCCGGGCAATCTATGATGCTTTTCCTGACGGCACCTTTCCGGCCGACTTCATGGGGCAGCACAATTCCGCACCTGATGAGGAAATGGACCTCGCTCAGGATTTCATCTTTGACCCCAAAGCCAAGCGCTGGATCTTCTGTGCCTACCTCACATCGTCAGAGGTGCCGATCACCGAGGAGGATTATCGCACCCAGCCGATGGCGGTTGGCCGTTATCATCGCGTGCCTGGCGAACCCTATGGCCGTGGTCCGATCCTGCTCGCACTGCCGACGATCAAGACGTTGAATAAGGCCGTCGAGCTGACATTGAAGGCCGCGGCGATCCAGATGCTCGGCATCTGGGGTTATCGTCCCGGCGGCGCGTTCAATCCGGACACGGTGCGGCTCGGCCCCGGCGAGTTCTGGCCGATGCAGGCGACCGGCGGCGTGCTCGGCCCGGATGTCACCCGCCTCGACGTCGCCGCCGGCCGCATCGACGTGTCGCAGCTCGTCATGCAGGAGCTGCGGATGCAGGTGCAGGCGATGCTCGGCGACGACAGCCTGCCCGACAAGGGCGCGACGCCGATCAGCGCCTCGGAAGTCATGGCGCGGATGAAGCGCATTTCGCAGAACTATCTCGGCGCCTATGGCCGGCTGGTCAACGAGATTGTGCCGGTGATCGTGCGCCGCGTCATCGAGATCCTGTACCGCCGCAAGCTGATCGACGTTGATATCGAGATCGACGCGCTGCTGGTCAAGATCGACGTGCTGTCGCCGATCGCCAGCGCCGTGAAGGCGGCGGCGCACAGCCGGATCATCGAATTCATTCAGCTGGTTGTCGCCGTCAAGGGCTCGCCGATGGCTGCGGACCTAATCGTCAAGATCGACGACGCGCTGCGGGCGATCGGCGAAGAACAATTGCCGGCCTCGCTGATCCGCACGCCAGCCGAACAGAAGGCCCTTGAACAGCAAATGGCGGCCGCCGCCGCCCAGATCGCCGCCGCGCAGGCCGGCGGCGGCCAGCAACAACCAGCTGGAGCCGCCGCCGCATGAGTGGACCCGCCGTCAATCCCGCCCATTTTGGGCCGCGCCAGGCGCAGCCGCTCGACGGCCTTTCGCTCGACGCCAAGAGCATCCTCGAAGGCCTGTTCGACGCGCCGAACGCGAAGGACATGCCGGCCTTCGCCCGCGCCGCGATCGAGCAGAACGAGCGCATCCGCAACCTCGCCGCCCGGCTGCTCGGCGAGGGCGACGGCGAAGAACTGATGGAGGCTTTGTGCGACGTTACACTTCGGCGCGCGACCTTTATCACCCAAATGGGAATGCCGTCGGATCAGGTGCTTGCGATGGGCCAGTTCCGCGAAGGCATGGCCGCTACCGTCTACCTGCTGCTGGCATGGATCGCCGAGGGGCGAAGCGAGCAGCAGCCAAACCGAGAGGGAACGATCGATGTCTCGAGAGCCAAGCGCCGCCGCCAGTCCAAGCCCCAGCCTGCAAAACCGCCCGCGAAGCGCGTGGCCCGCAAGCGCTAGCCATATCTCGACGCTGCAGCGGCCCTATGGCGCGCCGCGATTTCTTCTGGATGAGAACGCGCCGTCCGCGTCGCCGCCCGCAGCACCGCCCGTCACGCCGCCGGCCGCGCCGCCGCCGGTCGCCCCCCCTCCGGCGCCAAGTCCCTCTGGCGGCCCGAGCGGGCAGCCCTCCGGCCCGTATCGGCCGGAAGGGCTGCCCGATCACTACGTTGGCAAGGATGAGCGCGAGACGATTGACAAGCTGTTCCGGGCAGTCGACGGCTTCCGCCGCACCGAGGGCGACCGCGGCGTGGTGCCGAAGACGGCAGCGGAATACCAGTTCGAGGCTTCCGACAAACTCAAGCCGTTTATCGGCAATCTCGACAAGGACCCCGTGTTCAACAGCACCCGCGAACTGGCGTTGAAAGCCGGCATTACCGACAAGCAGTTCAAGGCCTTCCTGCCCGCCGTGCTGGAACACTTCGTTGATGGCGGACTGGTCGATCAGCCGATCGACGCCAAGGCCCAGCTGCGCGCCATGGCAGGCCCCAATGCCGCCAATCTCGACGAAGCAGCGAAGGAAGCGGCCGGCGCCAAGCGCGTCAGCAGCAACGTCGCATGGGTCGACGGCGCCAAAGCGCAGGGGATGTTTCCCGATCCTGTCGCGGAGTTTTTTGCCGCTTCGCTGGCGTCAGATCCTCGCGCCCACGAGGCCATCGAATGGCTGCGCGGCAAGAGCGCGGAACCCAAGCCGGCGCTCGGCGGCGCCTCGGGTGGATCTGCGGCGGGCGCCGAAGCGTTGCAGCAGCGCAATCTCGATCCGCGCAACAACCCCAATAGCGCAACCTTCGATCGTGGCTTCGCAGCCGAAACCGATCGGCTGTTTCAGGCGCAATACGGCGCCTAATCGCGAGCCCCGCGCTTAACACGGCTCCACTGGCTGCATGTTCGAAGGCGACCGCGAGGGATGGACCTCCGGTCGCCTTCTGCAATTCGGGGCCGTCTTATGGCGTGCCGGCCGGACCGGACAGGCGACGGGGCAATCGGCCGGCAGCGGATGACCTTGAAACCCTCATCCAGGATTTACGCCATGAGCATCAACGCCCCGAACTGGTATACCATCCAGTACGATCAGAAAGTGAACCACCTGCTGCAGTCGGAAGGCTTCCTGCTGCGCGGCACCACGCAGGCGCCGGTCAATGTGGTCGGAAACACCTTGCAGTTCTTTTTCATCGGTCGCGGCGAAGCGACCGAGATGAGCCAGGCGATCGAAATGATCACCCCGGCCAATCTCGACAAGACCACCAAAGATGTGACGATGAAGGACTACCAGTTCGCCGAATTCATTCGTCACGGCGAAGTGGAGCGCATCAGCGTTGAATTCAAGTCGGCCATTCAGGAGGCCGGCTCGATGGCGCTTGGCCGCAAGTTCGATCGTGTGATCCTGCAGGCAATGGACAATGAAGACACCGCAATCGACACCATCGGCGACGGCTCCGCGGCGATCTCGCCGATCGACGTCTCGACCGGCAAGGCCGAGATCAACGCGCTCGGCATGATGAAGATGAACGAGTTCTATCTGCCGGTGCCGTCGATGAGCTGGGAACAGCTGAAGCTCTACAAGGTGTTCAACAACTCCGACTACACCGGCCCTGACCTCAACTTCAAGAACGGCGTTGAGGCCAAGACGTGGAATGGCGTCCACTTCTTCCAGCTCCCCGATGAGGCATTCACCTCGCCGTCCGCCGGCGTGGTCGACACCTATCTGTGGAACAAGCGGACGGTTGGTTTCGGGTCGAACTACGCGATCAAGACCAACATCACCTACGAGAACCTGTTCACCGCGTGGCTGTACAACTCGACGATGTCGGGCGCCGCCAAGGTGCTGCAGACCGAGGGCGTCAAGCGCCTGCGCATCAAGATCAACGATCCGCTGACGATTGACGGCGGCGCGTAGCCCGCGCCGTCGCTGCCAGCGTCCGTCTTCCGCTCAACAGATCAAGGATCAACGATCATGCCTCTCACCACCGCAAATCCCGAGGTCGCGCGCAATGCGCTGGCGCGGCAGAATGTCGGCTCGCCGTCGGCGGCCGGCGTTCGCAACATCACCCACGAGTTCCTTTACCGCACCACCCACACCCGCGCCCAGGTCGAAGCCGCGGGCTATTTCAACGACACGCGCGACCGGCTGAACAAGGGCACGATCATTCGCGCCGTGCTCGACGTGTCGAATACTCCGATTGTGGTGGACTACGTCGTCACCGATCCGGGCTCGGCGTCGGCCGATACCGTCGTCGGTCGCAGCGACCGCGGCGGCGGCGTCGTCAACCTGACCGCCGGCGCGACGCTGACGGCCGGCGCGCATGCCGACCGTCTCGTGACGCTGAACGCCGCGGCCGGTCAGGCAATCGTCCTGCCCGCCGCGACCGGAACCGGCGACAAGTACGAGTTTTTCGTTGGCACCACGATCACCTCGAACTCGACCACCATCAAGGTCGCTAATGCCACGGACATCATGTCCGGCCTGGCGATCGTAGCGCAGGATGGCGGCGACACCATCGTAGCATTCGAGACGGCGGCCGACAGCGACACCATCACGCTCAACGGTTCGACAACCGGCGGCATCAAGGGCCAGCGGATCGAGCTGCAGGACGTCGCGGCCGGCCTGTGGTCGGTGCGCTCGAGCGGCGCCGCGACCGGCACCGAGGCGACGCCGTTCTCTGCGACTGTGGCGTAACCGCCAACGCGATCGGAACCGCCGCGGTTTCCGGTGTCCTCGCCAGCGGCGGACGTCATCAACCTGCAGGGCGCACGCGCCCTGCCTTTCTTCCGGAGGATGCATGACGACGCCGATCAACCACCTCAACATCATGAACAATGCGCTTGCCCGGATTGGCGGTGGTGCCCTCATGGATGAGGATGAGGACACTGATCTGGCCGCGCAGGTCAAGGCGGTCTATTACGATCGCGTCGATGCAATTTTCGGGCTGCACCATTGGAGTTTCTCCAGCAAAACCTTCAAGCTGGATGCATTGGCCGCGATCTCCGAAAACGGCTATGACGCGACTGCGTCAAAATTCATCACCGGATGGAAATACGCTTTCCAGATGCCGGGCACGCGGCTGTCGGAACCGCGCAAGGTGATGACCGATCCACGCCGGCCGGATGACCCGTTCCGCGATTTTTTCGTCGAAGCCGGCGTGTTGTATGCCGACCGGGCGCCGATATGGGCCTCGTTCACAGTGCGGTCCGATCCGGCAATCTGGCCGCCGCTGTTTCGCCTTGCCGTCACCACGGCAATTGCGGCCGATCTTTGCGTGCCGGTGACCCATGACAAGACCTTGGCGCAGGCGCTACAGGCGGATGCCGAGGGCATGCCCTCCGAAGGCGGCCGCGGCGGCCTGCTCGGCCGTGCCATGGGCAAGGATCTGGCCGGCGCGCCGGTGTCGTCACCGCTCTCAGTCGATCCCCTCACCTCGGCCCGTCACAATGGCGGCGCCTGGCACGGGCGGTTCTGATGGTCGCGCGCCCCGGTACCTATCAGGCTTCGAACAATGCCGGAGAGCTCAAACCGGAATTGCATGGGCGCACCGATATCAAGCAATTCTATGCTGGCCTGGCACGCGCTGAAAATATAGAGCCGGTTCCCCAAGGTGGCTCGCGGTTGGCGCCGCGCACGCGCCACATCGGGGTCATCCGCAACGTGCTGGCGCCGATCGCCGCGGCATCGGCGAGCTCCAACCTCGGTCCCCACACGGTCGGCAATGTCGTAATCGTGCAGGTCAATTTTTCCGGCGCGCCGTTGATTTCGGCAATCACCTGCGCGTCGCTACAATCGACCATCACGATCGGGCAAATTCTTCAATTTGAACGGTTCGATGGCACGGACTGGCATGCATTCGGCGCGGCGTTCTCTTGCGATCCAACGGGGGCCGACCGGGTCGTGGCGATGCCACCGCGAACAACGGTTCAGGCCCGGGCGGTGCGCCTGCGGATGATCTCAGCGCCGCCTGCCACCATCTCCTTTGCGACAACAGGCTGTGTCGCCTCCTACGAAACAGATGCATTATCGGCCGTCAAATTACGGCCATTCACCTTCGCAATCGATCAGAGTTATGTTTCTGTCTATACAAACGGCGTCACTGATTTTTATCGTGGTAATAACTTTTCAGGGATGGCGACAACAGGCATCGTGCAAAGTCAGCTGGCGCTGCTCGACGTCCAGCAGCGTTTCGACACCGTCTTGGCGTTTCATGAGGATATCATCCCGCGGAGGATCAAGCGCAACGGGGCCGACAATGAATGGATCTCCGACACGATCCCGTTGATTGCGATCCCGTCGGTCGATCTAGGCGGAACTTACACCAACGCGGTCGTTGATGTCTGGCAGATCTACCTTCGTTTTCCAAAGTCGACCGAAGACGATTTTGCATCTGGTGTCGGCATCTACCTTTCGATATCGGTCAATGGCGAGGAAACATCGGCGGCTGGACTGCCGACCGGGCCTGACTGGGTATCATTCGTTGCTGCGTTAAAAGCTTTCATTGAGGCCCTCCCGAGCGTCGAGCCCGGCATCACCCTTACCGAAGATCACTCGGTCGACGGTTCAGCAACGCTGAACCTATCCTTCACCGGCGCCGGTAATGTCGGTAATCGCTTTGCGGTAACGGCGCAGGTCGTCAACACCAACAGCGCCGCCGCAACGACCGTACATTCGGTGCTTGGAAGCCCGGGCGGCGAACCGATTATCAGTGTCGGTCGCGGCTGGCCGGCCTGCGCTAATTACTACCAGGAACGGCTTATTCTCGGCGGCTTCAAAGCCAAGCGCGGCGCTTGGATGGCCAGCGTTTCCGGCGAATATTTTACCTTCAACACCGAACAGGTTGCGGCATCAGGCGGCATTCTGGTCAATCTCGACACCGACGGGGCCGAGCGCATCCAACACATCGCCCGATCAAGACACCTGTTATTTTTCACCTCCGATGCAGAATACTTCGTCGCCGATCGGGCATTGTCGCGGGCGGTGGTGCCAACCGTCGTGAACACGTCGCGCAATGGTAGCGCGCCAGGCATCCCGATTGTCGATGCGGACGGTCAGCTGATCTATATCTCGCGCAACAATGCGCTGATCTATTCCGCCAGCTATAACGATGTTTCTCAGGCCTACATCTCCGAGCCGATCTCACTGCTCGCATCGCACATCGCCAGCGATATTGCCGATATGGCAATTCAGAAAGCATCCACTGCGACCGACGCGGCACGGTTATGGATGCCACGCAATGACGGCACGGCGACGCTCGGCATCATGCTGCGCAATCAGGACGTCGTGGCTTTTACCCGTTGGACCACCGACGGCAAGGTCAAGGCCGTCTGCGTTGACGGAACCAACCAAACCTATCTCGCCGTCGAGCGCCAGGTGGGCGGCGCCGCGCAATTGCATCTTGAACGGGCGGAACTCGGCCTGCTGTTTGATGGCACAATCGAGCAGTCCTTCGATGAGGCGGTGACGCACATTCCGAACCTCGGTCCGCACGATGGCTCGGAAGTGTGGGCACAGGCCGATGGCTATATCGTCGGCCCGTTTACCGTCGCGGATAGCGCCATCACGCTGGCGGTCGCTGCAACCCATGTGCTGGTTGGCCGCTGGACGCCGCCGCGAGCTCGCACGCTGCCGCTGCCCTCGGAGGTTGCCGAGCGCATCGTCGTGAAGAAGCCGAAGCGAGTTCATACCGTGCGCCTCGATCTGGTCGACACAAGCTCGGTGGCGATTGGCGCAAATGGCTTTGCGGCAAAGAATGTCGGCCTGGCCCGTGCAGGAGATCAGATCGACGCGCCGCAGGCCGCGATCAGCCGAACCATTGTCGTTTCCGGCCTGTCCGGTTTCACCGATGACGGCCAGGTCGAGATCACCCAAACCAAGCCGGGAACGCTGGCCTGGCGCGGCCTCACGATCGAAGCAACGAGGTAGGAGATGGAATTTGCAGCGGCGGCCTTGAGCGCGATCGGATCGACCTTTGCGGGCGCCGGCACGGTTGCCAATGGCGCGATCGTGCTCGGCGGCGCTGCCGGGCCTGGCGTGTTTGGCGCAAGCGCAGGCCTTGGCGCGAGCCTTGGCGGATTGTCCACAGCCGCGTCCATTCTGTCCGGCGGCGCCACGGTCGCCTCCGTATTGATGGCCAATCAGGCCGGACAGCAACAGGCCGCGGCATTGAACATGCAGGCCAGCGACGCAGAGATGAGCGCGCGGTTGGAACAGGTGCAGGGCTTGCAGCGCCGAAACTCGATCAAGGCGGCGCTGGTCGACGCCATCGGCGAACGCGATGTGGCGGCCGCAGCATCGGGCGTCGACCTGTCATTCGGAACGCCGGCCATCGCCCGCGATCAGGCCCAGATTGAAGGCAGCCGGGCTCTGACGGTCGACCAAAACACCGAAAGTTTTAACAGGTCGCGATTATTCGAGCGCGCCGCCAACTATCGGACAATGGCAAAGCAGGCGTCGGCGGGCGGTCTCGGCAAGGCCGCAACCCTTGCGCTCGAAGGTGGCGCCAAGTTGGCGCGGAGGGGATAATGCCGAACAAATTCGGACGCAGTGTCGGCGCCGTCGATCAACCGAAATTCCGCGGGTTGCTGCCTGAGGGCCTGATCCCGGTGGCGCGCCCTGATGGCTCAATCCAATCGGAAATGTCAGCCGCTAGCGGCAGGATCGCCAACACGTTTGGCGCAATTGCCGACGAAGCGGCAATTGCTGAAGGCGCCGCTGCTGGAAACACCGCCGGACTGCAGTCGGATTATCGGCCCGATGGAGCGTTGACCCTGCGCGGCAAGGCGTTCAATAGCGCCGCCACCAAGACCTATCTGAACAATCTCGACGCCAATCTGCGCAACGATATGCAGGCGACCTTCGAGGGCTCCAAGAATAATCCTGCCGAGTTGAAACAGAACTTCGACGCTCTGCAACAGGACTACCGTGCCAAGCATGTGTTTCCGGAAATCGAGGGGGACTTCGTGGCTTCCTTCGCCCGGCTGCGCATGCCCTACCAGAACAAGGCTCTATCGAATTTCGAAGAAGCGCAGCGGGATCAGGAGCGGGCCTCGACCGTCGACAATCTGTCGGCGACGCAGACGACCATTGCGCGGATTTCTGCTCTCGATCCGACCAATCCGCAGACCGCGCAGACCGTCGCAATCGAACTGGATCGCGCCGACCGTTTGATCGATGCCAGGATTTCATCGCAAGCGATCACTGCGGAGGCCGGCGCAAAGCTAAAGATCAGGTCCCGCGATGACGGATTGACAAACGCAGCACTCGCGCAGGCCTCAACACTGAAAACGCCGGAGGAGATCGCGGCCTATCGCGCCAACGTCAAAGCCAAATTCGCCAAGGGTGAATTCAATGGGTTGAGCGGCGATGGCTATCAATCGCTCGATGCCGGCCTGCATGCGCTGCAGAATGCCCGCCGCACCGAAATCGGCAGCGGCGTCTCTCAATTGACCAAAAACATCGATGATTATGTGGAGCGGGTCGCCAGCGGCTTGCCGACGCCGCCAGACGAGTGGACCCGCTACGCCACATCGGACGCTGCCAAAACTCCGGCCGGCGCCGTCGCGCTGCGGGTCGGAGAGACCAAGGCCAAGATCGCCACGGTGATGAGCAAGATCTCGATCGACGACGCCAGCCGGCTTGTGTCCGGCATGCGCAGTGAAGCCGCCAAGGGCGGCGCCACGGCGCCGGACGCGGCCATCATTGATTTTGCCGAAAAGCAATTGTCGAAACAGCGGACGGCGATCAACACTGATCAGCTCGGGTTCGCAGAACAAAAGCGGTTGATCCAGCAGGTCGCGCCGATCGATTTTCAGGGGTTTGCAACATCGAACGATCCCGCCGCCGCTGGCGCCGTCGCAGCACAATTTCGAGACCGCACGGCTCAGGCCCGCGCGGTCGGCGCTGAACTGTCTCGTGCTCCGCAGTTTCTGCGGCCCGAGGAGAAGGATCGGCTCAAAGACATCGTCAGCCGTGGCGGTCCGAAGGCGCTCGAATTGGCGGCGGCGATCGTCAAGGGAGCCGATTACGACGCCCCGGCGATCTTGCGTGAAATCTCCGGTGATGCGCCGCTGTTGGCACAGGCCGGCAACATCATTGCCAATGGCGGATCACTGGCGGCCGCGCGCGACGCCTTCAATGCCGCCAAGGTCAAGGCTGAAACCGGCAAGGAATTGCCGGGCATATCGTCGACGATCAGCAGCAAGGCAATGCGTGACAGTTTTGGATCTGCATTCATGATGCAGGGAGAGGACGCCGGCAGAATACGCAGCATGGCTGATGCAATTGCCCGAACAAGGTTGGCCTCGGGGAGCGTCGACCCTACCGGATCGGAAGCTGAAACCATCTATAAACGCGCGCTGCAAGAGGCGGCCGGCGCCAGCTTCGTTGGTGGCGTGCAATATGGCGGTGTCGCTGGTTACAAGCCTGGCTATTGGACGAGCTATAAGGTTGCGGTGCCGCCATCTATCAAGGCAGATGCTTTTCGAGATGTCATTCGGGCGATCCGTGATGATGATCTCAGAACCTTGCCAACACCGCCGCTGACGGCTGACGGCAGGCCATATCCGGCGCGCGATATCGCGGCGGCGATCCCGATCGCGGTGCGTGGTGGCTATCGTTTTGCAATGGGCGAGCCGACGTCGGATGATCCGAAGTACATCCGCGGTGCTGACGGCGCGCCGTTCGTGCTGCCGTTTGATGCGCTGCAGCGGATCGCGCCGCGGGTGTCCGGCGCGTTGCTCGGGGGCCGATAGATGTTTCTGTCCGAGCCCCGCGAAACCACTCTGACATTTGGTGAGCCCGGGGGAGATGACGGGTTTGCTACCGTGCTGCGTTCGCTCAGTGACAAGCTTGACGCCTATGGGCGCCGCACCATCGCCGAAGATGACGCGATGGGAGTAGCCTATGCGGCGGATCTGGCAAAGGCCGCGGCCGCCGCCGAACGCCAGACCCGGCTGGTCGACACCATCAACGCCAGGGAAAACGCGCTGGCCGAGGCCGCCGATCACCGCATCCGCACCGTGCGCGAGCAGACCGGGCTGGTGTTGGAAAACCCGTTTTCCGGCGGCTATCTGATTGACGCCAATCGGCGCGTCGATGATGCGCGCGCCAGGGGCGAGACGATCGACAACCGATCCGCGGCGGTGCAAGAACAACAACGCGCGATCTTTACCGAAAAGATTGATGAAGCGGCGCAGAATTTCCCCGACAAGGCGCCGGCGCTCAGTTTCGGGCAATCGCTCGAGGACCAGGCCAGGGCGATTTCGGCTGGCGCCGCCTATGACGGAGAACATGCGCCGGGCGGCGTCGGGCCGTTTCTGGCGTCGATCGCCGGCGGATTGTGGGGATCGCGGCGCGATCCGCTATTCGTCGGTTCGCTGTTCATCGGTCCCGGCCTGTCCGCCGCGCGGAGCGCGCTTGGCGCGATCGGCATGGGAGCCTTGAAACAGGGCCTGTTCAATGCCGGCCTGCAGGCCGCCGCGCAGCCGGCGGTGCAGGATTGGCGCCGCGCGATCGGCGAGAAATCCGGCGTGGTGCCGGCGCTGGAAAATGTCGGACTGGCGTTCCTGTTCGGCGCCATCCCCGGCGCAGCGATCGAAGGCGCGCGGGTGCTGACCGGCGCCCATAAGGCGGCGATCGGCCGGTTGGCCGACGGCACGGCGAACCCTGGCGACGCCGCATTGGCCGCGCAAGGGCTTGGCGTCAAACTCGACGATGAGACGGCGCGCAGCATCAGGACCGGCGAAGCCGACCAGGCCCATGCCGTGGCTGCGGCGGCTGACCGCCCGGCCGATGTCCCGCCGCAGCAGCATGACGAAATTGTCGCGCAGGCGATCCGCCATGCCGAAGATCCTGCCGTCAATCCACCTCCGGACCTGCCGACCGCGGCGCCGCCGCGCGCGGCCGATCAGGCTGCCGTGGTCGACGAAACGATCGCCGCCCGGCTCGGCGATCGTCACACCATCGACGGCAAGCCGGTCACCTTTGCGCGGTTCGACCCGGCGCAACTGACAACCGATGCCGCGGCGTTCCAGTACAAGGGCGGCGGCGACGCCGCCGGCGTCACCGACCGGCTGAAAAACGTCAGCACCTATGACCCTCTGGCCAGCGGCAAGACGCTGGTGTTCGAGCGGCGCGACGGCAGCCAGGTGATCGCCGACGGTCACCAGCGTCTCGGCCTGGCCAAGCGGCTTGGCGCCGACGATGCCAGTATCAAGCTCGACGGCTTCCTGTTTCGCGAGCGCGACGGCTGGACCGCGGAAGACGTCCGCGCGATGGCGGCGAAAAAGAACATGCAGGAAGGATCTGGCGATGCGCTCGACGCCGCCCGCATCCTGCGCGACCGGCCCGACCTGCTCGATGGCTCGATGCCGCTGTCATCGCCGATGATGAAAAACGCCATCGCGCTGTCTCGGCTGTCCGATGAAGCCTTCGGGATGGCGATCAACGGCGTGGTGCCGCCGAATTATGCGGCCGCGGTCGGCGCCATGGTTCCGGACCGGCTGCAGCATGGCAGCGTCGTGGCCGACCTGGCGCGGCTGGCGCCGGAAACCGAGCGCGAGGCCCGGCTGCTGATCGGCGAAATCATGGCGTCTGGGTTCCGCGCCGAGGAACAGATCAATCTGTTCGGCGCCGCGGAGGCGACGCGGTCGCTGATGGGCGAGCGCGTCAAGGTACTGGACGCGGCACTGGTCGGCCTGTCGCGCGACAAGAAGCTTTTCGGGACGCTGGCCGCCAAGGCGGACGCGATCGAGGCCGCCGGCAACCAGCTCGCCCGCGAGGGCAACGACGCGCGCGCCCGCGACGCCGCCCAGCTGCAGGACATGCTGACCAGGCTGGCGCGCCGCACCGGGCCGGTGTCGGACGCGCTCAACCGCGCCGCCGCCCAGATGGCGGACGGCATGAAGCCCGGCAAGGCGGCTGACGGCTTTCTCGAGGACGTCCGCGCCCTGCTCGACCGCGACGGCCTGGCCGGCCTGCTGGCCGATCCTGAGCTGAAACCGCGGCTGACGGTTGAGCCTGGCACCCCTGATGCCCTGGCGGCGGCGGAAACGGCGAATACCGAGCGTCAGGATGGCCCAGATTTGTTTGGCGGCACCGGTCGGACGGCAGAGCCCGCATCGACCAAAACCTCTCCTGAGCCTTCTGTGGCCCGGGAAACGGCCATTCAGGACCAAGGCCGCCAGGCGGTCTTTGAGGATGTGGCATCGCAGCTGCGGGCGGCCGGCATCCAGGCGGACCAGATCGACGCCAATGCGGCGGTATTTGCCGCCCGCTATGCCACAAGGGCGCAGCGATTGGGCGAAGCCTCGGCCTGGGAGGCCTATGTTGCGGACGGGCTGACCATCCGGCGCGGTGAGACCGGCACGGCTAAAGGTGTTGGGGTCTTCCAGCAATCCGACTGGACGCCGCGAATCGTGTCGTCAAAAGAGATGCAGCTGGCGGTGCTGAGGAATGAGTGGCAACGCCACGGTCCCGATCTCGACTATGAGGACGTGCTGGCCGGGCGTAGCGGCGACAAGCTATGGCGCGACGAGGTCAACGCCTGGAACGAGGCGCACGGCACCTCGATCGATCCCGACCCGAACGCAACCTACAAATTCGGCAGCTACCCGGATTTCGAAAAGCATTTCGAGGCAAAGCACCTCGATGGCAAAAAGGCGCCATTCCCTGGCGTCAAGAAAGCCAACGATTATTTCGAATTCAACGGCAACATCGAGCACACCGCCTATCTGCGCGGCCAGGAACCGACCGATTATCAACAGGCTGCCGGCGCGGCGGCGGCGCGCGGCAAGATCACCGTCTTCCGCGACAACAGCGCGATCATCGACCTGTTCGCCCGCGCCGACCAGTCGACCTTCATGCACGAGGCCGGCCATCTGTGGCTGGGCGAACTGGTGCGCGACGCGGAAAAAGCCCCGGCGCTGGCCCGCGATCTCGACGCGGTGCTGCAATGGTTCGGGATCGACGATGCCGGAAAGATCGAATTGAAGCATCACGAGCAATGGGCGCGCGGCTTCGAGGAATATCTGCGCGAGGGCAAGGCGCCCTCTTCCGCGCTGGCCCGGGCGTTCGATGCGTTCAAATCCTGGCTGACGACGATCTATCGCAGCCTGAGCGATCTCGGTCCCGATCGCGCGCCACTGAGCGACGACGTTCGCGGCGTGATGGACCGGCTGCTGGCGAGCGATGCGGAGATCTCCGCGCGGAAGCCGGCCACTCTGTTCGAGGCTCTGGCGGTATCGGAGCGCCCGGATGGCCGCGACACCCGGTTCATCAGCCGCGACGCCGCCCTTGCGGAAGCGGATAAATCCGCCGAACATGCCGATCTGGTGGCGAGCTGTAAGGGCTGAACATGAGCTTTCGCGATTGCCTGTTGTCCGCCGTCGATCAAGGCGCGATTTCCAAGGATGAGGCGGCCGAGCTGCAGCGCCGGTTCGACGACGAATTCGCGCAGGCGCGCCTGGCGCTGGGCGATGACGGCGCCGCGGCAGCGGCCAAGATCAAGCTGGAAAAGGATCTGCGCGCCGAAGGCTTCGAGCGGCGACGACGGGTGTTGCTGCAGGATGCCGTGCAGGATCGGCTGGCCGGATATGTGGCGAGCTATCGCGACCTCAAGGGCGGTCCGGACGTGTTCGGCGCAGTGCTCAATCTGATCGAAAACCACGGCTTCGCCGGCACCTCATCGCTGGCCGGCCGACAGAAGGCGATCGTCTCGCTGGTCCATGGCGAGCTGGCCGACGTGCTGGAGACGTTCCGCAAATCGGCGATCAGCGGCCGCCGCTTCAACAAGCCGATGCTGGATGATGTGGTACGTGACGCGCTGGGGTCGCCCTCCGGAAAGCCCGAAGCCAAGGCGATGGCGGATGCCATCCAAAGCGTGTTCGAGACGCTACGGCAGCGCTTCAACGCCGCGGGCGGCGCGATCGGCAAGATCGAGGGCGGCTATCTGCCTCAGTTTCACGATCCTCGCGCGCTGCTCAATGCGGGCCGTGACCAGTGGAAAGGTTTCATCCGGCCGCTGCTCGATACCGAACGGATGAAAGATCCGCTGACCGGCGACAGACTGACCGCGTCGCGACTCGATCAGGTGCTCGATGCCTCGTTTGATCTGGTGACGACGGATGGCTGGTCGAACCGCCAGGCGCTGCGCACGCCGCAGGGCGGCAAGGGCATGTTGGCGTCGCAGCGGGCCGAGCATCGGTTCCTGCACTTCAAGGATGCCGACGGCTGGCTGAAATATAACGAGCAGTTCGGCAAGGGCGATCCGCTGAAGGCGATCTTCGAACACATCAACGGCATGGCGCGCGACATCGCCGCGATGGAACAATTCGGGCCGAACCCGAACGCGACGGTCGAATGGTTGAAACAAATCGTGCAGGTCGAAGCCGCCAAGTCGATCGCCGGCAAGCCGTCGCTCTACGCCGCCGGAAGCAAGACGGCTGACAGCATCCGCGACAAGATCGACTATCTGCCGTATCGGATCGATGGCGTTTATCAATACGTCCGCGGCCGCAGCGTGGTTTCGGGCAATATGGCGATCGGCTTCGGCAATGTCCGCAACCTGCTGACCTCGGCACTGCTCGGTTCGGCGTCGATCACCGCGGCGATGACCGATCCCTTCGTCGACGCCTCGACCCGCTACCTCAGCGGTCTGCCGATTACCAAGGCGCTGTGGGGCCTGACCAAGACGTTTTCCGAAGGCACCAAGCGACAGGCGGTGCGCAGCGGCATTGTGATGGACGATTTCCTGCACATCCTTGGCGACGAAGCCCGCTTTGCCGGTCAGGTCTGCGGCTCGGAATGGTCGAAATGGCTGGCCGAACGCACCCTGGCGCTAAGCGGTCTGGAGCCGATGACGCAGGCGCGCAAGCACGTCTTCGCGCTGGATTTTCAGGCGGCGATCGCCGATCGCACCGACCGGATATTCGACGCACTCGACCCCTATCTCAAACGCGCGCTGGAAGGTTATGGGATCGATCGCACCGCATGGGATGTGATCCGCGCCACGCCGGCGCATGCGCCAGAGGGCGGCGCCGGCTTCATCCGGCCGATCGATGTGGCCGGCCTAGCTGATGGTCCGGCGCTGCCCAAGGTGCAGCAGCTGCTCGGCATCGACAGCACCGATCAGGCTGTGGCGGCCGCGCAGACGGCGGCGGGCGTGCGGCGGATTGCCGAACAATATCTCGAAGTCATCCTGCAGCAGACCGAGCGCGCGGTGCCGACCTCAACGGCGCGGTCGCGCTCTTTCTTCGTCGGCACTCAGCCGAAGGGCTCGTTCTGGGGGGAGATCGTCGAAAGCGGCTTGCTGTTCAAATCCTTCACGCTGTCGTTCACGACGCTGCAGCTGCAGGCGATCCAACAGGAACTACACCAGAGCGGCGCGCGCGGCGCGGCCTATGCGGGATCGATGGCGCTGGCGCTAACGCTGGGTGGCGGCATGGCGCTGCAGATCAAGAACGTGATCAACGGCAAGGACCCGATGCCGATGGACGATCCGCGGTTCTGGCTGCAGGCGCTGCAGACCGGCGGCGGCGTCGGCCTGCTCGGGGATTTCATGTTCGCCGATGCCAGCCGGCAAAACCAGTCGCTGGCCTCCACCATAGCGGGGCCGACCGTGGGCGCCGCCAACGATCTGATGAAGCTGACGGTCGGCAATGCGCAAGAGCTGCTGCGCGGCAAGGACACCCATGCCGGCCGCGAAGCCGTCAATACGCTGGGCCGCTATATGCCGGTGGCGTCGTCGCTGTGGTATATGCGCACCGCATACCGGCGGGTGATGCTGGATCAGTTGCAATATCTGGCCGACCCGGAGGCGCACAAGAATTTCCGCCAGCAGGAGCAACGGCTGCAGTCGGAAAGTCATCAGGAATTTTGGTGGCGCCCCGGCAACACCAGCCCTAGCCGGGCGCCTCAGATGGCGCGCTAGGGTTCGCCACCACGAGATTATTTCAGCGGCGGCGCTCCGCACCGCTTCTGCTCGGCCAGCATCGCCAGATATTGCTGGCGGTTTTGCAGTGCGGTGATCTCAGTATCGGCGGTGCCCTGAAAATCCATGCCGAACCACAGCACCGGCACAACGAGCCCCGCAACGCCGGCGGCGATATTCTGGGCGACCTTGAGGCCCTTGTCGGAGGCAAGCTGCTGCACTTTGGCGTTATTGGCCTCGACCTCGGACAGGATCGCCGAGCAATCCATATAGCGATCGGTTGGCTGCACCACGGCAACCGGAGCGGGCGCCCGCCCGGCGCATCCTGCAACAGCGACGGCCATCAGCGTTGCCGACCAGATCGTTTTCATCCCAGCCCCCATTCGTGGCCGCAATATTGACGAAATCCGTCAGGCCTGCAATCGCCGAGCGGAAACTATCCCCCGCGCTTAACATGCCCTGCCCTGCCGCACTCTAGCGGACATGAGCACCATTTTTGAAATTCCCCGCGGCACCCGCCAGCAGACGCTGATCACCAGCGGCGCGCAGACCGTTTTTGGCCCGTTCGATTTCATCCTGTTTGATGAGCGCGATCTTGAATTGCGCCAGATGGCCCCGAACAGCACGGCGTTCGCGCTCATTTCACAGGATCAGTACAGCGCGGCACCGGTCGCGCCGGCGACGGGATGGCCTGCATATTTCACCATCACGCTGGCAGCGGCGCTGCCGTCCGGAACTATACTGTCGGTCAAGGGCACCAGGCTCGGATCGCGTACCAGCAATGTGACGCAGGGAGGCGTGGTGCGCTCGGTACCGCTCGAAAAGGAGCTCGACACCCAGGTTGCACAGCTACAGGAATTGCGCCGCGACATTGACGCGATGGTCGCCAGTGGGGCGACTGGCGACCTGATCGCTTCCGGCATTGCCAACAACTCGCCAGCTCCTGGCGGCACCGTTGCCGATGCACTGGAAGATCTCGACATTCGCGCCAGCGAAGCCGAAGCCAAGTTGCTGGCATTACGCGCCGATGTTGATCAGCTCTCGGTTGATGCGGCGCAATTTCCGAATACGGCACGGGTCACCGCGGCCTTCATCGCGGAGAATGCGACCTATCTACGCACCGCAGGTTATGCCACACCCGGCGATTGGGGCGGCGCTCTGTACAAGAAAGTCGCGAGCGAACCGACAACGCTGGACAAGGTCCAATCTGCTGATGGTGCCTGGTGGCAAATCGCCGAACCGGTGCTCGATCCCCGCATGTTCGGCGCGGTCGGAAATGGCATTTATCCCGATATGGCGGCGCTTAACGCATGGTATGCGGCGCTTCGATCGGACGGTCCAGACTTGCGTGTGGGCAGGCTGTCGCCTGGCCGCTACACATTCAGCGCGCCGTTGGTCTGGGCAGGAAAGGATAATATTCAGATCGTCGGCGCCGGCCGCGGCGCATCTGTGCTGGTCTATAATGGCGCCGCAACCGATGTTGATCTGATCACCTTTGGTGATAATTCCGGCAACTACACCAACAACATCTTTTCAGATTTCAGCGTGTCATCGGACACGATGATGACAGGCGGCTACGCATTCCGGCTCAAGGGATTGTCGAATTCGATCGTCAAGCGCGTCAATATGGATGGTCAGCACGGCAGCGGAAAGCTGTGGCACGGGATCTATTTCGACGGCATCCAGATCTGCCGATATGAGGACTACGAGACATATTGCCAGCGCGATGGCGTGTCGGTGTCAGGCACGGTCGGCGCTGGACCAAAAGCCTTGATGCACCTTAAGGAGGGCTGGCAGCTCGGGACCAACTACACCGACGCGGTCGGCATCCGCATCGGTGGGGCATTCGGAGGCGTCTATATCGACGCCGTCGACGTTTCTGGTGCGATGTACGCGGCCTGCATTGTCGACGAAACGTTGAAGGCCGAGCAGAACCGGGAGATTTTTTTCTGGAATGCCGACTTTGATGCTGGCCATACCTATAGCTTGATCGTGCGACATTCGGACACTGAGGCTGGCGTCTACCGCTACAATGGCAGCTTTTTCTTTTCGCCGGTCTTGATCGAGACGGGAGACGTGACAAACCACGTCTTCAACGCCTGTACGTTCTCGCCTAACCTCGGCGGTGACGGCCTGCGGGTCGATGCTGAGGGACTGGTGCTTATAGACGGCTGCCTGTTTGCGTCGGTGGATGGCTACGATCTCAACATCACCACGGCCGCGCACAATGTCATCGAAGGAAATAATTTTTTAGTAGGAGCCGGCCTCGGCGCCCACAGTGCCATCAAGCCGCGCTATCTCGACCGCAAGGAAGTTATGGCGTCGATTGCGAGTGCGACGACGACAGACCTTGGGTCGACCACGTCGCAGTCGATTACGATCTCGGGAACAACGACGATTTCCTCTTTCGGGTCTTCTGCCCCGGCCGGCGCGCTCAAGACGGTGGCGTTCTCTGGCGACATGACGTTGACCCACAATGCAACCTCGCTGATCCTGCCAGGCGCCGCGAACATCGCCGTCATGTCGGGATCTGTCGGCATCTTCCGGCATGAAGGTTCCGGAAACTGGCGTTGCCTGTCATTCACGCCATACGGAACGAAGTATGTAGATAGCGCGGTGACGTTTGATAGTCCGCTCGCACTGACAACCGCAACACCCATCGATATGGCATCGCTTTCCCTTCCGCCAGGCACGTGGGAAATTCGCCTACATATAAACTTTGCTCTCGCCGCGAGCACGAATATCACTCGGCTTGCGGCGTCGATATCGCTTGTGTCGGCGACGCCGGATGGAGCTCCTGGCCACTTTGCGGAAGCCTGCATTCCGGCTGCTGGCGTCGTTCCGAGCAACGGCCCAAGTCTTTCGCTACCGTCCGTCGAGATGACGTTTTCGGAGACCACCTCTGTTTTCGCCATCGCGTTCGCACAGTTCACTGTCAGCACGTGTAGCGCTTGGGGCCTGTTCAGTGCTCGGCGCGTTCCATGATCCGCGCTTAACACTTCTGCGATGCGGGCATTATGAGGCCTTCACAAGTGAGGGCTGACAGATGGCACGGATCAAGTTGACGGCTTCGGACTGGCGCGCAATCTGGCCGCGGGCGCCGCAGCAGCTGATTGACGCCTTCGCCGCCAAACAAGCCGTGCTCGACGCTGCCGGCATCACCGCGAGCAAAGTCCGCCTTGCTTATTTCTGCGCGAACATCGAGCACGAATGCTGCGGCTTCACCATCTCGAACCTGACGGAAAATATCAACTACAGCGCGGCGCGCATGGCAGTGGTGTGGCCGAACCGTTTCAAAAACGCAGGCGACGTCGTCGCCAAATACGGCACCGCTCCTGGATGGCAGCGCCGCGCGTTCGATGAAATTTATGGCAACCGCATGGGAAACCGCGCCGGCACGTCCGACGGCTCGCGCTATATCGGCCGCGGTGGCCCGCAATGGACCGGCCGCGACGGCTACGCGGCGCTGCAGCGGATCACGACGCTGCCGGCTGTCGACAATCCGAATATCGTCTCGCGGCTCGATCTGCAGCCCGAAATCTGCGCTGCGTTTTGGCAGTGGAAAAACCTCAACCGCTTCGCCGATGCAGGTGACTTCAAGGGCTGCGTCCGGGCATGGAACGGCGGCAACAACGGCATGGCAGACCGCCTCGCGCAGATGGCCGGCAACGATCCGATCATCCAGCGCCTGGCGCTGGTCGAGGGCAAGGCCTCGCAAATTCCGGAGCCGGCCAATCCCATGGTGACGGCGGGTGGCGCGGCCAAGGGTGGCGCCGTCGTCGTAGTCGCGGCCGGCGTCGCCGAGGGCGTGCGGCAAGGCTGGGGCGCGCAGCAATGGGTGGTCGCCGTCGTCGCCGTTGCAGGCGCGCTGCTGATCGCGCTGGGCATCTGGCTGGCCCGCAAATATTCGAAGCGCGCCGCCTGAGTGCGGCAACAGGAGGCTACCCATGTGGAATATCGTTTCGTGGACCTTGTCGATCGTGCTGGTCGTGGCCGGCATTTATCTGGTGATCCGGCCGGTGCTGCGCGCGTCGCCGCGCTTTGCAGAGTTTTACGCCGAAGCGGACACCTTCTGGCAGAAGGTTGCGGCCTTCGGCTACAATTCGGCAACTGTGGCTTTGTCCTACGCGCTGTCGGCGATCGGTTTTCTAACGTCGCAGATCGACACGCTGGCAACGCTGCTCGGAGATCCGCAGATTAAGCAGCAGATTGCGGACATGCTGGGCGCCAGCCCGACCGTGCTAGGCTATGTCATGATGGCGATCGGCGTCGTTACCTTCGTGGCGCGGATGCGTTCGATCGTGAGGGGTTGACATGCTGGCCCTCGTTTCCGCGATTGCACCGCTTCTGATCGGCAGGCTCGCCGACGCCTTCACCGCCTATAACAACAAGCAGATCAGCCTTGCGGAACTCAACGCCAAGGTGCAGCAGGCGCTTATGGAGTGCTTCTCCGAGGTGATGAAATCGCAATCCGACGCGCTAGCGAAGACCTTCGCCACGTTCGGGCAGGTGCTGATCAATTCACGCCTGGTCCGCATTGTGTGGGCGATCGTGGTGCTGTCGCAGCTCTGCGTGCTGTTGTGGCTGCAGGTCGGGATCTCCGCGCTGGTCTACGCCTATGGCGGATCATGGCCGAGCGCCGGCGCGACAGGCGATTGGGCCTATCTGCTGATCGCCGGCCTGCTCGGCCTCGGTCCCGTGGTGCTCAATGGCGGCCCCGGCAAAGTCAATCTCGACAGTCTCAAACCGCCAGGGAAATGAGCATGTCCGACGTGTCGACGTCGGAGCGGCTGCAGCTCGACATCCTGCAGACGCTCGGAACCCTGCAACAACAAGTCGGCGTGCTGCAGGCGCAATGCGCCCACATCATCAAATCGCAGGATGAAGCGGATGTGCGCCGCCGCGACATGTACGGCAAGCTCAACCGCATCGACGGCATCCAAGCCGATCTGAACCGGATCACGCCGCTGGTCGAAGCGCACGAACGCAAGCATCAACGCAATATCGGCGCGGTCTGGTTGATGCGCGCGCTGTGGACGATCGGCGGCGGCGCCGCCGGCGCTACGATGGTGTCATGGATCTCGAAACTGTTCGGTGCGCCGCCGCCGCATCCGTGAGACTTTTGCCGGAAAAAGCCTGAAAAAGCACGCCGTGAGACTTGTAAGTTATTGAAATATCATAAGTAAAAGGTATCAAGGCTTTAACCCTGTCGCTCATTCGCCGCAGGAATTAATCGTTAACCATCAATTGGTTACTGCCTTGCGGGTTCCCGAAAAAGTTCCCGTCGAGGAGCCCGGCCGGGCCCGAAGCGCAACCACGAAGACGCCGTCCCCGCCGATCTCGTGCATGGATGGATTGCCGCGCTCAAAGCTCGCGCGCGATGCCGGGCAGCGCCGGCACGAATCGAACATCGACCAGCGGCTTGCGGACGAATCCCGCTTCGGTTCGATTGACCCGAATCAGGGTCTGGGCCTGATGCGGCGGCCCGACCGGCGCGATCAAGATGCCGCCCGGCTCCAGAAGGTTGAGCAGAGCCTCGGGGATTTCCCGCATCGCCGCGGTGACGATGATCCGATCGAACTGCCCTGCCCCGGCCGGCACGTCGAAGCCGTCGCCGAGCAACACCTCAACATTGTCGAAGCGCAGCTGTTCGAGCCGGGCCCGGGCGCTGTCGGCCAAGGTCTTGAACCGCTCCATGGTGATGACCTGCCGGCACAGTCTGGACAGGATGGCTGCCTGGTAACCCGAGCCGGTGCCGATCTCGAGCGTGCGATCGCTGCTGCGGAGCTGGAGTTGCTCGGTCATATAGGCGACCACGAAGGGCTGGCTGATGGTCTGGCCGCAGGCGATTGCCAGCGCGGTATCGCGCCAGGCATGGTCGCGGTCGGTGGCCAGAACGAACTGTTCGCGCGGGATCGCTTCCATCGCCTGCAACACCGCCCGGTCGCTGATGCCGCGCCGCCGCAGACTGAGTTGAAACAGCATTTTCTCGGGCGGCGGCATGATGGCGCTCTGCATAGGTCCTCGCTCCGATGGCAACTTCGCTCCCGATTTCCGGCGCGCCGCTGCCGCTTGCTTGCTTTGAATATCAGCAAATTTCAATAAATTGTTGTTCCAGGGCTGGAACTTGGCAACCTTTGACCGTCACCGCGCTGTGACCCGCCAAGGATAGGATTGCGTCGGGTCAACATTTTTGCGAATTTGATTGTGAAAGCGTCGAACCTGTGTTCGAGCTGCCATGCTTTAGCTTTGGCAAGGACTCCGACAATGACGATAATGCAGCCAACCGGCGGCTCCGTATTCCTGGTCGAAGACGAAGCGATGATCAGGATGATGGTCGCCGACATGCTCGAGGAGTTAGGCTACAGCGTCGCCGCCGAAACCGGCGAGATCAACGAGGCAATCCGGCTCGCCGAAACCACCGAATTCGACATCGCCATCCTCGACGTCAATGTCAACGGCAAGGTGATTTCGCCGGTCGCCGATCTGCTGAAGTCGCGCAACCGGCCGTTCATCTTTGCCACCGGCTACGGCGCGCAGGGCGTGCCGGAAGATCATCGCGACCGCCCGGCCCTGCAGAAGCCGTTCCAGATCGAATCCCTGAAGCAGATGATCAACGCCACGCTGAAGCGCGCGACGGTGTAGAGCAAATCCGGTTCTGATAGATCAGAACCGGACTGCTAAATTCTTGTTTTGACGCGCTTGCTTCACGCGAACCGGCACTCACTTCGCTCGAAACACTCTCGCCGACTATTTCAACGTCGCGGTCAGAGCCGCGGAGAAAGCCTCGTCGGTGCGGTCGAGCCGCAGCGGCGTCACCGAGATGTGGCGCGCCGCCAACGCGGCCAGATCGGTGCCCTCCGCCGGCATGTCGACCACGGCGATGCGCTCGAAGCCGATCCAGAAATACGGATTGCCGCGGCCGTCCTGGCGCTCGTCGACGCGCAAAAACCCCTGATTGCGCTTGCCCTGCCGCGTCACCCTCACGCCTTCGACTTGGTCCGGCGCGCAGGCCGGAAAATTGATGTTGATCACGGTGTTTTTCGGCACCCCGGCGGCGATCACCTTGCGCAAGATGTCGGGTCCGAACTTCACCGCGGTATCCCACAGCGGCAGTTCGCGGGTCGCGGGTGAAAATTCCTGCGACAACGCAAAGGACGGCAGGCCCAGAATGGTGCCCTCGAGCGCGCCGGCGATGGTGCCGGAATAGACCACGTCCTCGGCGACGTTGCGGCCCTTGTTGACGCCGGACAGCACCAGATCCGGCTGCTTGTCGAGCAGGATGTGGCGGGCCCCCATGATCACGCAGTCGGTCGGGGTGCCGCGCACCGCGAAATGCCGTGGCCCGACTTCGCGCAGCCGCAGCGGATCGTTCAGCGACAGCGAATGCGACACGCCGGACTGATCGAGCTCCGGCGCCACAACCCAGACGTCGTCCGACAGCGCCCGCGCAATCTTCTCGACGATCTTCAGGCCGGGAGCGTGGATGCCATCGTCATTGGTGCAAAGAATCCGCATTCGCTCAAACGCCTTTTCGGTCAATCGAGGGGTGAGAGATGCCGTCTTATCCGCCCGGCGCCGCGGAGGCAAATCGCCGCGCGAGCGATGGCCGAAGGGGTTCGTTACATTCGCAGATATTCTGAGTGAGGCCGGTCACAGTCGATTGAACCGGTTTTGGGCATGCTTGGCCATCAACAGCCGCACGGGGCGGCCGATCAGGGAGCCGAACATGACCGCTATCAGCATCAAGCCAGTTCGCCAGATTGGGTTCGCGTTGATCGCCGCCGCCACGCTATTATCGATGGCCTCGACCGCAAGCCACGCCTACAGCGCCGAGGCCGCGCAGCTGTGCACCAACGACGCGTTCCGGCTGTGCAGCTCGGAAATTCCCAACATCTCGCGGATCACCGCCTGCATGCGCCAGCACCGCAAGGATCTTAGCGCCGGCTGCCGCGGCGTGATGGATCGCGATGCCGCCGCCGCCCGCCGTCACAAGGTCGCCGCGGAATAAAGCGACGTCGCCGCTTCAGTGATGAGAGCGGCCGTCATTGCCGCGATCCATCGTCACATGCACAGGCCGAGCAGCTTGATGTGGCAGTCCGGCTTGTGCCTCGGCTTCGATCCCTTGGTCGATCCCTTGGTCGATCCTTTGGCCGAGCCCTTCTGCGCCCCCTTGGCCGGCTTGGCGACCGACGGCTGCGATTGCCGCTTCTTGCCGCGGTCATAGGCGCCGGCGATCACCATCGCCCAATAGGTTTGGCCGTTGGCGCTTTTGGCGCTGGCGACCCCGATCCGCGACGCATCGTGCAACAGCAGGTTGCTGCGGTGGCCCGGCGAGTTGATCCATTGCTGCAGCGTCTTCGGAAAGCTGGCGTAGCCATAGGCGATATTTTCCGCGGCCGCGCCGGCCCTCGCCGGCGCCACTCGCGACGGGAATGATCCCAGCACCTCGTGGTCGAGGACGGCCTTGGCAGCCATCGCATCGGCCTGGGCGCGGGCAATCTGGTTCAGCGTCGGGTCCATGGTGACCCGGCTCTCATGGTGCTGCTGGCGGAACTGCGAAATCATCTCGGCGGGACCGGCCGGCTTCAGCTGTGCCAGCGCCGGAGCTGCGATGATCAGCAAGCCAAGCGCAAGCAGCGCCGCCATTGTGATCGATGCTGGGGTTCGGTTTTTCATCGGCCGCTACGAATTGCCGACCACTTTCAGGCCGCCCATATAGGGCAGCAACACGTCCGGCACGGCGATCGAGCCGTCCTCCTGCTGATAGGTTTCCATCACGGCGATCAGCGCGCGACCGACGGCGGTGCCGGAGCCGTTGAGCGTATGGACGAAGCGCGGCTTGCCGTCCGGGCCGCGATAGCGCGCATCCATCCGCCGCGCCTGGAAATCGCCGCACACCGAGCAGGACGAGATTTCCCGATAGGCGCCGCCCTCGCCTTGCCCCGGCATCCAGACCTCGATGTCGTAGGTCTTCTGCGAGGCAAAGCCCATATCGCCGGTGCACAGCGTCATCACCCGGTAGTGCAGCCCGAGCCGGCGCAGCACTTCCTCCGCGCAAGACAGCATCCGCTCATGCTCGTTCTTGCTCTCCTCCGGCGTGACGATCGAGACCAACTCAACCTTGGTGAACTGATGCTGCCGGATCATGCCGCGTGTATCACGCCCGGCGGCGCCGGCCTCGGCCCGAAAACACTGGGTCAATGCGGTCAGCCGCATCGGCAGTTCTTTCTCGTCGAGGATGCTTTCGCGGACGAGATTGGTCAGCGGGACTTCGGCGGTGGGGATCAACCAAAGATTCTCGAACCTCGGGACGCCAGTTGATTCAATAGATATGTGCTCAAAGTTGCCAACTTGCTCAACGACCTCCTTATTCCCCTGTGCGATCGACCGATCGATCCGGTCTTGAATTTCAAGCTCACGCCAAGCGGAAAATTGATCCTCTTTGAACTTCGGCAACTGCGCCGTGCCGAACATCGCGTCGTCGCGCACCAGCAGCGGCGGATTGATTTCGGTGTAGCCGTGCTCGCCGGTGTGGACGTCCAGAAAGAACTGGCCGATCGCGCGTTCGAGACGCGCCAGGCCCTTTTTCAGCACCACGAAGCGCGCGCCTGACAATTTCGCGGCGGCTTCGAAATCCATCATCTTCAGCGCGGTGCCGAGATCGTCATGCGGCTTCGGCGCAAAGGCGTAGTCGCGCTTGGCGCCGAAATGGTGCCGCACGATATTGCCGTGTTCGTCGGCGCCTTCGGGCACCTCGTCGAGCGGCAGGTTGGGAATTTCCGCCAGCGCCGTCTTCAATGCCTCGTCGGCCTGCTTGGCGGCGGCTTCGAGCTGCGGCATCGTCGCCTTGATTTCGGCCACCTCGGCCATCAACGCGGCGGCGCGGGCCTCGTCCTTGGCCTTCTTGGCGTCGCCGATGTCCTTCGAGGCCGCGTTGCGCCGCGCCTGCGCCTGCTCGGAGGCCAGGATCGCCGCACGGCGGGTCTCGTCGAGATCGATCAGGCTGCCGGCGATCGGCGCCAGCCCACGTCGCGTATAGGCGGCGTCGAACGCTTGCGGATTGTCGCGGATCGCTTTGATGTCGTGCATGATCAGATTCCCGGGAGCTGGCCTGCAAAGGCGGGGATGCTGTACCCCGAAAAGCCGCGATTTGAAATGCCGAGAATCCGTCCGTGACGGTGGGAAATGCAGAGCCCGCCGTTCAAGGCCGTTCAGCCCATCAGCACAGGTCAATGCTGCCGGAGCACCAGTGCCAATACCGCGATGGCAGCCGCCAGCACTCCGACCCCAACCGCGACGATGCCGCCCAGACGCACTGTCAGCCGCAAGGTCTGCGTGTCGATGGCCGCCTGCAACTCCGACTTCACCAGCAGTAGATCCGATCGCACTGCCTGCAGATCAGGTTTGGTCACAAGCTCGGTCATGATGAACTCGCGTGCGGCCTCGGCATGAGCCTCGGCCTGATCGTTCGGTACGCCCGCAATCTTCAAACGTTTGGCATACCCAAAGTATCAAATGCGTAAGCCACCGAGACGCCCCCACGCCCGAACCACAACCCAGGATAGATTGATTTATGGCTCGGCCGGAAGATCGTCGATCAGAGCGGTCGGATTCCACCCTACTCCGCCGGCTTGTCTTCCGGCGGCGCGCTGGCGGCCGAGGCGCTCGCCGCAGCGGCAGCGGCGGCCGTCTTCTTCTGCACCATGCTGACCGCGATGATCGAGCCTTCGTAGAGCAGCAGCAGCGGCAGCGCCAGCGAGGCCTGGCTGATCACATCCGGCGGCGTCAGCACCGCGGCGATGATGAAGGCGACCACGATAAAATAGCGGCGCTTTTCGCGCAGCTGCTTGGCGGTGATGATCCCGATCCGGCCCAGCAGAGTCAAGATGACCGGCAGCTGGAACGCCAGGCCGAAGGCGAAGATCAGCGACATCATCAGCGACAGATACTCGCCGACCTTGGGCAACAGCTGGATCTGCGCGGTTTCGCTGCCGCCGACCTGCTGCATGCCGAGCGAGAACCGCACCAGCATCGGCAGTACGACGAAATAGACCAGCAGCGAGCCCATCACGAAGAACACCGGGGTTGCGATCAGATAGGGCAAGAAGGCGCCGCGCTCGTGCTTGTAGAGACCGGGGGCGACGAATTTGTAGATCTGGGTGGCGATGATCGGAAACGAGATGAAGCCGGCGCCGAACATCGCCAGCTTCAGCTGGGTCAGGAAATATTCCAGCAGCGCGGTGTAGATGAATTTCGAGTTCTCCGCACCCGCGATCCAGACGAAGGGCCAGACCAGGATGTTGTAGATCTGCTTGGCGAAGAAGAAACAGAAGATGAAGGCGACGCCGAACGCCAACAGCGCCTTGATCAGCCGCGAGCGCAGCTCGATCAGGTGATCCATCAGCGGAGCTTTGCTGGCCTCGATGTCGTCGACGCTCATGACGCTTTGGCGTCCTTGATCTGATCCGGGGTGAGGTCGACCGGCGCGGAGGGCGCTGGCTGGTCGGAGGGCGGAGTTTCAGGGGCCGGCAGCGCTGCGCGGTTTTCCTGGGTGACCGCCAGCGGCTCGTTCGCCGTCTCGGTCGGCACGCCGTGGCGCTCGGCCTCGACGAAGGTTTCCGGGGTTGGCGGCTCCGGCGTGGTTGGCGTCACGGGAGGCGTGTCGATGCTCTCGACCTTGTCGATGTTCATCGCCGCGCTGACGTCCTTCTGCAGCGAGGTCATGACGTTGTCGCTGCCGAATTTGGTGGCGGATTCCTTGACCTCGTCGAAGGTCTGTTTGAGGTCGCTCAGCTCGGCCTCGCGCATCGCTTCGTTGAACTGGCCCTGGAAATCCGAGGCCATCCGGCGGGCCTTGCCAACCCATTGGCCGACCATGCGCAGCACGCCGGGAAGTTCCTTCGGGCCAATCGCAATCAATGCGACCACCGCGATCAGGACCAGCTCACTCCACCCGAAGTCGAACATGAATATTTCCGCTCACGCGCTGACGTCACCCGAGCATCGAGCGCGCTGCGTCTGCCTGGGCCGATTGCCACTTGTAGCAGTCCGCCTTTGAGTCGTCGCCAGCCCGCCGCAAAGCCTGATGGTTGTCAAACCACCTTGCTGCCGACGTCGGAACGGTTCTGGGCTTCGGCGGGATTTGCCGTATGATCAATCGACTTGACCGGCTCGGGTGGCTTTTCGGCAGGCTTTTCATCGTCCTGCATGCCTTTCTTGAAGGCCTTGATGCCTTGGGCGACATCGCCCATCAGGTCGGAAATCTTGCCACGACCGAACAGCAGGAGGACGACGCCGATCACGACGATCCAATGCCAAATGCTGAGTGAACCCATCCTGCAACCTCCAAACGTGAGCCCGGCGAACCGATCTCAATCTGCTCGAGAAACTAGGCGCAGGGGGCGGCAAAAACAAGGACTTACCCCGCACCATCCTGCGACTAAAGCATCCGTGCGCGGGCACGGACATGTCGAAGCCGTCTCAGGCGGCGCTGCCGCCGCCATCCTCGGCATCGACCGGCGGCGACAGCGCCAGCTCCAGGTCGCCAATTTCGAGCGGATCCTCGTCCTCGCGCAGCGTCGGATCGTCCGACGGGTTGGGAACGCTGAATCCGGTGGGCAGCCGCGAATCGAGCAAGCCGGTGCCCTTGAGTTCCTCCAGGCCGGGCAGATCACCCAATGCCTCGAGGCTGAATTGCGACAGGAACGCCTCCGTGGTTCCAAAGGTCAGCGGCCGGCCCGGGGTCTTGCGGCGGCCGCGCGGGCGCACCCAGCCGGTCTCCAGCAGGACATCGAGCGTCCCCTTCGAGGTCACCACGCCACGGATGTCCTCGATCTCGGCGCGGGTCACCGGCTGGTGATAGGCGATGATCGCCAGCATTTCGATCGCGGCGCGCGACAGCCGCCTTGTCTCGGTGGTCTCCTTGGTCATCAGCCAGGCCAGATCGCCAGCGGTGCGGAAGGTCCATTTATTGGCAACCCGCACCAGATTGACGCCGCGACAGGCGTAATCGGCCTGCAGCTGCGCCAATGCCGCCTTGATATCGATGCCGTCCGGCATGCGCTTGGCAAGCGCGGCCTGATCGAGCGGCTCGGCGGAGGCGAACAGCAGCGCTTCCAGCAGCCGCAATTCTTCCGGCCGGGCCTGCGGTTGCGCGACGTCCTGGGGGGCGTCCTGGGGGGCGGCTGGCTCGACGATTGCGGCTTCGCTCTGTTCGACGATGTCCTCGAGTTCCACGAGGCGTTTTTCCGCCAGACTGGCCATGGCTCGATCTCCTTCTTCCACTACTCTGCCGGAACGTTCGGCACGGCCGCCGCATCGCTAGTCGGATGCGACGGTCGTTTACGAAAAAACAGCGGCGCAAACGCTTCTGACTGGTGCAGCTCGACCGTCCCCTCGCGCACCAGCTCCAGCGCCGCGGCGAAGCTCGAGGCGAACACCGTGGCCCGCTGCGACGGTTCGAGCACATAGCTGATCAGATAGTCGTCGAGCCGGCTCCAGCCCTCGGCGATCCCGACCAGCCGCTCCAGCGATGCCCGCGCCTCGGCCAACGACCAGACCGTGCGCTTGGCCAGATGCACCGTGGCCAGCACGCCCTGCTGGCGCTGCGCCGCATAGGCGCTGAGCAGGTCGAACAGCGTCGCGGTGAAACGCGGGTGGCGGATCTCGTCGATCGCCTCGGGAATCCCGCGCGGAAAGATGTCGCGCTGCAATTGCGGCCGGGTCATCAGCCGATTTGCCGCCTCGCGGATCGCCTCGAGCCGACGCAGCCGGTTAGCCAGCGAGGTCGCCATCTCCTCGGCGCTCGGTCCATCCGGCGTCGGCGGTTCAGGCAGCAGCAGCCGCGATTTGAGAAAGGCCAGCCACGCCGCCATCACCAGATAATCGGCGGCCAATTCAAGCCGGATTTTGCGCGCCGCCTCGATGAACAGCAGATATTGGTCGGCCAGAGCCAGGATCGAGATTTTGTGCAGGTCTACCTTCTGTTGCCGCGCCAAAGCCAACAGCAGGTCGAGCGGGCCTTCATAGCCCTCGACGTCGACCACCAGCGCCGCTTCCTCGTCGAGCAGTTCGGCGGGGCGGCCGGTTTCGAACGACAATATTTCCGCGCTCATGCGTTCATCCCTGCCCGGCCGATCAGATCGTCGAGTTCGCGCCGCGCCGCGACCCGGTCGAATGGCTGTGGCAGCTTGCGGCTGGCCAGCGCGGCGTCGGCCCGCGCCAGCGCCTTGCCGGCCAGTTCCGGCGTGTTCGCCGCGACGTCGCGCATTTCGCCGAGCTTGCCGTTGCAATGAAGGACGATGTCGCAACCGGCCGCGACGATCGCGCGGGTGCGTTCGGCGATCGTTCCGGCCAATGCATTCATCGAGACGTCATCGCTCATCAATAGTCCTTGGAACCCGATTGCCTTGCGAATCACCTGTTCGATCATTGTCGCAGAAGTGGTCGCGGGTTGGGCGGCGTCGAGCGCGCTAAACACAACATGTGCGGTCATCGCCATCGGCAGGTCAGCCAGCGGCCGGAATGCGGCGAAATCGGTGCGGTCGAGTTCCGCCGCATCGGTATCGACCACCGGCAGCCGGATATGGGTGTCGGCGGTGGCGCGACCATGTCCCGGAATATGCTTGAGCACCGGCAGCACGCCGCCCTGCGCCAAGCCGTCGGACACCGCGCGGGCGATCGCCGCGACCTTGACCGGCTCGGTTCCATAGGCCCGGTTGCCGATCACCGCGTCGGCGCCGGCAACCGGAACGTCGGCCAGCGGCAGGCAGTCGACATCGATGCCGAGTTCGGTCAGATCGGAAGCAATCAGCCGCGCACTCAGTCGCGCCGCGGTCAGGCCCAGCTGCGAATCGATATCGTAGAGCGTGGAGAACACCGCGCCCGGCGGATAGGATGGCCAATCGGGCGGCCCCAGCCGCTGCACCCGTCCGCCCTCCTGGTCAATCAGGACCGGAGCGTCCGCCCGGCCCACGCTGTCGCGCAAATCTGCAACAAGGTGAGAGACTTGTGCGCGATCTTGAATATTTCTCTTGAATAGAATGAAGCCCCAGGGCTGCTCCGCGCGCAGGAAGGCGCGTTCCGGATCAGACAGGCTCAGGCCGGATATTCCAGTGATGAAGGCGCGAATGCTCATAGCGGCCGATTAGCCCGCGCCGACCTCCAGGGTCAAGGAAACCGCCGTTAATTCCTCTGGACGACGCACTGCCCGCCGGCGCTTTTCAGATTACCGCACAGCCGCGAGGCCTCGTCGGAGGATCCGAATGGCCCCACCATGGCACGGTAGTAGACGCCGCGTTGTCCGAGGTCAGCACGCTTGATCACCGCCGATTGCGAGCCCAGCACCGAGGGGAACTTGCCTTGCAACACCCTGAATGAGGTTCGGGCATCGGCTTCGCTGCGTTGCGACGATACCTGAACCAGATACCCCCCGCTCGCGCCCGCGGATTGCAGCGAGGTTGGCGCCGAGGCCATCCGCGTCCGTGGCGACTCGGCGGCCGGTGACAGTGAAAGTGGCGCATTGGCGGAGGCGTTGGCGTTGGCCGTGGCGCTCTGCGCAGGAGGCGTGTGGGACGCAGCGTTATGCGCCGAGGTCGGCCTGGCGGTGGGCGCGGCCGTGGGGGTCGCTGCCGGGTCGGCGCGATCCGGCCGAACCGCGAAAGTCCGGATCTTGCGCGGTTCGTCGCCCGCCAGCGTCCCGTTATTGGGTCGTGCGACGAGTGGCTGCGCGTTCGGAGCCACCGCTGACGGCGACGGCGGATTGGGATTTTGATTCAATTGCTGCAACACCACCCGCGGGCTCGATGTCGCCGGATCGATCGGCTGCTCCTCACGCGACACCAGCATCTCGGTGCCGTTGCCGCCGCCGAGACGATCCTGGATCTGTTTGCTGGAGGCTTCCGCCGACGGCGCCGGCACCACCTTGGTCGGCCCGGCATCGGCCCTGATCACCGGCGGTTCGCCGCTGCGGGTCGATCCCATCAAGGTTCGATAGCCGAACGCCGCCCCGGTTCCGACCACAGCAAGCGCCAGCACGGCGACCACCGTGATCATTCCGCCGCCGCGGCGCGGCTTCTGCTCCTGCGCCCCATCGCCATAGGGGTCCTGGTAGTCATAGGGGTCGTTGGAATAGGCGCCGGGAGGCGGAAAGCCCGACGGATCGAGCGCCGGGTCAATGCGGCCGTAGAGCGTTTCGTCGTAGCGGTCCTGTTCGGCGTATTGCTCGGCATATTGCGGTGGATTGGAGACCGCAAAGGCCGGCGGCTCGCTGTAAGGCGGCTCATTATAGGTTGGCTCGCTATAAGCCGGCGCACTGTAAGGCGGCGCGCTGTAAGGCGGCTCCGGATCGGGCACAGGATCACTCAATCGCCGATGCTGCATCCAGGATGGCAGCGGCGCGATCGGCGGATCGTCATCGAAGGCGGCTGGCGGCAATGGCTCAGCGATCGGCAAGCGAAAGCGGTCATTGTCACGCGGTGGGTCTTGGTCACGCGATCGGTCTTGCTGATGCAATGGCTCGTGGGCGTTGGACGAATCCTGATGGCGCGGCTGCGCAACCACATTGGCTCGGCCAATAGTAGTGAACGGGTCGGTCTGACCGATCAGCCGTGCCAGCTCAGCAAGGGGATCACTCTCGCGTGGCGCATGCTGGTCCGCGTGGTCATACGCGTCGTCCGCAGGGAAAGGTCGGTCCTGATATCGGTTCGTCATCGTGATGTCGCTTCCCCTTCGGGATAGCAGCCAACCCGCCCTTGCAAAGCAAACTTGCAAACGAAATGGCCGCTGTCAAAAGCCGCCGCAGATCCCCATCTGTCCGGCCGTCCGCTATCGCATCTCGTCCGGTGCCTGGACGCCAAGAACGGCGAGCCCAGATGCCAGAACCGAGACGACGCCCTGGACCATCGCCAATCGCGCCTTTGTTATTCCTGCATCATTATTGATAATGAAGCGTAAATGAGGCGCATCCCGGCCCTTGGTCCACAGCGCGTGAAATTCGCTGGCGAGATCATAGAGATAGAAGGCGATGCGGTGCGGCTCATGGGCCAGCGCCGCGGCCTCGACGGTGCGTGGATACAATGCCAGGCGGCGCAGCAGATCGAGCTCGACGGCGTCGGTCAGCCGCTCCACCGGCGCGTCCCGCAGATAAGCGACCCGCGCCTGCGTTTCCTCCGGCAGATCCGGCACCACCTCGCGGGCGTTGCGGAAGATCGAATGGCCGCGGGCGTGGCCATACTGAACGTAGAACACCGGATTGTCCTTGGACTGCTCGATCACCTTGGCGAGGTCGAAATCGAGCACCGCGTCGTTCTTGCGGAACAGCATCATGAAGCGAACGGCGTCGGATCCGACTTCATCCACCACTTCACGTAATGTGACGAAGTCGCCGGAGCGCTTCGACATTTTGACCGGCTCGCCATTGCGCAGCAATTTCACCAGCTGCACGATCTTGACGTCGAGCGCGGCCTGCCCCTCGGTCACCGCCTTGATGGCGGCCTGCATTCGCTTGATGTAGCCGCCATGATCGGAACCCCAGACGTCGACCATGTGGCGAAAGCCTGAGTCGAACTTGGTCTTGTGATAGGCGATGTCGGAGGCGAAATAGGTGTACGAGCCGTCCGATTTCAGCAGCGGCCGGTCGACGTCGTCGCCATAGGCGGTGGCGCGGAACAGGGTCTGTTCGCGGTCCTCATAATCCTCGACCGGGGCGCCCTTCGGCGGCGGCAGCCGTCCCTGATAGACGTCACCCTTGGCGCGCAGGAAATCGATGGTGGCGGCGACGCGGTTGGTTCCGCCGTCGTTCAGCGAGCGCTCGGAGAAGAACACCTCATGGCTGATGTTGAGCGCGGCGAGATCGCTCTTGATCATCTCCATCATCATGGCGATGGCCTTGGCACGGACCAGCGGCAACCATTCCGGTTCGGGCAAGCTCAGCAACCTGTCGCCGTGCTCGGCGGCCAGCGCCTGCCCGACCGGCACCAGATAATCGCCCGGATAAAGTCCCTCGGGGATGGCGCCGATGGCGTCGCCAAGCGCTTCGCGGTAGCGCAGGAAGGCCGAGCGCGCCAACACGTCGACCTGGGCGCCGGCGTCGTTGATGTAATATTCGCGGGTGACGTCGTAGCCGGCAAAATCCAGCAGGCTCGCCAGCGCGTCGCCGAACACCGCGCCGCGGCAATGGCCGACATGCATCGGCCCGGTTGGGTTGGCCGAGACATATTCGACATTGACCTTTTCCCGTGCGCCGACGCCGCTGCGGCCATAGCCCGCGCCGGCATCGAGGATCATCCGCAACGAATCCGCCCAGACCTGCGGCTTCAGCGTGAGATTGATGAAGCCCGGCCCGGCGATCTCGACCGCTTCGATCAGCGGATCGGCGCGCAGCTTCTCGGCGATCTTCTCGGCGAGGTCGCGCGGCTTGGCCTTGGCCTCCTTGGCCAGCACCATCGCGGCATTGCTGGCCATGTCGCCATGCGAGGCGTCCTTCGGCGGTTCCACCACCACGCGCGCCAGATCGATGCCGGCGGGCAGCGCGCCCTCGGCGATCATCGCGGTGCAGACGGCATGGACGCGCGCGAGCACGTTGGCGAACGGATGCAGAGACTGGTTTGAATTGATCATCGACCTAATGGGACCGGGATTGCGCCGAAGCTGCGGCCTTCGGCCGCCGCCTAACGCAAATCCGGGGTCGAGTCAAAAAGCCGCTGGTGTTCGGTGATCGCGAAACGGTCGGTCATGCCGGCGATGAAATTACAGATCCGGCGCAGCCGGTCGGTTTCGGGCTCGGCATCGGCGCCCGGCGCCGGCAGCCATTCCGCCGGCAGATCCGCCGGACAGGCGCGGTAGCGCGCGAACAGGTCGACGACGATCTGCTCGGCATCGCGCATCACCGCCATTACCCGCTCATGACGGTACATCCGCTTTTTAAGGAATGCCTTGATCTGCGCCTCGGCCGCTTCCGCGTCGGGGGGAAAGGCGATCAGCGCCCGGCTGTGGTGGCGGACCTCCTCGACCGATTTCGGACCGGCCTGATCGAGGCGCTGGTGCGCTTCGGCAATCACCGCGCCGATCAGATGGGAGATCAGCTCGCGCACCAATTCGGCGCCGCACCGGCTTGGGTCGAGCACCGGATAGCGCTGAGCGATTCTGTCGATGATGCCCGCGGTCAGCGGCATCGACCTGAGGTCATCGAGGTCGAACAGGCCGGCGCGCAGGCCGTCATCGATGTCGTGGGCGTCGTAGGCGATATCGTCGGCGATCGCCGCCACCTGGGCCTCGAGCGAGGCGAAGCTCCACAATTCGAGATCGAAGCTCTGATTGAACTCCGCAATTCCCAGCGGCACCCCACGGTCGCGATAGTGCGCAAGTGGGGCGCCGTCGCGGTCGGTGAGCGGCCCGTTATGCTTGACCACGCCCTCGAGCGTCTCCCAGCTCAGATTCAGCCCGTCGAACTCCGGGTAGCGGTGCTCCATCGCCGTCAGCACCCGCAGGGTCTGGGCATTGTGGTCGAAGCCGCCATGATCGGTCAGGCAGCGGTCCAGCGCGCGTTCGCCGGCATGGCCGAATGGCGGGTGGCCTAGGTCATGCGCGAGCGCCAGCGCCTCTGTCAGATCCTCGTCGAGGCCGAGCTGGCGGGAGATGGCGCGGGCGATCTGTGCCACTTCGAGCGAGTGGGTCAGCCGCGTGCGGTAATGGTCGCCTTCGTGAAACACGAAGACCTGGGTCTTGTACTTCAGCCGGCGGAACGCGGTGCAATGGATCACCCGGTCGCAATCGCGGCGAAAAGCGCTGCGGGTCTTGCTCGGCTTCTCGTCAAACAGCCGGCCGCGGCTACGGTCCGGGTCGCAGCCAAAGACCGCACGGGGGGCTGCCATTCCAACCGACACGCTGACTTTATCCCCTCTCCAATTGATTCTAGCGTCCGGTGCACTTAACTATGGGTTGCGGGGAATTCAAACCTTCGAGCCACCACCCGCCCGGTTACGGAGCGACCTCATGACCGACAACGTCACCATCATGGACAATGTCACCATCAGCGAGCGGGCGGCGCGCCGGATCGCCGAGATCCTCAAAAGCGAGGGCGACGGCGCAATGTTGCGGATAAGCGTCGAGGGCGGCGGCTGTTCCGGCTTCCAGTATAAGTTCGACGTCGAGCGGGCGAAAGCCGATGACGACCTGGTGATCGCGCGCGACGCCGCCGTGGTGCTGGTCGATCCTGCCTCGGTGCCGTTTTTGGCGGGCTCGGAAGTCGACTTCGTCGACGATCTGATCGGCGCCTCGTTCCGGGTCAACAATCCCAACGCCACCGCGTCCTGCGGCTGCGGCACCAGCTTCTCGATCTAAACCAGCGCAGCGCCGGCCTACTCCGCCGCCACCGCGCGCGGGCGCTCGCCGTCGCCGATCTCGTCGAACTGCGGCTCGAGCCGACGCTTCAAGCGGCGGTCGATCTTGTCGAGATAGATATAGATCACCGGGGTGATGAACAGCGTCAGCAATTGCGAGACGCACAGCCCGCCGACCACGGCGACGCCGAGCGGCTGGCGCAGTTCGGCGCCGGCGCCGGCGCCCAGCGCAATCGGCAGCGTGCCGAAGATCGCCGCGAAGGTCGTCATCATGATCGGGCGGAACCGGAGCAGCGCCGCCTCGCGAATGGCGTGCTCGGCGCTCAGACCGACGCGGCGGCGCTCCAGCGCGAAGTCGACCATCATGATGGCGTTCTTCTTGACGATGCCGACCAGCATCACGATGCCGATCATCGCGATCACCGACAATTCCATGTTGAACAGCATCAAGGTCAGGATCGCGCCGATGCCGGCCGATGGCAGGCCGGAAATGATGGTGATCGGGTGGATGAAGCTCTCATAGAGAATCCCGAGGATCACGAAGGCGGCGAACACCGCGGCGAGGATCAGCACGCCCTGCCCGCGCAAACTGTCCTGGAACACTTGCGCGGTGCCGGAGAAGCCGGTGGCGATCGTCGCCGGCAGGTTGGACTCGGCCTCGATCTTGGTGATGGCGTCGACCGCATAGCCCAGCGAATTGCCGGGCGCCAGGTTGAACGAAATCGTCACCGCCGGCTGCTGGCCCTGATGGTTGATCTGCAGCGGCCCGACGCTCGGCACCAGCTTGGCCACCGCGTCCATCGGAATGGTGCGGTTGTCGGAGGTCTTCAGATAGAGCTTGGAAATGTCCGAGGGGTCGACGCGGAACTGCGGCTGCGCCTCCAGGATGATCTGGTAGTCGTTCGACGGCATGTAGATGGTGCCGATTTGGCGTCCGCCATAGGCGTTGTAGAGCTGGTTGCGAACCTGATCGACGGTGATGCCGTAGACCGCGGCCTTCTCGCGGTCGATATCGACCGTCATCTGCGGGTTCTTGATGTAGAGGTCGGTGGTGACGTCGAGCAGCCCCGGCACCTTGGCGATCTTCTCGCGGATCTGCGGCGCCAGGCGATACAGCGCCTCGGTGTCGCCGCTCTGCATCACATATTGATACTGGCTCTTCGAGATCCGGCCGCCGATATTCAGGTTCTGGATGCTCTGGAAGAAGGCCTGCATCCCCGGCACCTGGGTCGCCTTCTGCCGCAGCCGCGTCACCACCGCGGCGACGCCCTCGCGCTGATCGCGCGGTTTCAGCGCGATGAACAGCCTGGCGTAATTGCCGGTGGGATTGGGACCGCCGGCGCCGACCGTGCTGTTGATGTACTCGACCGCGGGATCCTCCTTGAGAATGTCGGTCAGCGCGTTCTGGCGGGCTTTCATGGCCTCGAACGAGGTGTCGGTCGCGGCCTCGGTGACGCCGATCAGGAAGCCGGTGTCTTCCTGCGGGAAAAACCCCTTCGGCACGATCATGTAGAGATAGATGGTGCCGCCGAGCGTCGCCAGCGTCACCAGCAGCATCAGGAATTTGTGCGCCAGCACATGGTCCAGTGCCCATTCATAGCCGCGGTGCCAGGCGCCGAACATCGCCTCGAACACCCGCAGAACCACATTCTCCTTCTTGTCGGGATCATGCGCCTTCAGCACGCGGGCGCACAGCATCGGGGTCAGGGTCAGCGAGACGAAACCGGACACCAGGATCGCGACCGCGATGGTGACGGCGAATTCGCGAAACACCCGGCCGACGATGCCGCCCATCAGCAGCACCGGGATGAACACCGCGATCAGCGAAAAGGTGATCGAGATAATTGTGAAGCCGATCTCGCGCGCGCCTTTCAGCGCCGCCTCGAACGGCCGCATGCCGTGCTCGATATGCCGCACGATGTTCTCGAGCATGACGATGGCGTCGTCGACCACAAAGCCGACCGACAGCGTCAGCGCCAGCAGCGTCATGTTGTTGATCGAGAAGTCGAGCATATACATCACCGCGCAGGTGCCGAGCAGCGAGATCGGCACCGCCAGCGCCGGAATGAAGGTCGCCGACGCCGAGCGCAGGAACAGGAAGATCACCATGATCACCAGCGCCACGGCGATCAGCAAAGTTTCCTCGACGTCGCTGACCGCCTGGCGGACCGAGGTCGAGCGATCCATCAGCACCTGCATGCTGACCGAGGGCGGAACCTGGGCGCGCAGCGACGGCAGCTTGGCCCGCACGCCGTCGACCACCGCCACGGTGTTGGCGTCGGGCTGCTTCTGGATCGCCAGCACGATCGAGCGTTCGCCATTGAACCAGGTGGCGATCTTGTCGTTCTCGACGCTGTCGTAGATCCGGGCGACCTCGTCGAGCTTGACCGGCGAGCCGTTGCGCCAGGCCACCACGATGTGGCGATAATCGGCGGCCTTGTCCATCTGGCCGGAGGCCTGCAGCGAAATGTCCTGCTTCGGCCCGTTCATGGTGCCGACCGGCGTCGACGAATTGGCCCGCGCCACCGCGGTGCGGATATCTTCGAGCGACAAGCCGCGCGCCGCGGCAGCCTCCGGATCGGCCTGGACTCGGATTGCGAATTTCTGCGCACCGTAGATCGTCACCTGGGCGACGCCCGGGATCTGCGACAACGTCTGGCCGATGGTGATGTCGCCATATTCGTTGACCGCGGACAGCGGCAGCGTCGCCGAACTCAGCGCGATGAACAGCACCGGGAACTCGGCCGGGTTCACCTTGCGGAAACTCGGCGGAGTGGTCATCTCGGTCGGCAGTCGGCGCTGCGCGATGGTCAGCGCGGTCTGGACGTCGAGCGCGGCGGCGTCGATGTTGCGGTTGAGATCGAACTGGATGGTGATGACCGAGATGCCCTGTGAGGAGCTCGACGACATCGACGAGATCCCCGCGATGGTCGACAGCTGACGCTCGATGATGCCGGCGACCGAGGCCGCCATGGTGCTGGCGCTGGCGCCCGGCAGCGTCGCGCTGACCGCGATGGTCGGGAAATCAACCTTGGGAAGCGCCGAGACCGGCAGCAGCCGAAACCCGAAAATGCCAAACGCGATGATCGACGCCGTGATCAGCGTCGTCATTACCGGGCGCCGAATACACAGCTCGGACAGTGTCATGGCTCAGGCCCCGGCCTTGACCGCGCGGGGCTGCACCTCGCTGCCCTCCGACAGCAGCAACTGGCCATCGACCACGACGTCCTCGCCGCCCGACAGCCCGTCAGCGATCACCGACTGGCCGTCGAAGGTGCGCTCGACCTTGACGGCCTGCACATGCGCGGCGCCATCCCTGACCACGAACACGAAATTGCCGGTCTGGCTGCGTTGCACCGCGACCGTCGGCACCACCACGGCATCTTCAGTGCGGATGATCAGTTTGGTGTGGACCAGAATGCCCGGCCACAGCGTCTCGTTGGCGTTGTCCATGATGCCGCGGACGGTGACCATGCCGGTGGTCGAATCCACCGAATTCTCCACCATCGCCACCTTGCCGCGCTCCGATCGGCCGCTGCCCGGAATGGTGGCGACCACCTGGGTTGTTCCGGCCGCGATGGCGTCGCGCAAATCGGCCAGCACCTGCTGCGGCACCGCGAAGGAGATATAGACCGGCGCCATCTGGTTGATGGTCGCCATCGGCACGGTGTCGGCCGGCCGGACGAAATTCCCGATCTTCACATTGGCCGCACTGATCCGTCCGGCGAACGGCGCGCGGATGGTCGCATAGCTTTTCTGAACCTGGAGATTTTCCAGCGCCGACTGATCCGCCTTGATGGTTCCGGTCAGGATGTCGGCCTGGGTCTGGGCATTGTCGAGATTGACCTGGGTGGTGGCGCCTTTGCCGATCAATTCGCTGTAGCGTTTGAGGTCGCGTTCGGCGCCGGCGAGCTGGGCGCGGTCGCGGGCCAGATTGCCTTCGGCCTGGGCGAGCTGGGCGTCGATCTGGCGGGAATCAAGAGTGAACAGCAGATCGCCCTCCTTGACCTTGGCGCCGTCCTGAAAGTGCACGGCCGAGATGGTGGTTTCGATCCGCGACTTCAGCGCGACGCTGGAGATCGGCGTGACCGTACCGATCGAATCGACCTCGACAGGCACCGGCTTGCGCTCGGCCTTGGCCATATCGACGGATACGACCCGAGGACGTTGCGATCCCTTGGCGCCGGGGTCCTTGCCGCTCCATGATGAGCGCGTCACCAGACCCGCCACCACGGCGACACCTAGCAGGCCGGCGAGAACGATAGCGTTGCGCTTTTTCATGTCATCTCACGACGACCGGTCCGGAACCCGGACTGACCGCTTGCTCGCCAGGACGACGTTGCGCCCAACCGCAATGATTTATCACAGCTGCGCCGATCATGGTATGCCACCCATACGAAATTTAAGTAAGCGAGACATGCCATGCGGATTGCAACCTGGAACGTCAATTCGGTCCGACAACGGCTCGACCATCTGTTGACCTGGCTGCGCGACAGTGCCCCCGACGTGGTCTGTCTGCAGGAGATCAAATGCGTCGACGAGGCGTTCCCGCGCGAGGCGATCGAGGCGCTGGGTTACAACGTCGTCACCCACGGCCAGAAGACATTCAATGGCGTGGCGCTGCTGTCGAAATATCCGCTCGAGGAAGCCACCCCCCGGCTGGCCGGCGACGACGACGATGCCCATGCCCGCTTCCTCGAAGGCGTGGTGTCGCTGAAGACCGGCGTGGTCCGCGTGGCCTGCCTTTATCTGCCCAATGGCAACCCGGTCGAGACGGAGAAATATCCCTACAAGCTCAATTGGATGTCGCGGCTTGTTGAATATTCAAAACAGCGCCTGAAGACCGAAGAGCCGCTGATCCTGGCGGGTGATTTCAACGTCATCCCGGCCCCCGAGGATGTCCACAATCCCGCCGCCTGGGCCAATGACGCGCTGTTCAAGCCGCAGACCCGCGAGAGCTTTCAGACCCTGCTCGGGCTCGGCCTCACCGACGCACTGCGCGCCACCACCGATGCGCCGGGGCAATACACGTTCTGGGATTATCAGGCCGGAGCCTGGCAGAAGAACCACGGCATCCGGATCGATCACCTGCTGCTGTCGCCGCAGGCCGCCGACCGGCTGGTCGGCGTCGGCATCGACAAGCATGTCCGGGCCTGGGAAAAGCCGTCCGACCACGTGCCGGTGTGGATAGATCTGGATCTCGAGGCGGCGTGAGGCCGGCCTAGGACGCCGGGCTGAGCCGGCGCAGGGTCTGCGCAAGGTCCTCGGGAAACACGGTTTCATTGGTCTGCGCGAGCTCGTCCGCGGTCCACCACCGGATCGACCGCATCGCCGCGCGCTCGGTCTCGGTGACGCCGCGCAGACAAACCGCTTCGGCTTCGCAACGGCCAACAAAGAAGATGTCGCGGGTTTCGATCACCGCGCCTTCATGCTCGAAACGGTTGGTCGCCGTGTGCACCGGCCCCTGCAGAGGCGTTTGAAGCTGGAGTTCCTCGATCAGCTCGCGCTGCGCCGCAGCCAAAGCAGTCTCGCCGGGTTCGACACCGCCGCCCGGCGTGGCCCAAAAAATGAACTCACCCGAGGCTCGATTAACCACAAAGCGGATCAGCAGAACCCGATCGGTCGGAGATAGCAGAATGACGCGAGCCGACACCCGGCCATTCGGCTCGCCTTGCGCCTCAACCATGGTTAGCCCCTGCGCCAGCCTGGGAAGCAGGAGGCCACGAGGCGACACGGGGCGAGCGCTCAGTCCCGCCTGCCCTGCACCCAATGCTCGAGCATCTGCAGAGCCATGGCGCGGTCGTCTTCTGTGGCCTTGGCGATCGCCTTGTTGTAGCTGTCCTTGATCCAGGTCTCGTCCGGCGTGGCACTGTCGCGTGCCAGCGTCAGCCACATCAGGCCGCGCGCGGCCTGCCGCGGCAGATGGTCGCCGTTGAACAGCATTTCACCCAGCAGGGCCTGGGCCTGATGCTGGCCCTTTTGCGCCGCGAGGCCGAGCCAGCGCGCGCCGTAGCGGGAATCCTGCCGCGCCCCGACGCCGTTCAGATAGAGCCGCGCCAGATCATATTGGGCGTCGGCATTGCCGAAATATGATGCCGCATAGGAGAACATCTCCCGCGCCCGCTCGGTGTCGGCCTTGATTCGCGAATTCGGGATGCCTTCGAGATAATAGCGGCCGAGCGCCACGAAGGCATTGGCGACGATCGCCGCCTGCGGCGCCGACGGACTGTCCTCGGCATGGGCGTTGGCGATCCGGCTGAAATATTCGAAGGCGCGCAGATCGTTCTGGGCGACGCCGTTGCCGTCGGCATACATCCGCCCGAGGCGCCACTGCGCCACCGGGTGGCCGCCTTCGGCGGCATATTGCAATGCAGTCAAAGAGGTTGTCGTGGTCGAAGGCGGGATCGCCTTCTTCAGCGCCGAGGCGGTTCCGGGCTGAGCCGAAGCGACCGGAATCGCCGTCGTTTCCGGGTCGACCGGGGTGCCTTCGAAGGCAAGCGAAGTCCCGGCCGCCGAGGTCACGACCGCAAGCAAAGCAACGAAGATGATACGCTCAGATATCCGCATAATACTGTTTCTCGTAGGCGCCGTCCTGATGTCCAAAGTCGGCAACCGCCGACCCGACCTGCTGGGCGTAGTTCCAAGACTTGTCTGACCTGTCATGGGTCGCGCGCGGGCGGTCTTCAGTCTTGCGCTTGGCCCATTCGGGGTCGGTCAAATTTTCGTAAAGTGTGCCGGCCACGGCATCGATCCCGTTGCTGTCGCCCACCTGCTGCGAAGTGGAAATCGCGCGCGTCAGGTTTGGGGTGATCGTCAGAAATGGTATTTTTGCAGAGTTGATCAGGTCTTTGGCGACAACACGGCCAGCTGGTTTCAAATCCGCGACACAGGGTGTCTTTTTGAAGACATCGTGAGCGAGCAGGCCTAATATTTCATAGACTTGCCGCAAACCGTCAGCCGTCAGATCGCGGCCGGGCGATGTCACCCTGATGCTGGTTCCGATGCTGGCCTTGACGTCCGACAAATTCGTGTCCTGCTCACTGCGTGCTGCGAGAGGAATCCGAAGATAATCCCGCTTCTTTGCACGCGTCACGATCCAGAGTGGATCGACCTTACCGACCGGTAATGATTTCAGGGAGCGGTGTGGCTAAAAAGCGGCGCAGGCAAGAGCCTCCCAAGGTGAGGGGTAAATCTTGAGGAACTGTTGCTGGCACGCAACATTCGTTGCTGCAAGGCACCAGCGTCCTGCCAGATTCCAAGCTCCTGGTAGGTCATGACGTGCTTGTCAGTCGTCGGTGACGCGTTGCGGCACGAGCAAACAGCCTGCTCCAGGTCGCCTTCCGAGGCGCGAGGGGCAGCGAAAGCGGCGAAGTCGTTCGCCGCCGCTCAGGCGTTCAGTACCTGGCCATAGGCGTCCAGCACGGCTTCCTTCATCATCTCCGACAGGGTCGGATGCGGGAAGACGGTGTGCATCAGCTCGGCCTCGGTGGTCTCCAGGTTCATCGCCACCACATAGCCCTGGATCAGTTCGGTGACCTCGGCGCCGACCATATGGGCTCCGAGCAGCTGGCCGGTTGTCTTGTCGAAGATCACCTTGACCAGGCCCTGATCCTCGCCGAGCGCAATCGCCTTGCCGTTGCCGGCGAAGGGGAAGCGGCCGACCCGGATCTCGCGGCCGCCGTCCTTTGCCTTGGCCTCGGTGAGACCGACCGAGGCGACCTGCGGGTTGCAATAGGTGCAGCCCGGAATCAGCAATTTGTCCATCGGGTGCGGATGCAGGCCCTTGATCGCCTCGACGCAGATCACGCCCTCATGCTCGGCCTTATGCGCCAGCATTGGCGGCCCCGCGACGTCGCCGATGGCGTAGATCCCGGGGATATTGGTCTTGCCGAACCCGTCGATCACCACGCAGCCGCGGTCGGTCTTGATGCCGAGCTTGTCCAGCCCAAGGTTTTCGATATTGCCGACCACGCCGACCGCGGAAATCACCCGGTCGAATTCCACCGGCTCGGGCTTGCCCTTACCATCGTCGATGGTGGCGACGACGCTGTCGGCCTTCTTGTCAAGTTTCGTCACCTTGGTGCTGGTGCGGATGGTGATGCCCTGCTTCTCCAGCCGCTTGCGGGCGAGGCCGGCGATCTCGGCGTCCTCGACCGGCAGGATCTGCGGCAGCACCTCGACCACGGTGACCTTGGTGCCCATGGTGTGGAAGAACGAGGCGAATTCGATCCCGATCGCCCCGGAGCCGACCACCAGCAGCGATTTCGGCATCTTCTCCGGAACCATCGCCTCGAAATAGGTCCAGACCAGCTTCTTGTCGGGTTCGAGCCCCGGCAGCACCCGCGGCCGCGCGCCGGTGGCGATGATGATGTGCTTGGCCTGATAGGCGCCGACGCCCAGCGCGCCCTTCGGCGCCTCGGTCTTGGACGCAGTCACCGTCAGCTTGCCGGGTGCATCGATCGTCGCCGCGCCCCAGATGATCGAAATCTTGTTCTTCTTCATCAGGAAGCCGACGCCGTCGGCGAGCCGTTTGGAGACGCCGCGCGAACGCGCCACCACGGCCTTCGGATCATAGCTGATATTGTCGGCCGACAGCCCGAAATCCTTGGCGTGCTGCATGTAGTGATAGATCTCGGCCGAGCGTAACAGCGCCTTGGTCGGGATGCAGCCCCAGTTCAGGCAGATGCCGCCGAGATAGGATTTCTCCACGATTGCGGTCTTGAAGCCGAGCTGGGCGGCGCGGATCGCCGCCACATAGCCGCCGGGGCCGGAGCCGATGATGATGACGTCGAAGGAGGTGTCGGGCATGGGTTAGTCGCTCTTTGCGTCCTTACCCTCTCCCCTTGTGGGAGAGGGTGGCGAGCGTAGCTCGCCGGGTGAGGGGGAAAGCGTTGCAGTGTCGGCAATGACTTCGATGACCGACTGCGACTGCATCAGGATGTCGTTGTTCCAAAAGCGAAGAACCTGGAAGCCTCGACTGGCGAGATCCCGATCCCGCATTCGGTCGTCGTTGCTTTCTGCATGTTGACTGCCATCGGCCTCCACGATCAAACGCCGTTCAAAACAAACAAAATCGACGATCCATGGACCGATCGGCACTTGTCGCCGAAATTTCAACTGCGCCAACCGTCGCGATCTGAGCAGACGCCATAGTGCTACTTCCGCGTCGGTGGCATTGGCGCGGAGGGACTTGGCGAATGACCTCTTCTGACGCGAAACAGGCTGGCGCATACCCCCTCACCCGGCCGCCTGCGGCGGCCACCCTCTCCCACGAGGGGAGAGGGAAGAAACTCACCTACACCACCATCATCACGGGATTTTCGATCAGCAGCTTGGGCACACTGTCGATAGAAACGCGCACCAAGAGAGCTTCCGCCCCATAATCATCTCATTTTGTCTTTGGGACATCTTCCATCAGCTGGGAAAAACGTTTCCAGCTCACATGATGATGCGAGCCCTTGGAGTTCTTTGGATACCATCGGAAACCACCTTGGCTTACGTGTAGATCGCCAAGCTTCGATGTTCCGTCTGTAGCAACAAACACTAAAGCTCGCTCTTCTCTTCCTAGCTCGTGCTCACTCAACGAAACCTTGACTGTCTTCTTTGCCATTGCTTGCTTCCTTACACCACCATCATCACGGGATTTTCGATCAGCAGCTTGAACGCGCCGATCAGTTCGGCGCCGAGCGCACCGTCGACGGCGCGGTGGTCGCAGCCCAAGGTGACGCTCATCATCGTGGCGATCTCGATCTTGCCGTTGACGACGACGGCACGTTGCTCGCCAGTGCCGACCGCCAGAATCGTGGCGTGCGGTGGATTGATCACCGCGGTGAAATCCTTGATGCCGTACATGCCGAGATTCGACACCGCGGTGGTGCCGCCCTGATATTCCTCGGGCTTCAGCTTGCGTGCCCGGGCGCGGGCGGCAAAATCCTTCATCTGCGCGGAAATCGTCGACAGCGGCAAGGTCTCGACGCTGCGGATGATCGGGGTAATCAGTCCGCCCGGCATCGCCACCGCGACGCCGACGTCGGAATGTTTGTGTTTGAGCATGCCGCTCTCGGTCCACGACACGTTGGCGTTGGGAATTCGCTGCAGCGCCACCGCCAGCGCCTTGACGACGAAATCATTGACCGACAGCTTATAGGTCGGCTTACCGTCCTTGTCTTTTGGTGCGGCGGCGTTGATCTGGTCGCGCGCGGCCAACAGCCTCTCGATGTTGCAGTCCATCGTCAGAAAGAAATGCGGAACGGCCTGCGCCGCCTGCGTCAGCCTTTGTGCGATGGTGCGGCGCATGCCGTCATGCGGAATCACCTCGTAGCTGTCCTCGGCAAAGAGCGCGCGGATCTGCTGATCCGACATCGACGGTGCCGTCTGCGGCGCGGTCGACGCAGCTGCGGCCGGTACTTTCAGCCCGCCGCCGGATTTGGCCTGCTCGACGTCGCGGGCAATCACCCGGCCATGCGGGCCGGTGCCGTTGACGCGGGCGAGTTCGATCCCGGCGTCCTTGGCCAGCCGGCGCGCCAGCGGCGAGGCGAACACCCGACCGTTGGACTGCGCCCCCTCACCCGCCCGATCACGCTGCGCGTCGCCGGGCGACCTCTCCCCGGTGGGGGGAGGTGAAGCGGGCTGCGGCGCTGGCTTTGTCTCGGTCGCGGGCTTGTCGGGTTCAGCACTCCCCTTGCCGGCGGCACTGCCGGCTCCCTCTCCCCGTTGGGGAGTGGGTTGGGGGCTCTCGGAGCCAGCCGCCTTCTTGGCGCTTGCCCCCCCTCCTGCGCTCGCACCCGCAGCCTTCACGTCCTCGCCGTCGCTGGCCAGCACCGCGATGATGTCATTGACCGGCACGTCCTGGGTGCCTTCCGGCACCAGGATTTTGGCGATGGTGCCCTCGTCGACCGCCTCGACCTCCATGGTCGCCTTGTCGGTCTCGATCTCGGCGATGACGTCGCCGGACTTGACCGTGTCGCCCTCCTTCTTCAGCCATTTCGAAAGGTTGCCCTTTTCCATGGTCGGCGACAAAGCGGGCATCAGAATATTGATCGGCATTATCAGTGACCTTGTTGCGACCGCGGCGTGGTGCTGCCCGGATCGGTCGAGCGCTCGATCTCGGCCTCGAACATCTCGACGATGCGGCCCAGTGCCTCTTCCTCAGTGTAATTCGTTTCCCGCGCATAGGCGCGCGCGGCGTGTCGGGCGACGTCAACCAGCAGGACGCCCCACATGTCGGGCTCCTCGAAGGCGCGCATGAAGGCGATCGACAAACCGCCGTCGAGCACGAAGGCGCGCAACACCTCGACGGCGTCCTCGCTCGCCATCACATCGGGCGGCAATGGCTGCTGTTTGGGTCCTGTCATGAGCTACCTGTAGCAAACGGCTTTGGCGGCCTCGACCACCTCGGCGACGCTGGGAAGCGCCAGTTTCTCAAGATTGGCGGCATAGGGCATCGGCACGTCCTTGCCGGATACCCGCGCCACCGGCGCATCGAGATAGTCGAAGGCGTGCTCCATGATCCGGGACGCCACTTCGGCACCGACGCCGCTTTGCTTCCAGCCCTCTTCGACCGTCACCGCGCGGCCGGTCTTCTTCACCGAGGCGATGATGGTGTCGGTATCGAGCGGGCGCAGCGTGCGCAGGTCGATCACTTCGGCCTCGATCCCCTCCTTGGCCAATTCCTCGGCGGCCTTCAGCGCATAGCTCATGCCGTTCGACCAGGAAATCAGCGTCACGTCGGAGCCGGCGCGCGCGATCCTGGCCTTGCCGATCGGGATGACGTAGTCGTCGAGCTTCGGCACCTCGCCGGAATGGCCGTACAGCATTTCGTTTTCGAGGAAGATCACCGGATTGGGATCGCGGATCGCGGCCTTCAGCAGCCCCTTGTAGTCGGCGGCGTTGGACGGCGAGATCACCTTCAGGCCCGGGATCTGCGAGTACCACGCCGAATAGTCCTGGCTGTGCTGGGCGCCGACTCTCGCGGCGGCGCCGTTCGGGCCGCGGAACACGATCTGGCAGGTCATCTGGCCGCCCGACATGTACAGCGTCTTGGCGGCGGAATTGATGATCTGGTCGATCGCCTGCATGGCGAAATTGAAGGTCATGAATTCGACGATCGGCTTCAAACCCGCCATCGCGGCGCCGACGCCGACGCCGGCAAACCCATGCTCGGTGATCGGGGTGTCGATCACCCGCTTGTCGCCGAATTCCTGCAGCAAGCCCTGCGTCACCTTGTAGGCGCCCTGATATTCGGCGACCTCCTCGCCCATCACGAACACGTCGGGATCGCGGCGCATTTCCTCGGCCATGGCATCGCGCAGCGCCTCGCGGATCGTCATCGTCACCATCTCGGTGCCGGCGGGGATGTCGGGATCGGCCGCAACCGCGACGTCGGCCTTGGTGTCATGCTCGGCGGATTGATGCGATGGCTCGCGCGGCGGCTCGGCAGCTTTCGCCGGCGGCGCCTCGGCGGGTTTGTCTTGCGCCGTGGGTGGCGGCGCCTTGTCGAGATCGGCGGCGGTTTCGCCGTCGCTCAGGATGGTGGCGATCGGGGTATTGACCGCGACGTCATTGGTGCCTTCGGCGATCAGGATCTTGCCGAGTGTGCCCTCGTCGGTGGCCTCGACTTCCATCGTGGCCTTGTCGGTCTCGATCTCGGCGATGACGTCGCCGGATTTAATCGCCTCGCCTTCCTTTTTCAGCCATTTCGACAGGTTGCCCTTCTCCATGGTCGGCGACAGCGCGGGCATCAGCACTTGAATGGGCATTTTGGCTCCGGAATCATTCCATCAGTTACGCGTCAGGCGTCGTTCGGCGCTCGCGCGTCTAGCGATAGACATCGGTGTAAAGTTCGGAGGCGTCGGGCTCCGAATCGTGCTGCGCGAATTCGGCTGCGCCATTGACGATCTCGCGGACCTCGGCATCGACCGCCTTGAGATCCTGCTCGGTCATCTTCAGCGCCAGCAGCCGGTTGCGCACCTGTTCGATCGGATCCTGATCGTTGCGGACCTTGTCGACTTCCTCGCGGGTGCGATACTTCGCCGGGTCCGACATCGAATGGCCGCGATAGCGATAGGTCTGCATCTCCAGGATGAACGGCCCCTTGCCGGCGCGACACCACGCCACCGCCTTGTCGCCCGCGGCCTTCACCGCGCGGACGTCCATGCCGTCGATCTGCTCGCCCGGAATGTTGAAGGAGATGCCGCGCTTGGAAAAATCGGTCTGCGCCGAGGAGCGCAACACCGAGGTCCCCATGGCGTAGCGGTTGTTCTCGATGACATAGACCACCGGCAGCTTCCACAGCTCCGCCATGTTGAAGCTCTCATAGACCTGGCCCTGGTTCGACGCGCCGTCGCCGAAATAGGCCAGGCTGACATTGTCGTTACCGCGATAGCGGTTGGCGAAGGCCAGCCCGGTGCCGAGCGACACCTGGGCGCCGACGATGCCGTGGCCGCCGAAGAAATTCTTCTCCTTGCTGAACATGTGCATGGAGCCACCCTTGCCCTTGGAATAGCCGCCATGGCGTCCGGTCAGCTCGGCCATCACGCCCTTGGCGTCCATGCCGCAGGCCAGCATGTGGCCGTGGTCACGATAGCCGGTGATGACCTGATCGCCGTCCTTCAACGCCATCTGCATGCCGACGACGATGGCTTCCTGACCGATATACAGATGGCAGAACCCGCCGATCGCGCCCATGCCGTAGAGCTGGCCGGCCTTTTCCTCGAACCGGCGGATCAGCAGCATGTCGCGGAACGCGCGCAGCTCCTGATCCTTGGTGAAGTCAGGGACCGGCGGATGCGCGCCGTTTCCCTTGTCGGGTGCATTCTCTTTCGCGGCGGTCTTCTTCGATGCGGCCATGGCTAGTCCGATGAGAGGATGGGTCAGCCTGTCTACCGCAACTCAAATCGCCATGAAAGGACTGCGTGGTGTCACACAGAAATCGCTATGCCGCAGTGCAATGCGACGCGCAATTTTCGCAATTGTTTCCGTCGGATTTTGGAATTTGCGGGATCAGCGCGGCAGCACGCGCACCAAGTCGGCGGGGCTGACATAATCGAGCTGATAGCGCGCCCGCTCGTCGAGCATGTCGGGATCGATGCGGCTCGAGCGCAGCAGCGAAACCCGCTGCTCGCCGAGGGCGCGCTCCTGCTTCAACCGCGCCAATTCGGAGGTCAGCGAGACGATCTCCTGATCGAGCTCCTGGCGCGCGGTCAGCCCGTATTTTCCGGTGTAAGCGTTGACGCTGAAATAGCCGACCATAGCCGCGGCAATCGCATAGAGGGCGATTCCGGTGAGAATGGATTTGAGTCGGCTGCGGGAGACCATGCCGGATCATGCGGCAGCGCGGTTAAGAGAAACTTAAACGGTGGCTCGACAGCGGACCTGTCAAGCCCCCGTGACGATCAGGCCTTGATGCGCGCGACCCAGACGGCGAAGGCGTCGATATATTGCTGCAACACCGGCCGCAGCGACTCCTTGGTCAGCTCGCCGGCCTCGTCGAAGGCGTCGCCGATCCCGTTGAGATAGGTTTCCGGCTGCTGCATGATCGGCCCGCAGATGCCCGGCAGGATCTGCTGCAGGTGCTTGGCGGCACTGACGCCGCCGAGCGGTCCGGGCGAGTTGCTGATGATGCCTGTCGGCTTGCCGAGGAACGAGCTCTTGCCATAGGGCCTGGAGCCGACGTCGATGGCGTTTTTCAGCACGCCCGGGATCGAGCGGTTGTATTCGGGCGCCACAAAGAGCACCGCATCGGATGCCTGCACCAATTCGCGAAACTTCAGCCAGTCGGCCGGCGGATTGGCTTCCAAATCCTGGTTGAACATCGAGATGTCATGCAGCGTCACGACATTCAACTTCAGCGAGGGCGGCGCCAGCTTGGCCAGGGCTTGGGCGATTCGCAGCGAGAATGCCTGCTTGCGCAGGCTGCCGACGATGACGGCGACGTTGAGCGGGGTGGTCATAGCGATAATTCCTGACAAAGATGAGGCCGAAAGGCTGGGCGGCGGGACGTTACCCCATGGCGGGATAGATGCAAATGCATCAATTGCCTCGCCCGCGCCGCAGTGACGGGATCTTGATCGATTCCGCAGTGTTTGGCTGTGACGTCTCCAACGCCCTGCGGGCGTCGCGCCCGAGTCGCGGCCAGTTCACCGATGCGGGCGATCAGGGGCGCGTCATCTTTCTCGTCAACCGGATCAGCCGGACCACCCTGCCATCGATGACCAGCAGCGCGCTGGCAATAATCAGCCCGCCTGCAATTTCGCGTCCCCGCAGCGTCTCGCCGAGCACGAAATGTCCGAGCAGGATCGCCGTGATGGGAATCAGCAGCGTCACCAACATGACGTTACTCGCGCCGGAGCGGACCAGGATTTGGAAGAAGACCAGATAGGCGAGCGCGGTCGAGAGCAACGCGAAAGCCAGCAGCGCAATCCAGCTCGCCGCCCCCGGCATCGACAGGCCATGCGGCCACTCGATCGATCCGGCGAGAACCAGCATCACCAGGCTGGAGCACGACAACTGACAAGTTGCCGATGTGAGCGGCGAAATCCCCGCCAGCTTGCGGCGTCCCCACAGGCCGGCAAAACCGTAACTAAGTGCGGCGCCAAGGCAGAGCAGAATGCCGAGCGTCGGCCTGTACGATGCATCAATCCCCTGGCCGCGCAGGACAACAACTCCGAACACCCCGAGCAATGCGCCGGCAACGCGACGGGCGCTGAGCGCCTCCTCCCTGAACGCCGCCATGACCAATATGGTGAACAAAGGCGTGGTGGCGTTGAGCACCGAGGCCAGTCCGCTCGGGATCAGCGTCTGGCCGATCACCAGCAGTGTGAACGGTATCACATTGTTCAGCACAGCCATCACCAGGAACGGCCACCAGTCGCGCAGCCGTGGGGGAAAGCCCGCGCCGTAAATCCACATGACCGGAATCAGCACGGCCGCCGCCAGGGCGACCCGCACCAGCACGATCGTCAGCGGCGGCGTGTCTCTCACGGCAACGCCGGTAAAGAAGAACGAGCCACCCCACAATACCGACAATAGCACCAGCAGCAGCCAGTCGCGGGGATCGATTGCCGTCTTGGTGGTCGCCATGCGCTACTCCGATCGCGTGGCAAAGTGGCTCGTTCGGCGTAACCGGACCACCCGATTTCCGGATCGCCTCGCCACCATCGATGGTCGAGCTTGCCGGGGCGACCGCGGGACGGCATTCTGACCGCATTCGGTTCAACGGGAATGTCGATATGAGCCTGGAATTTCTGATCACGTCGCTGATTGTCGTCGCCGCGCCCGGGACCGGCGTGTTGTACACCCTGGCCGCAGGGCTTTCGCGCGGGGGCCGGGCCAGCGCGGTGGCGGCCTTCGGCTGCACCCTCGGCATCGTGCCGCATATGCTGGCGGCGATCCTGGGATTGGCGGCGCTGCTGCACACCAGCGCGCTGGCGTTCCAGACCTTCAAATATCTCGGCGTCGCATATCTGCTCTACATGGCGTGGAATACGCTACGCGAGCGCGGCGCGCTCAAGGTCGACAATGAGGTGAGCGCGCGCTCGGACGTCCAGCTCGCCGTCACCGGCATCCTGGTCAACATCCTCAATCCGAAACTGTCGATCTTCTTCCTGGCGTTCCTGCCGCAATTCGTCAGCGCCGATGAAACCCATCCATTGGGACGGATGTTCGCGCTCAGCTTCGTTTTCATGCTGATGACATTCGTGGTGTTCGTCGGCTACGGGCTGTTCGCCGCCGCGGTCCGCGAGCATGTCATCTCGCGGCCGCGGGTGCTGGCCTGGATGCGCCGCAGCTTTGCCGCGGCGTTCGTCGCGCTCGGCGCCAAGCTGGCACTCGCCGAGCGCTAACGCTCAGCCCTTGCTCGGATCGATCAAGAACTTCTCGCCGGTCGCGCGCTTGTTGTAGATCGCGATATTGTCGAGCGACAAGACCTCCTGCAACGAAACGACGCGCGTGTAGTGGCTGGCGAAGGTGGTCTTGATTTCGGCGGCGACGCGCGCGCGCAGCTTGGCGGCTTCATCCGCACCGATCTTCTGCAGGAAGTTGAACAGCAGCCAGCCGCCGACGCCCCAGGCCATGCCGAAGGCGCGGTTGAGCTCGATCGGCCCGGGATCGAGGCTGCCATAGATATAGACCTGCTTGTGTACGCTGGACCCGTAGCGGCTGTAGATCTTGGCCGATTTGTTGGCGGCGATCTCCATGCCGGTCAGGATCTGGCCGGCCAGCCTGCCGCCGCCGATCGCGTCGAACGCGATAGTGGCGCCGGTCTGCTCCAGCGCCGCGGTGAGGTCGTCGGTGAAGTTCGGCGCGGTCGAGTTGACGACGTATTTGGCGCCGATCTTGCGCAGGATCTCGGCCTGCGCGTCGCTGCGCACGATGTTGACCAGATCGATGCCGTCCTTGAGGCAGATCTTGTTGAGCATCTGGCCGAGATTCGACGCCGCCGCAGTATGCACCAGCGCCTTGTGATCCTCGCGCCGCATCGTCTCGACCATGCCGAGCGCGGTCAGCGGATTGACGAAGCAGGATGCGCCTTCGGCCGGGGTGGTGCCGACCGGCAGCAGCAGGCAGTCGGCGGCATTCATCAGCCGATATTGCGCATACATCGCGCCGCCGATCATCGCCACGGTCTTGCCGAGCAGCTGTTGTGCGGCGACCGACGACCCGGCCTTGATCACGGTGCCGGCGCCCTCATTGCCGACCGGCATCGGCTCGTCGAGCCGGCCGGCCATCGCCTTCATCGCAGCGTCCGGGACCTTTGCGCTGATCACCGGCGCGCCAGCGGTGCCGGACGCCTTCGCGGTGCTCATGTCGGCGGCCCCGAACAGCAGGCCGAGATCGGACGGATTGAGCGGCGTGGCCTCGACTCGCACCAGCACCTCGTCGGCGCCGGGCTCGGGAATTGGCACGGGCGTCAGCGACACTTCGAGTTCGCCGCTCGCCTTGATCAGCGAGCGCAGTTGAAGTCCAGTGTTGCTGTCGGTGCCCACGCGCAATCTCCCTATCGTTGTTCGCGGCCGCACCTTGGTGCAACCGCGCGCAGGGTTCAAGCGGGCGCGATCAATTGATCGTGCGTCAGCGAAACGCCTTCAAGGCCCCTCGCCCGGCGAAGATCGCCTGGCTGCCGAGTTCCTGCTCGATCCGCAGCAACTGGTTGTATTTCGCGGTGCGGTCGGAACGCGCCAGTGAGCCGGTCTTGATCTGCCCGCAATTGCTGGCGACTGCGAGGTCGGCGATGGTGGAATCCTCGGTCTCGCCGGAGCGATGCGACATCACCGCGGTATAGCCGGCCTTGTAGGCCATTTCGATGGCGCTCAGCGTTTCGGTCAGGGTGCCGATCTGGTTGACCTTGATCAGGATCGAATTGGCACGGCCGTTCTTGATGCCGTCGGCCAGCCGCTCGACATTGGTGACGAACAGGTCGTCGCCGACCAGCTGGCACTTGTTGCCAATCAGATCGGTGACCTGCTTCCAGCCGTCGAAATCGTCCTCGGCCATGCCGTCCTCGATCGAGACGATCGGATAGCGCGCCGCCAGCTCGCCGAGATATTTCGCCTGCTCCTCGATCGAGCGGGTCTTGTTCTCGCCCTCATACACATAGGCGCCGTTCTTGAAGAATTCGCTGGATGCCGGATCGAGCGCCAGCGCGATATCCTCGCCGGGCCGATAGCCGGCCTTCTCGATCGCCTTCATCACATAGCTGAGCGCCTCGTCGGCCGATTTCAGGTTCGGCGCGAAACCGCCCTCGTCGCCCACATTGGTGTTGTGGCCTTCGTCGTGCAGCGATTTCTTTAAAGTGTGGAACACTTCGACGCCCATCCGCAGCGCTTCCGAGAAGCTCGGCGCGCCGATCGGCATGATCATGAATTCCTGGAAATCGATCGGATTGTCGGCATGCGCGCCGCCATTGATGATGTTCATCATCGGCACCGGCAACGTGCGGGCCGAGGTGCCGCCGACATAGCGGTACAGCGGCATGTCGAAGGATTCCGCCGCCGCCTTGGCGACCGCCAGCGACACGCCCAGAATCGCGTTGGCGCCGAGCCGGCTCTTGTTCGGGGTGCCGTCGAGTTCGATCATCACCTGGTCGATCTGGACCTGCTGCTCGGCATCCATGCCGCCCAGCGCATCGAACAATTCGCCATTGACGGCCTCGACCGCCTTCAGCACGCCCTTGCCGAAATAGCGGCCCTTGTCGCCGTCGCGCAATTCGACGGCTTCATGCACGCCGGTGGAGGCGCCGGACGGCACCGCGGCGCGGCCCATCGATCCGTCCTCCAGCACCACATCGACCTCGACGGTCGGATTGCCGCGGCTGTCAAGGATTTCGCGGCCGATGATGTCGACGATGGCGGTCATGGGAGCCTCATGGGGAGTTGGGGAAGACGGTTGGCGCTGCTTCTACAGCAAGGCTTCCGGCGGGAAAAGGCCGAGACCGGACCGCGTGACGCGGCCATGACTATTGGCTAAGACGGCAGCAACGGAGACCACGATGTCGAAAACGCCCAGCAAAACCCCGAAACCCGCCAATCTTCAGCTCGGCCGCGCGGTCGAATGGCCCGCCACGCCGGAGGCCGCCCGGCTCGACCGGGTCCCCAACCCGCAGGCCGACACCAATTATCTGGTGCGCTTCACCGCGCCGGAATTCACCTCGCTGTGCCCGGTCACCGGCCAGCCCGACTTCGCCCATCTGATGATCGATTACGTGCCCGGCGCCTGGCTGTTGGAGTCGAAATCGCTGAAGCTCTATATCGCCAGCTTCCGCAACCACGGCGCCTTCCACGAGGACTGCACGGTGGCGATCGGCAAGCGGATCGCCGCGGAGATCAAGCCGAAATGGCTGCGGATCGGCGGCTACTGGTATCCGCGCGGCGGCATTCCGATCGACGTGTTCTGGCAGACCGGCAAATTGCCCAAGGGCATGTGGATTCCCGAACAGGGCGTGGCGCCCTATCGCGGGCGGGGCTAGGCCGCATCCACCGGCCGGGTCGACCGCAGGAAGCGGGCGCAGAACGGGCCCAGCATCGCGATCACGGCGGCCGCCAGCAGCAGCGTCGGCAGCTTGCCCAGATTGGATATTCCCACGCCGTAGGCGATCGGGCCCACGGTCTGGCCCATGAAGAAAAAGAACGAATGCAGCGACATCGCGGTGGCGCGGGCTTCCTGCGACAATTCGCTGGAGAACACCTGCAGTGACCCGTGCAACATGTAGAAGCCCCACCCCATCAGCAGGAAGCTCAGGCACTGGACCTGCCATGGCGGGCCGAAAGCGACGAACGCCACTTGCGCGGCCATCAGCGTGCCGCCTGCAATCATCATCCCGTTGACGCCGATCCGCGGCAGCATCCTGGTGATCGACGCGGTGTAGAACAATCCGCCAAAGGCAAAACACGCCAGCACCAGGCCGGCGATCGACAGGCTGCTGACGCCGAGGTCGAACAGAAACGAGGCAACGTAGGGAAACAGGCCGAGCACGCAGCAGCCCTCGACGAACACCGCCGAGAACACGATCAGCGCATTCGGATTGGCGAAGATGGTGCGATAGCCGTGGCGGAGCACGCCAAGATTGACCTTGCCCGCGGGCTTCGCCAGCGCGGCGCCCTTGAAGCCGACCGACACCGCGACCGAGGCCACGATCGCCAGCCCGCCCATCACCGCCAGCACACCGCGCCAGCCGAGAAAATCGCCGATGATCCCGGACGCCGTGGCGCCGAGCAGCGTTCCGGTCATCGCCCCCGCCATCACCCGGCTGATCGCGACCTGCCGGCGGTCCGGGCCGACCAGATCGCTGGTCAGGCTCAGCGTCACCGGAAACACCCCGCCCGCGCCGATCCCGCCGAGCACCCGGGTCGCCAGCAGCAGCGTATAGGACGACGTCATCGCGCCGAGAATGTTGGCGATCCCGAGCAGGACCAGACAGAACACCATCAGCCGCGCTTTGCCGAACAGATCGGCGGCAGCGCCCAGCACCGGCTGAGTGATCGCAAAGGTGAAGGCCAGCGCCGCCGACAGCCCGGCCGCGGTGGCAATGCTGACCTGAAAATCCTCGGCGACATGGGGCAGCACCGGGTCGAGCGACCGGGTCGAGAGCGACGCCGCAAAAGAAGCCAGGGCGATGATGTAGAGAACCGGCGGCAGGTTTGGCTGGGCGCTGGCGCTTTGCGCCATTACGCCACCCCGAGGCCGGTCGCGTCCTTGGCGATCCGATCGAATGCCATCAGCGTCCGCAGCAGGCCCTCGAATTCGCGCAGCGGCACCATGTTGGGGCCGTCGGAGGGCGCGTGGTCCGGATCGGGATGGGTTTCGATGAATACCCCGGCGACGCCGACCGCCACCGCGGCGCGCGCCAGCACCGGCACGAATTCGCGCTCGCCGCCGGACGAAGTGCCCTTGCCGCCGGGCTGCTGCACCGAATGGGTGGCGTCGAAGATCACCGGCGCGCCGGTGGTGCGCGCCAGGATCGGCAGCGCCCGCATGTCGGACACCAGCGTGTTGTAGCCGAACGAGGCGCCGCGTTCGGTCACCAGCACGTTGCGATTGCCGCTTCCAGTCAGCTTGGCCACCACATTGGCCATGTCCCACGGCGCCAGGAACTGACCCTTCTTGACATTGACCACCTTGCCGGTGGCGGCGGCGGCCAGCAGCAGATCGGTCTGCCGGCACAGAAAAGCCGGGATCTGCAGGATGTCGACGGCCTGCGCGGCGCGGGCACATTGCGCGCTCTCGTGGACGTCGGTCAGCACCGGCAGACCATAGGTCTCGCGGATTTCGGCGAAGATCGGCAATGCCTGGTCGATGCCGATGCCGCGTGCCGCGGCGGCGCTGGTGCGGTTGGCCTTGTCGAACGAGGTTTTGTAGACGAGGCCGATGCCGAGGCGGTCGGCGATCTCCTTCAGCGCCGCGGCGACTTCCAGCGCATGCGCCCGGCTCTCGAGCTGGCACGGCCCGGCGATCACCGCCAGCGGCAGCGCGTTTCCGAACCTGACCTGTCCGGCTTCCACGATCGGTGCCGCGTGCGTGTCGTTCAACTGATCATTCCTTGCTGGCTCGGGCTTCAAAGCGCCAGACCATGCCGGTCGGGCCGCACCGGATCAAGCCTTGCGCATCATGTCTTTGAAGTTTCTCGGCCAGGTTCCCCGGCCGCCCGTTCGAAGATCAACGTCGCGCCGAATGCATCGCAGGGCAACACTACCAGCCGGTCCAGCCGGCTTTGCGCGGCGATCGCACCGCGCGCCAAGGCGCTTTCGACCACGCCCAGATCATCGACCGCGATCCGCAATCCGACGAAGCTGGCGCCCTCGCCCTGCGGCGTGACCACGACGCCGAAGCGGTCGCGAAAGGCGACGGCCTCGTTGATCTCGATGTCGCCGCGGGCGGTGCGTGCGGTGATGCCGGTCGAGGTCGAATGCAGGTCGCGGGAACCGGTGAAGGCTTCGACAAAGACGTGGTGATCGGTGGGATTGTCAGCGACCATCACCACGCCGGCCGCGGCCCGCGCCCCGTTCGGGTGATTCTGAAAATCGGCGTTCCAGAAATTCTGCGGAAAGCGATGCTGGCAGACCGCGAATCCGGCGTCGGGCGACAGCAGGTCGACCGCAAAGGCCAGCGAGAATGCCAGCTCGACCGCGACGCCGTCGGGGCGGCGACCTTCGCGGGCAAAATCGAACACCTTGAAATCGCCGATGCCGGCCGCGGCAAAGCCGCGCGCATCGGCATCGGCGTCGCGGCTGCTCAGCAGCAGCATCGACAGGCCCTGGCGCCGCGCGAGATAATCGCGTTGAAACGCGCCGAATGAGAACGAACCCGGCGCATGCGGCGCGATCTTCTCGGGCTCCGCCACGGTGAGAAGCTCGACAAAGAAATCCTGCAACTGGACGATGCGGTTATGCGTGCCCCAGGGATGGCGGTTGCGGGCGCCGACGGTGAAGCCGGCGCGGCGATAGAACTCCGCGGCGGCATCGAGATCGTGGACCGCATGCACGATGTGGTCGAGTCCGCGCGGAATCATGCTGGGGCTTTCACTGTCGGGGCTTGCAATGCGGCGCGGTGTCACTTCAGCGCGGAGAACGACGTCGGCTGCAGCAGCTGGTTGACGATATTGTCGACGATCTGGCCATCTGCCTCGGTCTTGGCGCGAGCCGCCAGCCATTCCGGATCGGTCGCGAAGGCATTCCACTTCTGCTCGCGCTCGGCCAGCGATTCCCACGCCAGGATGTAGGTCAGCTCCTGGTTCGAGGCGCCGACCAGCGTGGTGAAGAAGCCGACCGGTCTGATTCCGCGCTTCTCCCACAGTTTCAGCGTGATGGTCTCGAAGCGATTGAGCAGCGCCGGCAGCCGCCCCGGCAGGCAGCGATAGACGCGGGTCTCGTAGATCATCGGTTTCCTCCGGTTTGTCGTTGCGGCCGGCTTATAGCCGGTGATTGCACCGCTGTCTTGGTCGCATCGTCGGCTCTCGCGAGGCTTGGCTTGCCCCTTAACCGAACAAATTGTATATACATCAACGGCTGATTTCGATCCGGCCGACGGCGACCGATCAGCCTGCGGCGCGCCCATGCGAAGGAGATGGAACGCCATGCCCCGTAAAATCAAAGAGCCGGTGTTCGACGACGACAATCCGGAATGGACCGAAGCGGATTTTGCCAAGGCGACGCGCCTCGACGGCATTAAGGCCAAGGATCTCACGCCCGAAATACTTGCTCGAATTCCCGGCAGTCGCGGCCCGCAGAAGGCCCCAACCAAGGTCGCGGTCTCGATCCGGCTGAGCCCCGAAGTGATTGCCTTCTTCAAGGCCAAGGGTCCGGGCTGGCAGTCCCGGATCGACGACGCGCTGCCCAAGATTGCCAAGGTCAAGGCCAGTTGAGCTGTCGCGCGAAGCCGCCCGCTCGGTCGGCAAGCCTGCTGGCATCTGTCCTGGCCGTCAGCCTTTGCAGCATCGCCCCTGCCCTGGCGCAGAGCGGCAGTGCCGACACGCTGATCGGCGGCCAGCCGGCGGCTCGGCAAGGTGACACCACCGCGGCCGGATCGGCGTTGGTCGGCGGTTCGCCAAACGTGTTCATCAATGGCAGGCCGGCGGCTGTTCAGGGCGATCGCTCGGGCTGCGGCGGCGTGGTGATCGGCGGCAGCAGCAACGTCTTCATCAACGGCAAGCCCGCCGCCCGCGCCGGCGATTCCGGCTCGGCTTGTCCGGGCAAGTAATCGCCGACTCAGAGCCGCTCGCTCAGCACAGCCGCGCTCAACAAACACTCAAGCGACCGCCCAAATTTGAGGCGATGAACATTGATGACGATCAACACAGTTGGGGCGATTCCCGGTCTGTATCTCCTCAGCAAATAATCAATTACCTTGGCGGTTCCCGTGACTCATCCTCCCGTGTCCAATTCTGCTCTGACCGATCTCGACCAGCGGGTCGCGCGCGTCAAAGCCGCGCAATTGACCTATGCCACCTACTCGCAGGAACAGGTCGACCTCATCTTCCGCAGCGCCGCGCTCGCCGCCTCCGACGCCCGGATCTCGCTGGCGCAGCTCGCCACCGAAGAAACCGGGATGGGCGTGGTCGAAGACAAAGTGATCAAGAACCACTTCGCCTCCGAATACATCTACAACGCCTATAAGGACGACAAGACCTGCGGCATTATCGAGGTCAATGAAGAAGCCGGCATCATGACGGTCGCCGAACCGGTCGGCCTGATCTGCGGCATCGTGCCGACCACCAACCCGACCTCGACCGCGATCTTCAAGGCGCTGATCTCGCTGAAGACCCGCAACGGCATCATCTTCAGCCCACATCCGCGCGCCGCGCGCGCGACCTGCGCCGCCGCCAAGCTGGTGCTGGACGCCGCCGTCGCCGCCGGCGCCCCGCCCGATATCATCGGCTGGATCGACACCCCGACGATGCAGCTGTCCGACGCGCTGATGCATCACCCCGACGTCAATCTGATCCTGGCCACCGGAGGCCCGGCGATGGTGAAGGCGGCCTATTCCTCCGGCAAACCGGCGATCGGCGTCGGCGCCGGCAACACCCCCGTGGTGATCGACGAGACCGCCGACATCAAGCGCGCTGTGGCGTCGATCCTGATGTCGAAGACCTTCGACAACGGCGTGGTCTGCGCCTCCGAGCAATCGATCATCGTCGTCGATGCGGTCTACGACGCGGTGCGCGCGCGGTTCGCCAGCCATGGCGGCTACATGCTCAAGCCTGCGGAACTGAACGCGGTGCGCGGGGTGTTGCTGGTGAACGGCAATGTCAACGTCAACATCGTCGGGCAATCGGCCGCCCGGATCGCCGAACTGGCCGGCATCGCCGTGCCGCACGACACCAAGATCCTGATCGGCGAAGTCGAAAGCACCGACACCGCCGAACCCTTCGCCCACGAGAAACTGTCGCCGACGCTGGCGATGTATCGGCGGGCCGACTACGCGCAGGCGGTGCAGGCGGCCGTGGAACTGGTGGCGCTGGGCGGCATCGGCCACACTTCGGCACTGTACACCGACCAGGATCTGCAGCCCGAGCGCGTGATCGATTTCGGCACCCGGATGAAGACCGCCCGTATCCTGATCAACACCCCCTCGTCGCATGGCGGGCTCGGCGATCTCTATAATTTCAGCCTGGCGCCGTCGCTGACGCTCGGCTGCGGATCGTGGGGCGGCAATTCGATCTCCGAAAATGTCGGTCCCAAGCATTTGATCAACAAGAAGACCGTGGCGAAGCGAGCCGAGAACATGCTGTGGCACAAGCTGCCGAAATCGATCTATTTCCGTCGCGGCGCCACCTCCGAGGCGATCAAGGATCTGGCCGGCAAGAAGCGGGCGCTGATCGTCACCGACGGCTTCCTGTTCAGCAAGGGCTACACCGACGACATCATCCGGCTGTTGAAGAAGAACGGCATGGAGGTCGAGACCTTCTTCCAGGTCGAGGCCGATCCGACGCTGTCGATCATCAACAAGGGCGTCGAGATCGCGCAGGCGTTCAAGCCCGACGTCATCGTGGCGTTCGGCGGCGGCTCACCGATGGATGCGGCCAAGCTGATCTGGGTGCTGTATGAGCATCCCGACGTGCAATTCGCCGATCTGGCGCTGCGCTTCATGGACATCCGCAAGCGGATCTACAAATTCCCCAAGCTCGGCCTCAAGGCGGATCTGGTGGCGATTCCCACCACCTCGGGCACCGGCTCGGAAGTGACGCCGTTCGCGGTCGTCACCGACGACGCCACCGGCGTCAAATATCCGATCGCCGACTACGAACTGACCCCCAGCATGGCGATCGTCGACGCCAATTACGTGATGAACCTGCCGAAATCCTTGACCGCCTTCGGCGGCATCGATGCGGTGGTGCACGCGCTGGAGGCCTATGTGTCGATCATGGCCAGCGAATTCACCGACGGCCAGGCGCTGCAAGCGCTGCGGCTGCTGAAAGACAATCTGCCCGCAGCCTATACAAAGGGCGCCAAGGATCCGGTCGCGCGCGAGCGGGTCCACAGCGGCGCCACCATCGCCGGCATCGCCTTCGCCAACGCCTTCCTCGGCGTCTGCCATTCGATGGCGCACAAGCTCGGCGCGGCGTTCCACGTCCCGCACGGCCTGTCCAACGCGCTGCTGATCTGCAACGTGATCCGGTACAATGCCAACGACAACCCGACCAAGCAGACCGCGTTCTCGCAATATGACCGGCCGAAATCACGCCACCGCTATGGCGAGATCGCAATCGCGCTGGGGCTGCAGGGCGTCAACACCGCCGCGCGGATCGACGCCCTGCTGGAATGGCTCGAGGGGCTGAAGCGCGACTTGGACATCCCGGCCTCGATCCGGGAAGCTGGCGTGTCCGAGGCCGATTTCCTGGCCAAGCTGGATAGCATTGCGGTCGAGGCGTTCGACGATCAGTGCACCGGCGCCAATCCGCGCTTCCCGCTGGTGTCGGAACTCAAAACCATCCTGCTTGACAGCTATTACGGCCGCGCCTTCAGCGAGCGGCACGAGGAGGACGTCCGAATGCTGCCGCCTGCCCCGACGGTGCGGGCAGCGGAGTAACCGCGGTCGGGGCGGGCCACTCCCCGCCCCGGGACTGCGTCGAATGAGTTGAGCTAGACCAGCCGGCTCTGCACCACGGCCGCCTGAACGAACGAGGCGAACAGCGGATGCGGCTCGAACGGCCGCGACTTCAGTTCGGGGTGGAATTGCACCCCGATGAACCAGGGATGGTCCTCATATTCGACAATCTCCGGCAACACGCCATCGGGTGACATGCCGGAGAAGCGCAGGCCGTGCTGCTCGAGTCGGTCCTTATAGGCGGTGTTGACCTCGTAGCGATGGCGGTGGCGTTCGAAGATCTCCAGCGCGCCGCCATAGACCTCGGAAACGCGGCTACCGCGCTTGAGCTCGGCCGGATAGGCGCCCAGCCGCATGGTGCCACCGAGATCGCCGGCCTGCGAGCGTTGCTCGCGTTCATTGCCGCGCAGCCATTCGGTCATCAACCCGACCAGCGGTTCGGCGGTCGGTCCGAACTCGGTCGAATTGGCGTTCTCGATACCGGCGAGATTGCGCGCCGCCTCGATCACCGCCATCTGCATTCCGAAGCAGATGCCGAAATACGGGACGTTGCGTTCGCGGGCGAACCGCGCCGCCTCGATCTTGCCCTCGGCGCCGCGCTGGCCGAAGCCGCCGGGCACCAGGATGCCATTGACGTGCTCCAGGAACGGCGCCGGGTCCTCGTTCTCGAACACCTCGCTCTCGATCCAGTCGAGATTGACCTTGACCTTGTTGGCGATGCCGCCATGCGACAGCGCCTCGGTGAGCGATTTGTAGGCGTCCTTCATCCCGGTATATTTGCCGACGATCGCGATCGTCACCGCGCCCTCGGGATTGCGCACCCGCTCATTGATGACGTGCCAGCTTTGCAGCGCCGGCGTCGCCTTCGGGGTGATGCCGAATGCCGCCAGCACCTCGTCGTCGAGGCCGGCATCGTGATAGGCCTCCGGCACCGCATAGATGTTGTCGACGTCACGCGCCTCGATCACCGCGCTTTCGCGGACGTTGCAGAACAGCCCGAGCTTGCGGCGCTCTTCCTTGGGGATCTCGCGGTCGGTGCGGCACAGCAGGATGTCAGGCTGGATGCCGATCGAGCGCAATTCCTTGACCGAATGCTGGGTCGGCTTGGTCTTCAATTCGCCCGCGCTGGGGATGTAAGGCAGCAGCGTCAGATGCACGTAAATGGCGTCGCCGCGCGGCAGATCGTTCTTGATCTGGCGAATCGCCTCGAAGAACGGCAGGCCCTCGATGTCGCCGACGGTGCCGCCGATCTCGCACAGCACGAAATCATAATCGTCATTGCTGTCGAGAATGAATTCCTTGATCGCATTGGTGACGTGTGGGATCACCTGGATGGTGGCGCCGAGATAATCGCCGCGGCGCTCCTTGGTCAGGATGTCCTGATAGATCCGGCCGGTGGTGATGTTGTCGGCCTTGGTCGCCGGGCGCCCGGTGAAGCGCTCGTAATGGCCGAGGTCGAGGTCGGTCTCGGCGCCGTCATCGGTGACGAACACTTCGCCATGCTGATAGGGCGACATCGTTCCGGGGTCGAGATTGAGATAGGGATCGAGCTTGCGCAGCCGGACCTTATAGCCGCGCGCCTGCAGCAGCGCGCCGAGTGCCGCCGATGCCAAACCCTTGCCAAGCGAGGAGACCACGCCGCCGGTGATGAAGATATACCGCGCCATGGGACTTAACCTTTAAGGCCCCCGGCACCGATTCGCAAAACGAATCGGTGCGGACGGCCGGATGAAGAGATGTCTATGGGTGACTTTGAAACGATATCAGTTTCAAACGGTTGCAAACGAAACCTGATGTAACCCATCAGGTTTCGCAATGCATAGCCGCAAAGTTTATTGCGAACGTGGCGCCTGCGGGACCGCCGGGGCCTGCTGATTCTGTTGCTGATCGGCCTTCTTCAGCGAGTCGAGCAAGCCGCCGCCTTCGGACAGCGGCGGCGCCGGCGTGGCGGGCTGCGATTGCGTCGTCGGGCTCGAGGTGGGGAGAATTGACGTGGGCTTGCGGTCGTAGCTCGCCAGCCATGACAGCAACAGGCTGGTGATGAAAAAGCCGACCGCCAGAACCGCGGTGGTGCGGGTGAGCAGGTTCGCCGTGCCTCGGCTCGACATGAAGCCGCCACCGCCGCCGCCGCCGACGCCCAGGCCGCCGCCTTCGGATTTTTGCACCAGCACCGCGCCGATCAACGTCGCGACGAACATCAGGTGGATCACGGTAATGACAGTCTGCATTGTACCCTTCCGTCGCAAACCCAAGGCCACCAAGGTCCACGCCGGCGGGTGGCTGCTCGACAGGCTTGCGGGATGTTGAAGTCGCGCGGTGTCTACACGATCCAACGGGGGATTGTCACCCCCGCAGGTTCGGCACCGGCTGCCTGTTGTGGTTAATCGCCTCGATACCGAAGGCCAACAGTTAAGGGCACCCGGTGGCGATCGCAAGGAAGTCGACCGCTTTCAGGCTGGCGCCGCCGACCAGCGCGCCGTTGACATGCGGCACCGCCATCAATTCCTTGGCATTGGAGGGCTTGACCGAGCCGCCATACAGGATGCGGATCGCAGTGCCCGCGGCGCCAAACCGCTGTTCCAGACCCGCGCGGATAAAGCCATGGACTTCGGCGACGTCAGCCGTCGTGGGCGTTCGGCCGGTGCCGATCGCCCAAACCGGCTCATAGGCCACCACGACATTGCTGGCAGTGGCGCTATCCGGCAACGATCCGGCAAGCTGGCCCGCGACGACGTCCAGCGTGTGGCCGGCGTCGCGCTCGCCCTGGGTCTCGCCGACGCAGACGATCGCCACCAGGCCGGCCCGCCACGCCGCCTGCGCCTTCAGCCTGACGATGGCGTCGGTCTCGTTATGGTCGGCGCGGCGTTCGGAATGTCCGACGATAATGGTGCTGGCACCGGCATCCGCCAGCATTTCGGCGGAAATATCGCCGGTATGCGCGCCGGAGGCATCGGCATGACAATCTTGCGCGCCGATCGAAAACGGTACCGCACGGGGTTGCGCCAGGCTCGCCAGCTTCTGGGCGAAGCTGGTGACCAGGGTCGCCGGCGGGCAAACCAGCAGTTCGACCGTGTCGGGCAACAGCTTGGCCCCGGTCATCATCGCGTCGAATTCCGACAGCGAGGCGCGCAGGCCATTCATCTTCCAGTTTCCGGCAATCAGCGGACGAATGGCGGGCATGGGATCAACTCTCACTGGGAATGGAACTGCTGCGCTAGCAGAGCCGCTGACGATGCTCAAGGGCGCGGCGCGCGGATATCCCCTTCCCCCAGGCCGAATCAGCGCAGACTTGGTTCGCGCTCTTTCCGGGCTTGGGACGAATCGGGGGTCGCGGGCGCGTCACCATCCCTGCCCTTCGATTTCTCGGCAGCCGGATCAAGCACCGCTTCATAGCGGCGCCTGTCCGACCTTTCCACGCGGACGCTGACCAGGCTACCGCCGCGGCGAATGCTCTTGGCGCAGATTTCAGCCTGATTGGTCGCGATTCCAGCCTCGGCGACGATCCCGATCAAGCCGCCCGCGACACCAACAACCAATGCCCCCGTCGCAGCGGCGGCAAACCAGCCCGCCTCAACCACAGCCTCGAAGCCCGGCACCAGCAGCATCCCCAACCCGGCAAGCATTCCGCCGAACCCGCCGAAAGCGGCTCCCACCGCCGCACCCTTGCCGGCCGCCGAGCCATAATCCGGCGCGAAATATTTCTCGGAATTGTTGGCGACCAGACTAATGTCGGCCTCATCGACACCGGCCTGCTCCAGCCGAAAAATTGCGTGCTGTGCGTCGACGACATTGTCGAACAGGCGCGAAATAGTCACCTTCATCGTCAAATCCTGGGTCTTACCTGATGGCGCGGAAGAAGATTGTGGCGAACCAAGGTTCGCGCGGCAACCAAGGTGGGCGCTGCGAGACAAGGGTCAAGCCACGGAAATAGTTCCGCGATTCGTGCGACGCATTGGCAACTGAACCCATCGGCGGTCGCCGCGCAGGTTGCGACCTGACGGTTGCCACTTTATGATGGTTCCTCAAGCCGGCGACGCCAACTTGCACACTCCGCTTTGGGCGCGGCCGGTTCCCTCCTGCAAAAAAGTGACTCCATGCTTCGAGGAATCCGCAAAGCCTCATCCAATTGGGTTGGCAAGATCATAATGGGCACCGTGATGGGGGTGTTGATCCTCAGCTTCGCGGTGTGGGGAATCGCGGATATTTTCCGCGGCTTCGGGCAGTCGACGCTGGCCAAAGTCGGCGATACGGAGATTTCGACCGAGCAGTTCCGTCAGATCTACACCGATCGGCTGCAGCAGATCGGCCGCCAGTTCGGTCGCCCCCTGACCCAGGATCAGGCGCGCGCCTTCGGTCTGGACCGTCAGGTCCTGCAGCAGGTGATCGCCGAGGCGGCGTTGGACGAGAACGCCCGCAGGCTGGGATTAGGCCAATCCGACGCCGACACCATGCGGACGATTCTGAGCGACCCGAATTTCAAGGGCACCAACGGGGCCTTCGATCCGGCGCGGTTCCAGCAGGCGATTCGGCAATTCGGCTATTCCGAGCAGCGCTATCTCGCCGAGCAGCACAAGGTGGCGCTGCGGCGGCAAATCGCCGGCACCATTCTGGACGGGCTGGAGCCGAGCAAGACCCAGCTTGAAGCGATGAGCCGGTACCAGGACGAACAGCGCAGCATCGCCTATCTGAAGCTTGGCGCCGCCCAGGTCGGTACCATCGAGCCACCGTCGTCAGAGGCGCTGGCCGGCTATTACGACGAGCACAAGGCTCAGTTCCGGGCGCCCGAATACCGCAAGGTGTCCTTCGTCGCCGTGACACCGGAAGCCATCGCGACATGGAGCGACGTGTCCGACGCCGATGCCAAGAAAGTATTTGAGGAGCGTCGCGAGCAGCTGGCAACCCCCGAGAAGCGCGAGATTTCGCAGATCGTGTTTCCGAATGGCGAAGAGGCGCAGGCGGCCCGCACCCGGCTTGATGGCGGCCTGTCATTCGCCGATCTGGCGAAAGAGCGCGGCCTGAAGCCGTCCGACGTCGACCTCGGATTGATCAGCAAGTCCGAAATGCTCGATCCGGCGGTTGCCAATGCGGCCTTCGCGCTTCCCGCCGACGGCATCAGCCAGCCGATCAAGGGTCGCTTCGGCACCGTCCTGGTGAAGATCGGCAAGATCGAGCCGGGCATCCAGCCGAGCTATGAGAGCGTGGCGCAGAAGATCAAGCGCGAGATCGCGATCGATCGGGCGCGCGCCAAAGTCCAGGATCTCCACAACAAGATGGAAGACGCCCGCGGCGGCGGCGCCAGCGTGATCGAAGCCGCAAAGCAATTGGGCCTGACGCCGGTCACCATCGATGCCATCGACCGTTCCGGTCGCGGCCCCGACGGCCAGCCGGTTGCCGCCATTCCGAAGGGGCTTGACCTCGCCACCGCGGCGTTCGCCAGCGATGTCGGCGTCGACAACGAAACGCTGGCGCTGAACGGCGGCTATGTCTGGTTCGACGTGCTCGGCGTGACGCCGTCCCGCGAGCGGCCCCTTGACGAGGTCAAGGACCAGGTCGAGGCGCGCTGGCGCGAAGCCCAGGTGACCAGCCGGCTGCGTACCAAGGCCGCCGAGATCGTGCAAAAGCTCGGCCCGAACGGCAAGCTCGCCGACGCGGCGACCGCCGCCGGCGTCAAGCTCGAGACCGCCACCGGCCTGAAGCGCGAAACCACCGCACCTGGAGTCCCCGCCAGCGTCATCGCGGCCGCATTCCGTACCGCCAAGGACGGCATCAGCCAGACCCAGGGCGATGGTGGCGAGGAGTGGTTCGTATTCCAGGTGACCGACATCGTCGTGCCGCAGGTCGACATGGCCTCCGAAGAGGTGAAGAAGTTGAAAGAGACGTTGATCCGCCGGATGGGCGATGAACAGGTCGGTCAGTATATTGCCCGACTGGAAAACCAGATCGGCACGACGATCAACGAGACCGCGGTGGCACAGGTGACGGGGGCGGCGACCAATTGACGACGGATTGGGTCGTCGTTCCGGTTGCCGAAAGTGGGACATGAAAGACTTCAAAGCGATTATCGGAAAAGTCGCCACCGGGGCGACGCTGTCGCGCGACGAGGCGGCGGGCGCCTTCGACGCGATGATGTCGGGTGAAGCCACCCCATCGCAGATGGGCGCGCTGCTGATGGGGCTGCGGGTGCGCGGCGAGACCGTCGACGAGATCACCGGGGCGGTGTCGGCGATGCGCGCCAAGATGCTGACCGTGGACGCGCCACCCGATGCGGTGGATGTGGTCGGCACCGGCGGCGACGGCTCCGGCTCGGTCAATGTCTCGACCTGCGCCGCCTTCATCCTCGCAGGCTGCGGCGTGACGGTCGCCAAGCACGGCAACCGTGCGCTGTCATCGAAATCCGGCGCCGCGGACGTGCTGAACGCGCTCGGCGTCAAGATCGACATTAACCCGGACCAGGTCGGGCGCTGCGTCGCCGAAGCCGGGATCGGCTTCATGTTCGCACCGACCCATCATCCGGCGATGAAGAATGTCGGCCCGACAAGAGTCGAACTCGCCACCCGCACGATCTTCAATCTGCTCGGTCCGCTGTCCAATCCGGCCGGCGTCAGGCACCAGATGGTCGGGGTGTTTTCGCGCCAATGGGTGCAGCCGCTGGCGCAGGTGCTGAAAAATCTCGGTTCCGAGGCCGCCTGGGTGGTTCACGGCTCCGACGGGCTCGACGAAATCACCCTCTCCGGCCCGACCTTCGTGGCGGCACTTGAGAACGGCAATATCCGCACCTTCGAGGTGACGCCGGAAGACGCCGGGCTGCCGCGCGCCGGCGCCGACGCGCTCAAGGGCGGCGATGCCGAAGCCAATGCGGCGGCATTGCGCGGCGTGCTCGAGGGCAAGCCCAGCGCCTATCGGGACGTCGCGCTATTGAATGCCGCGGCGGCGCTGATCGTGGCCGGACGGGCCAGCGATCTCAAGCAAGGCGTGGCGCTCGGCACCGCGGCGCTCGATGGTGGTGCGGCGGCGGCGCGGCTGCAGCAATTGATCGCGGTCTCCAACGCGCCGGCCTGAGGAGATTGCCTTGTCTGACATCCTGACCCGGATCGAAGCCTATAAGCGCGAGGAAATCGCCGCCGCCAAACGCGCGCGCCCGCTCGCCGAACTCGAGGCCGCGGCAAAGACCGCGTCGCCGCCGCGCGGTTTTGTCAGCGCGATCCGGCAAAAGCTCGCCGCCGGCGACAGCGCTTTGATCGCCGAGATCAAGAAGGCGTCGCCGTCGAAGGGATTGATCCGGGCCGATTTCGATCCGCCGACATTGGCGCGCGCTTACGAGCAAGGCGGCGCAGCCTGCCTGTCGGTGCTGACCGACACGCCGTCGTTTCAGGGCCATCTCGACTTCATGGTGGCGGCGCGCGCGGCCGTCTCGCTGCCGGTGCTGCGCAAGGATTTCATCTACGACACCTACCAGGTGGTCGAAGCCCGCGCCCATGGCGCCGACTGCATCCTGATCATCATGGCGGCACTCGATGATGCCGCCGCGCGCGACATCGAGGATACGGCGATCGCGCTCGGCATGGATGTGCTGCTCGAGATCCATGACCGCGACGAGTTGCAGCGGGCGCTGCAACTTCGCTCGCCGATGATCGGCGTCAACAACCGCAATCTGCGCAGCTTCGAGGTGACGCTCGCCACCAGCGAGGCGCTGGCGCCGTTGATCCCCAAGGATCGGCTGATGGTCGGCGAGAGCGGCGTGTTCACGCCCGACGATCTGGCGCGGCTCGGCCGCGTCGGAATCAACACCTTTCTGGTCGGCGAAAGCCTGATGCGCCAGCAAGACGTCGCGGCGGCGACCCGGGCGCTGCTGGCGCGCCGCGACGGCGTCCGCGCAACCGGAACCTGATAGGCCCATGAGCAAGAAATCCAAGACGACATCCTCGAAAAAATCCTCGAAGACACCCACGCCCGCCCTCACCCATATCGCCAATTCGGGCGAAGCCTGGATGGTCGACGTGTCGGAGAAAGCCGCGACCGAACGGATCGCGGTGGCCGAAGGCCGCGTGGTGATGAGCAAGGCGACGCTGGCCTTGATCGTCAAGGGCAACGCCAAGAAGGGCGACGTGCTGGGAACGGCGCGGATCGCCGGCATCATGGCGTCGAAACGCACCGCCGACCTGATTCCGCTGTGCCATCCGCTGGCGCTGTCGAAGGTCACCGTCGACATTACCACCGACGCCAAGCTGCCGGGCTGCATCGTCCGCGCCACCGCCAAGCTCTCCGGCCAGACCGGCGTGGAAATGGAAGCCCTGACCGCGGTGTCGGTGGCGTGCCTGACGATCTACGACATGATCAAGGCGGTCGAGCGCGGCGTGCGGATCGAAGGCATTCATCTGGTCGAGAAGAAGGGCGGCAAGTCCGGCCACTACATCGCCGACTTGGCCTAGCCGGAGGACATGACGTGAAGGGAACCGGGTTTTTCGCCGACGCGACGCCGTTGAGCGTCGCAGACATCATTGCCATCACCGGCGCGGAAGCGCTGGGCGACGCCGACCTCGGCCGGGTTTTCACCGACGTCGCCCCGGTCGATCTGGCCGGGCCCGACGACCTCACCTTCATCGCGGATTCCAAATTCGCCACTCAACTGCCGGCGAGCAAGGCCGGCGCGGTGCTGACCACGCAACGCTTCGCCGGTCAGGCACCCGCCGGCGCCGTGGTGCTGCAGGTCCGCAAGCCCTATGAGGCCTTCGTCGCGGTGGCGCGCAAACTCTATCCGTCGTCGCTGCGTCCGACCTCGGTGTTCGGCACCGTCGGCATCGCGCCCGGCGCCCATGTGCATCCGTCCGCCAAGCTCGGCGCCGGCGTCACCGTCGACCCCGGTGCGGTGATCGGCCCGCGCGCCGAGATCGGCGCCGGCACGCTGATCGGCGCCAATGCGGTGATCGGGCCGCATGTCCGGATCGGCGTCGACTGCGCCATCGGCCCCTGCTCCACCGTGATCCATTCCGAAATCGGCGATCGCGTCATCCTGCATCCCGGCACCCAGATCGGCCAGGACGGTTTCGGCTACGTCTCCGGCGCCAGCGGCCACGTCAAGGTGCCGCAGGTCGGCATGGTGGTGATCCACAACGACGTCGAAATCGGCTCGGGCACAAGAGTCGATCGCGGCGGCATTCGCGACACCGTGATCGGCGAAGGCACCAAGATCGATAATCTTTGCCAGATCGGCCACAATTGCGTGATCGGCCGCTACTGCATCATCGTTTCGCAGACGGGTCTCAGCGGCAGTGTCACGCTGGAGGATTTCGTCGTGCTCGGCGGCCGCGTCGCGGCGATTCCCCACGTCACCATCGGCAAGGGCGCCAAGCTTGCGGCGCGTGCGTCGGTGATGAACGACGTTCCGCCCGGTTCGGTCTGGGGCGGCTTTCCGGCCCATTCCAAGCGGCAATGGATCAAGGAGATCATCGCGGTGCAGCGACTGGCTCTGGACATGCCGGCACGCGCCGCAGCCGGCGAGTCGACCGAAGCCCCCTCGCCGGCCACGCCGGAGGTCTGATATCCGGGCGGCCGGCGCTACGCCGAGCGCCGTTCCGCCCAGCTCTGCTTGTCGATTACGAAGCGGCTGATATTGGCGCAATCATCGCAACGATAGATGTGGCGTTCGAACTCCTCGAAGCGCCGCACCGGCCGCGCATCTATCCGCGCGAGCCGCATCCGCGCGCCGCAATTCGGGCAGCACAATGGATCGAACGGGATGTCGACGTTTCGCCAGACCATGGCCTCTCCTCGGATACTGATGGATCATCGTCGGCGCGGTGAACTCCTCCGCGCCGGGGTTCGCGCTGCGCAGCCGGATCGCGGCGCCGCCGCGGGGCGGCGGATCGCGCTCGTCGAGGCGCCGCAATGCGTCGAGGATCGCACTCAGCGGCACCGCCTTGCCGGCCCCCGGTATCAACCGCAGCCAGGGCTGCGACTCCACCGCGTTGGCATCACAGGCCCATGAGGCGAGGATGCCGCGCTTCTGCGTAATGGTCAACGCGTCGTCGCGTAGTACCTGATCCGGATGGTCATAAGCCGACACGGCTGGGTCAAGCACGGCATGATCAATCGGTCGTTGCGTCGTCATGATATCCATAGCGGCCTCCCGAACTACTCCTTTCCAAGGGGACGGCGGCAAATTAGGAAGCCGGTTTTTGCGTTTCAAGAGTCGCCGTGAAAATTTTTCACCGCCACGGCTGATCCCGCCACAACGGATCTTGACGGCGCGCCGGTCGCTCCCAAATCAACGGGCGCGCCCGCATGGCGCGGGCCCGCTTTGCAATTTTAACGATTGGAGTTGGAGGCTTCCATGAACATGCGTGACATCATCCCCTGGAGCCGGAATACGCAACCGCTCGCCCGTTATGGCGAAAGCAGCGATCCGTTCCTGTCGCTACACCGCGAAATGAACCGTCTGTTCGACGACGTGTTTCGCGGCTTCGACGTGCCCACCCCGCTTACTCGGCTGGCGCCGCTCGGCACCGGCTGGCCGAAGCTGGAGATCACCGACAACGACAAGGAGCTGCAGGTCTCCGCCGAGGTCCCGGGCCTCGAGGACAAGGATATCGAGGTCCTGCTCGATGACGGATATCTGACGCTACGCGGCGAGAAGAGCTCCGAGACCAGCGACAAGGACCGGCAGTTCAGCGAACGGTTCTATGGCCGGTTCGAACGCCGGATTCCGCTGGACTACCAGGTCGCCGAGGACAAGGTCAGCGCGACCTTCAAGAACGGCGTGCTCACCGTAACCCTGCCCAAGGTCGAGCAGGCGGCCAGCAAGGCGAAGCGGATCGCGGTCGAGAGCAAAGCGTAATCGCGCGTTGACGTGACGTCGCTTCGGGCGTGGGCCGCCGGCCCGCGCCCGAATGCTGCCGGCCATGATATGAGCGCTTCGTATGACTGCTGGTATTACGGCTTCAGGTCGGGCGGCAGCGGCGGATTTTCCCGCATCAGACTGATCGTAACCCGGCGGTTCGCCGCCAGCATCGGCGCGTCGGGAAACAGCGGTTCGCCATCGGCCTTGCCGGCCACCGACAGAATATGACTGGCCGGCAACCCCTCGCGTTTCAAAATCTGGCGCACCGCATTGGCGCGGTTGGTCGATAGATCGAAGCCGTCGTAATCGCTATAGGCGGGCACCAGACCGGCCGCAGTATGCCCGGTGATCGATATCCGCAACGCCGTCGCCCGCAACGGCGCGGCCAGTTTCTGGATCAGCAACGTGGTGCGCGGATAGGGCACGAACGAGCCGTCCGGAAACATCGGACGCCCGTCCTGATCTGTGAGTTCCAGATTAAGCCCGAGCGGGGTTTCCTCGAACATGACGTTCTTGGAGATCTCCGCCAATTCAGGCAGGTCCTGCAAGGCCTGACGCAATGAGGCCGATGCCAGCGCGAATTCGCGGTCCGCTTTCACCTGCGAGGTTGCGCCGGCCGAGCCGCCGCCCTCCTCGAGCCGCGGCGTGTTGCTGGCCTGATCCGGCGAGACCTGAAGCTTGCTCTTGATCGCGCCCTGGACCGGGACGCCGTCGGTCTCGACAACGCCGGCGAACCGCGATTCCTGCTGGACGCCGAACGCGTCCCGCATCGAGCCCGCGACGATCTGCAGCTTCTTCAGATCCTGGGTCGAGAACGATACCAGCATCACAAAGAAGCTGACCAGCAGACCCATCAGATCGGCGAAGGTGACGAACCAGCCATGCGTGGCGTGCTCCTCCTCCGGCTTTCGTTTCGATCTCGATTTCACGATCCCGTTCAGCACCGGATCGTGCCCGGATGTCGACCAGGCCGCAGCGCCATGCCAGCGCGCCGCCGCAGCCACGCCATCGCCGTCATCATGGCGACGGCTGTGCCGAGGAAATTTATCGCTGAGTCGTGATTGACGGACATGGGCGGATCGGCGCTGATGAAACGTGGCGTCGCGGTCCGGCGCATTCGCATGTTGGTCGCACCGCGGCGCTTGCTGTCTTAACCCGTCGGCCATTACCAGCGGTTTAATCAACTTGGTAAGTTCTTTGTCACCATCCGCGCTTCGTCGGTGTCATAGTCTTCGCCGGTTGATCGATACCTTTGATGCAGGATTTATGATGACAATGGATCTCAAGATCGGGGCGGCCGACGCATTGCTGTTCGATCTCGGCCGCGTCGTGATCGATATCGATTTCGAGCGGACGCTGGCGCGATGGGCGCATCATGCCGGCTGTCGTCCGGAAGACCTCGCCATCCGATTTTCCCGCGACGATGTCTATCAGCGTCACGAGCGCGGCGAATTGGACGACGCCGAATTCTTCGCACGGCTGCGCGAGGCGCTCGGACTGACGCTGTCCGACGCACAACTGCTGGACGGCTGGAATGCAACCTTCATCGGCGCAATGCCGGGCATCGTGCCGCTCTTGATGCGCGCGGCCAAGCATGTCCCGCTCTATGCGCTGTCAAACACCAATCCGGCCCATGTCGCGCATTTCTCGCAGCATTTCGCCGATCTGTTGGGACATTTTCGCGACGTGTTCTTGTCGTCCAACATCGGGCTGCGAAAGCCCGATGCGGCGGCCTTCGCCCATGTGGTGGCGGCCATCGGCATCGAGGCCGAGCGCATTGTATTCTTCGACGATCTGATCGAGAACATTGAGGGCGCGCGGGCCTGCGGATTGATCGCCGTGCAGGTCAGGTCGAGCGACGACGTGGCGCGCGCACTGGATGCGTTGGGGTTGTAACCGCCCGGCGACGCTCCGTAGTCGAGACGTGAATGAAGGATCTCATGAGCAGCCCTGCTACCGAATATGACTGGGATTACCCGACCCCCTTCACATTGACGCTGACGCCCGGCGTCGCCGATATCGACGGGCTCAACCACACCAATAATTCGGTCTATGTGCGCTGGTGTGACAGCGTCGGCTGGGCGCATTCGGAAGCACTCGGCCTGAATTTGGCCGACTGGCAGCGGCTCGATCGGGCGATGGCGATCCGTCGCGGCGAATATGACTATCTGCTGCCCAGCGTGCTCGGTGACGAATTGCTGCTCAGCACCTGGATCACGCGCAGCGACGGCCGGCTGATCATGGAACGGCGGTTTCAAATGATCCGGCCGCGCGATCGCGCCACGGTGATGCGCGGCCGCTGGGAATTGGTCTGCATCGAGATCAGCAGCGGCAAGCCGCGTCGGCTGCCGCCGGCGTTCAACGACATCTATCTGCCAGCGATGGTCGCGGTGCCGCCCACGGACCATGCGCCTGACTGAGTGTCCGATCGGCCGCAGCGCGGCTGGCGTCCTGGTATCAAGCCCCCCTGTTATGGGGTCGGCAGACGCTGGCAATCCATCGAATAGACCAATTCGCCCTTGGCGGTGCGTCCGATCGGCTGGCACGGGGCTTGGCCCTGACCGCCGGCACTGGACGTTGCGGCAGGCGCCGTGCCGGCATTCGGCGACGCCGCCACGTCCGCTGGCGCGGCGGCGCTTGCGGCGCGAGGCGCCGCCGCGGGTGCGGCGACAGGCGCCGTCGCGGCGCTGGGCGGCGCGCTGCTTTCCGGCGGGCGATAATCATCGCTGAAGCTCGGCATGGCGCCCTTGCTCCAGTCGTGCCGGATCGAATAGGCGGTGATAAAACCGATCGCCCCGAGGGTGGCGACGATCCGAAACAGCCACTTCGCAAAATTGTCCTGCATCTATGCGCTCCCAATCTTTGCCCGAGAGTTTCAACAGCCGCCGTGACGCTGCTAGAGGGGGCACGCGCCGATCACAATAATGATTTCGTTGGGGATGCGCGACCGCCTCACCATCAGCGCGCGGCGCCTTGCGCAAAGTGCGGCATCGACATAAGCCGGACACCGCGTTACCGCGCCCCACACCATCGTCCCGCAGGCGCGCGAATCCAAACCGGAGACTGACATGGCCCTGATGCCGGTTGCCGACGCCCTGTCGGCGGTGCTCGACGGCGCGCTGCCGCTGCCCGAGGAAAGCGTCGCGCTCGACACCGCGCATCGCCGGGTTCTGGCGCGCGATCTTGCCGCCCTGCGGACCCAGCCGCCACAGCCGATGTCGGCGATGGACGGCTATGCGGTGCGGGCGGCGGATGTCGCCACCGCCGGCGCCAGGCTGCGGGTGATCGGCGAGGTCGCGGCCGGCCGGCCGGCCGATGTGGCACTGCGTGACGGCGAGGCGCTGCGGATCTTCACGGGCGGGGTGATCCCCGCCGGCGCCGACACGGTGGTGATCCAGGAAGACACGCTGCGCGACGGCGACATCGTCACCATCACCGAAGCGGCGCAGCCCGGCCGGCATATCCGCCCGGCCGGAATCGATTTTGAGACGGGCCAGGTGCTGCTGCGCCGCGGAACCAGGCTCAGCGACCGTGATCTATCGCTGGCCGCCGGGATGAACCATCCGATGCTGCCGGTGCATCGGCGCCCATTGGTGGCGATGCTCGCCACCGGCGACGAATTGGTGATGCCGGGCACCGAGCCGGGTCCTGGACAGATCGTCTATTCCAACGGCTATGCGCTGCGGGCATTGGCGCGTGATGAGGGCGCCGAGATCACCGATCTCGGCATCGCCGCCGATACGATGGAGGCCACCACCTCGGCGATCCGGCGGGCACGCGATGCCGGCGCCGATCTGTTGGTCACCACCGGCGGCGCCTCGGCCGGCGACCACGACATGGTCAAACGCGCGCTGGAGGCCGAAGGCGTCGATCTGGCATTCTGGAAGATCGCAATGCGGCCGGGCAAACCGATGATGCATGGCCGGCGCGGGGCGATGGCGGTGATCGGCCTGCCCGGCAATCCGGTGTCGTCCTATGTCTGCGCCTTCCTGTTCATGGTGCCGCTGATCCGGGCGCTGGCGGGACGCCACGAGGTGCACCACGTACCCCAGCCGGCCAAGCTTGGCGGCGACCTTCCCGCCAATGACCAGCGCCAGGACTATGTCCGCGCCCGGCTCGAGATCGACCCGGACGGACAATTGCTGGCGACGCCGGTGCAACGCCAGGATTCCTCGCTGCTGGGCAAGCTCGCCGCGGCGCAGGCCCTGGTGATCCGTTCACCATTCGCCCCGGCGGCCAGCGCCGGTTCGGCCTGTACCATCCTGAAGCTCCCCTTGTAGCAAAAGCTCAAATTGTTACCGGCAAATTATGGGGTTGCAGAACACATATGGAACATATAGTGTTCGTTCATGATTTGTTTCTGGCCGTGCGGTTCTGGCAATCTGCATTTGGGGGCTCTTGTGGCGCCTTGCGGAACATGCGGCGACAGACTGGGGATTGGTCGAGATGCTCACGCGCAAACAATATGAATTGCTGCGATTCATCAACGAGCGGCTGAAGGAAGCCGGCGTCCCCCCCTCGTTCGACGAGATGAAGGATGCGCTGGATTTACGCTCCAAATCCGGCATTCACCGGCTGATCACCGCGCTGGAAGAGCGCGGCTTCATCCGCCGGCTGCCCAATCGCGCCCGCGCCATCGAAGTCATCAAGTTGCCGGAGATGGGCATCAATCCCGGCGGCAACGGCCGTCGCGGCTTCACTCCGAGCGTAATCGAAGGCAATCTGGGCAAGGTTCGCCCCGCCAGCTCCAACCCCGCCGAGGATGATTCCAGCCGCAACGTCTCGGTGCCGGTGATGGGCCGGATCGCCGCCGGCACGCCGATCGAGGCGTTGCAGACCCGCAGCCACACCATCAGCGTGCCGCCCGACATGCTCGGCGCCGGCGAGCACTACGCGCTGGAAGTGCGCGGCGATTCGATGGTCGATGCCGGCATCCTCGACGGCGACATGGCGCTGATCCAGCGCCATGAGAGTGCCGAGACCGGCGACATCGTGGTGGCGCTGATCGACGAGGAGGAAGCCACGCTGAAGCGGTTCCGCCGACGCGGCGCCTCGATCGCGCTGGAGCCAGCCAACGCCTCCTACGAAGTTCGGATCCTGCCGCCGAACCGGGTGCGGATTCAGGGCAAGCTGGTCGGGCTGTATCGTAAATACTGAGGCTGTTCGCGCTCAGTCGGTGTCGCGCTGATCGGTTGGCGCGGGCGTTGCGTCGACCGGCGCCGCGCCCCGCGACGAAGTGCTGATCCGGGCCGTCGTGGCGTTCGGATCGGCCGGCGCCCAGGGCCGATCGGTGCCGCGCGGGCGGACCGCGTCGATTGCCCATCCATCGCCCCCATCGCGGCCGCGCCGCAAGGCCAGCGCGCCGCCGCGGCGCCATTGCTCCGGACCGATCAGCCGCGCCGCGCAATCGTCCGGCGCAGGCAGCGCGCTGACGATCACGGCCGCGCGCGTGCAATCATCGTCCAGCGCCTCCGGGCGCTTCGCCAGCGCCACCAGCGCGCCGTCCGCCAGCGCCGTGACGCAGCCGTCGGCGTCGCAGGATACGTCTTGCGTCAGCGACCCATCGCCGCCCTGGCGCGAATCGCCATCCGCCGCCAGCCATTCCTTGAGCAGGAAGGCGTCGTTGCCGCTCTGCATCAGCCGTAGCCGGCCGTCGGCGCCCCGTACCGCGACTTGCCGGCCGTCATCCGACACCCGCATCGCAGGCTGCGGCTTCAGCAGCGCCCAGCCCGCCGCCACGGCGATCGCCAGCGCACCGGCAAAGCGCAGCGGCGTGCGCAACAGGGCGAGCGCAATCATCCCGATGGTGGCGAGCAGGAGCGCTCCGGTGCCGAACGCCGCGACCCGGCCGATCGCGCCGGGCAGTGCCGCGACCCATTGCGCCACCACGATCATCCAGTCGATGCCGATTTCCATCAGCCGCCAGAACACGCCGTCGAAGCCGAACGGCATCGCCACCAGCCCCAGCAGGCCCGCCGGCATCACCAGGGCCGAGACCACGGGCATTGCCGCCAGATTGGCCAGCACCCCATAGGGGGTGGCGCGGTGGAAGTGAAACGCCGCATAGGGCGTGGTGGCCAGGCCCGCGACCAGCGACGCCAGCGCCAGCATGGCGATCTCGCGGCCGCCCCACAGCGCCGCGCGCGCGGTCGCCGAGTGGTCGGGCGCGGCCAACAGCGCCGGCATCCCAATCTGGACCAGCGCCACCAGCCCCAACGTGGCGGCGAACGACATCTGGAAGCTCGGATGCACCAGGGCTTCCGGCGCGATCAGCAGCACCACTAACGCGGCCACCGCCAGCGTCCGGAAGGTGATGGCGCGGCGATCGACCATCACGGCGATCAGCACCACGGCGGTCATCAAAAACGAGCGCTGCGTCGCCACCTCGGCGCCGGACAGCAGCAGATAGAACGCCGCGGCCGCCAGCGCCGCCGCGGCAGCCGCTTTCTTGATCGGAAACGTCACCGTCAGCGCCGGGATCAGCGCCAGCAGCGCGCGCACCACGAAGAACACCACGCCGGCCACCACCGCCATGTGATAGCCCGAGATCGACAGCACATGGCCGAGCCCGGAGATGAACATCGCGTCGTTGACCGGCGTCGAGATCGCGTCGCGCCGCCCGGTCAGCAAGGCGGTGGCGATCGCGCGCGTGTCGCCGTCCAGCGTCAATCGGATCCTGGCATCGATGGCGTCGCGCAGATTCTGCATCAGGGCGGCGTAGCGCAGCCGCCAGCCGCCATCGCCCGGCGGGTCGCGTGGTGTGATGGCGCCCATCACGAAGCCGGACGCCGCGATGCCCTGGAAATACAGGTCGCGGCCGAAATCGTAGCCGCCCGGTCGCAACGGCGCCAGCGGCGGCTGCAGCCGGGCCTTCAAGGCGACGAAGCTGCCGACCGCGGGCGCGGCTCCCTTCTTCACCGACAGCCGCACCCGTTCGAGTTTGATCGGCCGGCGCGGGCTGTCCATGGTCGCGACCCGCAGCACGAAGCGATCGCTGCGCGTGCGATCCTCACGGGTCTCGACATAGCCCTGCAGCGAAACCGAATAGAGTGGCCTCGACAGCACCTGATGGGCGATCCAGGCGGCCTTGAGGCAGGCGGTGGCAAAGCCGGCGGCGAGCGCCGCGATCAGCACCGCAAGCGGAAAGATCCGCTGCCGGCGCAGCAGCACCGCCGCCGTACCAAAGGCCG